>NZ_JBEXHV010000008.1:0-288456 GCF_040608275.1 Micromonospora sp. NPDC005205
ATCTCTTTATTTTGGGGTGTTTTTGGGGGGGGGGGGGGGGGGGGGGGGGGGGGGGGGGGGGCGGGGGGGGGGGGGGCCGGGGGGCCCCCCCCCCGCCACGGCGGTCAGCAGTTGCGGAGTTCGGGGGACTGGTTGAGCAGTTGGCCGCGGGTCGACACGAAGCGGCGGTAGCGCTCGCCGTCGACGGCCGATGGGCGGAACGCGGCGACGCGGTGGCAGTTCTGGAAGGCCAGGCGTACGCCGAAGTGTCGCTCCAGGCCACTGCGGATGGCGTCGCTGGCCAGTGCGCGGAGCAGTTGACCCCGGTCGGCGTCGGTGGGCGGCGGAACGACGTTGTCGGCCAGGTCGTCGTCGCCGGCCTCCAGTTCGGCGACCACCCGGCTGACGGTGGCCCAGGCGTACGGCAGCGAGTCACGGACGCAGGCGATGAACGCCTCGTCGTCGATAGGGCCGCGTTCGGCGGCGTCCAGCAGTGCGGGCGGGACAGTGAGCGACATGGTTCTCCTCCGTTACAGCTAATGATTACCGTTTTCAACAACGGCGCCGACTGAGCAGACCACGTCTCTCGCAGGACGTCAACGATGGCCCGGCGCGCCACGCCGCGACCCACCCCATGTCCTGGGACGAGCGGCGGCGTCAGGGCCGGCGGGGGTGGCCCTTGAGGTGCCGGCCCAGTTCGCGGGCGATCTCCCGGTTGGCGTCGCGCTCGGCCAGCGTCTGCCGCTTGTCGTAGGAGCGCTTGCCCTTGGCGAGGGCCAGTTCGACCTTGGCGAAGCCGTTCTCGAAGTACATCGACAGCGGAACGAGGGTCACCCCGCCCTCGCGGACCTTGTCCAGGATCCGGTCGATCTCGGCGCGGTGCAGCAGCAGCTTGCGGTTGCGGCGCGGGGCGTGGTTGGTCCACGTGCCGTAGGCGTACTCGGCGATGTGGAGGCCGTACAGCACGATCTCGCCGTCGCGCTCGTGCGCGAACGCGTCCACCAGCGAGGCCCGCCCCTCGCGTAGCGACTTGACCTCGGTGCCGACCAGCACGATGCCCGCCTCGTACGTGCGCAGCACGGTGTACTCGTGCCGGGCCTTCTTGTTGGAGGCGATCAACCGGCGGGTGGGTGGCTTGGACGGGGTCACCAGGCGACGATATCCGGCCGTCGGAGCAGTCGTACCGGCCGGCTCAGTCGGGTGCCGGGCGCGCGGGGCGTAGTCGCGCGGTGAGGTCCCGCACCGCGTCCCCGAACGCCTCCTGCGACTCGCACGGCCAGTGTCCGAGGATCGGTGGCGGAACGCTGTCGCTGGGTGCCGGCACCACGTCCTGCGGGTCGGTCAACCGCCGGTCCACCGTCGCCGGCGGACCGGTCAGCGTCTCGGCCTCCCCGGGACGGTGGGAGGCGAAGATCCATCCGCCGATCGGGTCGGTGTCGCGCCACAGGTTGATCCAGCGCCAGCCGACCCGTTCGCCGATCTCCCGCAGCGCCGGGTCGTCGGCGTACGCCGGGAAGAGCCGGGAGTAGAGCCGGCCCAGCGGTGATCCGTAGGTGAGCAGGGCGACCCGGTCGGTGATCCGGGTGGGCAGTTGCAGGACCGCGGCGGCGAGCAGTACCGAGCCGTGGCTGTGTCCGGCCAGCAGCACGCCCTGCCCCTGTTCCACCAGGTAGGTGATCCGCTTGGCCAACTCCGGCACGGCCCGCTCGGCGTAGCAGGGCGGCGCGAACGGGTGTGCCGCGCGGGGCCAGAAGGTGCCCAGATCCCAGAGCACCCCCACGTACCGACGGAACTGCGGTGTCCGGTACGCGAAGATGCCGCCCACCACCAGGCCGAGCAGGATCGCGGCGATCACGTAGCTACCGGACCCGATCAGGAAGTTGACCATGCCCTCGGGCACTCCGACGTAGCGCTGCGCCACGTCCCCGGGTAGGAGTTGGAGCAGGCCGAGCACGCTGGTGGCCAGGCCGAGCGCCGCCAGGCCGGCGTACACCACGGAGAGCGGCTCCAACCGTTCGGTGAAGCGGGCGCGGGCCACCGCCTGCTCGACCCGCCGCAGCCGGGCCGCCGCGTGCGGCGGCGCGTCCGGGAAGTCGGCGGCCACGATCGCCCGCGCGGCCCGCCGCCGCCCGCGCCGGGTCATCCTGGTGAGCAGGGCAGCCACCAGCAGGGCGGTCACCACGGCCAGGAAAAACCCGAAGATCGCCCATTTGTACGCCAGCGGAGGGCTGGTCTCCAGGCCGTCAGCGGTCGTCCCGTTGCGGTCGAGCAGGTCCGCCACCCGGTAGACCAGCTCGGCCGAGAACGCCACGGCGAGCCCGGCCGAGATCGTCATGAAGACCGGCGCTCCCAACGCGCGGATGGGTGACCCGCGCTGCCCGCCACCCCGCCGCCAGATCACCAGCACGGCGAGCGCGACCACCAGCACCGTCTGGCTGACGAACAGCCAGGCCACGATCGCGCCGTAACCGGGCAGCGCACCCCCTTGCGGCCACGGCGCCGGGCTTATGACGACGTGCACGATCACCAGCATCGTCACGCCGCAGGCGATGGTGCGCAGCCCGCGGAAGACCCCGTCCACCCGGGGTGACGGGTCGGTGCGGTCGATGCTCCGCACCACCGTGACCAGGACCAGGCAGCTCAGCAGGACCAACCCGGTGGCCGTCAGCAGGATCACCATCACCCACGAGCGGTGCTGGCTGGCTCGCGCGGCCAGCAGGCTGCCGCTCAGCGTGGCGAACGCCGCCGCGACGTGCACCGAGCGCAGTCGACCCACCAGCGGCTCACCGTCCCACTGGCCGACGGCGCTCAACTGGTGTTTCGACGTCGGAGTCGACGGCGTCCGGAACGCGTCGAACGAATGGCCCGGGCGAGCGCCTAACCACCAGAGGAGCCCGATGGCGGCGACCGGCACGAGCGCCAGCACACCCAGGCGCAGCCCGGTCGGACGCCCGCCGAGCCAGGACAGCCAGGTCCGACCGGCCAGGCACGACGGGGTGCCCATGCAGCGCCACGCGATCAGGTCAAGCGCCACCCCGACGATGGAGAGCACGTAGAGCATGGTGAGGGTGAGGGCGAGCACCCGGCACAGCGCCATGAAGCCGCGCTTCGAGACGGTGTTCGCCGGGCGCATCCACAGCGCCACGTTGCAGAGCATGAACGGCAGCAGGAAGACCAGCGACAGCGTCCGCACGGCCGTGCCGGACGGCAGGTCACTCCAGCGGTACGCCTCCAGCGTCACCCCGTCCGTCCCGGTGGAGTCCGGATAGCCGGGGCGCGGTCGGTAGAAACCTCCGCTGCGGTCCCCGGCGACCTGGTGCACGTACGGCCGGTCCAACACCTGGTCCGCGCCCGCGCCGGAGACACCGTGCACCCGCAGCTCCACGATCCCGCCCGCTGTCGGCGGTCCGGTCGGTGTCGCGTCGGCCATGGGCCCCCCGAGGTGTGCGCAGCAACCGGGCGGGTCGTCGATGTCCGGCCACCCGCGCGGCTCCCCGGCTTACCCGTCTGCGGGGCGGTCAACCGTGGGCCGGGCCTCGGCGATGGTGCGGTCGACCCTCGACAGGTGATTTCATGGCGCCATGGCGAACCCGGTGATCCTGACCGTCGACGACGACCCCGTGGTGTCCCGGGCGGTGGCCCGAGACATCCGGCGTCGCTACGGCGACCGTTACCGGGTGTTGCGGGCGTCCTCCGGGCCGGAGGCGCTGGACGCGCTGCGCGAGGTCAAACTGCGCGGCGAACAGGTGGCGCTGCTGCTGGCCGACCACCGGATGCCGGAGATGACCGGCGTCGAGTTCCTGGAAGCGGCGATGGACATCTTCCCGGCGGCCCGCCGGGTGCTGCTCACCGCGTACGCGGACACCGACGCCGCGATCGAGGCCATCAACGTGGTCGACCTGGACCACTACCTGCTCAAGCCCTGGCACCCGCCGGAGGAGAAGCTGTATCCGGTGGTTGACGGGCTGCTGGAGGCGTGGGCGGTCACTCCGGACGCGGCCAGCGCGGAGATCCGGGTCGTCGGTCACCGCTGGTCGGCGCCGTCGTTCAAGGTCCGCGACTTCCTGGCCCGCAACCTGGTGCCGTACCGGTGGCTGTTGTCCGACGATCCGGAGGGCGTCCGGTTGCTCGACGCGGCCGGGGCCACCGAGGCGGACGTGCCGCTGGTGGTGACGCCGGAGGGCAAGGCGTTGGTCGCCCCGAGCGAGGCCGAGTTGGCCGCGCTGGCCGGGTTGACCGTGGTGCCGGCGTGTGACTTCTACGACCTGGTGGTGATCGGCGGCGGCCCCGCCGGTCTCGGTTCCGCGGTGTACGGAGCGTCGGAGGGGCTGCGCACCGTGCTGGTGGAGCGACGGGCGACCGGCGGTCAGGCCGGGCAGAGCAGCCGCATCGAGAACTACCTGGGCTTCCCGGACGGTGTCTCCGGCGCGCAGTTGACCGATCGGGCCCGACGGCAGGCGGTCAAGTTCGGCGCCGAGCTGCTCAGCGCCCGGGAGGTGGTCGGTCTCAGCGAGGCCGGCGGTGCCCGACTGCTGCGTTTCGGCGACGGCACCGAGATCGCCGCGCACACAGTGGTGCTGGCCACCGGCGTGTCGTACCGGGTGCTCGACGCCCCTGGGCTGGCCGACTTCACCGGGCGGGGGGTGTTCTACGGCGCCGCCGCCACCGAGGCGCCGAGCTGCGTCGAGCAGGACGTCTACATCGTCGGCGGGGCCAACTCCGCCGGCCAGGCTGCCGTCCACTTCTCCCGGTACGCGTCGAGGGTGCACCTGCTCATCCGTGGTGCGGACCTGACCGCCTCGATGTCGCGTTACCTGATCGACCAGCTGGAACGGATCGACCGGATCACCGTGCACCCGTACACCGCAGTGGTCGGTGGGGCGGGGGAGGACCACCTGGAGCGGCTCACCCTGTGCGACACCCGCACCGGGGAGGCCCGCTCGGTCGACACCTCCTGGCTGTTCATCTTCATCGGCGCGGAGCCCCGCACCGACTGGCTGGACGGGGTACTGGTCCGCGACGGCCGTGGTTTCATCGTGACCGGTCCGGATCTGCTCGCCGGGGGGCGGCGGCCGGCCGGTTGGTCGTTGTCGCGCGACCCGTACCACCTGGAGACCAGCGTGCCGGGCGTGTTCGCCGCCGGGGACGTGCGGGCCGAGTCGGTCAAGCGGGTCGCTTCGGCCGTCGGCGAGGGCGCGATGGCGGTGTCGTTGGTGCACCGCTACCTGGAGGCCCAGTGAGCCGGCTTTTGCGAGCGAAGGAGTCCCTGTGACCATCGAGTCTGACCGGCTGACACCGGCGCAGTTGCGCACCCTGTTCCTGTTCGAGGCGCTCGACGAGGGGCGACTCGAGTGGCTGGCCGAACGCGGCCGGGTCGAGCAGCGTGCCGGCGGCACCCTCGTCTACGGCGAAGGCGAGCCCGCGACCTGCTTCTTCGTGCTGGTGCGCGGCGCGGTGGCGCTGAGCCGCCAGGTGCGCGGCGACGACGTCGAGGTCAGCCGCACCGACCAGCGCGGCGTGTACGGCGGGGCGGTCCAGGCTTACCTGGGTGACCAGGTCGACCAGATCTACCGCAACACGATGCGGGCGGTGGTCGACTCGGACTTCTTCGTGCTGCCGGCGGAGGACTTCGCGTACGCCCTGCGGTCCTGGTTCCCGATGCCCATGCACCTGTTGGAGGGGCTGTTCCTCGGCCTGCGGGACAGCCAGGCCATCGTCGGCGAACGGGAGCGGCTGTTGGCCCTCGGTTCGCTGTCGGCGGGGCTGACCCACGAGCTGAACAACCCGGCGGCGGCGGCGGTGCGGGCCACCTCTGTGCTGCGGGACCGGGTCGCCGGGATGCGGCACAAGCTCGCCATGGTCGCCGACGGCCGGCTCGACGGCAGGGCGCTGCACGGCCTCGTCGGGTTGCAGGAGGAGGCGGTTGCCCGGGTGGCCACCGCGCCGAAGCTGACCCCGATGGCCACGGCCGACGCCGAGGACACCCTCACCGACTGGCTGGAGGACCACGGCGTCGGCGGGGCCTGGGACCTGGCGCCGATCCTGGTCGGCGGTGGGCTCGACGCTGCCTGGTTGGCGCAGGTGAAGGCCGCGGTCGGTGCCGCGGACCTGGAGGCGGCGGTGCGCTGGCTCACCTACACGGTCGACACCGAGCTGCTGATGCGGGAGATCGGCGACGCTGTCACCCGGATCTCCGGGCTCGTGGACGCCGCCAAGCAGTATTCGCAGCTGGACCGCGCGCCGCACCGGGTGGTGGACGTGCACGACCTGCTCGACGCGACGCTGGTGATGTTCAAGGGCAAGATCCCCGCCGAGGTCAAACTGGCCCGCGAGTACGACCGGAACCTCCCACCGGTCCCGGCGTACGCGGCCGAGCTGAATCAGGTGTGGACCAACCTGATCGACAACGCGTTGGGCGCGATGGGGGACAAGGGTGTGCTGACCGTCCGCACCGGACGGATCGGTGACCAGTTGGCGGTGGAGATCACCGACACCGGGCCGGGCATCCCGCCAGAGGTGCGTCCGCGCATCTTTGAGCCGTTCTTCACCACCAAGCCGGTCGGCGCGGGCACCGGTCTGGGGCTGGACATCTCGTACCGGATCGTGGTGCACAAGCACCACGGCGACATCCGGGTGGAGACCGAGCCGGGCCGCACCACCTTCCGGGTCCTGCTGCCGATCACGGACGAGCCCCGCGACGCGCCGATTACCTAGAGACAGCAGGTGGTCGCGGGCAGTAGTCTCGGGCGGCGTTTGTGATCCCCGTCCGGAGGAGGGTCCGTGGAGTCGATGGCCCGCCAGCGCACCGCTGCTGAGGACGACGACCAGCCGATCGACCCGCCCGGCGACAGCTCAGTGCTGCCGGAGCTGGAGGATCGGGACTGGCTCCACCACGCGCAGGAGTTCGCACACACCAGCTTCTGGGCGGTGGCCCGGCGGCTGCCCCGGCTGGTCCGGGAAGCGGTCGGCCTGGCCTGGTCCACAAACCAGCGCGACACCGTCGCCTCCATCGGCCTGAACATCGCCGCCGGGGTGATGACCACGTTCGGCCTGCTCGCCACGACGAGCGTGCTGCGCGAGTTGTTCGCCGCCGGCCCCACCCCGGACCGGGTCCGCTCGGCCCTGCCGGCGCTGATCGTGGCCGCGGCGGCGGTGTCGGCGCGCGGCGGCCTGACCATCGCGGCCGGTTGGGCCCAGGCCCGGCTGACCCCCCAGATCAACTACCAGGTGGAGTTACGTCTGTTCGAGGCCACCACGGCGGTGGACCTGGCCGCGTTCGACGACGCCGGCTTCGCCGAGGAGATGGACCGCGCCCGCGACCGGGGGATGGGCGAGGCGGCGTGGATCGTCGACCACACCGTCAACCTGGTCACCGGCGTGGTCGGCATGCTCGCCACCGCCGTGGCGGTGACCGTCATCCAGCCGCTGCTGCTGCCCTGCCTGCTGCTCGCCGCGGTGCCCCAGGCGATCACGGCGGTGCGGATGGCCCGCCGGGAGTACCTGGCGATGCTGGCCCGGATCACCCGGCGCCGCCGGATGTGGATGCTCGCCCACCTGATGGCCAACCGGCACACGGCCGCCGAGGTGCGCGCCTACCAGATGCGCGACTTCCTGCTCGCCGAGTACCGCGGCGTGATGGCCGTCGAGACCCGTGCCCAGCTGCGGCTGGTCCGCTCGCAGACCGGCACCCGGGTGGTCGGTGCCACGGTGGCGGGGCTGGCCACGTTCGGCGTGTACGCGGTCCTCGGTGGTCTGCTGCTCAGTGGGATGGTCGCCCTCGCCGCCGCGGCCACCGCCCTGCTCGCGTTGCAGTCCGCGCGGACCAGCCTGGGCGTGGCGGTCGTCGCCACCAACTCACTGTACGAGGACGCCCTCTACTACCAGGACTACCAGGACTTCCTGGCCCGCGCCCGGGCCCGGGTGCCGGTCGGAGGCAGTCGGGTGGCCGACGGCGTGGACGTGATCGAAGTGGACGACGTGAGCCTGCGCTACCCCGACACCGACGCACCGGCGGTGGACCGGGTCAGCCTCACCGTCCGCCGGGGCGAGGTGATCGCGCTGGTCGGCGAGAACGGCTCGGGCAAGACCACCCTGGCCAAACTGATCGCTGGCCTCTACCAGCCGACCGGCGGGGTGATCCGCTGGGACGGCGTCGACGCCGCCGAGTTGGACCCGCGTGCCCTGGGCGCCCAGGTGGCCGTGATGACCCAGGAGTGGTGGAAGTTTCCGTTCACCGCTGGGCAGAACATCCGCGTCGGCCGGCACGACCGCCCGCCGGACCGGTCCGGTCCGAGTGTGCAGGAGGCGGCCCGCGCGGCCGCCGCACACGACATGATCGTTGGCCTGCCGCACGGCTACGACACGTTGCTCGACCGGGAGTTCAAGGACGGCCACGAGCTGTCCGGCGGGCAGTGGCAGCGGCTCGTCGCGGCTCGCGGCCTCTACCGGGACGCCGCCCTGCTGATCTGCGACGAACCCTCGGCCGCCCTGGACGCGCGTGCCGAACATGCCCTGTTCCAGCACCTGGGCCGTCGCCCCGACCGGGCGGTCGTGCTGATCACCCACCGGCTGGCGAACGTCCGGCACGCCGACCGGATCTTTGTGCTGGAACGGGGTCGACTCGTTCAGCACGGCAGTCACGATGAGCTCATGACCGCCGGTGGCCTCTACCGCGAGCTGTTCAACCTGCAGGCCAGCGGTTACCTGACCGGGGTCGACGGACGCCGTCCCGCCGACACCCGCTGACCAGACTGCGCGGAGCCCAGCCGTGCGGATCGGCCTGGCAGTCCCCGCGTCAGAGCACGCGGGCGACCCCGCAGTAGCCATCCACCACGGCCGCGGGCCTGCTGTCAGTCCGCCAGTGCCCCAGCGGCACGACACCCGGCTCGACGAGGTCGAGGCCGTCGAAGAACGCGGTGAAGTCCGCGACCGCACGCAGGTGGTACGGCAGAGCACCGCTTTCGTTGTACTGCCGATGCGACTCGATGACCCGCTCGCTGGTAGCCGTACCGTCGGACATCGCCAGAAAGCTGCCCGATGGTAGGGACGAGACCAGAGCGGTGACGATGGCCTGCGCCTCGGCCGGCTTCTCGACGTGGCCCATGACGCCCAGCATCATCAGTGCGATCGGCTCATTGAAGTCGAGTGTTTCGCGGGCGTCCTGGACGATCTTCTCCGGGTCGCGCAGATCGGCGTCGACATACTGGGTGGCACCCTCCTGGCTGCTGCTCAGCAACACCCGGGCGTGCGCGAGAACCATCGGGTCGTTGTCGACGTAGACGACGCGCGCCCGCGGCGTGATCCGTTGGGCGACCTCGTGGGTGTTGTCGGCAGTGGGCAGGCCCGTACCGACGTCGAGGAACTGGCCTACCCCCGCCTCCGCGGCGAGATAGGTCACCGCTCGTCTGAGAAACGCGCGCGAATACCGTGCCGCCTCGACGATTTCCGGGAAGACCGCCCGTACCTGTTCACCGACCTCGCGATCCGGGGCGAAGTTGTCCTTACCGCCGAGCCAGTAGTTCCACACCCGTGCCGAGTGGGGCGCTGTCGTGTCCAGCTTGGCGGCCGAACCTCCCACCGGCTGCTCAGCTCGATCCTGCGACATGGTCGTCTCCCCTCACCAGCCGTACGGCGTCGGGGCCGTAGCCTAGCGGCGCGGCGGCGCCCGCATGGTCCTGCGGATCGACGAAGCCCTTGTCCCCTGGCCGAGCGCGGGGTCAGGAGGTGGGTGTCAGGAACTCAGCCAGGATCCGCGTGTGGGTGGAGAACGCCAGCTCGACCGGGTCGGTGAGCACCAGCCACTCGGTCGCCTCCTCGGTCGGCGCCGACGGTGGCAGGTCCTCGGCCGCCCGCTCGGGCAGCACTCCGAAGACCATCATCGTGCCGCCCGTCGGTGAGCCGTGCACAGCGAACAGGCGGGCGTCCCCGGCCGCCGCGATCAGGCCGGTCTCCTCCCGAAGCTCCCGCACGAGCGCGTCGGACCACTCCTCGCCGTACTCGATGAAGCCGCCGGGCAGCGCGAGCAGGCCGCGGGCGGGTTCGATGTCCCGGCGGACCACCACCACTCCCAGGCCCTCGGCGGTGCGGACCGGCAGCACCGCTACCGCCACCGGCAGTGGGTTGCGCCAGACGGTCTCGCCGCAGGCCGCGCAGACTCGCGGCCATCCGACGGCCGGCGGGTAGGCGGCGCCGCAGTGGGAGCAGTGCGAGTACGGCGTGCCGGTCATGCCGCAGCACGTTACTCCGATCGCTGCTCAGGCTGCCGCGCCGCCGCCTCGCCGCGCGCTCAGGCTGCCGGTTCGCCCGTGTAGAAGGCGGTCGTGCGTTCGGCGGCGGCCTTCGCCTCGTCGGCGTCGGTGCCGGCGGCGATACTCGCTTCGCACCACAGTTGACTGCTCAGCTCCATGGCCCGTCGTCCCTCGGCGGAGGCGGTCCACTCGGCGCCCTGTTCCGGCGTGATCCCGCTGCCGTCGGCGGCCAGGTGCGAGGCGAGGCCGAGCAGCCCGAGGTCCCACCCGACACCGACCGCGCCCGGTCCGAACTGGGCCCACCGGTCCTGGTCGACGTGCGCGATGTGGTCCAGGTCGAGGCGGGCCCGCTCGTCGCCGACCGCTGTGACCCGCACCTCGATCCAGCTCACCTCGCCGCCCATCTCCCAGGTGGCGGTGAAGCGGTGCGGCGGCTCGCAGCTCTCGACGGTGCCGTGGGCGTTGCCCTGGAGCTGGTACGTGCCGCCGAGCCGCAGGTCGCCGGAGATCGGCAGGAACCAGCGCGGGATGCGCTCCGCGCTGGTGCAGGCGTCCCACAGATCCTCGGCCGTCGCCTGGTAGGTCTGGCTGATCGTGGTGACCCGCGCCTCGCCGGCTTCCAGGGTGCGGCTGCCGACCTTGCGCTGGGCGGCGTTGATCTGCTCGGTGGCGTCGAACATCAGGTGTTCCTCTCGTCGGGTGGGTCGGCGGGGCCGCGCAGCCGACGCTCGCGTCGGCCCCGGGCCAGCTCGGTGGCGAGTGCCGCCAGGGGCGGGGTCCAGAACCGGCGGAAGTGCTCCAGCCAGCCGTCGACCTCGCGCAGTGGGCGTGGGTCGACCGCGTAGAGCCGCCGGGTGCCCTCCGGCCGCACGGTGGCGAAGCCGCTGTCGCGTAACACCTTGAGGTGCTGGGACACGGCGGGCTGGGAGATGCCGAACTCCTCGCGGATGACAGTGCTGACCGCGCCGGCGGTCTGCTCGCCAGCGGCGAGCAGTTCCAGGATGCGGCGCCGGACCGGATCGCCCAGCACGTCGAAGGCGTGCACGACGACAGTTGTATCACTGACGGCTTATTTAAGCCAGGTCTGATACTCCGACGAGCTTGTCCAGCCGGATCGGCAGCTCCCGGATCCGTACGCCGGTCGCATGGTGCACGGCGTTGGCGACCGCCGCCGCGGCGCCCACGATGCCGATCTCGCCGATGCCCTTCACCCCGGCCGGGTTCAGCTCGTCGTCCCGCTCGTCCAGCCAGTACGCCTCGATCGACTCGACGTCGGCGCAGCCGGTGATGTGGTAGGTGGCCAGGTCGTGGTTGACCCAGTCGCCGTAGCGCTCGTCGAGCAGGCCCTCCTCGTGCAGCGCCATCGACAGCCCCATCGTCATGCCGCCGATGAGCTGACTGCGGGCCGTCGTCGGGTTCACCACCCGCCCCGCCGCGAACACCCCGAGCATCCGGTTCAGCCGTACCTCGCCGGTGTCCGCGTCGGCCCGCACCTCGACGAACTGCGCCCCGTAGGCGTACCGGGGGAGCGCGGGCTGCTCACCCACCTCCTCGGTGGTGTCCGCCTCGGCGGTCACCTCGTCGGTCGGCGGCCCGCCGTCGCGCAGCTTCTCGCGCAGCGCCTGGGCCGCGCGTATCACCGCCCAGCTCCAGCTGGCGGTCCCCATCGAGCCGCCGGCCAGCGGTGCCGTCGGCAGCGCGGTGTCCCCGATGCGGATCTCCACCCGTTCCGGCGGCACTGCGAGGGCGTCGGCGGCCACCTGCCAGATCGCCGTCCGGGCGCCGGTGCCGATGTCGGTGGCGTTGATCTGGACCAGGAAGCTCCCGTCGGGCCGAGCGGTGGCCGTCGCCGAGGAAGGCCGGGCCCGGGCCGGGTAGCTCGATCCGGCCACCCCCGTCCCGATCAGCCACCGCCCCTCGCGCCGGGACCGGGGCGACGGATCACGGCCGGCCCAGCCGAACCGCTCTGCACCCTCACGCAGGCAGGCCACCAGATTGCGACTGGTGAACGGGCGTCCCTGGTCGGGGTCGACAGCGGTGTCGTTGCGGATACGCAGCTCCACCGGGTCGATGCCGACCGCGATGGCCAGCTCGTCCACCGCGGACTCCAGGGCGTACGCGCCGGGGCACTCGCCCGGGGCGCGCATCCAGAACGGAGTGGGCACGTCGAGGCGGACCAGCCGGTGGGTGGTGCGGCGGTGCGGTGCGGCGTACATGCTGCGGGTGTAGACGGCGGTCTGCTCGGCGAACTCCCTGATCGTGGAGGTCTGGCTGATCGCGTCGTGGCAGATGGCGGTGAGTCGGCCGTCGGTGTCGGCGGCGAGGCGGACCCGCTGGATGGTGGGGGTGCGGTAGCCGAGCGGCCCGAACAGTTGCTGGCGGGTCAACGCCAGCTTGACCGGGCGGTCCACGTGCCGGGCGGCGAGGGCGGCCAGCACCACCGACGCCTTGGCGTATCCCTTGCTGCCGAAGCCGCCGCCGACGTGCTCGGCGACGACGCGGATCGACTCCGGCGGCAGCTCGAACAGCTCGGCGAGGGTGGCGCGTACCGGCGTCGCGCCCTGGGTGGAGTCGTGCACCAGGAGCCGCCCGTCGTGCCACTGCGCGATGGTGGCGTGCGGTTCCATCGGGTTGTTGTGGTACGCCGGCGTGCGGTAGGTGACGTCCACCCGCACCGGGGCGGCCGCGTACCCGGCGTCGAAGTCGCCCTCGGCGGTGTCCGTGGGATAGCTGGGGTTCACCTGGTCCGGCTTGTACAGGCCGGGATGGTCGTCGGTGAGCACGGTGCTGTGCGGGCCGGTGTCGTAGTCGATGCGGACCAGTCGGGCGCCCTCGCGGGCCGCCTCCAGGCTGGTGGCCACCACCACGGCGACGTACTGCCCCCGGTAGTGCACAGTCGGCTCCTGCAACAGCCGCAGCTCCGGCTGTGGGCCGGGCGCCATCCGGGGCGCGTTGCCGTGGTGCACCACGGCCAGCACGCCGGGCGAGGCCAACGCCTCCGTCGTGTCGATCCGGGTGATCCGGCCCCGCACCACTGTCGATGGCACCGCCCAGCCGTAGGTGACCCCGTCCACCGGGTACTCCACCGCGTAGCGGGCCGCGCCGGTGACCTTCGCCGGGCCCTCCAGCCGGGGGTACGCCCGGCCGACCGCCCCGGTGCTCACGACGACGCCAGTTCGGTGAGCGCCCGCACGGTGATGGCCCGGGTCAGCGGCAGCTTGAAGCCGTTGTGCCGTAGCGGACGCGCCTCGGCCAGCTCCGCGTCGGCGGCCCGTGCCGCCAACTCGGGGCTGAACGGGCGTCCGCGCAGCTCCTCCTCGGCCCGGTACGCCCGCCACGGCCGGTGCGCCACCGCCCCGTACGCCAGTCGCACGTCGCGGACCACGTCCCCGTCGAGGTCCAGCACCGCGGCCACCGAGCCGGCGGCGAAGGCGAACGAGGCCCGGTCGCGCACCTTGAGGTACGTCGAGCGGCGCGCGGCCGGTAGGGGCGGCAGTCGCACGGCGGTGATCAGCGCGCCCCGGGCCACAGTGGTCTCCCGTTCCGGGTGGCTGCCGGGGGAGCGGTAGAAGTCGGCGATCTGGATGTCACGGGGGCCGTCGGCCTCGTGCACCTCCACCACTGTGTCGAGGGCGGCCAACGCGACGGCCAGGTCGGACGGGTGGGTGGCCACGCACTGCTCCGACCAGTCCAACACCGCCAGGTCGCGGTTCTGGCCGTGCAGAGCGGCGCAACCGCTGCCCGGCTCCCGTTTGTTGCACGCCTTGCCGGTGTCCTGGAAGTAGACGCAGCGGGTGCGCTGCAACAGATTGCCGCCGGTGGTGGCCATGTTGCGCAGCTGTCCGGAGGCGGCGGCGAGCAGGGCGCGGGCCAGCACCGGGTAGTCGCGGCGTACCACCGGGTGGGCCGCGAGGTCGCTGTTACGGACCGTCGCGCCGATCCGCAGCCCACCGTCGGGCAGTTCCTCGACGGTGTCGAGTGGAAGCCGGGTCACGTCCACCAGCACGTCGGGGCGCTGCACCCCGAGCTTCATGAGGTCCACCAGGTTGGTTCCGCCGCCCAGGTAGGCGGCCTGTGGTTCGGCCGCCAGCACGGCGACAGCCTCGGCCACGTCGGCGGGCCGGTGGTAGCGGAACGCCTTCACGAGGACGCCGCCGTCTCGCGTACGGCCGCCACGATGTGCGGGTACGCGGCGCATCGGCACAGGTTGCCGGCCATCCGCTCGCGGATCTCCGCGTCGGTCAGCTCGGCGGGCGTGTTCAGGTCGCCGGTGACCGCGCTGGGCCAACCCCGGGAGACCTCGTCGAGCATGCCCCGCGCGGAGCAGAGCTGCCCGGGAGTGCAGTAGCCGCACTGGAAGGCGTCGTGCGCGACGAAGGCGGCCTGCAACGGGGACAACTCGTCCGGCCCGGCCAGCCCTTCGACGGTCACCACCGACCGGCCGTCCACCGTCACCGCGAAGACCAGGCAGCTCTTCACCCGCCGGCCGTCGAGCAGCACCGTGCAGGAGCCGCACTGGCCGTGGTCGCAGCCCTTCTTCGCCCCGGTCAGGTCGAGGTGCTCGCGCAGCGTGTCGAGCAGTGTGGTGCGGTTGTCCAGGGTCACCTCACGGGACGCGCCGTTGACCTCGACCGTCACCCGGGACGAGTGGCGCTCGTCGATCGTCGTCGCGTTCTCCGGTCCGCCCTGCACCGGCCCAGACTAGCTTTGTCGGTATATCTCGGGGCGAATAACGCAAAGCCCCTTCGTACGGGAGGTGACGACGGTGACCGCCGGACTGCTGCTCGCCGCTGGCGCCGGGCGGCGCTACGGCCGGCCGAAGGCGCTGGTCGAGCTGGACGGCGAGCCGCTGGTGCGGCGCGCGATCCGGCTGCTCGGCGATGGCGGCTGCGCACCCGTGCACGTGGTGCTCGGTGCGGGCGCCGATCAGGTGCCCGACCTGCCCGGCGCGGTGCCGGTCCGGCACGATCGCTGGGCGGACGGGCTGGGCTCGTCGCTGCTGCGAGGTCTGGCCTCGCTGCCGGCCGCCGTGCCGGCCGCCGTCGTGGTCCTCGTCGACCAGCCACTGCTCAGCCCGGTCGCGGTGCGCCGGGTGCGCGCGGCCTACAACGGCGGCGCCCTCGTCGCGGTCGCCACCTACGCCGGCCGACCCGGGCACCCGATCCTGCTGGGCCGGGAGACCTGGCCGCTGTTGAGCGGGTACGCCGTCGGCGACCGGGGAGCGCGCGACCTGCTGCGCGACCGGCCGGACCTGGTGGTGGAGGTGCCCTGTGACGACGTCGGCTCCCCGGCCGACGTGGACACCCCGGCCGACCTGCGCCGGATCTGATCGATGCAAACGGCCGCCCGGGGTCGAGACCCCGGGCGGCCGCTCGCACCGCCCCCGTTCAGGCCACCGGCGTCGCGGTTCCGGTGGTGCGGTCGAGCCGCTGGTGTGCGCGGATCACCTCGGCGTAGCGCAGACCGCTGGCCTTCACCGTCCGGCGCTGGGTGGCGTAGTCGACGTGCACCAGCCCGAAGCGCTTGTCGTAGCCGTACGCCCACTCGAAGTTGTCAAGCAGCGACCAGACGAAGTAGCCGTCCAGGGGGACCCCTCGGGCCACCGCCGACGCGCACGCGGCCAGGTGCTGCTCCAGGTGGTCGGTGCGTTCCTTGTCCTCGACAGTGCCGTCCGGGGTGACCTCGTCCGGCCACGCCGAGCCGCTCTCGGTGACGATGATCCGGCCCGGCTGGTACTCCTCGTGCACGTCGACGAGCAGCCGCTCCAGGCCCGCCGGGTACATCTCCCAGCCCATCGCGGTCTCCACCGAGCCGGGCACCGGCACCTGCTTCGCGAACGGCGCCGGACCTGTCGGATCGTCGACCACCAGCTGACGGAAGTAGTAGTTCACCCCGAGGAAGTCCGTCGGCGTGGCGATCACCGCCAGGTCGTCGCCGCGTACCGGCGGCTCGACCCCGTACGTGGCGATCATGTCGGCGGGGTAGCCGCGCCCGTGGATGGGGTCCAGCCACCACCTGTTGACGTGCCCGTCGGCCCGCCGGGCCGCCGCGACGTCCTCGGGTCGGTCGGTCGCCGCCTCGATCGGGCTGAGGTTGACAACCAGGCCCACCGAGGCCGGCCGGGCGGCGTTGGCGCGGATCGCCTGGGTGGCCAGGCCGTGCCCGAGCAGCACGTGGTGCGAGGCGTGCACGGCGCGGGTGAGGTCGCGCTCGCCGGGGGCCATGTTGCCCTCCAGGTGCCCGATCCAGCACACGCAGAGCGGCTCGTTGACGGTGCACCAGTCGGCCACCCGGTCACCGAGGCGGCCGGCGACCACCGCCGCGTAGTCGGCGAACGCCTCGGCGGTGGCCCGCTCCGGCCAGCCGCCGGAGTCCTGCAGAACCTGCGGCAGATCCCAGTGGTAGAGCGTGACGAACGGTCGGATCCCGTCGGTGAGCAGCGTGTCGACGAGCCGGTCGTAGAAGTCCAGCCCGGCGGCGTTGACCCGCCCGACGCCGTCGGGCATGACCCGGGGCCAGGCCACCGAGAAACGGTACGCGTCCACGCCGAGTCGGCGCAGCAGCGCCAGGTCCTCCGGCCACCGGTGGTAGTGGTCGCACGCCACCGCGCCGGTGTCGCCGTTGTCGACAGTGCCGGGGGTCGCCGAGAAGGTGTCCCAGATGGACGGTGCCCGGCCGTCGACGTCGACGGCCCCCTCGATCTGGTACGCCGCCGTGGCGACACCCCAGAGGAAGTCGGGTGGCAGCTTGGACAGGTCGGGCACGGGTCGGTTCTCCTCTGGGGTTGGATGACTCACTTGACCGCACCGGCGGTGAGGCCGGCGACGAAGTAGCGCTGCAGGGCCAGGAACCCGACGACGACCGGGATGCTGACCACCAGCGAGGCGGCCATGATCTGGTTCCAGTAGACGTTGAACTGGGTGGAGTAGCCCTGCAGGCCGACGGCCAGGGTGCGGCTGCCCTCGTCGGTCATCACCGAGGCGAAGAGCACCTCACCCCACGCGGTCATGAACGCGTACACGGTGACCGCGACCACGCCGGGCACGGCGGCCGGCAGGATGACCTGGAACAGGGTGCGCAGCGGACCGGCGCCGTCGACCTGCGCCGCCTCGTCCAGACCCCGGGGGATCGAGTCGAAGTAGCCGACCAGCATCCAGATCGAGAACGGCAACGAGAAGGTCAGGTACGTGATGACCAGGCCGGTGCGACTGGCGTACAGCTCGATGCCGGTGGCGTTGCCCAGGTTGACGTAGATGAGGAACAGCGGCAGCAGGAACAGGATGCCGGGGAACATCTGCGTGGACAGCACGGTCACCGAGAAGACACCGCGACCGCGGAACCGGTAGCGGCTCACCGCGAACGCGGCGAAGATGGCGATCGCCACCGAGCAGACCGCCGCGACGCTCGACACCACCAGGCTGTTCACCAGGTACCGGGCCAGCGGCACGGTGCTCCACATGTCGATGAACGGTTGCAGGGTGGGCCGGCTGGGCCACCAGGTGAAGCCGTTCTGCACGTCCTGCAACGGCTTCGCCGCCGAGGTGACCATCACGTAGAGCGGGATGACGACGAAGAGGGTGAGCAGGGTCAGCACGATGCGCCGGCCCCAGCGCTCGCCGGCGGTCTCACGCATGGTCGTCCCTCCGACGGTTGGTGATCAGCAGGTACGCGGCCGAGACGACCAGCAGGAACAGCAGCAGCGCCACCGACATCGCCGACCCGGAGCCGAAGTCCCAGGTCTTGAAGGAGCTGCGGTAGATGTGGATGGAGATCAGGTCGGCCTGCTCCGGCGCGGAGCCGCCGAACAGCACGAACGGGGTGTTGAAGTCGTTGAACGTCCACAGGAACAGCACAAGCAGCAGCACCAGGTTGACCGGCCGCAGCATCGGCAGGGTGACCGAGCGCAGTCGGCGCCAGAACCCGGCGCCGTCGATCGCGGCGGCCTCGTACAGCTCACCGGGCACGTTCTGCAACCCGGCCATCAGGCACAGGAACGCGAACGGCCAGTTACGCCAGACCGACACCACCAGCAGCGACCAGAAGCTGTTGTCGCCGATCAACCAGAACGGCCGTTCGTTCATCAGCCCGAGCTGGTCCACGAGCACGTGGTTGACCAGGCCGGTGTCGCGTTGCAGCAGGAAGCTCCAGGTGATCACGGCGGCGTAGACCGGCAGCGCGTACGGGGTGAGGAACAGCGCCCGCAGGATCGCGCGTCCACGGAACGGCCGTTGCAGGACGACCGCCGCCGAGATGCCGAGCAGCCAGGCGAACCCGACCGAGAGCAGGCTGTAGGCCAGGGTGACCCAGAACGAGTGCAGCAGTTCCTTGCCGGCGGCGCTGTTCAGGTCGAGCGTCGCCCGGTAGTTCTCCAGCCCGATGAAGGGCGCGGTGGACCAGTCGCGGATGTGGAACTGGGTCAGCTCCAGCAGGCTCATCCAGACCCCGACGACCATCGGGATCACGTGGATGGCGAGTTCCAGCACGACGGCCGGTGCGAGCAGCAGGTACGGCAGAAGTGAGCGGCGGGGGCCGCGGGGCCGGCGGGCCGGCTTCCGGGCCGGCGACCCGGCCCGGGGTTCGCGTCGGTCGGCGTCCGGCGCGGTGGTGCTGGTTGCCATCAGGGTCCTCTCGGAGGCGGTGGCCGTGGTCGGGTTCAGCACCCGACCACGGCCACCGGTCACGCCTCGGTCAGCGCATCTTCTGCTGCGCGTCGGTCAGCTTGGCCTTCACCGAAGCCTCGGTGACCGGCTTGCCGCTGGCCGCGTCGGCGAACAACTCCTTCATCGCGGTGCCGACCAGGGTCTCGAAGGTGCTCTCATCGGGCACCTGCGGCAGCGGGGCCGCGGTCGTGACCAGGGTCTCCTGGATGGTCTTCTGCTCCGTCGCGCTGAACGCCGGGTCGGAGGCCGCGGTCTTCACCGCCGGCAGCGAACCGTACGTCTTGTTGAGGAGCGTCTGCTCCTCGTCGCTGGTCATGAACTTGACGAAGCTCAGCGCGCCGTCCTTGTTCTTGGTGTGCTTGAAGACCGCCATGTTGATCCCGGCGACCATGCTGTTGACCTTCTTGCCGCCGGCCGGCGGGCTGGCCAGGAACGGCACCGGGGCCACCCCGTACGCGTCGGCGGGCATGTTCTGCGTCTTCAGGTTCGACCCGGCGGACTGCCACAGCAGCATGGCGGCCTTGCCGTTGGCGAAGTCGGAGACCGACTGGTTCTGCGCGTACTCGGCGTTGCTCGGGTTGGTGATCTTGTCGGCGGCCATGAAGTCGATGTACCGCTTGATCGCCGACACGTTCTGCGGGGTGTCGAAGGTCGGCTTGCCCGCCGAGTCGAACCACTCGCCGCCGTACTGCTGGCTGAAGGTGAACGCGTGGTGGGCGTTCTCCGACGGGTTGGCGCCCTCGATCGCCAGGCCCCACTTGCCGCCGGTGCTCAGCTTCTTGCCGTACTCGACGACCTGCTCCCAGGTGGTGGGCGGCGCGGTGATGCCGGCGTCGGCGAACGACTTCTTGTTGTAGTACAGGCTGTACGCCATGCTGTAGAGCGGCACGGCGGCCGGCGGCTTGCCCGGGGCGCCGGCGGCGGCGAGCGCGGCGGGCACGATGCGGTCCTTGCCGCCGACGGCCTGCAGGGCGGCGTCGTCGAACTCGACCAGCGCGCCGGTGGCCTGCAACGACGCCGACCAGGTGTTGCCGATGTTGACCACGTCCGGGCCCTTGCCGGAGGCGGCGGCGGCCAGCAGGCGGTTGAGCAGATCCGACCAGGGGACCACCTCGACGGTGACCTTGATCCCGGTCTGCTTCTCGAACTTGTCCAACTCCGGCTGGAGGATGGTCTTGTCGGCCTCCAGGCTGGCGCCCTGGTTGCTGGCCCAGTAGGTGAGCGTCTTGGGCGATGCGGCGGAGTCGTCGCCGGAGCCTCCGCAGGCGGTCAGCGATGCGGCCGCCAGTACGGCGGCGGTGAATATCCCGAGGTGTCGTCTCGACACGGGTCAGCCCTTCCGGTGCGTGGTGGGGGTCCGCCGGCCTTCGTCACCGATAGGGGTCGGGCGACGGGGGCCGGCTGCGGACAGGGTTCGGGGGTGCGCCGTCGGGGTCCGTCGGCGTTTCCCGGGAGTTACATCACGGCTTAATTTATGTCGTCATTAAAGTTGCTGGCAGGTGGGTCGTCAAGCACGAGGCGGTTACAGTCGCCTCGAACGGCCGACGGGAACGAGGTGACGAGTGGAGCTGGCGCGTGCCACCAACCGCAGCGTGCGGTTGCGCAACCGGTCCGCCCTGCTGACCAAGCTCTTCCTGGACGGCCTGCTCACCCGGCAGGACCTGGTGCGCAGCACCGGGCTGAGCCAGCCCGCGGTCAGCAACGTGGTGGCCGACATGATCGACGAAGGGCTGGTCGCCGAGGCCGGCGCCGCCGAGTCCGACGGCGGCCGGCCCAGCATGTTGCTGCGCATCGCGCCCCGCTTCGCCTTCGTGATCGGCGTGGACGTCGGCGAGACCCGGGTCCGGGTGGAGCTGTTCGACTTCGCGATGACCCTGCTGGCCAGCATCGAGTACCCGCTCGACCCGGCCCGTACCGAGCCCGACCTGGTGGCCGGGCACGTGCTGGCCGGCATCGACGCGGTCACCGGCCAGGCCGGGGTGACCCCCGGCGACGTGCTCGGCGTCGGCATCGGCGTCTCCGGCGTGGTCGAGCAGGGCGCCGAGGCCGTCGTGCACGCCCAGGCCCTCGGCTGGGACCGGGTGCCGCTGGAGCGGCTGATCGGCGCCGGCACCGACCTGCCGCTGCACATCGACAACGGCGCGAAGACCCTGGGCCAGGCCGAGATGTGGTTCGGTGCCGGCCGGGGCGCCCGGCACGCCGTCTTCGCGCTGGTCGGCTCCGGTGTCGGCGCGTCGGTGGTGACCAACGGCGCCACCTACCGGGGCGCGTCCAGCAGCGCGGGGGAGTGGGGGCACACCACCCTGGTGTACGGCGGACGGGTCTGCCGGTGCGGCGCGCGCGGTTGCCTGGAGGCGTACGTGGGGGCCGAGGCGATCATCGACCGCTACCGCGAGGCGCGCCGGGGCCGACAGGTGCCGGGCGAGGACGAGGAGTCTCAGATCGCCGCGCTGGTCGCCGCCGCCGAGACCTCGGCCACCGCCCGACGGGTCCTGGAGGACACCGCGGGTTACCTCGGTGCCGGGGTGGCGAACCTGATCAACCTGTTCAACCCGGAGCGCGTGGTGCTCGGCGGCTGGGCGGCGATGGCTCTCGGTGACCTGCTGCCGGCCGTGCGGGAGGCTGCCGGTCGGCAGGCGCTGCGCCAGCCGTACGAGCAGGCGTCGATCGAGCTGTGCCGGCTCGGGGTGGACGCGGTGGCGTTGGGCGCGGCAACCCTCCCGATCGCCCGCTTCCTCACCGAGGGTGGCGTCCGACGCTGACGGAGCACGACTCCGCAGGCCGACGGCAAATTACCCAAAAAGAATCCTCGGGATAAATAACGAAGTTATAGATCGATGTCTTGACGCCGCCGCAATCTCGCCGCAACACTCCTACGAGAGCGCTCTCCTCCCCGCGGCACCGCGTCGGCGGCACCATCCACGGCGTCACGGGCGAGTCCGATCCCATCCGTGCGGCAACCCGTAACCCCCTATCGACAGGCGATGTCATGACATCTCGTGCTACATCCGTACGCCCGCGTCCCCGGGTCGTGCGCCACCTGCTCGTCGGGCTCACCGTGGCCCTGGTCGCGGCGCTCACGCCGACCGGAGCCACCGCACCCGCGCAGGCCGCCCCCGTCCTGCTGTCCCAGGGCCGTACGGCCACCGCCTCGTCCACCGAGAACGGCGGAACCCCCGCCGCCGCCGCTGTCGACGGCAACACCGGCAGCCGTTGGTCCAGCGCGTTCAGCGACCCGCAGTGGCTCCAGGTCGACCTGGGCGCCCGCGCCACCATCACCCAGGTCAACCTGCTCTGGGAGGGCGCCTACGGCCGGGCCTTCCAGCTCCAGACCTCCGACAACGGGTCCACCTGGACCACGATCTACTCGACCACCACCGGCACCGGCGGCACCCAGAACCTCACCGTCTCCGGCGCCGGCCGCTACGTCCGCATGTACGGCACCGCCCGGGGCACCGGCTACGGCTACTCGCTCTGGGAGTTCCAGGTCTACGGCGAGACCGGCGGCGGCACCAACGAACCCCCGGTGACGCCCACCGACCCGTACAACCCGAACCTCGGCGCGAACACCTTCGTCTTCGACCCGAGCACCCCGACGTCGACCATCCAGAGCCGACTGAACACCCTCTTCACCCAGCAGGAGACCAACCAGTTCGGCCCGCAGCGCTACGCGGTGCTGTTCAAGCCCGGCACCTACACCGCCGACGTCAACCTCGGCTTCTTCACCCAGGTCGCCGGCCTCGGCATGAGCCCCGACGACGTCAACCTCAACGGCCACGTGCGTGCCGAGGCGTTCTGGTTCGGCGGCAACGCCACCCAGAACTTCTGGCGGGCCGCCGAGAATCTGTCGGTCACCCTGCCCGCCGGGCAGACCGTGGAGCGCTGGGCGGTGTCCCAGGCGGCGCCGTACCGGCGGATGCACCTGCGCGGCGCGCAGAACCAGATCCAACTCTGGAACGGCGGCGACGGCTGGTCCAGCGGCGGCCTGTTGGCCGACACCCGCATCGACGGCCTCGTCGTCTCCGGCTCGCAGCAGCAGTGGTACTCCCGCAACAGCGAGTTCGGCAACGGCTGGACCGGTTCGGTGTGGAACATGGTCTTCCAGGGCGTCAACGGCGCTCCCGCGCCGAGCTTCCCCAACCCGTCGCACACGGTGATCCCGCAGACCCCGCAGGTACGGGAAAAGCCGTTCCTGTACGTGACCGGAAGCGGTGAGTACCGGGTCTTCGTGCCCGCGCTGCGCACCAACTCCACCGGCACCAGCTGGTACAACAAGACCCCGGCCGGCTCGTCCCTGTCGCTGTCGCAGTTCTTCGTCGTCCAGCCCGGCACCAGCGCCGCCACCATCAACACCGCCCTCGCCCAGGGCAAGCACCTGCTCTTCACCCCGGGCGTGCACCGGATCACCGAGCCGATCCAGGTCAACCGGGCCGACACGGTGATCCTCGGCCTCGGCCTGGCCACCATCCAGGCCGACAACGGCACGGTGGGCATGCGGGTGGCCGATGTGGACGGCGTGAAGGTGGCCGGCATCATGTTCGAGGCAGGCACCACGAACTCGCCGGTGCTGATGGAGGTCGGGCCGTCCGGCTCGTCCGCGAGCCACGCCTCGAACCCGACCTCACTGCACGACGTGTTCTTCCGCATCGGCGGGCCGCACGTCGGCAGGGCCACCAACACGCTGACGGTCAACAGCGACAACGTGATCGGCGACCACATGTGGTTGTGGCGGGCCGACCACGCCGCCAGCGGCGTACCGACCGGGTGGACGCTGAACACCGCCGACACCGGGCTCACCGTCAACGGCGACAACGTCACCATGTACGGCCTCTTCGTCGAGCACTACCAGAAGTACCAGACCGTCTGGAACGGCAACGGCGGGCGGACGTACTTCTACCAGAACGAGCTGCCCTACGACGTGCCGAACCAGGCGGCCTGGATGAACGGGTCGACCCGGGGTTACGCCGCGTACAAGGTCGCCGATTCGGTGACCAGTCACCAGGCGTACGGGCTGGGTAGCTACAGCTACTTCAACGTCAACCCGGCGGTGGTCGAGGAACGGTCCTTCGAGGTGCCCACCAACCCGAACGTGCGCTTCACCAACATGGTGACCGTCTCGCTCGGTGGCGTCGGCACCATCAATCGGGTGATCAACAATGCCGGTGGCACCGCGAACACGGCCAACCAGACGGTGTACCTGACCACCTACCCCTGACCGGGGCGCCCGCGCCGGGCCGGTCCGCTGTGACCGGGTCGGCCGGGTGGCACCCAGGGCCGTGGCCGGCCCGGTCCCGCCGAGACCGGGCCGGCCGCGGTCGTGCCGCTCAGCCGGCCAGCACCTCGGCCGCCGCCCGTTCACCAGCGCGCACCGCGCCCTCCAGATAGCCACTCCAGCGGGTGGCCGTCTCGGTGCCCGCCCAGTACACCCGCCCCACCGGCGTCCGCAGGTGCGGGCCGTACGTCCGCCAGGTGCCCGGGGTGAGCGCACCGGAGAAGCAGCCCCTGGTCCACTCGTCGGCGGACCAGTCGTACTCGACCAGATCCACCGGGTCCTCCGCTCGTGGCCCGACCACGTTGGCGAACGCTTCCAGCAGGCATCGCCGACGCCCAGCGGGGGACATGCCGCGCAGCGTGGCGGCATCGGTGGAGTAGCTGAACCCGGTCAGCACCCCGATCGGCGAGGTCGGGGTGGAGTTGTCGACCGTCTCGGTGAGCGGACCGGCGCTGGTGGTGGCCACCCCGGAGCACCCGTCGGCACGCCAGAACGGCTCTGGGTAGACGGCATGCACCTTCAGCGCCGAACCCATCGGCATGCGCTGGGTGAGCCCGTCCCGCAGCGGGGGCAACGGCGGGTCGTACCGGATCCGGCCGGCCAGCGCCGGGGCCAGCGCGACCACCACGGCGTCGCCGTCGACGCGCCCGGTGTCGGTCCACGCCGTCGCGCCGTCGACTGTCTGTTCGATGGCCCGCACCGGCGCGGCCAGCGTGAGCGCGCCCGGTGGTAGAGCGGTGGCCATCCGTTCGGCCAGCGCCGGCGGCCCGCCCACGATCCGGTCCTGCTGTGCCCCGCCGGCCATCCCCAGCAACGGTCCGGTCCCGCCGGCACTGTGCAGGTAGAAGAGTAGGTGCAACAGGGACAGCTCGTCCGCGCCGGTGGCGAGCAGCCCGCCGGCGAGCACCCGCCCCAGGTAGTCGGCGGTCTCGTCGTCCCCGGCCGTGGCGGCGAGCCACCCGCCGAGGGTCGTCCGGTCCCACAGTGCGGCCTCCGGCGTCGCCCAGGGTTCGGCCGGGTCCAGTCGTGCGGCGTACTCGTCGAGCAGCCCCAGCACCTGGCCCACCCGCGCCGGCGGCTCGGCCCGGCGCGCACCGGCCCAGAGCACTGTGGGCGCGCCGGTCGATGCCGAGGCGAAGGTGGCCAGCCCGTGCTCGGCGACCAGCGCGTACATCCGGTCCTGGGTCGGACCGATCCACTGCGCGCCCAGGTCGAGTTGCGTGGGCTCGGGCAGCCACCGGGTCAGCACCCGACCCCCCACCCGGTCGCGGGCCTCCAACAATCGCACCTGGGCGCCGGCACGGGCGAGCGCCAGCGCGGCGGCGAGCCCGGAGAAGCCGGCGCCGACCACGACCACCCGCAAGCCGTCGGTCACACCGGGGTCTACCCAGAACCGTCGCAGGCATGGCTACCGGCCCCGGTCGCGGCACCGGCGGACCGTACCCCCGTCCCTCGTCCTTTGCTCTGCACCCGCCGACGCACCACCCGGGCCTGGGCGCCGTCGCCTCCGCGGGTGCAGAGCAAAGGGCAGGCCAACACCGGGGCCGGGTCGGCCGCGAAAACTTTCTGCCGGCCTGTCGATTCGGGCGGCGGCCGATCGTGTGGAGGATGAGAGGTCGGCGACGGGCCGACCGTCAGTGAGGAGGAACCATGGCGCGCTACCTGCTCAGCATCCACCAGCCGCAGGGTGAGCTGCTGCCGGAGCCGGAGTTCCTGGCCGGGGTGATGCGTCAGCTCGGCGAACTGCGCGACGAGTTGGCGTCCACCGGTTCGTGGGTCTTCGGGCAGGGCCTGCACGGCCCGGAGACCGCCACCGTGCTGCGGCCCCGCGACGGCGAGGTGCTCATCACCGACGGACCGTTCGTGGAGGGCAAGGAGTACCTGGGCGGCATCACCATCATCGACGTGCCGGACCTGGACGCCGCCCTGCACTGGGGTCGCCGCTACGCGCTGGCCACCACCCTGCCGATCGAGGTACGCCCCTTCCACGGCGGGGCCGGCGACTGACAGTGCCCGACGTGGAGGCGGTGTTCCGCGCCGAGTACGGCCGTGCGGTCGCCGTCCTGGTCCGCCTCCTCGGCGACATCGACCTCGCCGAGGAGGCCGTCCAGGAGGCTTTCGTGGTCGCGGTGGCGCGCTGGCCGACGACCGGCCTGCCGCCCAGTCCGGCCGGCTGGATCATCACCACCGCCCGGAACCGGGCGATCGACCGCCTGCGCCGCGATGCGTCCCGGGTCGACCGGCACGCCCAGGCGGCCCTGTTGTTCGCCGCCGACAGTCCCGTCGAGGAGGGACCGGTGCACGACGACCGGCTACGGCTGATCTTCACCTGCTGCCATCCGGCGCTCGCCCCGAGCACCCGGGTCGCCCTCACCCTGCGGCTGCTCGGTGGCTTGAGCACCGCCGAGATCGCCCGAGCCTTCCTGGTGCCGGAGCCGACCATGGCGCAGCGGCTGGTCCGCGCCAAGTCGAAGATCCGCAACGCCGGGATCCCGTACCGGGTGCCCCGCGACGCTGACCTGCCCGACCGGCTGCACGCGGTTCTCGCGGTGCTCTACCTGATCTTCAACGAGGGGTACACGGCCAGCGCCGGCCCGCACCTGGTCCGGACCGAGCTGTGCGCCGAGGCGATCCGGTTGACCCGGCTGCTGGTCGAGCTGATGCCGGACGAGGCGGAGGCGCTCGGTCTGCTCGCGTTGATGCTGCTCACCGAGTCCCGCCGCGACGCGCGGACCAACGCCGAGGGTCAGCTGGTGGCGCTGCCGAGCCAGGACCGGGCCCGGTGGGACGCCGAGCTGATCACCGAGGGGCAGGCGCTGGTGCGCCGCTGCCTGCGCCGCGACCGGCCGGGCCCGTACCAGATCCAGGCCGCGATCGCCGCCGTGCACAGCGCCGCGCGGCGCCCCGCCGACACGGACTGGGCGCAGATCCTTGCGCTGTACGACCAGCTGACGGTCGTCGCCCCCAGCCCGGTGGTGGCGCTGAACCGGGCCGTCGCGCTCGCCGAGCTGTCCGGACCGGCGGACGCGCTGACCGAGGTGGACCGCCTCGACCTGGTCGGCTACCACGTCTACCACGTGGTCCGCGCCGACCTGCTGGCTCGGCTCGGCCGGGGCGGGGAGGCCGTCGAGGCGTACCGGATGGCTGTCGCCCTGACGGACAACGCGGCCGAAAAGGCCTTTCTCACCGCACGCGCGACGGCCCTGGCGACGCCCTGAGGGCGCGTTTGCCGCAGGGGCGGCCGGGAACCCGAGGCACCGCCGCAGCAGGGGATGGGGAGGGGCCATGGCGTACCGACCGACCGCCGTCGACACCGCGCCCGACCTGTCCACCCTCACGCTCGGCGTGGAGGAGGAGTTCCTGCTGCTCGACCCGGACACTGGCCGGAACCTACCGGTGGCCGACCAGGTGCTCGCCGCGCTGCGCGGCCCCGCCCGGGAGCAGAGCCGCCAGGAGTTCCGGCACAGCATGGTGGAGATGGTCACCCCGGTCTGCGCCGACCTCACCGAACTGCGCGCGCACCTGGTGGCGTTGCGCCGCTCCGCCGCCGACGCGGCCACGGCGGCCGGGGCACGGCTGGTGGCGGTCGGTGCCACCCCGGTGGCCGAGCCGCACCGGACGGTCCCCGACGAACCGCGCTACCACGCGATGTCGCGCCGGTACGGGCCGGTGGCGCACGACCCGGCGGTGTGCGGCTGCCACGTGCACGTCGGCCTGCCCGACCGGGATCTGGCCGTGCAGGTCTGCAACCACCTGCGGGTGTGGCTGCCCGTGGTGCAGGCGATCACCACCAACTCGCCGCTGCACGACGGGTACGACACCGGGCACGCCAGTTGGCGCTCGATGCAGTTGGAACGCTGGCCCAGCATCGGACCGACGCCGTACTTCGACTCCGTCGCCGACTACGACAGCACCGTCGACGAGCTGATCGCCGCCGGGATCATGCTCGACGCGGCGATGGTCTACTGGTACGCCCGGCCGTCGTCGACCTACCCGACGGTGGAGGTGCGGGTCGGTGATGTCTGCACCGAGGTCGACGACGCGGTGCTGGTCGCCGCGCTGGTCCGGTCCCTCGTCGCCACCCTCGCCGACGACGTACGCGCCGGGGTGGACGCGCCGAACGTCCGGGACTGCCTGGTCGCCGCGGCACACTGGCGGGCCGCCCACGACGGTCTCGACGGCGAGCTGATCGACCTGCGTGCCGGCGGTACCCGGCCCGCCTGGGCGCTCGTCGACGAGATGATGGCGGTGATCGCCCCGGCCCTGCTGCGCCACGGCGACCTCGGGTACGTGTTGGCGCAGCTCGCCCGGCTGCGTCGCGACGGCACCGGCGCCACCCGGCAGCGGCGGGTGCTGGAGCGCGCCGGAGACCTGCACGTGGTCCTCGACGATCTGATCGCCCGCACCGCCGCCAGCTGACCGCCCGTCCGTCAAGGCCCACCGGGGTCAGCGGATGTCGTGGGTCTGGAGCCACAGCTCCAGCAGGCCGAGTTGCCACAGCTTGTTGCTGCCGGCCGCGGCCTCCGCCCGGTCCGGCTCGGCCAGCAGATGTGCCACGTACTCCGGGCGGAAGAGCCCGCGCTCGCGCGCGGCCGGCGCCTGCAACGCCTCGGCGACCAGCTCGCGCACCGGGCCGTCCACGTTGCGCAGCGCCGGCACCGGGAAGTAGCCCTTGGGCCTGTCGATCACCTCGGCCGGCAGCACCTCCCGGGCGACCTCCTTGAGCACGCCCTTGCCACCCTGGCCGACCTTGTGCTCCGGCGGGCAGTGCGCGGCCAGGGTGACCAGGTCCTGGTCGAGGAAGGGTGTGCGCACCTCCAGACCCCAGGCCATGCTCATGCTGTCCACCCGCTTGACCGGGTCGTCGGGGAGCATCAGGTGGGTGTCCAGGCGTAACACGGCGTCCAGCGCGGTCTGCGCCCCGGGCGCGGCGAGGTGCCCGGTGAGCAGGTCCCGGCTGGCGTCGTGCTCCAGCGCGTACGCCGGGCCGACGATGCGGCGCAGCTCGTCGTGGTCGCGGTCGAAGAACGCGGCGGCGAACGTTTCGGCGGCGCCGTGCCGGGGTGCCTCGACCAGTGGCTGGTGGTAGCCGTAGCCGGCGAACACCTCGTCGGCGCCCTGCCCCGACTGGGCCACCTTCACGTGCTGCGCCACCTGCTCGGAGAGCAGGTGGAAGGCGACCACGTCGTGGCTGCCCATCGGCTCGGTCATCGCCAGCACGGCCCGTCGGACGGCGGGCACCAGGCCGTCGTCGGCCAGTCGGATCCGATGGTGGTCGGTGTCGTACGCGCGGGCCACCAGGTCGGAGTAGTGGAACTCGTCGCCGGACTCGCCGTCGCGGCTGTCGAAGCCGATGCTGAACGTCCGCAGGTGTTGCTGACCGGCCTCGGCGAGCAGCGCCACGATGAGGCTGGAGTCCAGTCCGCCGGAGAGAAGCACCCCCACCGGCACGTCGGCGACCAGCCGTCGGCGGACCGCCGCGCGCAGCGCGTCGCCGATCGCGGCCCGCCAGTCGGCGGCGTCCATCCCCGCGTCGGCGGGCTCCCGCAGGTAGTCGGGTCGCCAGTAGACCTCCTCGCGGCTGGTCCCGTCGGCCTCGATCACCCGCAGGGTGGCCGGCGGGAGCTTGCGCACGCCGCGCAGCACGGTCCGCGGCGCGGGCACGATGGAGTGCCAGGACAGGTAGTGGTGCAGCGCCACCGGGTCGATGCCGGTGTCGACGTCGCCGGCGGCCAGCAGCGCGGGCAGGGTGGAGGCGAACCGCAGCCGGCCGGGTGTCTCGGCGAGGTAGAGCGGTTTGATGCCGAGCCGGTCGCGGGCCAGGATCAGCCGCCGCCGGACCCGGTCGACCAGCCCGATCGCGAACATGCCGACCAGGTGGTCGACGAAACGCTCACCCCAGTGGGCGTACGCCACCAGGATCACCTCGGTGTCGCTGGTGGAGTGGAAGGCGTACCCGGCCCGGCGCAACTCCTCGCGCAGCTCCGGGTAGTTGTAGACGCAGCCGTTGAAGACCAGCGCCAGGCCCAGGTCGTCGCGGACCATCGGCTGCCCGCCCGCGTCGGACAGGTCGATGATGGTCAGTCGACGGTGCCCGAGGGTCACCCAGCCCTCGGCGAACAGGCCCTCGTCGTCCGGCCCTCGTGAGCGCATCGCCTCGGTCATCCGGGTGACCGCCGCCGCGTCGGGCGAGCGACCGTCGAATCGCGCCTCCCCGCTGATCCCGCACATCAGCCGGGGTGGTGGTGGTTCAGGGCAGACATGCGCGTCCTCCTGTGGCGTCTCCCCGACTGGTGGTGGCGGGGGCCCCGCCGTGCGAACGGGGCCGCTGGCTACCCGGGTGTGGGGCGGACAAACCCGCAGGTCTCAGGTACGCAGGGTGCGCAGGATGCGGGCCAGTTCGGCGCGGTCGGTGTCGTCGAGGTGGCCGAAGAAGCGGTCCGCCTCGGCCCGGCGCGCGGCCCGGATGGCGGTGCTGACCCGGTCGCCCTCCTCGGTGAGCGCCACCAGTGTCGCCCGGCGGTCGGCCGGGTCGGGCCGGCGTTCGACAAGCCCTCGGGTCTGGAGGTCGTCGACGACCTCGGTCGCCGAGCGGGGCGCGATGCGCAGGTGCTCGGCGAGGGTGCCGGGGCGTACCTCGCCGTGCCGGGCCAGCACGCCGAGGGCCCGGGACTGGCTGGGGGTGACGTCCCAGGGCACCAGTGAGTCCCGGGTCTGCCGACGCAGACGGGACGCCACCGCCCAGAACGTCTCCGCCAGGCTCTCGTCGTCGGCGCTGTCGACGGTGTGCTCGGTCACCGGAATACGGTAGCAGGAGATGTGGTTGCTACCTCATGATGAGGTAACCTCAGCAATATCGCCGACGAAGGGTAGTGCCCCCTTGGAACCCACCCCGATGGGCCGCGACCGCGGCCACCGCACCCTCAGCACCGAAGAGAAGACGCAGGCCCGTCAGGTGTCGCTGCGCCGCATCGGCCGCCTGTTCACCCCCCACCGACCCGCGCTGGCCGCCGTCATCGCGATCATCGTGGTCTCCTCGATCATCGCGATGGCCACCCCGTTCCTGCTGCGGGCCGTGATCGACCGGGCCCTGCCGCAGGGCGACGTGACGCTGCTGGTCTGGCTGGTCGTCGGCATGGTGGCCGTCGCGGCGGTGACCTCCGCCCTCGGCGTCGTGCAGACCTGGATCTCCACCCAGGTCGGCCAGCGGGTCATGCACCGGCTGCGCACCGACGTCTTCAGCCACCTCCAGCGCCAGTCACTGAGCTTCTTCACCCGCACCCGCACCGGCGAGGTGCAGTCCCGGATCACCAACGACATCGGCGGCATGCAGTCGGTGGTCACCTCCACCGCCACCGCCGTCGCCGCCAACCTCACCACTGTGGTCGCCACCACGGTCGCCATGGTCGCGCTCTCCTGGCAGCTCTCCCTGGTCTCGCTCGTGGTGCTGCCGCCGGCCATCTGGCTGACCCGTCGGGTCGCCCGGATGCGCCGCGAGATCACCGCACAACGGCAACGCGAACTCGCCGACCTCAACGTCACAGTGGAGGAAGGGCTCTCGATCAGTGGCGTACAGCTGGCCAAGACCCTCGGCACCGGCCCGGCGCTGATCGACCGGTTCACCGCCTCCTCGGCCCGACTGGTCGACCTGGAGCTGCGCAGTGAGCTGGCCGGCCGCTGGCGGATGGCCTCGATGAGCATCATCTTCGCCGCCGTACCGGCGGTCATCTACCTCGCCGCCGGGCTGCCCGGCACCGCCGGCACGCTGAGCATCGGCACCCTGGTCGCCTTCACGGCCCTGCAGGGCGGCCTGTTCCGACCGTTGATGGGCCTGCTCAACGTGGGTGTCTCGCTCACCGCCTCGCTGGCGCTCTTCGCCCGGATCTTCGAATACCTGGACCTACCGGTCGACGTGGCCGACCCCACCGAGCCGGTCCGCCTCGACCCCGCCCGGGTACGCGGCCACCTGCGCCTGGAGGACGTCACCTTCGGCTACCCGGGCAGCGACACCGCCGCCCTCGCCGGGATCACCCTCGACGTGCCCGCCGGCACCAGCCTCGCCCTCGTCGGCGAGACCGGCTCCGGCAAGAGCACCCTCGCCGGGCTGGTCAGCCGGCTGCACGACCCGACCGCCGGCCGCATCACCGTCGACGGCGTCGACCTGCGCGACCTGCGCCTGGCCGACCTGGCCGCGATCGTCGGCGTGGTGAGCCAGGAGACGTACCTGCTGCACACCACAGTCCGGGAGAACCTGCGCTACGCCCGCCCGGAGGCCACCGACACCGAGATCGAGGACGCCGCCCGCGCCGCGCAGATCCACGACCTGATCGCCGGCCTGCCCGACGGGTACGACACCATGGTCGGCTCACGTGGGCACCGGTTCTCCGGCGGTGAGAAGCAGCGCCTCGCCATCGCCCGGACGCTGCTGCGCGACCCGCGCATCCTGGTCCTCGACGAGGCCACCAGCGCGCTGGACACCGAGACCGAGCGCGCCGTACAGCGGGCCTTCGACGTGCTCGCCCAGGGGCGCACCACGATCACCATCGCGCACCGACTCTCCACCGTGCGCGACGCCGACCAGATCGCGGTGCTCGACCACGGTCGGATCGTCGAGGCCGGCACTCACGACAGCCTGCTGGACCGCAACGGCCGCTACGCCACGCTGGCGGCCTGAACGCCGAATCACAACCGTCTCGAAACAGTCTCGGAACTGTCTCGTTATTGCACGGTCAGGTGGCGGTAGACGGTGGCCCGCGAGACACCCAGCTCGGCGGCGATGGCGTCCACCGAGTGGGTGCCCGCCGCGTGCATCCGTCGGGCCGCCTCCACCTGCTCCCGACCCAGCGCGGGCGGCCGCCCCGGCCGCCGACGCCGGCTCCCCGCGCCGCTCGCCGCCCCGCCGGCCGCGCCCGCCGGCAGCGTCGGGGTCGCGCTCCCTGAGGCCGCGTCCCGCGCGCTCACGTGCGTCGGGGTCTCCCGCGTCGGCGGCGGTGCCGTCGCGGTCGTGCGCGACCCGACAGCGGCGTCCGTTCGCGCCCCGGCCGCAGCGTCCAGGTGCGGCGCCGCCGCCGGGTCCGCGGGCAGCGGGGCCAGCAGTCGGCGTGCGCCGTCGAGCATGTCGGCGCGCAGCACCTCGTCGGGCACGTCGGTGAAGAAGACGACCGGATCGCTGCACGCGCCCACCGCCTGCACCGCGAGGACCCGCTCGCGGCGCCCCGCGTTCGGCCCGGCGATGAGGTCGTTGGCCCGCATCGCGACCTCCATCAGGCGGTGGTACGTGTCGCCCCGACCGATCAATGCGATGTCGTGAAAGAGCATGCCGAGCGGCCGGCGGTGGGTGAGCATGACGTCCAGCCAGCCCTCCAGCACCGTCCACCGGGCCTGCTCGGTGGGCTGTGTCTGAGCCGAGTCGAGCAGCGCCTCCAGGTCCGCCACCAACGGCTCGACCAGTGCGGCGAGCAGATGCTCCTTGGCCGGGAAGTGGTACAGGATCGCGGTCTTGGTGAGCCGCAGCCGCTCGCCGATCTGACGCAGCGAGGTGCGCTGGTAGCCGTGTTCGGCGAACAGGTCGAGCGCGGCGCGCAGGATCCGGGTGCGGGTGTCGTCCGCGGGATCGGCGGTCATGCCGGCCAGCCTAGCGACGTCCTGACCGGTGGGCACGATCACCGTTGATTCTACTGACCGTTGGTCAGTACAGTGGTGACTGTCGACGTAGCCAACGGCAGGAGGGGTCATGCCCGTCATCTCGATCGGCAACCTGGTCAAGACGTTCGGCGCCATCCGGGCACTCGACGGGTTGGACCTGCACGTCGAGCAGGGGGAGGTGCACGGCTTCCTCGGGCCCAACGGCTCCGGAAAGTCCACCACCATCCGGATCCTGCTCGGGCTGCTCCGCCGCGACTCCGGCGACGCCCAGGTGCTCGGCGCCGACCCGTGGCGCGACGCGGTCCGCCTGCACCGCCGACTGGCGTACGTCCCGGGTGACGTCAACCTCTGGCCCAACCTCACCGGCGGGGAAGCCATCGACCTGCTCGGTCAGCTGCGCGGCGGCCTCGACCGGCGTCGCCGCGACGAGCTGCTGCACCGCTTCGACCTGGACCCGACCCGCCGTTGCCGCACCTACTCCAAGGGCAACCGGCAGAAGGTCGCCATCGTCGCCGCCTTCTCCTCACCGGTGGAGCTGTACGTGCTCGACGAGCCGACCTCCGGCCTAGACCCCCTCATGGAGGCGGTGTTCCAGGACGAGGTCCGGCGGGTCAAGCAGGCCGGGGCCACGGTGCTGCTCTCCAGCCACGTGCTCGCCGAGGTCGAGGCGCTCTGCGACCGGGTCAGCATCATCCGCGAAGGCCGCACCGTCGAGTCCGGCACCCTCACCGAGCTGCGCCACCTCACCCGCACGGCGGTGACCGTCGAGACCGCCCGCCCGGTCACCGGCCTGGACGCGCTGCCCGGTGTGCACGACGTGCACGAGGTCGACGGCCGCACCCACCTGGAGGTCGAGCCCGCCCACCTCGACGAGCTGCTCGGCCAGCTCATCCGCTTCGGCGTCCGCGCGCTGACCAGCACACCACCCACCCTGGAGCAGCTCTTCCTCCGCCACTACGGCGACGACCCCGCCGCCGCTGCTGGGTCGGGCGCTGGTCCTGCCGCCGGTGCCGCGTCGGCCGATGGCTACGGTGCCGATGCTGGGTCGGCCGACGGTCCTGGCGCCGCCGCCACGTCGGCCGATGGATCTGCCGCCGGTGTGCAGGCTGACGCGCCGCAGGGCGGTGCCCGATGAGCGCCCTCACCGGCACGACCCGGCTGGCCCGGCTCGTGCTGCGCCGCGACCGGATCCGCCTTGCCATCTGGATCCTCGGCACGCCCCTGCTCGGCTACGCCCTGGCCGGCAGCGTCGCCGGCATCTACCCGGACGAGGAGGCCCGGCTGGGCTACGCCACCACCTCGGCGTCCAGTCTGGTCGCCCGCGCCTTCAACGGCCCCATCCACGGCACCGACCTCGGTGCCGTGATCGTCGCCGAGACGTACGTGACGTTGGCTCTGATCGTCGCGCTGATGAGCACCTTCGCGGTGACCCGGCACACCCGCCAGAACGAGGAAACCGGCCGCGCCGAACTGCTCGGCGCCAACGTGGTCGGCCGGTACGCGCCGCTCACCGCCGCGCTGCTCGTCATCGGCGCGGCGAACACCCTGGCCGCCGTGCTGCTCGCGGTCGCCCTGGTCGGCGCCGGTCTGCCGCTCGCCGGCTCCGTCGCGGCAGCGGCCGCGATCGGTGGCGTCGGGGTCGCCTTCACCGCGATCGCCGCCGTCACCGCCCAGCTCTCCGTCACCTCACGCGGCGCCAACGCGCTCGCCGCCGCCACCGTCGGGCTGTCCTTCGTCCTGCGCGCCGCCGGCGACGTGCTCGGCGAACAGAGCGTCGACGGCACCCGCGTGCGCAGCGCCTGGCCGTCGTGGATCTTCCCACTCGGCTGGGGCAACCAGGTACGAGCCTTCGACGGTGAACGCTGGTGGGTGCTCGCCCTGCCCGTCGCGCTGCTGCTCGCCGGGGTGGCGCTGGCGTACGCCCTCGCCGAACGGCGCGACCAGGGCGCCGGGCTGATCGCCCCCCGACGCGGCCCGGCAACCGGCGCGCCACGGCTGCTCAGCCCCACCGGGTTGGCCTGGCGGACGCAGCGCGGCACGCTGCTCGGCTGGGCGGTCGGGGTGGCGGCGCTCGGCCTCCCCATGGGCGTCGCCGCCGACGAGTTCAACGACATGATCGACGCGAATCCGGCCGCCGCCGAAGCGATCAACGCGATGGGTGGCGGAGACGACCTGATCAACGCGTACCTGACCGCGATGCTCGGCCTCTTCGCCCTGACCATCGGCGCGTACGTCGTGCAGGCCCTGCTGCGCGTACGCGGCGACGAAACCGACGGGATACTGGAGGCCGCCCTCGCCACGGCGGTCAGCCGAACCCGCTGGCTCGGCACCCAGGTGCTCGCCGCGACGCTAGGCGCGGTCGCCCTGCTGCTCCTCGCGGGCGTGACCACCGGCCTCGGCTACGGCATAGTCACCGGAGACCCACTCGGTCAGGCCGTCGAGCTGGGCGGCGCCGCGCTGCTGCGCCTGCCCGCCCTGCTCGTGATCGCCGGGGTGGTGACCGCGATCTTCGGGCTGCTGCCCCGCTGGTCGGTGGTGCTGTCCTGGACGGCGCTGCTGGTCTTCCTGCTCCTCGGGCAGCTCGGCGCGGTGCTGGAGCTGCCGCAGGCCGCGCTCAACGTCTCGCCGTACACCCATGTGCCGGCCGTGCCCGCTGTCGACCCGGCGGCGCTTCCCCTGGTGGTGCTGGCGGCGGTGGCCGCGGCCCTGCTCGCCGTCGGCGTGGCCGCCTTCCGCCACCGCGACGTCCCCTCCTGACCCGCGTTCGTGCGTCCCGATGATCGTTGGCAGCTCAGGCAGTCAGCGGGCGTGGGCCGGGGCTGACGGCAGTTGCCCGGGGCTGACAGCCTCGACCGCGTGAGCGATCTCCTGACGCAGCTTCCGGCCCTCCTCGGCGTCCTGGTTGGCACCCTGGGCACGATCCTCGCCACCTCCCTCGCGGACCGTGCGCGGTGGCGGCGCAGTCAGAGCGTCCGCTGGGACGAGCGGCGGCTCGACGCGTACGTCGACTACGCGCACGCCCTCAAGGAGAGTCACGCCGTGGCGCTGCGACTCACAGCCGACCATCGGCCGGGTTCGCGGAGCCACCCCATCGACCGCGAGGAGGGGCTGGTCCGGCTGGCTGAGGCGGACGCCCGGCGCACCATCGTCTGGGAGAACCTGCTGTTGCTCGGCGACCAGCCGACGGTCGCCGCCGCCGCCACCTGGCGGGACGCGATCTGGCAGGTCGAACGGCTCGCCCGGGGAATCGTCGAGCCGCCGTTGGACGTGATGGAGATGCTGACCCGCGTCGACGAGGCCCGCGACGGGTACTACCGGGCGGCCCGGCACAGTCTCGGGGTACGCGGGGGGTCGGTGGAGCAGTCCGCGATGCTGCGGCAGGCGTTGGTCGACCGGTCCACCGCGATGCCGGAGGTACCCACCACCTGAGTGCGGCGGTCCCGTTGGCCCGATGCGGGCGGGTGTTGGGCCGTCCACAATCGGCCCATGCGACGTCGCGGTGGAAGTGGGATCGCTGGGCGTCGCCGTGGCTGGCCCGTGTTCAGGGCGGATGCCCATTCGACGGAGATCGCGCTGGCGGATCATCGCGGTGGCGCCACCCGTTGTCGGGAGCGGGACCACACGCGCCCATGCGAGCCTTTGCGTTGACGAACTTCGATGTCCCGGTCTCGGTTCAGCGCGGAGCCGCCATGCGCCGTGGACAGTGATGAGGAGGCTTCATGCGCGGACGCAGATGGGCGACCCTGGCGACGGCGGTGGCCCTGGCACTGGGCGGAGTGGTCGGGTTCAGCGCCACTCCGGCTGCGGCGGATCCACCAGGCGGCACGCTGCGCAACGTTTACTCCGACGGTCAGTTCTGCAACAGCTACGGCAGTGAGGGTGTTCGGACCGGTCTCTGGAGTTGGTACTACTGCGAGTACCGCCAGTACGGCCCCAGCGCCCCCGGCTTCTACTTCCTCTGGACCTTCACCTACTAGCGCGCGCACCTGTCTTGACGGGCGCTTTCGGGGCCGATTGGCCGCCGTCGGGTCGACCAGCCGGCGGCGGCCATTCGCCATGGAATAGGTGTGGCTACGTAGCTGATCCGGCAGCGGGCATGGCTCGGGCGCAGCGATGGCTCGACGAGCGGATTTCCGGGCGGGTCCGCGACCAGGTGTGGATCGGGCGTGAAGAAGAGCCGTCACCTGACGATGTCGGACCCCGTGTACGACCGATTTCCTGACAGCGTCCGCAGGCCCCACGGCGTACCGTCCGGGTCAGGCATGGGGAGGAGCCGGATGAGTTTCTTGCAGCAGGCAGAGCAGTCGCTGGGCACCGAGCGGATGTTCGATGCCGACACGAAGGCGATGGGCTACCTGCCCAACTACACCAGGTTGTTCGCCCAGAGCCCAGCGGTGTACCTGGCATGGCAGCAGCTCAACGGTTCGGTGAAGGCCGGCATGGAGTTGCGCCGCTATGAGTTGGTGACGCTCGCCGCAGCCCGGGCCCTGAAATCCTCCTACTGCGGCCTGGCGCATGGAAAGGTCCTACGCGACAAGTTCTTCGACGCGCCAACCGTCGCCGCCATCGCGTCAGACACTGGCAGCGCCGGTCTCTCCGCGCAGGAGGTCGCAGTCGTCGACTTTGCAGCAAAGGTCGCGGTCGATGCGAACTCCGTCACCGAGGCCGACGTCGAGAGCCTGCGTGGTCACGGTCTCGATGACACGGATATCTTCCACGTGATCCTCGCCGTCGGCGCCAGATGCTTCTTCAGCACTGTCCTCAGCGCTGCCGGGGCTGAGCCCGATCCGCAGTACAACGAGAGCCTGGACGTGGATCTGCGGCAGGCGCTGAGCTTCGGCGGTTAGACCCACCGAATAACGTTGAGCAGGAACAGTTCGTCGGCCATCCGAACCTGCAGAACGTTGCGACCACGGTGCAGGCGAGGCGCGCACCCGTCTGGCTGCAGGCAATCTCGCTGGAGCGGCAAAATGCCTGATCTTCAGCGACAGGACCGATTGGCAGCGACCAGCCGGGTGTTTAGGGTTATCAGTGCTTCACCCTGAGCGACGGCGAGCCGATTGGCGGACTGTGGATGGCTGGGAACACGCACAGAGCGAACTGCGCCAACGCCCAGAACCCGGGCTGCACGTGCTCCGGCTGTGGTGGCTCGCTGCATGGCTGGGACGGGTGGGCGAAGCTCGCCGTCGAGCGTCCAGCCGTGCGTGACGAGCGGAGAAGCGCGCTCAAGAGCGACATCGGCAAGGACCGCACTGGGGCACTGGCATTCAACGCCAAGAACCGGCAGAAATCCCTGGACCTCGCCCGTCTGGACCTCGCCAACCACCTGTGGTCAGCGGACCCCCGCCCCAAGGGCGACGCGCCGCTGCCGCGTCACTTCGACGTCGGCGACCGAGCGGCGGTGGCATTCGACAACGGCCGGATCAACATCCTCGCCGATTCGATCATGGTTGACCCGTGGGACGAAATATCGGAGGGCATCGACGACCTCGTCCAGAACAAGCAGACCGCCCGGGAGGTCAAGAAGGGCCTGGCCAGTCACGGCTGGTGCAGGCTGCTTGTCGCGCTGATCCAGTTGATCGAGCACTCCCGCGCGTGCATGGTCTGCCAGTCGCGCAAAGCCCGCTTGATCCGGTCGTTCTCCTGGCTGAGCAGCCGTACCGTCTCGTTGAGCATGGCCAGCTCGTCGGCCACCCGAGCCTGGAACTCGCGTACCTCATCGGGGTCGACGCCGCGCCGGCACGCGGCGAATGGTCAGGGCAATGCGCGATGTGCTGCTCGGTGCCGACCCACCGGTCACCCTCACCGGTCGAGCGAAGAGCAGACTCGCTGTTCTACGAGACGACGCGGCCTCTGTCGTCCATCCCGCGGGCCCGGTGCTGGTCAGGGACGGCGCCGCTCCGGCTGCGGCGGACCCGCCAGGCGGCACGCTGCGTAACGTCTACTCCGACGGTCAGTTCTGCAACAGTTACGGCAGTGAGGGTGTTCGGGCCGGCCTGTGGAGCTGGTACTACTGCGAGTACCGCCAGTACACCCCCAACGCCCCCGGCTTTTACTTCCTGTGGAACTCCACCTACTAGCCAGCGCACCTGCTCGGACGGGCGCTCTCGGACCCGATTGGCCGCCGCCGGGTCGACTCGACTGGCGGTGGCCTTTCGCCATGGGTGGGTGGCTGCCCAACTGTTCCGTCGGTGTGCGGAGCTCAGCAGCGCATACCACAGCTGGGTAGGACTCGGGCCGTCATCCACAGGTGCTTCTGCCGTCCACAGCGACCCCCGCGAGGGCGACGCTCGACGGCAGGGTGGGCCGGTGGACGCACGCTTGCAATCCCTGCTCGACCGAGGCGGTGGCCTGGCTACCCGGCGGGACGTGCTCCGCGTGGCGCCGCCGTGGACACTCCAGGGCGCGTACCGAGCCGGTCGAATAGTCCGGGTCCTGCCGGAGGTCTACGTCGATGCGGCGCTCGTCCGGGATACCCACGCTGATCTGCCACCTTTCGCGCGGATCGAACCGGAGCTGGCTCGTCGCGCCGCGCTGGCGTACGCGGGAGGGCGCGGGGCGCTCAGTCGACTGAGCGCGCTCGACGTGTGGGGCGTACGCCGTCAGCCGCCGGGTGAGCCGGTGCATATCGACCTGTCTACCGAATCGGGCATGAGGAGTTCGCCGCATCTCATGGTGCGGCACCGGCCGGGTTTAGTGATTGAGCCACCGCACGTGGTGATGCGGCGCGGGTTGCCGGTTACCCGGCTTGATCGGACCCTGGTGGACTGTTGGCCCCTGTTGCCGTCGGTCGACCGATCCAGCCTGCTCATCCGCGCGGTCAACGACCGGCTGACCACGCCGCAGCGCCTCGCCGCCGCTCTTGCCGAGGTGCCGAGGTTGACCGACCGCGCGGCGGTGCGCGGCTTGGTGGGTCGCCTCGCCGCTGGGTGCCGCAGCCCCTTGGAGGTCTGGGGGCACGACCACGTCTTCACCGGCCCGGGAATGCCGAGGTTCACCCGGCAGGCGCGGGTACGGGTCGGTGCCCGGACGATCTACCTCGACATGTTCGCCGAGGCGGAACGGGTCAACATCGAGCTGGATGGCGCGACCAGCCATGGCGATCCGGCCGAACGCGAGATTGACCTCCGTCGCGACGCCCTGCTCGCCACCGTTGGGATCCTCGTCGTCCGCTTCAGCCACCGTCGTCTCACCACGGATCCGGCCAAGGTCCGCCAGGAGACTCTGACCATCCTCGCCAACCGGCACGGCTGCCCATGATCACTTGATGCTTAGTAGTTCTCGACAGCCCCAAACAACTACTCCCCATCAAGTGATCTTGGAGAAGCTTGTTGGGGGACCTGGACGGTCGGGTCGCGTGAGGGGTTGGCGTGGCGGTGGAGGAGGTCGGCGATCCACCGTGCGGCTTCTCGTTGCGCCGTGAGCATGTGGTCGCGGGCGTCGGCCAGGTCGTCGTCGTCTGTGTGATCATCCAGGATGGCCGTCCACCGACGGCTCAGCTCCTCGGCGTACCGGGCCTTTCGGATCTGCTCGTCGAACTGGTATTCCAGCTTGACCAGGCGGTCGACGTGCGGCTGGAGCGCCGGCAGGATCCGCTCGTCGAGTCGTACGGCGGCGTCGGGATGGCAGGTGAGCGTGATGTCGCCCCGTTGGTAGTGCCACACGGGATCCTCGGCAAGTGCCCGCTGCAACGCGACCTCCAGGTCACCGGCCCGGTGTGGGGGCAGGTCCCTGGCGGCGTCGGCGGCCAGCCGGGTCAGCCGCTGGACCGCGTTCGGTTGGAAGTACTGCACGTACCAGCTCAGCACCTCGGACCGCAGACTCGCCGGTGACGACCAGGCGAAGGTGGCGCGGATGTAGAACGAGTACACGTATCCGCGTGCCGGGACCGCGATCAGCCGGGGTGCGTCGCGCTGTTCGACGAGTGGACCGGACGGCGACGGCGGGGCCGCAGAGCCGACGGGCGCCTCGTCCTGGAGCGCGGCGACCAGCCGATCCCAGCTACGAGCCCACCACCGCCAGCCTTGCACGGCGGCGTCGCGGGCGATGGTCAACCCGCGTACGCCCCGGTGTCGCGACTGGTTCGCGGGCCTGGGCCTCCCGTCGGGGGCGTCCGTCATGGCACCCCTCCACGGTCACGGATCCGCGTTTCACGCTAACAACCGGTGACCGATATGTCCGCCGCCACGCCGTCACCGAGCGGACGGCATGTCGACACGATCCAGGCCGTGCGCGTCGGGTGGCGCTCAACCGCGCACGAGCGCTGAAACAGATGATCGTCCGCGGTTCACCGAGCATTGTGGAGCAGTTGGGACACTGAGGGGTGTTGCCGTCGACCGGCAACGGTGAGACTGGGTCCGGTCCGACAATCACGCGGATCGATCGATTGGATGGTCTGGAGGCAGCCTGTGTCCACCCTCGTGTCCCCGCTGGCCACGCTCGGCGCGATCCGCCGGCGTACCACCACCCTCGCCCTGCTCCTCGCCACGCTGGTCGGCCCGTCCGTGGTCTCGCCTCGACTGACCGACCCGGCCTCGGCGGCGGTCTACAGCTCCTGCACCATGAGCCGCTGCGCGGACGCCCGCACCGCCCGCTCGGGCTGGTCGGCCAAGGGGTTCCCGACCAGCCGAGGCTGGTACTCCTGGAGCGGCGGGAAGTCCAACTTCGCCGGCGGCCAGTTCTACAACTACGAGGGTCAACTGCCCACCAACGCCACCTACCACGAGTACGACGTCTACCCGCGCACCCAGGGCGCCGCGCGGGACGCGTACCGGATCGTGGTGAACCGCAGCACCGGCGTCACCTGGTTCTCGCCCAACCACTACACCGACTTCTACCGGCTCTGAGTGGCCTGGGGCCGGCCGGCCGCGACGGTCGGCTGGCCCCGCCCGGGGCGTCGTCGTCCCGGTCAGATGTAGCCCCGGTCAGATCAGGAGGAACGTCATGGTCGACGAGGACGCGGGTCGGGTGTCCGATTGGCTGATCGTCTGCCGGGACGGAGCCCTCGACGTGCCCGGCGCGGTGGTGCTCGCCGGAACGACGACGCGGACCAGGGCCGGTCTGTTCGCCGCCCTCGCCGCCGTGCTGGCCCTGCCGACCTACCTGGGGGACACCTGGGACGCCCTCTCCGACGTGCTCCGCGACCGGCTCGACACCGGTCCGCTCACAGTGCTGATCACCGACGCCGGCCAGCTGCTGGTCGACGAGCCGTCCGATCAGTACCGTCTGCTCCTCGCCGTGCTCGGCGACCTCGCCGCCAGCGCCCCGCATCCGTTGCGCGTCGTCCTCGACGAGGCAGTGCGGTCGTGACCGCTGCCCACCCTGCCGGCAGCGGCAGCGGCAGCGGCAGCGGCAGTGGCAGTGGCAACGGCAACGGCAACGGCAGCTGCAGCTGCAACTGAGACTCACGATGAGTGACGGCCCGGCGGTGCGGGTCGGAGTCACCCGCACCGCCGGTCCTTCGGGTCAGTGCGTCGCGGGCGGGATGCTCTGCTCGTACTGGAAGACGTTGTGCGGGTCGTACTTCGCCTTGATCTTGCGTAGCCGCGGGAAGTTGCGCCCCCAGTAGGCCTTCTCCCACTCGGCCATGCCGATGTTCGGCACGTTGACGTAGGCGCCGTCCACGTAGGGCCGCAGCGCCTGGCTGAACTCGGCGATCCAGGTCTGGGCGATCGGCGTGATGGCATCGTCGCTGTCGGGTTCGCCGCGTTTGCCCCAGCCGACGCCTGGCTCGGAGTAGAAGAGCGCGTCGCGGTGCGGGAAGGCAGCGCCACCGAAGGGCTCCTGCCGTTGCGCCCCGCGGCCGAAGGCCTGGGTGAAGAAGTTGCTGTCGGGCGAGGGCGCCTTCTCCATGAACTCACGGACGATGCTGACCGCCTTCTCCGGGAATGGCTCGCGAGTGAACTGGGAGAAGAACTTCCACTTCGCGGGTTCGTCCTCGTTCGGGATCTGGAAGCCGGCGTAGACGTCGCCCCAGCCGCCGATCTGCACTGTGACAGTGGGGTTGCCGATCGACAGGATCGGCGCCAGCAGCTTCCTGGCCTCCGCCTCGGATCCCTCCGCGAGCACCGCGAACAGCAGGATCTCATCCGGGTGGACCTCGACCTGGGTGCCGAGGCGCGGGTCGGTGAAGGGCGCGACACGCTGCCAGGCGTCGAAGACCTCGTGCAGGTCGCCGAGACCGGGCCAGGTCACCTGCAGGTAGGCGACGCTGGTGAGCGGAGCGACCTGGTAGGTCAGGGAGGTGACGATCCCGAAGTTGCCGTTGCCCGCGCCGCGCAGCGCCCAGAGCAGGTCCGGGTAGTTCCACGGGTCCACCTCGAGCACCTTGGCTCCGTCGGCGCCCGCCGCGACGACGATCTCCGCGCCGATCAGGTTGTCGCAGGCCATCCCGAGGTAGCGGGTGAGGAAGCCGAAGCCGCCGCCGAGGGTGGCCCCGGAGAGGCCCACTGTCCCCTCCGTGCCGGTCGTCGCCGCGAGGTCGTGTTCCCCGAGGGCGGTCACCGCCTCCGACTGGTTGAGCCCCGCGCCGACCTTCGCCGTGCGGGCGGCGGTGTCGATGTGGACGTCCTTGAGCTCGCTGACGTCGATCACGATGCCGTTGTCGACGTTCGACCAGCCTTCCAGGTTGTGCCGGCCACTGCGTACCCGCAGCGCGACGTCGTGCTGCCGCGCCCAGGTGAGGGCGTTGACCACGTCCTGGGTCTCCTGAGCGAAGACGATGACCAGCGGATAGTGCACGAACAGCTCGTCCCAGCCGAGGCTGGCCTCCGCGTAGTTGGGGCTCTGCGGGCGGACGATCCGGCCGGTCAGCTGTGCCGGCGGGAACGTCGTGTCGGAGGGCCACCCGGGACCGTCGGCCGCGATGGCCGAGCTGCCGGCGATCACGCTCGGGATGGCGACCGCTCCGGCGCCGACGGCCGTCGCCCTGAGCAGGTCACGACGGGAAAGGTCGCGCATGGTCCGAATCCTCTCGATTGGTGACACGCCCGAAAAATGAACCGAGAGGGGCACTTCCTCTCATCTGGCGCAAACCAACCGTAATGCCCGAGGCTTCGGGGTAGATCTGAGAACTTGTCACGGAACCCGGTCGGGTGATCCGGGGACGGGTCAGTTCGGGGCGGGCTGGTCCAGGATGGCGCTGAACCGCTCCTCGGCAAGGTCCAGCTGGCCGAAGATGTGCCGCTTCACCGCTGGCGACAACGGGGTGTCCGGCCGGCCGATCAGGTCCCGGAACAGCGGCACCAGCGGTCGGTACTTCCGAGCCGACGAGATCACCTTCGGCCCGACCGTGTGGATCACGCCCACCCCGTTGTCGGTGAAGTCCGACACCTTGATCACCCGGGCCCAGGGCTCCCGGTCCAGGCTGACCGCCAGATGCTCCCGGTACTGCGCGTTGCGGTCCCGCTCGGGGTCGTACACCGGATTGGTGACCGCGGCGACCAGGGTGGCCACCCGTGGCCCGAACCGCGCGGCGAGCGCGGCCAGCGCGGCCCCGGTCGGGTCGGTGCCCGGGTCGCCATCGGCCAGCTCGACCGGATGGTCCTCCACCGCGTCGTGCAGCAGACCGGCGACGATCACGTCCACGTCCCGCACCTGGTAGTGGTGCATCAGCCGGATCGCCACCCGCAGCAGGTGGTTCAGGTACGGCTCGCGGACCCGTCGATCGTCGCGGTGCAGCTCGGCGGCGAGGTCGAGCGCGGCGGTCAACCGCGCCCGGGCGGCGTCGTCGAACTGCTGAACCTCCAACCGGAAACGTTCCAGCAGGCCCGGTTCGCCGTGGATCTCGGTGATCGCGTGCATTGGCATGCTGCCCAGGTGCGGCGGGAAGTCCATGCGTCACTTATAGCCGATCTTCACCAGATCGATGAGCCCGTACGTCGCCGACCCGACCGCGAGTCGCGGGCGCGCCGAGCCGTCAGATCGGCAGCCGATCGGCGCCGGCGAGCGGGCCCACCAGGAGGGGGACCAGCGGCGCTGGCAGCACGGGGTCGCGGCGCAGGGTGGGCGTCCAGCCCGCGTCCGCGGCCAGGTCGGGGTCATGTGTCGCGTTGTACGCCGCCAGCAGGTCGACCGGTCGGGCCGCGCCGCCGCCCTGACGGACCCAGGATCCACGCTCGGTCACCGCGGTGCCGCCCCAGTCGTAGAGCAGGTCCGCCGGGTCGACCGCCGCGTCCACAGTGAAGAAGTTGTTCTGCGCGTAGATCGCCGACTGGACACCGATGCCGAGCGCGTACTGGAAGTCGTCCCCACCGAGCCGGTAGTGGTTGTTGTAGACGTCGACCTGACCGAAACGCACCCGGGGCAGCCGTTGCAGGACGCCGTCGAAGAGGTTGTGGTGCACTGTGACCTTCAGCCGGCCCACGTCCGGCCCGACCGTGTTGGACGAGCCGATCAACAGCAGCTTGTCCCGACCGGTGAAGCGGTTCCAGGAGGCGGTGACCAGGCTGGCGGTGTGCGTGACGTCCAGCGACCCGTCGTGCACCTGGTACGGCCGACCGAAGTGGACCGGCTGGGCGCTGTCCGGGTTGTCGCCGTCGGTGAAGGTGTTGTGGTCGACCCAGACGTTCTCGCTGCGGCGTACCGAGATCTGGTCGTACTGGCTGTTCCAGTTGCCGGCGTCGCCGTCGGTCGGCGACCAGGCGGGGAAGCAGTCCCGGGCGTCGACGAGGGTCAGGTTGCGGACGATGACGTTCGACGCCCGGTCGATCATGAGGGTGAGGCCGGTCAGTCGAGCGCCGCGCAGGCCGACGATGGTGGTGTTCGGCCCGACGTTGATCTGGGTCTGCCGGGTCTGGTTGGTCACCGAACGCACCCGAGCCTCCTCCAGCGGCCCGCTCGGTGGCACCCGTCCCCACACCGCCGGGTCGTACGCGGCCAGGTAGGCGTCCAACCGGTATCCGGGGTCGGCCAGGTCGGCGCAGCTCAGCGGCGTGCCGTCGGGCCCCTCGAAGCCGTCGATCGCACCGTCGACGTAGATGAGCTTCGGGGTGGCGTCGGCGGCGTTGCCGGCGTTGTCGCCGCCCAGCGCGGCGACCAGTTCCGCGCGGCTGTGGACCACCCGGGTCCGCTCGGGAGTGGCCGCCGAGCCGCCGGTGGTGCCGGGGCCGTCGGCCGCCCAACCATCGCGCTCGGGCAGTGTCTGCCGGCCGAGGCGGTCGGCCAACCAGGAGAGCCGGTCGGCGGGCGGGACGTCCGGACGGGCAGCGGCGGCGGCCGGGGCGGCGCCGAGAAGAAGGGCGACAACCGTGGCGCCGCCGAGGACTCTGCGCATCGACACTCTCCGTTCGTCGGTGGTGGAGGTTTCGTCTATCCGGCCAGCTCGGCGCGGTACGCGCCAGACGCCCACGGCACCCCCAGCTCGCTCGGCAGCGCCCCCCGCTCAGCCGCCCGGCGCAACACGTCGACGACGCCCCGCAGGTGGCGGACCCGCTCCCCGCCCTCGCCGAGGGTGGTCACCAACTCGCCGTCGAGCAGCCGGGGCTCCGGCGCGGGCCGCAACGCGTCCAGCAGCGCGGTGAACGGCGCGGTACGGGCCAGCGGCGCGATCAGTGGCACCCCCGACGGATCGACCCGGTGGGCGAGCAGGTTCTCCAGCAGCCCCAGTCGCCCCGGCACCCGGCGGGTCACCACGTCCCCGGGCAGGCGCAGCCGGTCGGTCGGGTACTCCAGCACCGCCTGCCCCGTCGTACCGGTCACCACCACCTCGCCCGCCACGAACTCCTCGGCAGCCAGGGTCACCGCCACCAGCACCGGCGGCCCGGCGCGGAACCGGACCCGCAACACGGCGGTGTCCTCCACCTCGATCGGCCGGACCCGATAGCGTTCCACCTCGATCGCGACCGGCCACGGCGTCGCTCCGGCGAGCGCCTCGGCGATCGCCAGGCACTGCATCACCGCGTGCGCGAGCGGGTTGACGAGCGCGCCGTCCAGCACCGGCCGGCCGTCCAACGTCCGTCGACCGGCCCAGGGGGAGCGGGCGTAGTAGGCGTCCGGCCGAAGCCACGCGGCGATGGTGGAGATGCCGGTGACAGTGCCCAGCCGGCCGGCGGCCAGCGCGTCGGTCAGCGCGGTGAGGGCCGCCGAGCCGAGCGCCTGGAAGCCGACCTGGGCCACCCGACCGGCCGCGGTGAGGGCCCAGGTCAGCTCCTCGTGCTCGGCCAGCGACAGCACCGGCGGCTTCTCCAGCAGCAGATCCGCGCCGGTGGCCAGGGCGTCGCGGGCGATCGCCAGATGGGTGTGCGGAGGCGTGCAGATCACCACCACCTCCGGTCGGGTGGCGGCGAGCATCGTCCGGTGGTCGGTGAACACCGCCACCCCCGGCGGCACCGGGGCGGCCGGGTCGTCCTCCACCGGTCGGACGTCGACCAGGGCGACCAACCGCAACCGACCGGCGGCGTGCAGGGGCGCGATGACCCGCCGGTGCCAGCGACCGTGCCCGTTCGCCCCGATCACCGCCACCCGGGGCGGCGGGGTGGCCCCGCTCACCGCCGACCGGCCCGGACGGACCCGCTCACCGCGCACCGGCCAGGGTGGCCTCGACGCCGTGCCGCTCCAACGCGGTCAGCCAGGCGATCACATCGGCGCGGACCTCGTCGTCCTCGGCCACCTCGACCGGGATGACGTCGCGCAGCGCGAAGACCGCGTCGACAGCGCCCGCCGGGCTCTGCGACCCGGCGTCCAGGGCGGCCCGGATCGGCCCCGCCAGTGGGTCCTGGAACGGCAACGGCCGGCCGTCGTCGGCGTACCCCAGCGCGAAGCGCAACCAGGACGCCACGACCAGCGCGCCCCAGCGCGCGGACCGACCGGTCGCGCGCAGGTCGGCGATGGTGTGCAGGACGCGCTGCGGCAGCTTCTGCGAGCCGTCGATAGCCACCTGGAGGGTGCGGTGGTGGATTGCCGGATTACCGAAACGGGCGAGGGCCTGCTCGCCGTAGTCGACCACCCGCACCCCGTCCGGCGGGGTGAAGCTGGCCGCCACGTCCTCGGCGATCAGCCGGCGCAGCACGTCACGCAGGTGCGGGATCTCCAGCGCGTCGGCGATCGTCTCCCGACCGGCCAACGCTCCGAGGTAGGCGATGGCGGAGTGCACCCCGTTGAGGGCGCGCAGCTTCAACCGCTCCCACGGGCCGGCGTCGTCGGTGAGCACCGCCCCGGCGAACTCCCAGCCGGGCCGACCACCGGGGAAGTCGTCCTCGATCACCCACTGCGCGTACGGCTCGGCGGCCACGGCGGCCAGGTCGGTCACGCCGAGCGCCCGCCGGGCCGCCTCGATCGTCTCCGGGGTGCTGGCCGGCACGATCCGGTCCACCATGGTGCCCGGGCAGGTGACGTTGCCGGCCACCCACTCGACGAGCCCGGCGGGCACCCCGCCGGCCCGGCCGACCGCCTGGTCGAGCATGCCGCGCAGTCGACGACCGTTGGCCGGCAGGTTGTCGCAGCTCACCAGAGCCACCGGCCCGGCGTCCGCGGCGGCCCGGGCGGCCAGCCCGCGCAGCAGCAGCCCCGGCACCGTGGTCGGCGCTCGGCCGCCGGCCAGGTCCGCGGCGAGCGCCGAGTCCGGGGACAGCCGGCCGGTCACCGGGTCGAGGTGGTACGCCTTCTCGGTGACGGTCAGGGTCACCACGCGGACCGCCGGGTCGGCGAGCAACGCCACCACGGCGTCCGGGTCGCTGGGCGCGTGCCGGACCCCGCTCAGTGCACCCACCACCCGGGTGGAGCTGCCGGCGGCGGAGAGGGCGCTGACGCTGAACAGGTTGTCCTGCGCGGCGATCGCCTCGACCACCGCCGTGCTGCGCGGCGCGACGGCCACGATGCCCCAGTCACCCCCGGCCGCGCCGACCGCCGCCTCGGTGAACACGGCCTGGTGGGCCCGGTGGAACGCGCCCAACCCCAGGTGTACGACGCCGGTCGGCACGGTACCCGGCCGGATCAGCGGGCGGGCCTCGGCGGGCAGCCGGCGCAGCATGCCCAGGCCGAGCCGGGAGGCCCCGACGGTCACCGCCATGCCGGGCCGTCCGGGAAGCGGAACTCGGCGATCGACGCGGGTTTCATGGTGGCGCTGTAACCGGGCCGTTCGGGCAGCAGGTATCGGCCACCGCGGGTCCGCACCGGATCGACGAAGTGCTCGTGCAGATGATCGACGTACTCGATCATCCGACCGTCCAGACCGGCGCCCACCCGCAGGTAGTCGAAGATCGCCAGGTGCTGGACGTACTCGCAGAGGCCCACGCCGCCGGCGTGCGGGCAGACCGGCACGCCGAACTTCGCCGCCAGCAGCAGCTCGGCCAGGACCTCGTTGACGCCGCCGACCCGGGCGGCGTCGACCTGCATCACCCCGATCGCCTCGGCCTGGAGCAGCTGCTTGAAGATCACCCGGTTGGCGGCCACCTCACCGGTGGCCACCCGGCAACGACCGCTGGTCAACTCGCCCACCGCGCGGGCGATCCGGGCGTGCCCGAGGATGTCGTCGGCGTGGGTGGGCTCCTCGATCCAGTACGGGTCCACCTCGGCCAGCGCCGCCATCGCGGTGATCGCCTCGTCGACGTCCCAGACCTGGTTGGCGTCCATCATCAACAGCGCGTCCGGGCCGATCTCCTCCCGGATGATCCGGGCCCGCCGCAGGTCGTCGGCGAGCGGGCCGCCGACCTTCATCTTCATCGCCCGCCAGCCGTCGGCGTACGCCTGCCGGGTCAGCGCCCGCACCTTGTCGTCGGGGTAGCCGAGCCAACCGACCGATGTGGTGTACGACGGGAAGCCGTCACGTTCGAGGGTGGCCAGCCGGTCGGTCAGCCCGTCGCGTCCCTTGTCGAGGATGGCCGCGGCCTCGTCCGGGGTGAGCGCGTCGGTGATGTGCTTGAAGTCGACGCTGGCCACGAGCTCGTCCGTGGGCAGGTCGGCGAGGAAGCGCCACATCGGCTTGCCGGCCAGGGTTGCCCGCAGATCCCACACCGCGTTGACCAGCGCGCCGGTCGCCATGTGGATGACGCCCTTCTCCGGGCCCAGCCAGCGCAGCTGCACGTCGGCGCTCAGCGAGCGCCAGAACGCCACCGGCTCGGCAGTGATCTCCTCGATGGTGCGCCCCTGGACGTGGTGGGCCAGGGCACGCACCGCCGCGCAGGTGATCTCGTTGCCCCGGCCGTTGGTGAAGGTGAACCCGGCGCCGCTCGGGCCGGCGTCGGTGCCCAGCTCCACGTACGTCGCCGAGTAGTCGCCCCGGTTGATCGCGTCGGAGCCGTCGCCCCGGGCGGCGGTGGGGAACCGCACGTCGTGCACCTCGACGGAGGTGATGGTGACGGTCACTGGTCAGCCCTTCCGAAGTTGAAGACCCGCTTGGGCAGCCGGTACGCCAGGTCGACGATGGTCTCCGCGGCCTCGTCCATGGGCAGCCGGTGCTCGGCGACGAGCCGGGCCAGGAAGCCGGCGTCCACCCGGCGGGCCACGTCGTGGCGTACCGGGATGGAACAAAACGCCCGGGTGTCGTCGACGAACCCGGTGGTGTTGTAGAAGCCGGCGCTCTCGGTCACCGCCTCCCGGAACCGGCGCAGCACCTCCGGGGAGTCCAGGAACCACCAGGGCGCGCCGAGCAGCAGCGCGGCGTACCCGCCCGCGAGGGGCGCCAGCTCGCGGGTGAAGGTGTCCTCGTCGAGGGTGTAGAGCACCAGCCGCAGCCGGGGGTCGTTGCCGTAGCGCTCCAGCAGCGGGGCGAGCGCGCGCACGTACTCGGTGGCCTGCGGGATGTCGCCGCCGACGTCGCGGCCGTGCCGGGCGTGCAGCCACCGGTTGTGGTTGCGCACCGCGCCGGGGTGCAGCTGCATGACCAGGCCGTCGTCGAGCGACATCCGGGCGAACTCCACGAGCATGTGCGCCCGGAACGCCTCCGCGTCAGCGGCGTCGGCCTCGCCGCGCCGGCCCCGGTCGTAGAGCCGCTCGGCCTCGGCCGGGGTCAGATCCAGGGTGCGCGCGGTGGGGTGGCCGTGGTCGGCGGAGGTGGCGCCGGCGGCGATGAACGCGGCGCGTCGGGCCCGCAACGCCGCCAGGTAGCCGGCGTAGGTGCCGGTGTCCTCGCCGGCCCGGTCGCCGAGACGGTCCACGTTGGTCGACCAGCCCTCGAACTCCATGTCCACCACGTCGTCCGGGCGGAACGTGGTGACCACCCGCCCGCCCGGCCCGCCCCACCCGTCGGCGGCGAGTTTGGCGTGCTGCGCGAGGTCGTCCAGCGGCGACTCGGTGGTCGCGAGGACCTCGATGTTGAACCGCTCGAACAGCGCCCGGGGTCGGAAGTCCGGCTCGGCGAGCCGGGCCGCGATCTCGTCGTAGATGGCGTCGGCGGTGCCCGGGCGGAGCGGGGTGTGCACCCCGAAGACGGTGCGGAAGGTCTGCTCCAGCCACAGTCGCGACGGGGTGCCCCGGAACAGGTGCCAGTGCGCGGCGAAGCGTCGCCAGATCACCCGGCCGTCGGTCTCCACCGGGCTGCCGTCGCGGGTGGGCACCCCCAGATCCGCCGGGGGTACGCCCTGACTGAGCAGCATCCGGGTCAGGTAGTGATCGGGCACGATGAGCAGCTGCGCCGGGTCCGGGAAGGGTCGGTCCTCGGCGAGCAGGGCCGGGTCGACGTGCCCGTGCGGCGAGATGATGGGTTGCTCCGCCGCCAGGGCGTACAGCTCCCGGGCCAGCGCGCGCTGGCCCGGCTCGGGCGGCAGGAGCAGGTCGGTGTGGTCGAACGTGGGCACGGAGTGGGGCTCCTCGTCTCCTGTGTCAGCGGGGGGTGAGCAGGTCGGCGACGCGGACGGGTTGGCCGGTCTCGAAGGATCGGTTGGCGGCCAGGCCGGTGAGCAGGGCCAACGCGCCGTCGTCGGCGGTCGCGGCGCGGCCCAACGGGTCGGGTTGACCGCCGAGGAGCACCCCGGTCATCCGGGCGTCCGCGCCGCCGTGCCCGTGCCGGCTGCGGCCCTCCACCGGGATCTGCCGGGGCGGGGCCCAGAACGGGCGCAGGGTAAGCGTCGCACCACCGCCCTCGGCCGGCGCCTCGGCACCGTGCAGCGCGGCGCCCTTGACCGCGCCGGCGGTGCCCCGGTCGACGTAGTCGTTCTCGGCCACGTTCAGCTCCAGTCGGCCCCGGCTGCCGTTGACCATCACCCGGTAGCCCTCCCAGGGCGCGTACGCGGTGAGGTGGTAGGTCATGGTGGCGCCGGTGGAGTAGCGGGCCAGCACCGCCATGTCGTCCTCGATGCTCACCCCGGGCGCGAAGACGTTGCGGTCGCGCTGGTAGCCGTCCTCGGCCTCGGCGTCGAGGTACAGCTCGCGCAGCCGGGGATGCGCGTCCAGCCGCAGGGCGAACGGGTCGTCGGCGGCGGCGGGGGAGCCGTGCGCCCGGTCGTAGTCGCGGGCGTACCCGTGCCGGCGACCGTCCTCGCCGTAGAAGAAGAGTCGGCCGGCCGCGTACACCTCGACGGGCGTGGCGGCCAGCCACCAGTTGACCAGGTCGAAGTGGTGACTGGCCTTGTGCACCATCAGCCCGCCGGAGGTGGCCTTGTCGCGGTGCCATCGGCGGAAGTAGTCGGCGCCGTGGCGGACGTCGAGCAGCCACTCGAAGTGCACCGAGCCGATCTCGCCGACCGCGCCCTCGGCGAGCAGCCGGCGAACCTGTTCGTGCAGCGGGTTGTAGCGGTAGTTGAAGGCGACTGTCACTCGCCCGCCGGTCTCGGTGACAGTGTCCAGGATCCGCCGGCAGCGGGCCGCGTCCACTGTCATCGGCTTCTCGGTGACGACCTCCCGGCCGGCGCGCAGCGCTGCCACCACGTACTCGTCGTGGGTGACGTCCACGCTGGTGACCAGGACGACGTCGACGCGTTCCTTGTCCAGCATCGTGGCGAAGTCACCGGCCGGGTACGTGGGCACCTGGCGTTGACCCAGCTCGCCCAGCCAGCGGTTGTGCGCGTCCATCCGGGCCTGGTTCACGTCGGCGAAGGCGACCAGCTCGGTGGTGTCGGCGTGGTCGAGCACCAGCGCCCGGACGAACATCTCGGCCCGCGCCCCGGTGCCCACGACGGCGTACCGGACCCGTCCGGCGGCTCTCGGTGACATGCGGTCGCCTCCCGTGAGTGCTGCAAAGGTTTGCAGTGAAGTAATCACGATCGATGCGTTCACGTCAACGAAGACGGCGTGATCGGTGTCATTTGTCGGCGTTTGAGGGGTTGCAGGTGACCAAGGGGAGTGTGGGTGCAACGAAGCCGTAATCATTGACCGTTGACACTGGCGCAACCGTTTGCATTAATGGGCCACACCTGCGTGACCGCCACCACATCGGACGAAGGGGCCGCCGTGCCAGTCACCATCCGGGACGTCGCCCGAGCGTCCGGTGTGCACATCTCCACCGTGTCCCGCACCTTCTCCGCTCCCCACCTGGTCAACCCGGAGACCCGGGTCCGGGTGCTGGCCTGCGCGGAGGACCTGGGCTATCGGCCCAACCGCGCCGCCCGGGCCCTGATCACCGGGCGGACGCACAACATCGGGCTGATCATCGCGGACATCGCGAACCCGTTCTTCCCGCCGCTGATCAAGGCGGCGGAGAGCCAGGCCCGGCACCGCGACTACCACGTCTTCGTGGCCGACACCAACGAGGACCCGACCGCCGAGGAAGAGCTGGTCCACGCGCTGGCCAAGCAGGTGGACGGGGTGCTGCTGTGCAGCCCCCGGATGAGCAACAGCCTGATCGAGCAGCTCAGCCGCGAGGTGCCACTGGTCGTGGTGAACCGCCAGGTGACCGGCCTGCCCTGCGTGCTGATGGACGTCGGGCAGGGCGCCCGGTCGGCGATCGAGCACCTGGTCGGCCTGGGGCACCGCAGCATCGCGCTGCTCGGTGGACCGCGCAGCTCGTGGACCAACCGGGAGATGCGCCGTGCCGCCAGCGCGGCCGCCCGAGCCGGTGGCGCGGAGCTGACCATGCTCGGCCCCAACGCGCCCACCGAGGTCGGCGGCTCCGCCGTCGCCGAGCAGGTGCGACGCAGCGGCGTGTCGGCAGTGCTCGCCTACAACGACCTGATGGCGATCGGCCTGATCGAGGGGCTGGACGCGCTCGGGGTCCGGGTGCCGCAGGAGGTGAGCGTCGTCGGGGTCGACGACATCACCCTGAGCCGGCTGACCCGCCCCAAACTGACGACGGTGGCCACACCCACCGGGGCCGCCGGCCGGACGGCCGTCGACATGCTGCTGCAACAGGACATCGAGTCACCGCGCGGTGCGCGGGGGTCCGGTGCCGGCACGGCGCTCGGCGTCCGTCGTACCACCGCACAGGTAATGCTCCAGACCGACCTGGTCATCCGCGACTCGACCGGTCCGGGCCCGTACGCCCGACCGGCACGTCCCCTGGCCGCACCACGTGGCCCGGGCCCGCATTGCCCTGCGGACCCGGGCATCCCGACTGCGACCACCGGTGACGCCGTCGCCTCCTAATGCCGAGGAGTGAGCGCACATGCACCCCGCAACGCCCCCCACCACTGACGCGTCCGTCGGGCGCGCCCACCGTACCCCGCTGCCCCGGCGGCACCTGCTGCGTGGCCTGCTCGCCGTGACGGTCGCCGCACCGCTGATGTTCGGCGCTGCCGCCTGCGGAGACGACGGCGGCGACGCCGCCGACCCGAACGCGCCGGTGAAGCTCTCGATCTTCTGGTGGGGCGGCGACGCCCGGGCCAAGCTGACCGAGGACGCGCTGGCGCTCTACACCAAGAAGCACCCGAACGTGACCTTCGAGAAGACCTGGCAGGCCAACCAGGGCTACTTCGACAAGCTGGCCACCCTCACCGCCGGCGGCAACCCGCCGGACCTGTTCCAGATTGACGACAACTACCTCGCCGAGTACGCGGCCCGCAACACCACGCTTGACCTGACCTCGTACCAGGAGTCCGGGAAGCTGGACACCTCCAAGTTCCCCGAGAGCCTCTGGCAGTACGGCGTCGTCGACGGCAAGCTCGCCGGGCTGGCCGCCGGGGAGAACACCCAGGGCCTGGTCTACAACAAGACGCTGCTGACCAAGAACAACCTGCCCGAGCCGACCACCGGGATGAGCTGGGAGCAGCACATCGCCTGGGCCGAGCAGGTCACCGCGAAGACCAAGGTGCCCGGCACCCAGGACCCGAGCGCCGACTACAAGGCGTTCTGGGTCTGGCTGCGCCAACAGGGCAAGGACCTCTACCAGGGCAAGGAGCTGGGCTTCACGGCCGAGGACGTGACCAAGTGGTTCGACCTGTGGAAGGGCGCCCGGGACCGCAAGGCCACCCCGAGCGCCGACGTCATCCACGAGGGCAACTCCAGCGACGTCACCAAGCAACTGGTTGTCACCGGCAAGTCGGCGACCTCCTGGGTCTGGGCCAACCAGATGCCGGACCTGAAGAAGAACACCAAGGACGAACTGGGCGTGATCGCCTACCCCGGTGACCCGAGCGCGCAGTGGGCCCGTGCCTCGATGTACTGGTCGGTGTTCAAGGGCAGCAAGAACAAGGACGTCGCCGTCGACGTGATCAATTTCCTGAACAACGACGTCGAAGCGGTCAAGCTGCTCGGCACCGACCGTGGTCTGCCGTCCAACCTGGACCTGCGCCGGGTGGTCAGCGACGACACCACCGACCCGGCCATGAAGCAGTCCATCGCCGTCGAGGCGGAGCTGACCCAGAAGTTCGGCAAGTCACCGCAGGTGCCGATCAAGGGCCACAGCAAGGTGAAGTCCGAGCTGATCAAGGCCGCCGAGAACGCGCAGTACGGCCGGGCCACCCCCGCCGAGGCCGCCGCCCAGTTCATCGAGGCGTGCAAGTCCGCCATCGCCTGACCGCCCGAACAGGCGAGGAGAGGAGCTGTTCGTGGCGTTGACCACGGCACCCGACCCGACCCGACGCGGCCCCGGACCCGACCGGGCCCATGCTGACAGGCGTGGGCCCGGACGCTTCCGGCACAGCGAAGGTCTGGCGGGGTACGTCTTCCTGTCGCCGTGGCTCATCGGCCTGATGGGTGTCACGGCGATCCCCATGCTGCTGTCGCTCTACCTGAGCTTCACCAACTACGACATCCTCACCCCCTTCTCCGAGGTGGAGTGGGTGGGGTTGGCCAACTACGAGCGGATGTTCACCGCCGACCCGTCGTACTGGCACGCGGTGCGGGTCACGCTGACCTTCGCGCTGATCGCCGTACCGCTGAAGCTGGCCGCGGCGCTCGGCGTGGCGTTGCTGCTCAACCGCGCCTGGCGCGGCGTCGGGTTGTTCCGCGGGCTGTTCTACCTGCCGTCCCTGCTCGGCGGCAGCGTCGCGCTGGCCATCGTCTGGGTCAACATGTTCAACCGCGACGGCGCGTTCAACTCGCTGCTCAGTCTCTTCGGCATCACCGGCAAACCGTGGGTCAACGACCCCGACTGGGCCCTCGAAACACTGATGGTGCTGGCCATCTGGCAGTTCGGCGCACCGATGGTGATCTTCCTGGCCGGGCTCAAGCAGGTGCCCACCGAGCTGTACGAGGCCGCGTCCGTCGACGGGGCCGGCCGGTTCCGCCAGTTCCGCAACGTCACCCTGCCGATGCTCTCCCCGGTCATCTTCTTCAACCTGGTGCTGGAGACCATCAACGGCTTCCAGGGCTTCACCGCCGCGTTCGTGCTCAGCAACGGCACCGGCGGGCCGGTCGACTCCACCCTGATGTACACGCTGAACCTCTACATCACCGGCTTCACCGACCTCAACATGGGCTACGCCTCGGCGATGGCCTGGGTGTTCCTGCTCGCCATCGCGGTCATCACCGCGATCTTCTTCAGCACCGGACGGTTCTGGGTGCACTACTCCGACGGGGAGGACCGGTGATGGTGGCGGTGACCCCGACGACCGCAGCGCCGCCTAACGTGCGCCGACGCCCCGGCGGACGGCCCGTGCTGCGACTGCTGATCCTGGTGGCGATCGTCGCCGTGGTGCTCTACCCGCTGATCTGGATGGTGGGCACCTCGCTGAAGTCGCAGGAGGAGATCGTCAACAACGTCGGGCTGCTGCCCGAACGGTTCACCCCGGGCAACTACACCGCCGGGTGGTCCAACTTCGACGTCAGCTTCGGCCGGTTCTTCCTCAACAGCGCCATGGTCAGCCTGCTCACCGTCGTCGGCAACGGCCTCTCCTGCCTGCTGGCCGCGTACGCCTTCGCCCGGCTGCGGTTCCGGCTGCGCGGCATGTGGTTCGCCGTCATGATCGGCACGCTGCTGCTGCCGCAGCACGTGCTGATCGTGCCGCAGTACATCCTGTTCCGGACGTTGGGGCTGGTCGGCGGTGACTGGCCGTACCTGCCGCTGCTCATCCCGCAGTTCCTGGCCACCGAGGCGTTCTTCGTCTTCCTCATGGTGCAGTTCATGCGGGGCGTACCCCGGGAGCTGGACGAGGCGGCCCGCATCGACGGCGCCGGCCCGTTCGGCATCTTCCGGCACATCATCCTGCCGCTGAGCCGCCCGGCGCTGGTCACCACGGCGATCTTCTCGTTCATCTGGACCTGGAACGACTTCTTCCGCCAACTGGTCTTTCTGTCCCAACTGGAGGACTACACCGTCCCGGTCGCGCTGACCCTGTTCATCGACTCGACCAGCCAGAGCGCGGTCGGCCCGATGTTCGCCATGTCGGTGCTGTCGCTGTTGCCGGTCTTCCTGTTCTTCGTCGCGTTCCAGCGGATGCTCGTCGAGGGGATCAACACCAGTGGCATCAAGGGCTGAACCGGTGGACACCGGCGGGCGGCGGGACTGGCGCGACGTCGCCCGCGACGCCGCGGACCTGGCCCTGCTGGGCATCCTGCTGACCCTCGCGGCGGTCCCCCTGCTCACCGCCGCCGCGGCGGCGGGCACGGCCAGCGCGGCGGTGCACGACTGGACGCGTACCGGCAGTTGGCCCTCGGCACGCACGACAGTGCGCCGGTTCGGCCGCGCGGTGCTGCCCGGTGTGCCGGTCAGCCTGCTGGCGCTCGCCGCCACCGCGCTGCTCGCCGCCGACCTGGCGGCGCTGGCCACCGGCCGGGTGCCCGGCGGCCCGGCTGCGCTGCTGGTGACGGCGCTGGTCGCGGCCGGCCTGGCCGGGTACGCCGGGCTGGTCGTCGTCGAGGTGGGTGGTAACGGGGGCGTGCGGTGGCGGGCCTCAGCCCGCTCCGCCGCGCGCGCCTGCCTCGACGCGCCCATCCGCTGGGCGGCGCTCACCGGGGTCGTCACACTCGCCGGGCTGCTCACCGTCCTGGTCACCCCGGTCGCGGTGCCGATCCTCGCCGGCTACACGGTGGCAGCCCTGCACGCCGTCGCCAATCGCCGGCCGGTCTCCGTCGCCGTCGCCGGCCCTGGGGAGCTGCCGTGAGCGGGGAGCCGGTGCGGCTGACGGTCGGGGCCACGGAGGTGGCCGAGTACGTGCTCGACCCGGCGCTGGACGCGCGACACGGTCCCCGGCCGTACCTGCACCCGGTGCGCACGCTCGGCGGAACGGTGGTCACCGACGCGCTCCCCGCCGACCACGTGTGGCACCTCGGCGCGTCCCTCGCGGTTCAGGACGTCGACGGCAGCAACCTCTGGGGCGGGCGCACCTACGTCCGCGACGTCGGCTACACCTGGCGCGACGACCACGGCGTCATCGCGCACACCGGTGAGGTCGAACGGTCCCCGGGCCGGTACGCGCACGATCTCCAGTGGCGCGACCGGACCGGCGGGGTGCTGCTGACCGAGCGGAGGTGGCTCGCCGCGTCGGTGGTCACACCGGACGCCTGGCGCCTCGACGTGGAGTCCGTCCTCGTCGCCCCGGACGACCGGGAGATCCGGCTGGGCAGTCCGGCCACCAACGGCCGCCCGGGTGGGGCCGGCTACGGCGGGTTCTTCTGGCGGGCCGCCGCCGACGGTGAACCGGCGGTGTTCACCGCCGACGCGGTCGGGGAGGAGACGGTCAACGGCAGCGCGGCGCCGTGGCTCGCGCTGACCGGCGCCCGGTCGGGCGGCGGGGCGTACACCCTGGTCTTCTCGGGGCTCGGCCGCGACGACAGGTGGTTCGTGCGGACCGGGATGTATCCGGGGGTCTGTGTGGCGTTCGCGTTCGACCGTCCGGCGGTGGTGCCGGCCGGTGGGAGCCGGCACGGCCGGTACCTGGTGTGGGTGGCCGACGGGACCCTCGACCGGGACGCGGTGACGGCCCTCGTCGCGCTGACGCCGTGAGTGCGGATCAGCCGGAACGGTCGATCAGCTCACGGATCGCGACCTGGTACGCGGCCTGGGTGTGGTACGGCCAGTGTCCTTCGATCGGCGGCGGCACGGTGTCCGCCGGGTCGATGGTCAGGCTGCGGGGATCACGCAGTCGGACGTCGACGTCCGGCGGTGTTCCGGGCGAGCCCGGCGGGAAGATCGGCCCGCCGATCGGGTCGGTGTCCCGCCACAGGTTGCGCCACCGCCACCCGATCCGCCCACCCAGGTCGTGCAGCGTCCGCGGTCCGAAGTACGCGGGGTAGAGCCGCGCGTAGGTGCGCCGCAGCGGTGACCCGTAGGTCAACAGCGACACCCGGGTCAGCACGGCCGGCGGTAGGTGCAGGATGGTGGCGGCGGCGAGCACCGAGCCGTGGCTGTGCCCGGAGATGACCACCGGGCCCCGCGCGGTGAGCCCGGTGACCCGTTTCGCCAGCTCCGGGACGGCGCGGGCGGCGTAGCAGGGCGGCGCGAACGGGTGGACCGTCCGGGGCCAGAAGGTGCCCAGGTCCCACAGCACCGCCACCACCCGCCGGGTCTGCGCCGACCGGTACGCGCGGAACCCGAGGATCAGCAGGCAGATCACCAGCAGGCTGATCACCCAGACACCGGCGTCGGTGACGTAGGCGAGCACGACGGCTGCGCGGCCGTCCCCGCCCAGCCGGTCCGCGAGCTGGGTGGGACCGATCCCGATCACGTCGAAGGCGACGGTGGTCAGCCCGAGCGACGCGATCAACAGGAACGCGAGCAGCACCGGGCCGAGCTCCTCGGTGACCCGGGACCGGGCGATGGTCTCCCGGACCACGCGCAGCCGGTGCGCGTCCGCCGCCGGCACGTCGGGGTAGTCCCGTTCGATGATCCGTGCCGCCAACCGCCGTCGCCGTCGCCGACTCAGCAGGAGGGTCACGGAGGTCACCGCCGCCCCGATCAGCAGCGCGGCGAGCCCGGCGAGCGCTGCCCACCAGTAGGCCACCGGCGGGTCCAGCGGGCCGACGATCGGCGGGTTGGGCCGGATCGGGTCGGGGATGTCGCCGTGGTCGAGGGCGTCGGCGACGCGGTAGACCAGAGTCGCGGTGAAGGCGGCGCCGATGCTCACCGCCGCCGCAGCCATGACCGGGGTGCCCAGCCCGCGCAGGACGGGGCGCTCGTCGCCGCGGGCGGCACGCTGGCGGGTGTACGTGACGACGGTGAGCACGACGAGCAGGACACCCTGCGTGGCGACCACCCCGGCGGCGGCGCCCTCGTACCCGGGCAGTTTGCCCGAGCCGGACGGTGTCGCGTCCGCCAGCGTGGCCGAGCCGAGGCACAACACGGTCGCCACCACTGTGGTCGCCCACAGGGGTCGCAGGATCCGTCGGGCCCGCACCGGGCTGGTCGGCACGGGCAGGGCGAGGAGCACCACGCTCGCCCCGAGCAGGCCGACGGCGATCACGAACAGCACGACGTGACCGATCCCGCCCGGTGCGACGCCGGCCAGCAGGGCGACGTTCAGCGTCCCGATGCCGAGCACCACATGGACCTGCCGTAGCCAACCGGTGACGTGCGCGTCCTGCCAGAAACCGGCGTCGGTGAGGCTCTGGTCCCGGTCGTCGGAGCGGGGTTGCGCCGCCAACGGGCCGAACCCCTCGAAGGCCCGCGCCGACCGGGTGCCGATGGCCCAGACGACCCACAGCGCCAGCAGGGGAACGAGCGACAGCAGGGCCAGCCGGGGCCCGGCCGGGACGGTGTGCAGCCAGGCCAGGTAGGGGCGGCTGGCCCGGCACCCGGGGTACGGCACGCACTGCCAGCCGACCAGGTCGAGGGTGACGCCCACCGCCGCCAGCACGAACGTGGCCGTGAGGGTGCCGGCGAGCACCCGGCACAGCAGGCCGAGCAGCCCCCACCTGTCGTGCCCCGCCGGCCGGAGCCAGATCGCCAGGTTGCTCAACATGAAGGGCAGCAGCAGCAACATCGAGGCCGTCCGTACCGCCGCGCCGGCGGTCAGCGAACCCCAGCGGTATGCCTCGACGGCAACCCCGTCGGTGGCCCCGCCGGCGGTGCCGCTGCCAGGCCGGGGCCGGAAGAAGCCCGCATGCGTGTTCCCGGCGACCCGGGTCACGATCGGGTGGTCGAGGATCCGCTCGGCGGTGACGCCGGAGATGCCGTGCACGCGCAGCTCCACGGCGTCGCGCCCCGGCGTCTCGTCCACGCCGTCAGGGTCACAGACAATTCACCCAGGCGCTGCCGATACCGCAAAGGTCAACGGCTCGGAAGGGCGGCCGTTACCCGGATGGCCTTGACGATCGCCGGGATGGAGCCGATCAACAGCACCAGGCCCCAGATGATCGCGATGATCGCGAAGACCAGCGCCGCCACGTCGTCGACGATGCTGACCAGGATCACCGGCACCAGGTTGTGCAGGAACTCCAGCACGACGGTGCACAGCAGGGTGGTGAGGATCAGCAGGACGAGGCCCTTGTTCTGCAGGAAACGCGGTTGGGCCAGCACCAGCATCCCGGCCCACACCAGTTTGAGCAGCAGCACCAGCCCGAGCAGCACCGCCGCCTCACCGACCGGGAAGAAACCCCACAGCGCCAGGTAGGCCAGGGTGCCGAACGGGACGGCCAGGAACAGCGACACCATGATCATCAGCTCGACGAACGCGACGACCAGCGCGACCAACCCGACGATGATCAGGATGATCGAGAAGATCAGGCTGGCGACGCCCTGCACCCGACCCTGGACGCGCTCGGGCAGCAGCAGCCCCAGGCAGAACAGCCCGGTGCTCCAGACCGCCACCGCGTCGATCAGCGCCAGGTAGCCGGTGCCCCGACCGGACGGTTCGCTGACCCCGGACACGTCGTCGATCTCCACGTCCAGCGCGCCGGCGCTGTCGGCGAGGGCCGCGCCGGCGTCGGCGCCGCCGAGCAGCAGCCCAGCGCCGAGCTCCACCCCGATCGCCAGGACGATGGCGAGCATGGCCATCAGCAGGAACGGCTTGCGCAGGTCACCCACGGCGGCACCTTCCTCTCGGTCCCTGTCGATTCAGGACGTGGCCACGACGACAGTGCAGCCGCCCAGGCCGGGGCAGGCCAGGCCCACCTCGGTGGCCTGGTCGACGGCGATCTTCGCCACCGCGCCGGTGCCGTCCGCGGCCGGCTCGACCTCGTCGCGGATGGTGAGGTCGGCGTCGCCGGGCGCCGGGGCGACGACAGTGAACCGTGCCGCGCTGCGCAGCACGAGGGTGCGCAGCCCGCCGGGATCCGCCACCCGCACCACGCAACTGCCGGAGAACGCCAGCCGGCCCGTCTCGTCGGCGCAGTCGGCGCTGACCGTCAGCGGATCCACTGCGGAACGCTCGCCGCCCAGCGCGCCCAAGCGGTCGACGAACCCGTGCCGGGCCCTCGGATCACCCCGGTCGTCCCGGCCCGCCCCGACCGCTACCACGAACAGCGCCACCAGCAGGACGGCGAACAGCCCCAGCAGCGCCTTCTGCCGTCCACTCATCGCGCCACGGCCTGCGCCACGACCTCGGTGAACCGGATCTCGTCGACGCCCGCGAAGTAGCGGTTCGTGCCCTGCGTCTTGCCGACCACCAGGAGCGTGACCTGGTGCGGGCCCTTGGTGAGTTGGACCGTGCCGACGTCCAGGAACTCCGTCTTCCGCACCGTCGGGGTGAAGCCGAGGAACGTCCCGCCGACCTGGCGGCCGTCGATGACGAAGACGGTGTTGGCGTAGTCGAGGGAGGTGGTGCGAACCGTGGCGAAACGCCAGGTGCCGTCAGCCGGGATCTGCACCGTCACGGTGACCTTGTCGCCGATGGCCAACCCCTGGAAGAACAACTGCTTGTCGCCGGACCAGGTCACCCCGCAGCAGTTGGGCTGCGCCTCCACCTTCGCGGCGCTCTTCGTCGGAGACTCCACCAGCGCGCCCTCCACCAGGCTCTCCGCCTCGACGGTGGCCACCCGCGGCTCGCCGGGGGTCGGCTCGCCGTCGCGGGTCAGCAACACCACCCCCACGGCGACCACCACCAGCACCAGCGCCGCCGCGGCGGCGATCCACAACCACGGGGTACGCCGTGGCGGCGCGACCGCCCGCACCTCGTAGGTGACCCGGCCGCTGGAGCGGGAACTCTCCTCCGGCGCGGTGTTGGCCGAGTACGCGAACCCGGTCATGTCGTAGCGCCGGGGCGCGGTGCCTGCCGGCACGGCGAGCTTGACCAGGAACGACACCGAGCCCTGCCCGGGTACCACGCGTTGGGGTTCGGCGACGGTGAACCAGGCCCGCTGCGAGCCGTCACCGGGTGCCACGTCGAACACCACGGTGTCCGGCGCGTTGCCCGGGTTGGAGACGGTGAAGGTCAGCTCGCCGCTGTTGCGCGGGTCGACTGTGAACTGCTCGGCGGCGGCGACGACCGCCCACTCGGTGGTCATGACGACTCCTCTTCCAGGACGATCTCGACAGTGGCCGAGGCAGGTTTCTCCGCCTCGACGATGCGGGTGATCACGGCGAGCTGACCGGCGGCGGCGACCGGCACCCGCACCACGACGTGGAAGGCCCGCTCGGGAGGCTCGTCGATGGCGAAGCCCGACATCCCGGTGGCCAACTCCAGGGCCCGGCGCATCCCGTACGGGGTGCCGCGCCAGCGGGCCAGCAGGGCGGCGTTGGCCACCAGGTCGCGCAGCCGACCCACCGGCAGCGGCAGCGGGGTGTCCGGTCGGGGCGAGGCCACCACGTGATCCATCGCCACCCAGCGGGTCAACCGCACGACCAGCCCGTCCGGCGCCCGGTACGGGTCGAAGAGCGCGTCCACCTCGGCGAGGATCGCCTCGTCCGGGGCGTGCAGCCCCTCCATCACGTCCAGCAGCGCCCAGAGCACGCTGCCCGGCACGCAGGCCCGCTGGTAGGCGGCGGGCAGCAGCCGTTCAATCGCCGAACGTCGCATCCTGGCGCACCACCTCGATGTCGTGCTCGCCGGAGCAGAGCAGCCAGGTATCGGGGACTGTCACCACGTCGGCGGTGGCCTGGTTGGCGCTGGGCGTCCAGGTGACGGCGTCGGCGCTGCGGTGCACGCCGCGTTCGCCGCCGGCCAGGATCAGCCGCTCCGCCGCGCCGGTGCCGCCAGCTGCCGCGCTTCCGGCCGTCGGACCGCTCACCGCGATGGCGTCGACCGGCACGAACCGGGTCCGGTCCCGCAACGGCAACCCGCAGTTGACCGACACCGCCTGCCACTGCGGCTGGGCGGCCAGGGCGTCCAGCCGCAGCACCCCACCGCTCTGCGTGGCCGCCACCGCCTGCTGACCGACGAACGCGAGGTCCCGGCAGGTGCCGCCCATCCACCCGGCCTGCATCGACTGCCACTTCACGTCCGACTCGAACAGCCGGGTGCGGTGGCAGCCCTGCCCGGGTTTCTTCGGATCCGGCTCACCCGCACCGCACCACAGCAGGGTGGCTGGGCCGTCGTACTGCACGGCGAGGACCCGGTTGTCCACGTTGGCCAGACCGACGTGGGTGAAGCTGCCGGGTCGGCCGCCGGTTGTCGACAGGTACACCCCGAAGCTGGCCTGCGCCGCCACCGCCACCCCCGGCGCGCCCCGTTCGGAGACGAACGTGCGGACCGCGTAGAAACCCCGGTCGGCGTCGGACGGGTCGACGAGGATCTGCAACGGCACCGCCCCGGGCAGCAGCGACACCTCGTACAGGCCGGTGTCGGTGGCCACCAGCAGCGCGCCCGCGCCGTCGCGGTCCAGCCAGGCCACGTCGGAGATCCGCGCGTCCAGGTCGGTGAGCAGCGACCACGTCTCGCCCAGGTCGGTGCTCAGGTGCACCCGGGAGCCGCCCGACTCACGCAGTGTCACCACCGCCACCGAGCCGGCTCGCGCGACGATGCCCGGCCGCACCGGCGCGGGCGCGGGCGCCACCCGCAGCACCGTCTCGTCGTCGAAGCGGCCGGCCGGTTCCCAACCCGCGCCGCCGTTGCTGGAGCGGAACAGCACCGGGCCGCGTCCGGCGTACCAGGTGCGCGGCTGGTACTGGTCCACGGCGAGGGCGCGCACGCCGGCGTCGGGCGCCTCGTCGACCACGAACCGCACCGACTCGACGTAGCGCACCCCCGGCTCGGCGTGCTCCAGCAGCCGGTACACGTTGGACGCCCGCAGCGGCTCGCCGAACGGCCAGCCGGTCGGGTTGAGCGCTGTGGGCAGCGGGCTCAACGTCTGGTGCAGCCGGTCGTGGATGCGGCGACGGACGGCGTCCACGTCCTCCTCGCGGCGGACCACCACCCTGGCCCGCACGGACACCGCCTTGAAACGGGCCCAGGTGGCCCGGGAGCGGATGCCGAGCATCCGGCGTTCCTCCAGGTCCGCCTCGACCCGGTGGCGCGCCTCGGGCACCTCGTGCTCGCGCAGCACCGCCACCGGCAGCCGACCGCCCGGCCGGGCCGCCTCCGGCACGTACGGCACCAGCACCACCTCGACCTCGCCCGGCCGGGCGAAGCTGTAGACCGCCGCGCGGGTGAACGCCCGCGCCCGCGCCACCGCGCCGGAGCTGGTCGCGAGGACCTCGAAGTCGCGGGCGGTGACCGCCCGTTGCTGGGCGAAGAACTCGTACGGGCCGCGCAGGAGCACCGACTCCAGTGCCTCCATCTCCCGGCCGCCGGCCGCCGGCGCGGGGTTGTCCACGCGTACCCCGGGCAGTGGGTCGCGCAGGCTGGTCAGCGTGCCCGCCGCCACGTTGCCGGTCGGCCCGCCACCGGCGCGGTACCAGAGCCGGATCTGCCGTCCGGCCGGCGGCACCGCCGCGACGGTCACCGGCGGCGCGGTGCTCGTCGGTGCGGCCGCGTCGGCGGTGGCCTCGCCGTGCGGGGTCGTCAGGGCGGGGGGTCGCAGGTCGAGGGCCGGGGCGAAGATGACAGTGCCGGAGCACCGGTCGACCAGGTACGCCTTGGCCTGCGGGCCGAGCCCGGCGAAGCTGTCGACCGGCTGCCAGATCTCGAACGTGCGGCCGTCGTGCTCGCGGGCCGCCGCGCCCAGCTCGACGGTGCCGGCCGCCACCTCCACCCCGAGCAGCAGGTCCAGCGCCTCGGCGGTGCGTGTCAGCGGCGCGTGGGTCGCGCGCAGCACCTGCCCCGGCTGGCCGGTGCCCACCCCGAGCAGCTCCGCCTCGACCGGTTCGCAGTGGTGCATCCGTACCGTCACCGACGTCTCGTCGGCGGGCAGCAGCGTCGGCTCGGTGGTGACGAACACGACCGGCCGGGGGTCCGCGCCCCGGGCCGCGGCGACCCGCAGCCCGGCCGGGATCCGGACCGCGCCGCGGTCGGTGCCGGTACGGGTGAACCGGACGTCCGCCCAGGCCGCCGTCGGCGCGTGCCGGGTAACCCCGAGCAGGTTCAGAAACGAGACGTACGCCTTCTCCGGCAACTGGTTCAACCGGTAGATCATCACCTCGGTGAGGTGTGCGAACGTCTCCACCAGCGCCATGCCGGGGTCGTGCGCCGACAGGTCGGTCCACGCCGGGCAGGACTGCCGGATCCGTTCCCGGGCCTCGGTGACCAGGTCGAGGAAACCGCGATCGTCCAGGTGCGGCACGGGCAGCGTCATGACGCTCCTCCCTCAGCGGGCTCGTCGACGGGGAGCAGATCCACGGAGAAGACCAGTTGCCCGGGTGTCAGGCTGGCCCGCACCCGGTAGTCCAACCGGATCACCAGGCGCCAGGCGTCGTCCGGGTCCGGCCCGGCGTCCACGTCGATCACCTCGACCCGGGGCTCCCACCGGGCGATGGCCTGCCGGACGTAGTGAATGGCCAGACCGGCAGTCGTGTCGTCGTTGGGCGCGAAGACCAACCGGTGCAGCCGGGAGCCGTACCCGGGTCGCATCAGCCGCTCACCCGGCGTGGTCGACAGGAGCAGGAACAGCGCCTGCCGTACGCTCTCGTCGCCCTCGGTCATCGCCAGGCCGCCGGCAGCGGTGAGCGCCAACCCGCCGGCGCGGCCGGCGTCGAAGCCGGCGCCGACGAAACGGAACGCCCTCATCGGTCCGCCCCCAGGAACTGCTGGCGCGGGTCGCGCACCGTGTGCTTGACCAACCCCGGCGGTGTGCCGTTGGTGAACCCCTCCAGGTGCGACAGCACCACCCGGTGCCCGTCAACGCGAACCCAGTCGCTGTAACCGACGCGTACGGTGAGTGTCGTGGTGCACGGCTTGATGGTCGGGCCGTAGTTCGGGCAGGCGACTATCTTGCGTCCCTCCGGGTCGTCGTCGACGAGCACGGGCACACCGGTGACGGTCACCCACTCCCGCGAGGGTCGGTTCTCGACCCGACCGTCGTGATCGCAGGTGATCACGGAGTCCCGGTGGATCCAGCGCATCAGCCGCCTCCTTCGTGGTGGGCGCGGGCAAGCGTTCGGGCCTGCTCCGCCGCGGTGGTCGGGTCCTCGGTCGAGGCGGCGTGCAGGAAGTCCACGCTGCGGGCGCGCACCACCATGGCCCGGCCGGGTGCGGAGATCACCAGGTCGGACGCCGCGTGCAGGGTGGCCAGGTCGGGGGTCAGCTCCAGGAAGCTGCCGCCCTCGGTGCCCAGCCGCAGGCTGCGCCGTACGTCGTCGACGACGATCGACTGCCCGCCGGAGGTGCGCATCGTCCAACGGCGGGCCTTCCCGTCGTCGATGCCCGCGTCGTACGGCTCGACCGCGCCGAACAGCGAGCCGAGCACGATGCCCGAGGCCGGCTCGCCGCCGGGCAGCACCACGAGCACCGTGTCGCCCGGATCGGGGAGCGCCACCAGGCCCTTGCCCGGCCCGGCCCCGGGGCAGAGCACGGCCAGCCAGCCGGCGTCCAGATCCCCGTACGCCGGCAGGGTCAACCGGACCCGGCCCAGCCCGTCCGGGTCGGCGACGTCAGTGACGTTGCCGAGGGTGACCACCGCGCCGCCGGTCGGGGTCGCCTGCGTGGCCGGAGGCACAGTGGAGAACCGGGTCAGGTGCCCGTTGCCGTCCACCGTGTGCACGACTTCGGTCAGCACGTACGTCCCGGCGACCGGGTCGGGCACCCCGCCGAGGTCGACGCGGCGGCCCGGCCGTAACGCCGGGTCGCCCTCGGCCACCCCCTCGGCCGTTGCCAGCGCCGCCGCGCGGCTGTCGAGGCGGGCCTGGGCCAGCGCCGCCAACTCGTCGTCGCTGCGGCCGGGCTGGTCCACAGCGGTGCGAACGCCGTCGGCGCCCACGTCGGCCGGGTCCGGGCGGTCGTCGGCGGGTCGGCCGCAGCGCGCCTCGTCGACCTGCTGGCTGATCACCTCGGCCCGCTGCGGGTGCCAACCCAAGGCCGCACTGGCACCGCTGGCCTGGTCGGTGTTCAGGGAAAGCCGGAGGCTGTGCACCCCCGCGCCGAGCGTCAACGTGACCGGCTCCCCGTAGCCGGCGAGCGTGACCAGCCGGACGCCGTCACCGTCGGCGGCCAGGTGCAGCCCGGCCCGGCCGGCCACCTCGCGCAGCAGCTCCAGGTCGCTGTGCCGGTGCTGGAGCAGCCGCTCCAACCGAGGGCCGTCGACCTCGGCGGTCACCGCCAGCCCCACCGCGCCGCACAACTCCCGGGCCAGCTCGACGGCGGTCACCGCGGTGAAGACCCGCAACCCCTGCCGCTTGCGCAGCCGGTGCAGCGGGTCGTACGCCCGCAACCGCAGCACCGCCGCCCCGTCGGCGGCGAACTCCACCTCCACGCAGGTGACCTCACCGGTGAACAGGGCGTCCGCGTGGTCGGCCAGCCGTACGTCGAGCGCCGTGCCGGGGCGTACCGGTGGGTCGAATGCGCCGGTCCCGGCGGTGGTGGCGAGCACCAGCTCGGCCTGGGTGGGCTGGTTGAGCCGGGCCGCCACCCGCACCGACCGGACCCGCTGACGAGCCGCGCCGACCAGCTCGACGCCGTCCAGCAGGACGACCAACGCCCGGGGCGCGAGGCTGGTCACGGCGTACCCCCGGGACTGCCGGACGCGCTCGGGGCGGCGGCGGTCGGGCCAGTCGGCGCGTTCCACGGCGCGTCGGCGATCGAGGCGCCCAGGTACGACGCTCCCGCGCCCACCACACCCGCCACCGCCCGCGCCAACCCGGTCACCGGAGCGGTGCCGGCGCTCGGTGGCACGGCGAGAGTGGTGCCGGCCGGCACGGCCAGGGGATCGGTGATCCGGTTGTGTTCGGCCAGCAGTCGCCAGCGCAGCGGCGAGCCCAGCGCGTCGTTGGCCAGCAGATCGAAACGCACACCGGAGCGACCCGGCTCGGCCGCGCCGTCACCGGCGGCGATCACCGCGCTGCCCGGCGCGGCGGTCGGGGTGCTCGCGGCGGCCAACTCCTCGGCGAAGCCGGCCTCGGCCTGATCGGCCGTCTCGGCGGCGCGGACCAGCTTCAGCCGCAGCCAGGACCGCCGCGGCGACCCGGTGCCGGTGAACGCGTCGAACCGTTCCGCCACCGCGACGATCACACCTGGCACGTTCCAGGTCTTGCCCCAGACCAACCGGACCAACGGCGGTCGCAGCCAGCCATGCTCGGCGGTGGAATTCTCCGCCAACATCCACAGCGGACGGGTGAGCACCCGAACGTCGGCCGGACGCAGCTGCGCCTCCACGAAGTCCACGTCGAAGAGCAGGTCGAGCACCAGCTCGGTACGGCCACCACCGGTGAAGACCAGTGGGTCGTCGGCCAGACCGGCCCCGGTGAGCTGCCCGCCGCCGGCACCCCGCTGCCGTACGCCGGCGAGCCGGGTCACCTGCACGGTCTCCGGGTTGAGCAGGCAGTCCACCCGAACGCCGGAGGAGTCGATGAGGAAGGCGACGCGTTCCATCAGTCACCCGCCTGTTCCCGGTCCAGTCGGGTCAGCTGGGCGGTGTCCAGCGCCGCGCCGGGAACCGACCACAGTGCGGAGTCGTCGGGCAGCGCCGGCCACGGGTCGACGCTCCGGGCCGCCGCGCCGGACGGCGACCCGTCGATGCCCGTCGGTCGTCGGCCGCCGGCCGCGTCCGTCAGTGCGTCGCGCCGTACGGCCGGATGTCCGGGTGGCGCCGGTTCACCGGGCAGGGCCAGCCACGGTCCACCGTCCGCCACGCGATCCAGGTCACCACGCACAGAGGCCGACGGGTTCCCGGCGCTCGTCGCCGTCCACCCGGTCCAGGGTGCGTCGACCCCGCCCCGGATCGGCCCGTTCCCGTCGCTGCCCCGCACAGTCGTTGCGTCTCCTCGAGAGGTCCATGCCGCGTTCTGCGCATCGCCACGCGGGTGCCCGCTCCGGTCCTCCCTGGGCCAGGGCTGACCGTCCGGGTGGCCCCCGAACCCGTCGCGGCCATCCGGGAGCCGGTCGGTGGTGGGCCGCGCGGGGAACGCGCCGGTGGAACGCCGGTGGTCGACCTCGCCGGACCGCCGTGCGTCCCGGTGTGGATGTGAGGTGGTTGGGGTGGCCTCGACCCGGTGCGGGCGGTCGCTCGGCGAACGGTGCGGCCCGAAGACCATGGAACGGGCCGGCTGTCGGGGTCCGTCCGCCCGGGGCAGCCCGCTTGCGTCGAGGGCCGTGCTGTCGACGGTCGCGGCATCGTGGGCAGTGGCGTCGAGGGCCGTGGTGTCGTGGGCAGTGGTGTCGATCCGGGCCGTCTGCCGTACCGGAGGCACCGCCGCGCCCGGTTCCGCCGGCCAGGTCGAACCGGCTGGCGGGGTCGACGCGTCCGGCCAGGTGGATCCCGCCGGCGGGGTGGTCAGGTTCGAGTGGGACGAGGGCGTTCCGTCGCCGGGCGGGCCGGCAGCCCCGGTCCGCGTACCGTCGGGCTGGTCACCGGCTCGCGACGGACGGCCCGCCCTGCCGGTGCGGCCCTCGGCACGCGACCTGGTCGGCCCGTTGTCCCCGCGCGCACCGGGACTGCCCACACCCCCCTCGTTGCCGAGCCCGTCGAGTCTGCCGGACCCGCCGAGCCTGCCGAGCCTGCCGGACCCGCCGGACCTGGCGTTCGCGACCGGGTCCGCACCGTCGGCGTCGACCCGGCCGGCCGGGTCGCCCTGCCCGCCGTCCCGGACCCCGGCCCCGGCGTTGCCGGCCGGGGACGGGTCGAGGTCCAGGTCGTGCAGCAGCCCGGGCGCGTGGGCGGCGACCAGGTCCAGCCAGTGCCGCGGCGGTTCCCCGAAACGGCGTGGGGCCGCCTCGGGCGTCGGCGACGGCGGCGGAAGGTGGCCGGCGGGCTCGACCCGCCCGGCGAGGCGCTGCACCGCTCCGGCCGCCGAGCGCAGTCGGCCGGCCAGCCAGCTACGCGGGCGTCGGCGCGGTGGCACCGCCGGTCTCCAGCTCCAGGCCCTCGTAGCGCAGGGTCAGCGAGGCGATGGCGATCTCGTGGCTGAGGGTGTTGAGGTGTGCCCCGCGCCACCGGGTCGGCCAGGCGTCGATCAGATTCCAGCGCAGCACCTCGGCCGTCCCGACCGAGTCGAGCAGCACCACGGAGACGTTGCGCCGGTTGAGGGTGCCCTGGGCGGTGGCGTTCACCCAGTCCCACAACTCGCGCGAGGCGGTGAGGCCGAAGTGCAGTGTCACCGGCTCGTACTCGGCCTGGCCGGGCACCATCCGCATCCGACCCAGGCCGTGCTCCCGGTACGGCTGCCCGGGGATGTTCACCTCCAACCCGGTCATCTCGGTGAAGTGGCCGTTGGTGACGCCGTTGATGAGCAGTCGGAAGTTGTACGCCCGGTACGGGTCGACCGGGGCCCCGGGTTGCGGGGTGGCGGTGGTGGGCATGTCAGCCTCCGATCGTCTCGGTCTCGGTGCCACCGGCCCACTGGCTCAGCTTGAACACCACGAACTCGGCGGGCTTGACGACCGCGATGCCGATGTGGGCGATCACCATGCCCGCGTCGCGGACGTCCGGCGGGTTGGTCTCCTCGTCGCACTTGACGAAGAACGCCTCCTCCGGGCTGCGCCCCAGCAGCGCGCCGTCGCGCCACACCCTGGTGAGGAACGCCCCGATGTCGCGCCGGATCGAACGCCAGAGGGTGAAGTCGTTGGGCTCGAACACCATCCACCGGGTGCCGTTGGCGATGGCCTGCTCGATGGCGATGCTGAGGCGTCGGACGTTGAGGTAGCGCCACTCGCTGGCCTCGGCGGCGAGCGTACGGGCGCCCCAGACGCGGATGCCCTCGCCGGCGAAGTAGCGGATCACGTTGACACCCTTGGGGTTGAGCACGTCGTGTTCCGGTCGGGTGACCAGGTAGCCCAGGTCGACGGCGCCGCGCACCGGCTCGTTGGCCGGTGCCTTGTGCACCCCGCGTAAGGCGTCGGTGCGGGCCCAGATGCCGGCCAGGTGCCCGCTCGGCGGGGTGAGCTCCAACTCGCCGCTGATCGGGTCGCGCACCCGCAGCCAGGGGTAGTAGAAAGCGCCGAACTCGGACTGGCGCGGCCGGTAGGCGGGCCCCTCGTGGCCGCCGGAGCCGCCCGGCTGGGCCGCGCCGCCGCCGGGACCGCCGCCCGTACCCTCGGCGGGCTTGGGGGGTTTGCCGGAGGACGGCGTGGCCACCCGGGTCAACGCGGAGATGTCGTCGATGTCCGGCGCCGGGTCGCAGATCGCGACCATGGTGCGGGTGCGCTCGGCCATGCTGAGCAGGGCCTCGTGCGACACGACGTCGTGGAAGCCGGGCGCGGCGATGATCGAGATCTCGTCGACGGCCTCCAGCAGTTGCAGACCCCCGCGCCGCTGCCCGGAGCCGGTGATCGCGCCACCCTCGCCGACGTTGACCACCCAGCAGCGGGCGCCCCCGTTGTCCAGGAAGCCGAAGACCGCCCGTGCCAACGGGGTGCTCTCCACCCGCTCCCCACCGGCGAAGAGCCGCAGGAACTCCGTCCAGTTGTTGACCGGCACCGCCTTGCCCAGGTGGGCGGAGCGGTCCGGGGCGACGCCGACGAAAGCGGCGATGCTGGTGCTCGCCGGCCCGATCGGTCGGGCGCCGCTGGGGACCTCCTCGACATAGATGCCGGGGGAGAAGTAACTGGGCATCGGTCCTCCTGTGCCTGTGGGTGTCAGTGGGTCGGTGGCGCGCAGACGATGACGATGTCGTCCTCGGCCGGATCGACGTCGGCGGTGAGGACGAGCCCGCGTCCGCTCAGCCGCAGCCGAACCGGGCTCGGGTGCTCGGGGTCGTGCGGGACACCGACGATCAGGAACCGGCCCTCGGTGTCGGTGCGGGTGGCGGAGCCGGTGGCGGGCAGCTCGACCCGCATCGCGGCAAGTGGCTGCTCCTGGGGGCCGACGACCCGCCCACTGAGGCTGCGCACGTCGAGTTGCCGCAACCGCAGCGGTTGCAGCACCGGCGGCGCGGCCGGAGTCGGATGGTCCACCTGCGCCGCCACGTCGATCAGCAGCGCCGGACGGGGTGCGGTACCGAACGCCGTCCACAGCGGTGGATCACCGGCCTCCAGTACGACCGGGTAACTGCCGTCGCTGGTCGCGGCGGTGAGCACCCGGTCCAGCCGGGGCAACCCGGCCGGACCGGTGACGCAGAGCAGGTGGCGGACCGTGAACCGGTACGGTTCGCGGACCGCGCCGCTGGAGCGGGTCTGCCGGGCCGGGCGCAGTTCGAGGGGCCAGAGGGTGAGCCCGTCGGCGTCGTCGCAGGCTCGGGGCGGGCCGATCGGGACCGGTTCCCCCACCGCGCTGGTCACCCAGGCGACCAGCTCGGCGGTGGCGCTCTCGATCGGTCCGCGCCCGTGGGTGGTCATCGCGGCGGCGTCCCCTGGATCCGGTACGCGATGGCCTCGTTCCACACGTGCGGGTAGACGCCGATCTCGAAGTACCGGGTGAAGCGGTTGATCGGCGCGTTGGTGTGGTCGTGGTAGAGCAGCCACACCGGCGCGATGGTGAACAGGACGTAGTTGGCCAGGACGAGGGGGATGTAAAGCGGCCCGAGCAGACGACCCTGGAAGATGTGCACGTCCTCGTGCCGCTGGATGCCGGAGCTGGAGCCGGCGCAGACGGTGCCGATGGTGGTGGCGTAGCGGGGCGAGACTCCCTCCACGACGCTGACCCGGCCGCTGTTCAGTGATGTGGGCCGGTCCAGTGAGTGCCCGAAGATCAGGTGCACCGTCAGGTAGATCGCGCCGACGACAGTGTTGAGCAGACTCCAGGTGTGGTCGACGACGAAGAGGAAGATGCCGCGGGCGTCCGAGCCGTACACCCCGGCGGAGGCCACCGACCAGCCGAAGACCGCGCCGACCACCAGGCCCACGACGGCGCCGATCAGCAGCCCGATGGGGCCACCGGCGAGGAAGCCGAGCAGGGCGCCGAAGCCGACGTGAGCGGCTGCGCTGAGAATTCCGAAGACCATGACGGCACCCCTCAGACCCAGGAACGGAAGACTCGGGGCTCACGACCGCTCGCGACCTGGGTCGGCGTCGCCTGTCGATTGCCGGGCGGGAACTGGTTGACGCCGAGTGCGGCGGAGAAGATGACCAGCGCGTTGAAGAACGCGATGACCCACTTCTCGCCGCCGGCCTCGTCGGCGAACGCCGCTGTCACGTAGGACAGCAGCAACGCGATGGCGATGGCGATCCACTTGCGGAGCTTGTCGCCGCTCGGGCCGATCAGCCCGCCGATGACGTTGGTGGCCAGCAGGGTGGCGGCGCTCGCGCCGGCGATGGTCCCCAGGGCTGCCCAGGTGAAGAGATCGTTCATGACGATCCCCCTTCTGCGATGGTGCGACCGGGATGTGGTGGTGGTGAGGTCCGGTGCCCCTGGTGGGAGCACCGGGGCCGGTCGCCGTCGTCTCGGGGGCGGCCGGGGCCGGGCGTGGCCGGCCGAGCCGGCCACCAGATGGATCAGCCGGGCCCCGGGGCGCCGGCGGGAGGGCCCGGCGGCGGGGTCGGACCGGGCGCCGCCGGCGCCGCGGGGTGACGGCGGCGAATCAGGAGTACGCCCACCGCGGCGAGCAGCAGCAGGAGGAGGACACCGCCGACGACGAACAGCCAGGGGAATCCGCCGTCGTCCTCCTCGCCGGCGGCAACCGGCGAGGTGGACGGTCGCGGTGGCGCCTCGGCCACGGCCCGCAGCTCGGCTGGCTTGTCCTGGTTGGGATCGACCTTCCAGCTGACCGACCGGCCGTTGACGGAGCCATTGCTGTCGATCACCCGGCCGGGAAATGTCACCGAGATCTCGAACGACATGAGCTTGAGGAACGCCTGTTGGTTCTGCGGATTCTGCTCGGCAACCTTTCCGCCGTATTTCTTGGGATCGAGCGGCAGCGTGAAGCGGTAAAGATCGCCGTCCCTGACCAGTTTCACGCTCTCGGTGTCGAAACCGGCCAGCGGCGCCTTGCGGTAACTGATCTGGGAGCCGTAGAAAGTGTCGTCCTGGTAAAGGGTTTCCTCGCCCGCCGGTAGGGCGGGGATGTTCTGCCGCAACTCCGCGAAGGCGACCGGGAGATTTTTGTTACGACTGCTCAGCACGGACTTCTGAGCCGTCAGCAGGAGCTGCCCGTCGACAGTGTCGTCGGCGTTGACGGTCAACCCCATGTTGAGCTGCATGCAGCCGCTCAGCGCGGCGAGAAGAAGGAGGCACACCGCGACGCGGAGTGCCCTACCGCGGTTGACTCTGCTGTTCATGGGATCAGTGTGTGTGATCGATTTCACCATCAGCAGTCAGCGATCGGTCACAACGAAGTCGCCGATTGTACCGGCGCACTGTCGCCTTTGATTAGTTCCGCCGACGCCCCGAATGACTATTCTGGAGCTTTGGGGCCACGACGGCTCCTCGTCGGCCGTAGTCTGGCCGGATGAGAATTGTCGCGTGCGTCCTGCTGGTAGATCCCGACGGGCAGCTGCTGTTGCAACTGCGCGACGGCGACGCGACGCACCACCCGAACGTGTGGGGTCTGCCGGGCGGCCACGGCAAACCGGGGGAGACGCCGGAGCAGACCGCCGAGCGGGAGTTGTTGGAGGAGACCGGCCTGCGGGCCGACGGTCCACTGCAACCGGTCGCCGTGCAGTCGCTGCCCGAGCTGGCCCGGGTGAAGCACTACTTCCTCGGCACCACCAGGGCCCGGCAGGAGGACGTGGTGCTCGGCGAGGGCGCGGCGATGCTCTTCGTCCCCGGTGCCGAAGTGCTCGACGGTCGTCAGTGGACGCCGGGCACCGTGGAGGTGTTGACCGAGTTCCTCGCCTCGGCGGAGTACGCCGCCCTGGCCACCGGCCGGATCGCTGGCCCGGCTCAGCCCGCCGGCGGTCGCCAGTCCGCGTAGCGAGCCATGCTGCGCAGGGCCAGCCGGCTCGGGATGAGCCGCAACGCGACGGTCCGCATCGCGAAGGCGACCGGGTTGTGCAGCTGCTGTCCGAACCGTCCAGCGACGTAGGAGGCACGGGCAACTGACTGACTGCGTGGTCGACGCTGCTCGTCGTACGCCGCCAGGGCGGCGGGCACGTGCCCTGCGCCGCCGGCGCAGACCGCGCCGAGCACCACAGCGTCCTCGATCGCCTGTCCGGCGCCCTGCCCCAGGTTGGGCGTCATCGGGTGGGCCGCGTCGCCGAGCAAGGCCACCCGCCCCCGCACGTACGAGGGCAGCGGCTCGGCCAGGTGGTGGATGTCGTTGCGCAGCACGACGTCGGGTGGGGTTGCCGCGAGAAGCGCCGGGATGGGGTCGTGCCAGTCGCCGAAGTGCTCCCGCACTGCCGCCAGCTCGTCGGGAGCGTGGCCACCGGGCGGGGCGTTCAGCGCGGCGTACCAGTAGAGCTGGCCGTCGCCGATCGGCACCATGCCGAACTCGGCTCCCGGCCCCCAGGTGATGGCGGCCGGGATCGGATCGGGGAAGGCGATGGCCGCCCGCCACGTCGTCGATCCGGCGTACACCGGGCCGGGGTGTTGCGGCCAGAGTTGGGCGCGGACCCGGCTGCGCAGGCCGTCGGCGCCGACCACCAGATCGGCGGTGACCGTGTGGGGGCCGTCAGGCCCCTGGTAGCGCACCTCGGCGCTGTCCGGGCCCGACTCGACGTGCTCCACCACAGCGGAGGTGTGCAGGGACGACGCCGGCAGGGCCTCGCGCAGGGTGCGGTGCAGCGTGGCCCGGTGCACGCCCAGCGCCGTGGTGCCCAGCTGTCTGATCATCTCCGCGGCCTCCACCCGGGACAACCACCGCCCGTGCCGGTCGCGCATTCCGCCGGGCGCCTCACCGTGTCCGCCCCGGCGCAGGGCCGGGCCGAGGCCGAGGGCGTCCAGTGCGCGCACCGCGTTCGCCATCAGGCTCAGGCCGGCGCCGACCTCGCGCATCTCGGGGGCGCGCTCCAGCACGGTGACCCGCCATCCGTGCCGGTGCAGGGCGAGCGCCGCGCTCAACCCGCCGATGCCGGCGCCGACCACCACCGCGTGTGAGTCGTCCATGTCGATCCTCCTTCTACACCTGTAGAAGAGCGATACTACCTCCGGACCACCGGGAGGGAGGAGTGCCATGACGGCGCGGGGGAACCGGATCGCGACGCTGACCGACGCGGCCATCGAATTGATCGCTGACGGCGGCATGCGAGCCCTGACCCACCGGGCGGTGGACGGCCGTGCCGGAATGCCGCCGGGCACCACCTCCGCGTACCTGCGGACCCGGCAGGCGCTGATCGAGGCGGTGGTGGGACGGCTCGCCGAGCGGGACCGGGCCGACCTGGCCGCGTACGACCTGCCGACCGGCCCGCCACCCCCGACTCCTGCGCCTCGGCTCGACAGCGGCGACCTCGACGCGCTCGCCGCCGGCGTCGCCGAGGTGCTCGACCGCTGGTTGAGTACCGGCCGTAGCCGGAGCCTCGCCCGCTACGCGTGCCTGCTGGAGGCGGTGCACCGGCCCGAGCTGCGCGGCATCCTGCAGCACGGCACCGGCCTGCGGGTGCAGGCCCGGGACCTGCTGACCCGGGCCGGGGCCACCGACCCTGATCGGCAGGGCGACCAGTTCGTGGCGTTCGTGGACGGGCTGCTCTTCGACCGGCTGGCCGGCGCGGGCGCGCTCAGCGCCCCACCGCCCGGAACGGTCGCCAGCCGCGCCGACCTGAGCGCCGCCGTCCGTACGCTGCTGCGCGCCCTCACCGGAAGCTGACCCGACCGACGCCGGTCAACGAGCGGGACGCCGCCGGGTCTGGCCGCGCGCAGGCCTGATGGTGTGCGGGCCTGGTGGTGTGCGGGCCTGGTGGTGTGCGGGCCTGGTGGTGTGCAGGCCTGGTGGTGTGCGGGCCCGCCTACGCGCTGGCACCCGGGAGGGTCGCACAGCAGCCCGGTGATCAGGTCCGACGCGTGATGGGAGACGATCGCCACGGAATGCCGTGGGCCGCCGGCAGGTGCGATGGGCCGGCCCTTTGGAGCTGAATCGTTTACGACATCGCGCCCGATTCGTCTGTGACATCAGCTCCAAAGGGCGAGTGAACGGCGTGCTGCGGTGTGCCGGCGTGAGCTGGTGGCGGATGTGGTGAGCTGACGGCTTGACGGCTTGACGGCTTGACGGCTTGACGGTCTGACGGCTTGACGGCTTGACGGCTTGACGTCGGGGCGGTCCGGCGGGTGGCCCAGCGGGGTGGAGAGGTTGGGCGATGGTGCGGTTCAGCGGCCTGCGGACGGCCGGCGGCCGGCTGCGGCACGGCTGGCGGCCGGTGTTGGAGGCAACCGCCGCGGCGACAGTGGCCTGGCTGCTGGCCACCCGGTTGCTCGGGCACCCGCAGCCCTTCTTCGCGCCGGCCGCCGCGCTGATCGTCCTCGGACAGGCCCGGGGGCAGCGCATCCGCAGGGCCGTCGAGGTCATCCTCGGGGTCGCCGCCGGGGTGCTCGTCGCGGACCTGGTCGTGCAGGCGCTCGGGCCGGGCAGCACCTGGACGGTGTTCACCGTCATCCTGCTCACAGTCCTCCTGGCGGTGGCCTTCGGCGCCACCGGCGTGACGCTGGTGCAGGCGGCCGTCTCCGCGCTCTACCTGGTGGTGGTCGCACCGCCGGACGGCTCGTTGGTGCCGTTCCGCTTCGTCGACGCGCTGGTCGGCGGCGCGGTGGCCCTCGCGGCCAGCCTGCTGGTCGACGCCCGGCATCCGCTGGCCCCGCTGGTCGCCGAGGTGCGGCGGACCTTCGACGAGCTGGCCGGTCTGCTGGGCGGAATCGCCGACGCGCTGAACGACCATGACGAGCCGGCGGCGGTCGCCGCGCTGAGGCAGGCGCGGGGGATGGACGCCCGGGTGGACGGGCTGCGCGACGGAGTGCTGGCCGCCGGTGAGGCGCTGCGGCTCAACGTCCGTCGACGCCGGCACATCGGTCGGCTGCGTTCGGTGGACGAGTCGATCCGACAGATTGACTACGCGGTCCGCAACGTCCGCGTGCTGGCCCGTGCGGGCGTGACCCTCAGCCGGCTGCACACTCCTGTTCCGCCCGAGCTGGGCGTCGCCCTGCGGTCACTGGCCGAGGCGGTCCGTCAGGCCGGTGCCGCCCTCGCCGCCGACCTCGACGGGCAGGAGGAGACCGCCGACGGGCACGCCAGTCGGGCCGACGAGTCGGCGCTGGCCGCGGTGCACGCCGCCGGGCAGCTCTTCGGCCCCACGCAGACCCTCCCCCTGGCGATGATCATCGGTCAGGTCCGGGCCACTGCCATCGACCTGCTGCGCGGCGTCAACCCGGAGGACGACGCCGCCGTCCTCGCCCGCGTCGACGAAGCCCTGGGCCTCCCACCGGTCTGATGTCCGCACTGCTCAACGCTGGTTCCCCGACCTTCAAGGATGGGCGGTCAGCCAGGTGGTAGCGGCGTCGCGGATCGGGGCGGGGATGGCGTGGCCGCCGGGGAACTCCTGGTAGGTCACGTCGTAGCCGAGGTCGTGCAGGTGGGGAACGAGACGGCGGCTGCACACGTCGATGGGCAACACCCGGTCGTCGACGCCGTGCGAGATGAAGATCCGTGGCCGACCGTGGGTGACCGGTGGCGCGGCGAAACCGGGGGAGAAGGCCAGCACCGCGTCGACCAGATCCCCGTTCGCCAAGCCCAGCGACAGCGCGTACGAGGCGCCGTCGGAGAAGCCACCGACTGTCACGTCGGTCACCGGGTAGGTGTCGAAGACGGTCGCCAACAGCCCGTCGATGCGCCCCACGTCCGCCCCGAAGCCGCCGGCGATCAGGTCCCAGCTGGCCGCTGACGAGTCCGGGGCGACCAGCAGCAGATGATGCGCGTCCGCGACCGGCAACAGCAGGTCCAGCCCCTGTCGCGCCGAGCCGCCCGCACCGTGCAGGAGCAGCACCAACCGGTACGCCGAACCATCGGTGGCCGGCTCCGGGGCGTACCCCAGGGCCAGCCGGTCACCCTCGGGGCCGGTCATCGGCACCAGCCCGGTGCGGCCCGGCGCCACCGGAGGGTGGCGGCGGGCGGTCAACCGGCCGTCCCGGGGGCTCGGCGCCGGGTCCCAGTGCGACGGCGCGGAGTCGGACACGGGTCGGTGCTCCTCACGGTGGACGGAAGCTCCGACGCGGTTACCCGGCCCGTCACTGGTTAACCGTGAGCGTGCTCGACCGGGCGTCGACTCAAGCGCTGGCCCGTGCCACCAGTGCGGACGGGAAGAGGGTCACCGGGGCAGCCGGGCGCCCCTCCAACAGAGCGGTAGCTGCGGCGCCGGCGATCCGCCCGACCGGATGACTCGCCGTGGTCAGCGCCGGGGCCGTCATCCCGGCCAACGGAATGTCGTCGAAGCCGGCCACCGCGACGTCGTCGGGCACCTGCGCGCCGGCGTCGCGCAGGCCAGCGATCACCCCGAGCGCGGTGTCGTCGCTGATCGCGTAGATGGCGTCGATGTCCGGCCAGCGGCGTAGCGCCTCGCCGGCCGCCGTCCGGCCGCGCAGGGCCCGGAAGTCCCCGGGCAGTGTCCGCTCCGGTAGGCCGGCCTCGGCCATCAGCCGGCGGTACGTCTGAACGGGGCGTTGCGCGCAGGGCAGCCACCGGGGGCCGGTCACCATGGCGATCCGGCGGCGCCCCGAGGCGTACAGATGACGCAGCACCGCCTCGGAGCCGGCGGCGTTGTCGACGTCGAACGAGGGCACTGTCGCCGAGCCGATGCCGATCGAGACCACCCGACCGCGCAGCGACCGGGGCACCGCCGCCAGCAGCTCCTCGGTGGTGTTGACCAGGATCACCCCGTACACACTGCGATCGCCATCGAGTTGGTCGAGGCTGCGGGGGTCGCCGAACGGCAGCCAGCACAGGGCCACCCCGACACCGGCGGGCGTGCACACCCGGGCGGCCGCGCCGACCACCTGGTTCACGTACGGGTCGTCCAGCACGGCGGCGCTGGTGCCCAGAACGGCAACGACCAGGCGTACGCCGCCTCTGCCGTGGACCAGCGCCCGCGCGGCCGGGTTGGGCACGTAGCCGAGCTGGTCGACGGCCGCCGTGACCTGTTTCCGGGCAGCCGGCGAGGCGAACCCCGTGCCGGCGATCACCCGCGACGCCGTGGACCGGGACACCCCGGCGACCCGGGCCACGTCCTCAAGAGTGGCCGGTCGGTGTGCCGCTGTCGTCATCGTCGCCTCCTGCGGCGGCCCGTCAGGTGGGACCAACGCCTGCCCATCATGCCCCGGCCGGTCCAGCAGCGGTAAGGGGCGGTGCCCGGTTGTGGTGGTAGCGCTCTCAGGTGTGCGATCGTGCCAGGAGATCACCCCGAGAAAGAGGACTTACCCTCGTGAGCGCCCCCACCAGTCGACCGTTAGCCCCGGAAACCGCGTCGCCGACCCTGCGGACGGTGCGACTCGCCCGCAACGGCGTCGCTGTCACCTTCACCCTCAACGGGCTGGCCGTGGGTAGCTGGTTCTCCCGCGTTCCGGCGGTCCGGGAGGCGTTGGACCTCTCCGCCGGCCGACTCGGGTTGCTGCTGCTGGCGATGAGCGTCGGCGCGTTGCTCGCCATGCCCACGGCCGGCCTGCTCGCCCAGCGTCTCGGCGCGGCCCGCACCGTCACCCTCGCCACCGGGGTGGTCGCGGTCGGCCTGACCGTGGCGGGCCTGGGCGCCACGATGACCGGGTCGTTCGCCGTCGTCGCCCTGGGGCTCGTCGCCCTCGGCTACGGCTCCGGCGCCTGCGACGTGGCGATGAACGTCGAGGGCGCGGCGGTGGAACGGCGACTGGCTCGTACGATCATGCCCCGGTTCCACGCCGGGTGGAGCCTCGGCTCGGTGGCCGGAGCGGCGCTGGGCGCCGGGGCGGCCCGGTTCGACGTGTCGGTCGGCGCGCATCTCGTCGCTGTGGCGGTTGTCGTGTTGATCGGCACCGGGCTCGCCGCCCGGACGTTCATGCCCGTGGGCAGCGATCACACCGGCGACCCGGCGGACGCCACCCCGGCTGCCCGCCGCCGGGCTCAGCTCGCTGCCTGGCGGGAGCCGCGCACCCTGCTGATCGGGCTGTTCGTGCTGGTGGCGGCGTTCACCGAGGGTGCCGCCAACGACTGGCTGGCCGTGGCGTTCATCGATGGACGGGAGTTGAGCGAGGCCGCCGGCGCGGCGGTCTTCGCGGTCTTCGTGGTCGGCATGACCGTCGGACGCACCGTCGGCACCATCGCGCTGGACCGGTGGGGTCGGGTGCCGGTGCTCAGCGGCACCATCGGCCTCGCCGTGGTCGGCGCCGGCCTGGCGGTGCTGGCGGGCTCCGGGGCGGTGGCTGTCATCGGCGTCGCGCTGTGGGGCCTGGGTGCGTCGCTGGGCTTCCCGGTCGGAATGAGCGCGGCGGCCGACGACGAGGCGCACGCGGCGGTGCGGGTGAGCGTGGTCGCGGTGATCGGCTACACCGCGTTCCTCGGTGGCCCGCCGTTGCTGGGGCTGGTCGGCGACGAGGTCGGCACCCTGCGCGCGTTGCTGGCGGTGCCGTTGCTGCTGCTGCCGACCCTGCTGCTGGTGCCGGTGCTGCGCCCGCCGCACGCGGTTTCCTCCGCCACTAAAAACTAACCCACTCCGCCGTCGGGCGGTATCGGGTGCGTGGCCGACTGCGTCACGTACCCGAGCTGGTTAGGGTCGCCCGATGCCAACCGATGAGATCACCGCCGCCGCGGCGGGCACCTGGATCCTGGGCGACCGCACAGTGCGCCGGATGGGCTTCGGCTCCATGCGGATCACCGCGAACCCCGACCCTGACCGGGCCGTCGCCCTGCTGCGCCGCGCCGTGGAGCTGGGCGTCAACCACATCGACACCGCCGCGTTCTACGTCTCGCCCGGCGGCACCCTACGTGTCGGCACCGGGCCGGCCCGTTACGCCACCGAGCTGATCCGCGCGGCGCTCGCCCCGTACCCGGAGGACCTGGTGATCGCCACCAAGGTCGGTTTCGGGTACGACCCGGAGGCGGGCTTCACCGAGGCGTTCACCCCGGCGCAGTTGCGGGCCCAGGTGGAGGAGAACCTTCGCCGGCTCGGCCGCGACCAGCTCGACGTGGTGAACCTGCGCCTCGGCCGAGGGCCGGGTGCGGTGCCGGTGGCCGACCGGTTCGGCGCGCTCGCCGAGTTGCGGGCCGCCGGGCTGATCCGGCACCTCGGGCTCTCCAACGTCCGGCCGGAACAGCTGGACGAGGTGACGGGCATCGCGCCGGTGGTCTGCGTGCAGAACAACTACGGGGTGGACGCCTACCGGGAGCAGGACGCGTTCGTCCGGCTCTGCGGTGAGCGGGGCATCGCCTACGTGCCGTTCTTCGCGCTGGCCGGCACCGGGCGGGAGGCGGGCGCGAGCACCGCCCAGGGCGAGGCCGTGGAGGCGGTCGCCCGCGCCCACGGCGTCACCCCGCAGCAGGTACGCCTCGCCTGGACCCTGCACCAGGGCCCTCACGTGCTCGCCATCCCCGGCACTGCGGACCCGGAGCACCTGGCGCAGAACATCGCCGCCGGAGCCCTACGCCTGACCCCGGAAGACCTGACCCGTCTCCACTGATCGTCCACCCCGTCACCACTCAGGCCCGCACGACGTGCACGACGACCTCCTGACCGTCGCCCACAGTGCCGGAGAACCCCTCCGACAACGCGTCCGTGACCGTCAGCTGGAGCGCGAGGGTCTCGTGCGCGATGAGCTTCTGATGCGCGGAGATCGCCGCCGCGACATCCGCGGAGGCGGCGATCGACACCGTGATCCGGTCGGCGACCTCGAAGTCGGCGTCACGGCGGGCCTGCTGGATGATGCGGACGACGTCGCGTGCGACGCCCTCGGCCGCCAGTTCGGGGGTGATCTCGGTGTCCAACGCGATCGTCGCGCCGCGCTGGGACTCGACGACCCAACCGGTGCGCGGCACCTCCGTGATCAGGATGTCGTCCAGGCCCACCTCGACCTGCGTGCCGTCGACCGACAGGGGGTACGAGCCGTCCGCTCGGACGCCGTCGACCAGGTCCCGGGGGGCGACGGCGGCAATCGCCGTCGCGACGTGCTGGGTGCGGTTGCCGAACCGGCGGCCCAGGGTCCGGAAGTTCGCTTTGACCCGCACGTCGATGACCCCGCTCTGGGCGTCGAGCGGCTGGAGGACCTTGACGTTCAACTCGTCGCCGATGTCGTCCAGCAACGCCTGCGGGAGAACGGTGCCGGACGGCAGCCCCACGAGCGCCCGGCTCAACGGCTGCCGGATCCGCAGGCTGCTCGCCTTACGCGCGGACCGTCCCGCCTCGGCCAACGCCCGCGCCGTGGCCACCTGGGCCGACAACTCCGTACTGATCAGTGTGGTGTCCGGTGTGGGCCAGGTCGCCAGGTGCACCGACTCCGCAGCCGTCGCGGCACCCGGCCGGACGACCTGCTGCCACACCTGCTCGGTGACGAAGGGAACGAAGGGCGCCAGTAGCCGCGTGAGAATGTCGATGCACTCGTACAGGGTGGTGAGGGCGTCGGCGTCGCCCTCCCAGAAACGCTGCCGCGACCGCCGCACGTACCAGTTCGACAGGTCGTCGATGAAGTCGGCGAGCAGCCGGCCGGCGCGCGCCGTGTCGTAGTTCTGCATCCGTTCGTCGACGGCGGCCGCGAGGGCGTGGACCTCGCCGACGATCCACCGGTCCAACACCGGCCGCTGGGCGACCGGCTGCGCCAGTTGCGGCGCCCACGTCGAGTTCGCCGCGTAGAGGGAGAAGAACGCAGCGGTGTTCCAGTAGGTCATCAACACCTTGCGGACGATCTCGTCGAGCGGGCCGGGCCCGATCCGGCGCGGCGACCACGGTGAGCCGGAGCAGGCCATGAACCAGCGCACCGCGTCGGCGCCGTGGGTGTCCATCAACGGGATCGGCAGCAGGATGTTGCCCAGGTGTTTGCTCATCTTGCGGCCGTCCTCGGCCAGGATGTGCCCGAGGCAGACGACGTTCTCGTACGGGGACCGGTCGAAGACCAGCGTGCCCACCGCCATCAGCGTGTAGAACCATCCCCGCGTCTGGTCGATCGCCTCGCAGATGTACTGGGCCGGGTAGGTGCGCTCGAAGATCTCCCTGCTACCCGGCACGTGGGGGTAGCCCAACGACGCGAACGGCATGGCACCGGAGTCGTACCAGGCGTCGATCACCTCCGGGACCCGGGTGGCGGTCCGGCCGCAGTCCGGGCAGGCGAAGGTGATCTCGTCGACGTACGGGCGGTGCGGATCCAGCTCGGACAGGTCGGCGTCGGCCAGCTCGCCGAGCTCCGTACGGGAACCGACAGCGGTCACGTGGTTGTCCGGGCATCGCCACAGCGGTAGCGGGGTGCCCCAGTACCGGGAACGGGACACCGCCCAGTCGATGTTGTTCTTCAGCCAGTCGCCGTAGCGGCCGTGCTTGATGTGCTCCGGGAACCAGTTGGTGTTCTCGTTCTCCCGCGTCAGCTCGTCGCGGACCTCGGTCGTCCGGATGTACCAGGACGGCTGCGCGTAGTACATCAGCGGTGTGTGGCACCGCCAGCAGTGCGGGTAGGGGTGCTCGAACGGTTCGTGCCTGAACAACCGACCAGACTGCCTGAGACGGTCGATCAGCAACGCGTCGGCGTCCTTGAAGAACACCCCACCGACCAGGTCTATGCCGTCGTTGAACCGCCCGTTCGGGGCGACCGGGTTGACCAGCGGCAACCCGTACGCGCGGCAGACGGCGAGGTCGTCCGCGCCGAATGCCGGCGCCTGGTGCACCAGGCCGGTGCCGTCCTCGGTCGTGACGTACTCCGCGAGGACCACAAGGTGCGCGTCCGGGATGTCCACCAGGTCGAACGGCCGCTCGTACCGCAGTCCTTCCAGGGCCGACCCGGGTACGGTCGCCAGGATCTCCGCCTCGTCGCCGAGGACCCGCCGGGCCAGCGGTTCGGCGACGACGAACGTGCCCTGCCCGGTGCGGGCGAGGGCGTACGTCACCCCGGGGTGTACGGCGACGGCGGTGTTGGACACCAGGGTCCACGGGGTGGTGGTCCAGATCAGCAGGTCGACGCCGCTGTGGCCGGCCACGTCCCCGCGCACCGGAAACCGCACGTACACGGAAGGGTCGGTGACGGTCTCGTACCCCTGCGCCACCTCGTGGTCGGACAGGGTCGTGCCGTCGCGGGTGCAGTACGGCGCGACCCGGAAGTCCTCCACCAGCCGGCCGCCGTCGTGGATCTGCTTCAGTGACCACCAGACGCTGTCCACGTACTCCGGGGACATGGTCTGGTACGGATGCTCCAGGTCGATCCAGTAACCCATCCGCTCGCTGAGCTGGACGAACTCGTCGACGTGCCGCAGCACCGAGGTGCGGCACAGGGCGTTGAACTCCGCGACGCCCATCCTCTCGATGTCGGCCTTGCCGCTGAGCCCCAGTTCCTTCTCCACCGCGAGCTCGACGGGCAGGCCGTGGCAGTCCCACCCGGCACGGCGCGGCACCGAGAAGCCCCGCATCGTCCGGTACCGGGGAAAGAGGTCCTTGAAGACCCTCGCCTCGATGTGGTGGGTGCCCGGCGTGCCGTTGGCGGTTGGCGGGCCCTCGTAGAACACCCACGGCGGGCCGTCGGCCGTCTGCTCCAGACTCCGGTTGAACACGTTGTTGGCCTGCCACCACTCGATGAGCGCACGGTCCATCCCGCCAAGGTCGATCTTGGTGGGCAGTGGCACGAATGGCGACTTCGACGGACCGTCCGGCACCGAATTCTCCCTACACGTCACGTCCGCTCGCGGGGGCATCAGCTCACTGCCCACGCGGGGACGAAGCGCCGGGCGTATGGCCAGGACTCCGCGGTACCACCCCGCTTGCGCCTCGACGGTGCAGGCGCCGCTCAATTTCACGACGTGACGTGCCGCTACGTCCGGTTCTACTTGGGCGGTCGAACTGCCCGTTCTTCCGGAGGCTCCCCGGTGATGGCCGGATCGGTGCCGATGCCGCTCAGCATAGCTGGCCGTGCGCGGGGCCCGTGGCCGGAGCGCTAGCCGTGCAGCCAGATGCGGAGAGGGCCGGTGGTGGTGAAACCAGCGGAGAGCGCCGGCGCCAGTTCCGCGGTGCTCTCGTAGCCGACCAGCGGCGCGTCGGGCACTGTGGCACACACCGCGCGCCAGATGGCCCGGGAGGTGTCGACGCGGGCGAACAGGTTGGAGACGCCGTACGGGCCGTCGCCGCTGAGCACCGCTCCACCGGTGACCACACCCCGGTCGTCGTATCGGGCGAGCACCCGTACGCGGGGGTCAGCCAGGAGCGCGGGGCGGAACAGATCCCCGCCGCCGTGGGCCGCCGCCCAGGCCACCAACTCGTCGGGTGTGGTGACCGGAGCCAGCGGTGTGTCGACAGGTGGTGCCGACGGTGGCCGGTGGATCCACTGCGCGTCGAAGAGCACCCGGAACCCGTACCCGGACAGGTCGAGGTCGGCGAAGCTGTCCTTCACCGACGCGCCGGGCCCGGCGTCGATCCGGGCCAGCAGGGTCTCGGCGTCGACGCCCGGCCGTAGGGTGACCGCGTCCGGGTACCACTGCGGCGAACGGTGGGGGACCCACCAGGCGTCGGCGTCGGTACGGCCGGCCAACCCCTGGCTGCCGCAGACGATGTCGCACCACTCGGCGTTGTTGCGGGCCGCCGCCGCTACCCGTTCGTCCTCCTGCACGTCAGGCAGCCTAGGTGGCCCGGTGCTGGCTCAGGGGGCGTAGACCAGGTCCATCGTGTCGGCGTGCCCGGACCAGCGCAGGTCGAGGCGCCAGCAGCCGGCCTCGGGCAGGTCGATGATCGACGGACCGGGGCCACCGGGAACCTCCCGGATCACCCGGGTGTCGGTGCCGTCCAACCTCGCGGTGATCTCCAGGGTCGCCGGCGCGGTCGGGTCGGGGGAGGTCGTGGCGGCGCGGGCCACCCACAGGATCTTGTTGTTCGACCCGTCTGTCCGGACCTGCCGCAGCGGGTGGGCGAACAGCACCGCCACGATGTCGCCCTTCGCGCCGAAGACGTGCGGAGCCCGCGCGTCCCCGCTGAACCCGGCGTCCGCCCAGTCCGGCAGCGACCCCGTCTCGACCCGCGCCGCGCAGGCGGTCGCGGTGCTCGCCGTGGTGGCCGCACCCGCCGTCGGCGCCGCCCCGCTGGTCGTGGTCGTGCACCCCGCCAGCAGGACCACCGAGGATGCCAGCATCAACCTGCCCCAGGAAACCATCTCGCTCCTTCCGGTACGCGTCGACGACTCGCCGCACCCTTCCGACACCGCCCAGGCCCGCCAGGTTCCTCGTGCTCGGCGGGGCCGAACGTCCTGGGCCGACGAATTCACTATCCGCTGGCGGCGCGCGGTGATAGACAACCGTGGTGCCGAACACTGTGGAGTTCCCCGAGGTCCTGCGGCTGATCGAAGGCCGCTCGGCGGCGTTCCGCGCCGCGATCGCGTCCGCCCCCGACCTTGACGTCCAGGTCCCGACCTGCCCCGACTGGACGCTGCGCGAACTGGCGCAGCACCTCGGCGACGGCCGCCGTCGCCAGGCCGTCATCGTCGCGGCGGGCCCGGGCGCCGAGCCCCCGACGAGGACGGACCCGAAGGGCGCCCCGACCGCGCCCCGCAACCGCGAGGCCCTCGACGCCTGGCTCGCCGAGTCGACCGAGCTCATGCTCGACGCTATGCGCGAGGCCGGCCCGGACCGCGGCTGCTGGACCTGGTGGGGCCGCTCGCAGGCCCCGGAGACCAGCGGAGCCGTGGCCCGGCACCAGGTCCAGGAACTGGCCGTCCACACCTACGACGTGCAGCTCACCCAGGGGGCGGCGCAGCCGCTGCCGACGGACGTCGCGGTCGAGGGCGTCGACGAGTTCCTGACGACCGTCGCGGCGACGACCGTCCCCTGGCCGTTCGAGCCGGCGACCATCGACCTGCACACGGCCGAGGGCCGCTCCTGGCGCCTGACCCTCGACGCCGACGGCGTCCGCTGCGACGACCTCGCCGCCGACGCGGAGCCGGGCGACATGGCGATGCGAGGCGCAGCGAGCGACATGGTCCTCTACCTCTACGATCGCGTCCCGCTCGACGGCCTGGAAACCACCGGCGACACCAAGCCGATGGAGCAGCTAGCGGACTGGGACCCGAACGCGCACTAGCCCAGTGAGCGCGCGACCTCGATCGCCTCGGCCTTGGTGAGGGCCCCCTCAAGCCGGTAGCTCACGTCGTTGTCCTGCCAGATCAGCGTCGAGGCGGCAAGTCGGGCGGTCTCCCTGCGGATCCCACCCGCCCGGTCCACGTAGGACACCGCGTGTGGGCCGTCGACCCAGACGGCGAAGTCGCCGTTCACCTGGACCCAGTTCGCGCCCGGCGGGGTGATCTCCTTGTGGAAGGCCAGGTCGAGGTGACCGTCGAACGCGTCGACGCGCAGCGCGCCTCCGTCGTAGAGCAGCGTCGCCACCCGGTACCGGCCAGCGGCGTCGGGGTCGGCGACCAGTACCTGTTCGGGCGGGCCCAGCTTCGCCGGTAGGCGGATCGGAAACCGCACCGCCCGCTGGGCCTCGGCCAGGGCGACGGTCCGCTGCCCGGGCAACGGCGACGCGGTGCCGCCGGGCGGCACCGGGGCGGGTGAGGTGGCGATGCTGACCCCGGCGAAGCGCAGCAGCCCCGTGACGGCGTCGGCGATGGCGGCCCGAGTCGGCGGCAACAGCGCCACCAGCAGGGCGACGAACGCCACCGCGGCGAGCGACCGCCACCGCCGCCGCCGGGGCGCGGGCGTGCCCAGTCGTACGCGGACACGGGCGGTCACGTCGGGCGGATCAGGGGTGTCCAGCCAGGCGGACAGGTCGCGCAGTTCCCGTTCGAGGTCACCCATGCCGGACCTCCGCACTGTCGAGCAGGCCGCGCAGCTTCGCCAGCGCCCGGGACGTACGCGACTTCACTGTGCCCCGGGGCCAGCCCAGAGCCGACACCGTCTCCTCCTCGGTGAGGTCGAGGAAGAACCGGCAGACGATGACCTCGCGGTCCCGTGTTGGCAGTTGCCGCAGCGCCTGCACCAGCGACCTCCGGCGCTCCCCGGCGAGGACCGCGGCGACCGCGTCGTCCTCGGCGATCTCAGACCTCGGGTCCGCTGCCGCCGCCCGCAGGACGAGCCCGTCGCGCCGGCCACGGGAGCGGTGCAGGTTGCGGGTCTCGTTCGCGACGATCGCGAGCAGCCACGACCGGAAGGACGCGTCACCCCGGTAACGGGACAGCTTCCGGTACGCCTTCACAAACGCCTCCTGGATGACGTCCTCGGAGTCCGAGCCCGCGCCGAGCAGCACCGCGGTCCGGTACGCGGACGCGGTGTGCCGGGTGACCAGGAGGTCGTACGCCTCCAGGTCACCTGCCCGAGCGCGGGTGACGAGCGTCTCGTCGTCCAGGGGAGCCTCCGTTCGGATCACACTCATGACACCGCCCACCCGCTGCGGGTTCCACCCGGCGTGGGTCAGGTTGCTCCCATCCGCCGTGCAGCGTATTGCCAGGAATCGGTGCTCCACTGGAGGGACGTCGAGGAGAGGGGCGGGCATGAGCTGGTTCAACCGCCGGTCACGGGGTGCCGAGGCGACCCCGACGAAGCTGGACCGGGAGGCGACCCGCGACGACCTCGCGGCGCTGGAGGCGTTCGTGGCCACCCGGCACGGGGTGGAGTTCTACCTGGAACCGGAGACGACCGCGACGGACACCACAGTGGTGGCGATCGCTCACGACGGCGAGTGGATCCGCCGCCGTACCGGAACGCCCCGCGCGGCCGGGGCCATCGCCCGCAAGCACGCGGTGCCGCTGTACGAGGCCGGGCGCACCGGCTACCCGGAACGGATGCGGACCTGGAGCCGGGCCCACCCGGAACGGCACGCCCGCTGAGGCGCAGCCCGGACGCTCGTGGCCGGGGCTTCATCGTTCTGAAGATGAACGGTGTGCCGGCCTGAGGCGCCCGCACTCGGTGCTGGAAGGGCGTTGCCGGCTGGATCAGGCGCCCTCGACGGCTGAGCGGGCCTGCTCGAACGTCATCGGGTCGGCGTGGCTGGAGACGTACCAGTGGTAGGTGCTGTCGAGCAGTCGTCGGACCAGGTCGACGTCGAGGCCGTCCTCCGGTCGGCGCAGGTGCGCCGGCGGCGGGTAGAAGCAGTCGCCCAGCAGCATCACCCCCGAGTCGGGCACCAGCACCACTGCCGAATCCGGTGCGTGCCCGCCCCCGACGTGGCGTAGCCGAACCCCGACCGGCAGCTCGTCCACGTCGGCGAAGGTCCGGGTCGGCGGCAGGATGGCGAAGTCTTCCCAGGACGGCATCGCGCGTGCGCGGGCCTGGAAGCTCGGGCGCAGGCGGGGATCGGCGCGTACCTGCTCTTGCAGGTAGCGGTGGCTCCACGGTCGGGCGGCCTCGGCGCGCAGCAGCGACACGGCCGTCTCGTGCCCGACGATTTCCACGCCGGGCCAGGCGCAGGCGCCCCACACGTGGTCCCAGTGATGGTGGGTGTAGACCAGCCAACGCGGCTCCGGGAGCCCGGCGGCGGCCAGCGCGCCCTGGATCTCGCGGGCGTGCGCGGGGCTCTGCCCGGCGTCGATCATCACACTGCCGCGTTCGTCGGCGACGACGGCGACGCCGGCCTGGACCGCCTCCGGGTCGGGATCGCCCGGACAGAGCCAGACCCGGCCCGCCAGGTGGTGGAACTGCGGGGCGACCATGGTGATCGACCTCCGAGATTGATCGCGGACACTGGTGTGGCGTTCGCCGATCCTAGGTGAGGGTTTCGGCCGGCACCGCCCTGCCGGATGATCGGCGCAGGTGAGAGCTGGTTCGGCCATCCTTTGCTCTGCTTACCTATAGGCGCCGGTGACCCTCCGTGCCCGGCGCGTATAGGTAAGCAGAGCAAAGGACGTCGCACATTGATCTGGGGCATTACGCCGCGCGGAGTCGCGCCTGCACCAATCGCTGAAGCTCGATGAATGCCGTCCGCCTGGCGGGGCCGGGCCGGCGTTGACCGGCGGCGCGGCGGTGTGGCAGCATTCGCGGCCTGACGGCAGTGAAGGAAGTCGGTGCGAATCCGACGCGGTCCCGCCACTGTCACCGGGGAGCGATCCCCCCTCGTGAGTCACGGCCGTGTGTCTGCGGTTGGAAGGCCGGGGGAGAGCGTCGATCCGGAAGCCAGGATACTTCGGCCGTCGGGACGTACCCCAGGGCGTGGACACCCGAGGAGGACCCGATGACGCACGGCGTCTCATTCATCGACGACTATCGTCGTCTCGCACTGCAGGCAGTGCATTCCAAGGACACCGGACACCGGACACCGGCCACCGGCACCGCTGAGCTGATCGCCCGGCGCTGACCGGCCCCGACCCATGCGTCGGTGCGCCGTTCGCCCGGGCCGTCGTACCGGCTGACGCCGTACCCACCCGCTTCGTCCAGGTCGCCCTCGTGAGGGCCCAGGGCGTCACTCTCCGGAGCCTGCCGTGCGCATCCTGCTGCTGTCCACCGCCGACACCGACCTGCTGGCCGCCCGCGCCAGCGGCGCCGACTACCGGTTGGCCAACCCGGCCCGAGTCGCCGCCGAGGAGGTGCCCGCCCTGCTCGACGGGGTCGCCCTCGTCGTCGTACGCCTGCTCGGCGGGCGGCAGGCGTGGCCGGACGGCCTCGCCGCGGTGCTCGCCACCGGCGTGCCGACTGTCGTGCTCGGCGGTGAGGCGCTGCCCGACGCGGAGCTGATGGCCATCTCCACAGTGCCGTCCGGGGTCGTCACCCAGTCGCTGGCGTACCTCGTGGAGGGCGGCCCGGACAACCTCGGACAGTTGGCCCGGTTCCTCTCCGACACGGTGCTGCTCACCGGCCAGGGGTTCGCCGCACCCGCGCCCACCCCGGCGTACGGCGTGCACGGCGACCACCCCGCCGACCCGGATCGGCCCACAGTGGGAATCGTCTTCTACCGGGCGCACGCCCTCGCCGGCAACACCGGATTCGTCGACGTGCTCGCTGACGCGGTCCGCCAGGCCGGCGGCAACCCCCTGCCGATCTTCTGCGGCTCGCTGCGCGGGTTGACAGCGGGCGCCGGACCACTCGGGCTCTTCGCCCGCTGTGACGCGCTGCTGGTCACGGTGCTCGCGGCCGGCGGCGCGGTCGCCGCCGACGCCTCCGGTGGCGGCGACGAGGACGCCTGGGACGTCGGCGCCCTGGCCGCCCTGGACGTGCCGGTCATCCAGGCGCTCTGCCTCACCAGCACCCGCGCGCAGTGGGCCGACAGCGACGCCGGCCTGTCCCCGTTGGACGCCGCCATGCAGGTGGCCATCCCCGAGTTCGACGGCCGGATCGTCACAGTGCCGTTCTCGTTCAAGCAGATCGACGCCGACGGGCTCTCGGTCTACGCCGCCGATCCCGAGCGGGCCGCGAGGGTCGCCGGGATCGCGGTACGCCACGCCCGGCTGCGGTACGTGCCGCACGCCGACAAGCGGGTCGCCGTGGTGCTCAGCTCGTACCCCACCAAGCACTCCCGGGTCGGCAACGCCGTCGGGTTGGACACCCCGGTGTCGGCGGTCCGGCTGTTCGCCGCGTTGGCCGAGGCCGGCTACGACCTGGGTGACGCGCCGCCGCCCGACGACGGCGACGCACTGATCCACGCGCTGATCGCCGCCGGTGGTCACGACGTGGAGTGGCTCACCCCGGAGCAGCTGGCCGCCGCCGAGGCCCGGATACCGGGGCCGACGTACCAGCGGTGGTTCGACCAGGTGCCGGCCGAGCTGCGCGAGCGGATGCGGGAGCACTGGGGTGAGCCGCCGGGCGAGCTGTACACCGAGGGCGGGGACATCGTGCTCGCCGGGCTGCGCTTCGGCAACGTGGTGCTGCTGATCCAGCCGCCCCGTGGCTTCGGGGAGAACCCGATCGCCATCTACCACGACCCGGACCTGCCGCCGAGTCACCACTACCTGGCCGCGTACCGCTGGCTGACCGCGCCGGTCGCGGACGGCGGCTTCGGCGCGGACGCCGTGGTGCACCTGGGCAAGCACGGCACCCTGGAGTGGCTGCCCGGCAAGGGCCTCGGCCTGGCCGCCGACTGCGCGCCCGACGCGGTCCTCGGCGACCTGCCGCTGGTGTACCCGTTCATCGTCAACGACCCCGGCGAGGGCACCCAGGCCAAGCGGCGGGCGCACGCAGTGGTCGTCGACCACCTGGTCCCGCCGATGGCCCGCGCCGAGACCTACGGCGACCTGGCCAAACTGGAACAACTGCTCGACGAGTACGCGACGGTGCAGGCCCTCGACCCGGCCAAGGTGCCCACCGTACGGGCGCAGATCTGGGACCTGGTGCGCGCCGCCGAGCTGCACCACGACCTGCACGCCGAGGCGATGCCCGACGCGGACGACTTCGACGACTTCGTGCTGCACCTCGACGGGTACCTGTGCGAGATAAAGGACGTGCAGATCCGCGACGGGCTGCACATCCTCGCCGACGCGCCCACCGGCGAGCCCCGGGTCAACCTGGTCCTCGCGGTGCTGCGCGCCCCGCAGATCTGGGGCGGCGCCCGCGCCCTGCCCGGCCTGCGACAGGCCCTCGCCGTCGCGTACTCCCTCGACGAGCAGGAACTGCTCGCGTCGCCGGGACAGCGACTGGCACTGCCCGCGGCGCTGACCGACGTGGTGGACGGGCCGGCCGGCACCGCCGCCGATGCGATCGACCTGATCGAGGCCCTCGCCCGGCGGCTGGTCGTCGGCATGGAGACCCTGGACTGGGCGGTGGACACCATCGACGCCGTGGTGACGGAGGTGACCGGTCGGCCGATCCCGGAGGTCGCCGCGGTGCTGCACTTCGCCGCCACCGAGCTGGTGCCCCGACTGGACCGGACCACCGACGAGCTGACCAACACCCTCGGGGCGCTGGACGGCAGGTTCGTGCCGCCCGGCCCGTCCGGCTCACCCACCCGGGGCCTGGTCAACGTGCTGCCCACCGGCCGCAACTTCTACTCTGTCGACCCGAAGGCCATCCCCAGCCGCAACGCCTGGGACGTCGGGGTGGCCCTCGCCGACTCACTGCTGGCCCGGCACCTCGCCGACACCGGCGCGTACCCCCGCTCGGTGGGGTTGACCGTCTGGGGCACCAGCGCGATGCGGACCCAGGGCGACGACATCGCCGAGGTGCTCGCGCTGCTGGGCTGCCGGCCGGTCTGGGACGACAGGTCCCGGCGGGTGACCGGCATCGAGGTGGTGCCGACCGCCGAGCTGGGCCGCCCGCGCGTCGACGTCACAGTGCGCATCTCCGGTTTCTTCCGCGACGCGTTTCCGCACGTGGTGGCGCTGCTCGACGACGCCGTCCGGCGGGTCGCCGCCCTGGACGAGCCGGACGAGGAGAACTACCTGCGGGCGCACGTCGCCGCCGACCTCGCCGAGCACGGCGACGAGCGGCGGGCCACCGCCCGGATCTTCGGTTCCAAGCCCGGCGCGTACGGCGCTGGGCTGCTGCCCCTGATCGACGCCCGGACCTGGCGCAGCGACGCCGACCTGGCCGAGGTGTACGCGGTGTGGGGCGGCTACGCGTACGGCCGGGGCCTGGACGGGCGGGAGGCGCGCGCCGACATGGAGCGCTCGTTCGCCCGGATCGCGGTGGCGGTGAAGAACCAGGACACCCGTGAGCACGACATCGTCGACTCCGACGACTACTTCCAGTACCACGGCGGGATGGTGGCGATGGTCCGCCACCTCACCGGAACGTCACCACAGGCGTACGTGGGTGACTCGGCGATGCCGCACGACGTGCGCACCCGCACGCTGGGTGAGGAGACCCGGCGGGTGTTCCGGGCCCGGGTGGTCAACCCGAAGTGGATCGCGGCGATGCGCCGGCACGGCTACAAGGGCGCGTTCGAGCTGGCGGCCACAGTGGACTACCTGTTCGGTTACGACGCCACCGCCGGTGTGGTCGACGACTGGATGTACGAGCACCTGGCCGCCGCGTACCTCTTCGACGAGACCACCCGGGAGTTCCTGGAGACGTCCAACCCGTGGGCGTTGCGCGGCATCACCGAACGCCTGTTGGAGGCCGCCGACCGGGGGCTGTGGGCCAAGCCGGAGCCGGCCACCCTCGACCGGCTGCGCGACACGTACCTGGCCAGTGAGGGCGACCTGGAGGACCGGGCATGACTGGGACCACGACCTACCCGTTCAGCGCGGTGCTCGGCATGGCCGACATGCGGCTGGCGTTGCTGCTCAACGCGGTCTCCCCGGCGATCGGTGGGGTGCTGGTCCGGGGTGAGAAGGGGACCGCCAAGTCCACCGCCGTGCGGGCTCTCGCCGCGCTGCTGCCCCCGGTGCGGCGGGTCGCCGGCTGCCGTTTCGGCTGTGACCCGGCCGAGCCCGACCCGGCCTGCCCGGACGGCCCGCACCCGGCCGACGTCGCCGCCGAGACCCGTCCGGCCCGCCTCGTCGAGCTGCCGGTGGGCGCCGCCGAGGACCGGGTGGTCGGTGCGCTGGATCTGGAAAAGGCGATCGGCGAGGGGGTACGCGCCTTCGAGCCGGGCCTGCTCGCCGCCGCGCACCGGGGTGTGCTCTACGTCGACGAGGTCAACCTGCTGCACGACCACCTCGTCGACCTGCTGCTCGACGCGGCGGCGATGGGCCGCAGCCACGTCGAGCGGGAGGGCGTCTCGGTCAGCCACGCGGCCCGGTTCCTGCTGGTCGGCACGATGAACCCGGAGGAGGGGGAGCTGCGCCCGCAGCTGCTCGACCGGTTCGGGCTCACTGTGGAGGTGGGCGCCAGCCGGGACCCGGAGATCCGGGTCGAGGTGGTCCGCCGCCGGCTGGCCGCCGACGCGGACCCGGTCGGCTTCGCCGCCCGTTGGGCCGACGCCGACGCGGAGATCGCCGACCAGGTGGCTGCCGCCCGCCGCCGACTTCCCGGGGTACGACTGCCGGACGCCGCGTTGCGGCAGATCGCCGAGGTGTGCGCGGCGTTCGACGTGGACGGGATGCGGGCCGACATCGTCACCGCCCGTACCGCCCTCGCCCACGCCGCCTGGCACGGCCGGGACCGGGTCACCATCGACGACGTCCGGGTGGCGGCCCGGTTGGCCCTGCCGCACCGCCGCCGCCGCGACCCGTTCGACACCCCGGGGCTGGACGAGAAGCGCCTCGACGAGGCGTTGCAGCGCGCCCAGGACGCCCACCCCGACGACCCGGACGACGCCGGCCCCGACGACCGCGGACCCGACGACACTGACCCGGACGGCGGCCCGCAGGGCGGCGGCCCGGCCGGTGGCGGTGGCCCGAACGGTGGCGGACCACATGGCGGCGGACCACATGGCGGCGGACCGCAGGGCGGCGACCGCAGCGTCGACCAGGGTGGACCGGGTTCGGCGGAGCACCCGACGGCGCGTGATGGCGCTGGCACCGACGGGCCGGACGGCACCGGCGGCTGGCCGCAGCGCCAGCCGGGCGACCGGAGCGACGACGACGGTTGGCCGCAGCACCAGCAGGCCGATCGGGGTGACGACGGCAGGGACTCGCGCCCGCGCGGTGGCGGGCATTCGGCGACCGGTGCCGACGACCCGACCCGCGGCGGGAAGTCCCAGCCGGTGGCCGTACCCCGGGGTGGGTTGAGGGCGCGGGTGCTCACCGCGCCCGGCCTGGGTGACGGGGTGCCGGGCCGACGGTCTCGGGCCCGCACCGGGCGGGGTCGCACCACCGGCGCCCGGGTACCGGCGGGTCGGGTCGGCGCGCTGCACCTGCCGGCCACGATCCGCGCCGCCGCGCCACACCAGGCGGTCCGGGGCCGGCTCACCGGTCCGCTGCGACTGCGCCGGGACGACCTGCGCGAGGCGGTTCGTGAGGGGCGCGAGGGCAACCTGGTGCTGTTCGTGGTGGACGCGAGCGGCTCGATGGGCGCGCGGCAGCGGATGGCCACTGTGAAGGACGCGGTGCTCGCCCTGCTCACCGACGCGTACCAGCGGCGGGACAAGGTCGCGGTGATCGCGTTCCGGGGTGCCGGCGCCCGGACCCTGCTGCCGGCGACCTCGTCGGTGCTGGCCGCCTCGACCCGGCTGGCCGAGCTGCCGACCGGCGGGCGTACGCCGCTGGCCGAGGGGTTGCTCGCCGCCGCGGACCTGTTGCGGGTGGAGCGCCTGCGCGACCCGAAGCGCCGCCCACTGGTCCTCATCGTCACCGATGGGAGGGCCACGGCTGGCACCCGCCCGCTGGACCGGGCGGCAGCGGCGGCAGCGGTCCTGGCCGCCACCGGCGCGCCGTGCGTGGTCGTCGACTGCGAGACGGGTCCGGTCCGCCTGCACCTGGCCGCCCGCCTGGCCACCCAGCTGAAGGCCCCCCGAACTCCCCTGGAAGCCCTCACCCACCCCCGCGATCTTGCACTTCCTGTCGCGGCATAGAGGGCGAAGTGCGCATATGACCAACAGAAACCGCAAGATCGCGGAAGAGGCGGGCACGGGAGTGGCCGCGGGACGGGGGACGGGCTGATGCCGCAGGGACAGCCGAGTTCGGTGCCGCAGGACGGGTTGACGACCCGGCAGCGGCGGCACCGGCCACTGCTGATCGTCCACACCGGGCAGATGAAGGGGAAGTCGACGGCGGCCTTCGGGCTGGCGTTGCGGGCCTGGACGGCCGGTCTTCCGGTCGGGGTGTTCCAGTTCGTCAAGAGCGCCAAGTGGCGGGTGGGGGAGGAGAACGCCTTCCGGGCGCTCGGCGAGGTGCACGAGCGCACCGGCCAGGGCGCGCCGGTGGCCTGGCACAAGATGGGCGAGGGCTGGTCCTGGATCCAGCGCGGCGGCGACGCCGACCACGCCGCCGACGCCCTGGAGGGCTGGCGGCAGATCCAGCGCGACCTGGCCGCCGAGCGCTACGGGCTGTACGTGTTGGACGAGTTCACCTACCCGATGAAGTGGGGCTGGGTGGACGTCGACGAGGTGGTCGCCACCCTGGCCGACCGCCCCGGCTTCCAACACGTCGTGATCACCGGCCGGGACGCCGACCCGCGCCTGGTCGCCGCCGCCGACCTGGTCGCCGAGCTGACCAAGGTCAAGCACCCGATGGACGCCGGCCAGAAGGGCCAGAAGGGCATCGAGTGGTGACCGCGCACTGGGCGCTGCCCCGGGTGGTGGTCGCCGCCCCGGCCAGCGGCCACGGCAAGACGACGGTGGCCACCGGGCTCCTCGCCGCGTTGCGCCGGCGGGGCCTGACGGTCAGCCCACACAAGGTCGGGCCCGACTACATCGACCCCGGCTACCACGCCCTCGCCGCCGGGCGGGCAGGGCGCAACCTCGACCCGTTCCTCGTCGGAGCCGACCGGATCGCCGCCCTGCTGCGACACGGCGCGAGCGTCCCCACGCCCGCCGACATCGCCGTCGTCGAGGGCGTCATGGGCCTGCACGACGGCGCGGTGGGCCGCCGCGACTTCGCCTCCACCGCGCACGTCGCCCGGCTGATCGAGGCACCCGTGCTGCTGGTGCTGGACACCACCGCGCAGGGCAGGTCGGCCGCCGCGCTCACCCTCGGCATGGCCGCGTTCGACCCGGCGGTACGGATCGGCGGGGTGATCCTCAACCGGGTCGGCTCACCCCGGCACGAGACGCTGCTGCGTGACGCCCTCGCCGAGGTGGGCGTACCGGTGCTCGGGGCGGTGACCCGCGCCGCCGAGGTGGCCGCGCCGGCCCGGCACCTCGGGTTGGTGCCGGTCGCCGAGCGGGCACCCGAGTCCGTCGCGATCGTCACCGCGCTCGCCGAGCTGGTCGAGGCCACAGTGGACCTCGACGCCGTGCTTGACCTGGCCCGGACCGCCCCGCCGCTGACCACAGCGGCCTGGGACCCGGTCGCCGCCGTCGGCGGGCCGGTCGGCCTCGAACGGCCACGGGTCGCGCTCGCCGGTGGCCCGGCCTTCACCTTCTCGTACGCGGAGACCGCCGAACTGCTCACCGCGGCCGGCGCGGACGTCGTCACCGTCGACCCGCTGCGCGACCCGGCCCTGCCCACCGGCACCCGGGCTGTGGTGATCGGCGGGGGCTTCCCCGAGGCGTACGCGCAGGCGCTCGCCGACAACACCGCGCTCCGCGCCGAGCTGGCCGACTTCGACGGGCCGATCGTGGCCGAGTGCGCCGGGCTGCTCTACCTCGGGCGGTCCCTGGACGGCGTACCGATGTGCGGTCGGCTGGACCTGACCGCCCGGATGACCGACCGGCTCACCCTCGGCTACCGGGAGGCGGTGGCCGTCACCGGCTCCCCGGTGGCGCGCGCCGGCGAGCCGGTACGCGGCCACGAGTTCCACCGCACCACCACCGACCCGGGGTACGGCGACGCGCCGGCGTGGCAGTGGAACGACACCCCGCACGGCTTCGTGGCCGGCCGGGTACACGCCTCCTACCTGCACACCCACTGGGCCGGTCACCCGGACGCGGCCCGCCGACTGGTCGAGGCGGCCCGATGAGCGCCACGCTCACCGGGGTCGGCGTCGGCCCGGGCGACCCGGAACTGCTCACCGTCAAGGCGGTGCGGCTGCTGCGCGAGGCCGACCTGGTCTTCGTACCCGTGATGGCGGACCGGGTCACGCCCACCGCGACCGCCGGCGCGACGCCGCCGGGTGCGGACGCCGGGCGGGCCGAGGCGACAGTGCGGGAGCACGTCGCGAGCGACCGGCTGCGTCGGCTGCCGTTCGCGCTCGACGACCGGGGTGGGGTCACCCCGCGCAGGGCGGCGGCCTGGGACGACGCCGCCCGGGTGGTGGTCGAGGCGATCGATGCGGGCGCGCGGTCGCTGGCGTTCGCCACCATCGGCGACCCCAACGTCTACTCCACCTTCGGTTACCTGGCCCAGAGTGTCCGCGCGCTGCGCCCGGCGGTGCGGGTGGCGACAGTGCCCGGCGTCACCGCCATGCAGGAGCTGGCGGCGCGCAGCGGCACCCCGCTCTGTGAGGGACGCGAACCGCTCACCCTGCTCCCGGCCACCGCGGGCCTGGCGCTCTTTGCCGACGCCCTCGCCGGGCCGGGCACCGTGGTGGTCTACAAGGGCTGGCGGCGGCACCCGGAACTGCTCGCCGAGCTGCGCCGGCAGGGTCGCCTCGCCGACGCCGTGCTCGGACGCGACCTGGGGCTCCCCGGCGAAGGCGTCGGGCCGGTCGACGACACCGGGCACGACCTGCCGTACCTGTCGACGCTGCTGGTTCCGGCCCGCCGCGAGCACCGAGGAGGAAAGCTGTGACCAGCGACGGCACCGTGTGGTTCGTCGGAGCCGGCCCGGGGGCGGCGGACCTGCTGACCCTGCGGGCCGCCCGGGTGATCTCCGAGGCGGACATCGTGATCTGGGCGGCCAGCCTGGTGCACGCCGACGTGCTCGACCACGCCCGCCCCGACGCGGAGATCGTCGACTCGTCGCAGCTGCCCATCGAGGGTGTGCTGCCGCTCTACCAGCGCGCCGCCGAGCAGGGGCTGACAGTGGCCCGGATCCACTCCGGAGACCCGGCGCTGTGGGGCGCGGTGCAGGAGCAACTGGACCTGTGCCGGGCGCTCGGACTGGCCGTCGAGATCGTGCCCGGGGTGTCGTCGTTCACCGCCGTCGCGGCGATCATCGGACGGGAGCTGACAGTGCCCGAGGTGGCCCAGTCGGTCATCCTCACCCGCCTCGAAGGCGGCAAGACCCCGATGCCGCCCGGCGAGCGGGTCCGGGACTTCGCCCGGCACGGCACCACGATGGCGCTGTTCCTCTCCGCCGCCCGCTCCGGGCAGGTGCAGGCCGAGCTGCTGGCCGGCGGCTACCCCGACGACACGCCGGCCGTGGTGGCGTACCAGGCGACCTGGCCCGACGAACTGGTGGTGCGCTGCACCGTCGGCACCCTGGAGGCGACGGTCAAGCAACACAAGCTGTGGAAGCACACCCTCTTCCTGGTCGGCCCGGCCCTCGCCGCCGAGGGCACCCGCTCGCACCTCTACCACCCCGGGCACTTCCACACCTTCCGCCGGGCCGAGCCGGCCGCCCGCGCCGAGCTGCGCCGCGCCCGCGCCGGAGAAACAGAAACCCCATGACGTACGCCGAGCCGCCGCTGCGCGAGCCGGATCTGCCGCGTACCGCGAAGGTCCGGCCCACCGCTCTGCGCACCGGCTGGACCACCGGCGCGTGCGCGACGGCGGCGGCGAAGGCCGCGGTCACCGCGCTGGTCACCGGCAGCAGCCAGCAGGAGGTGGAGATCGGGCTGCCGGCCGGACGCCGGGTGCGTTTCCCGGTCGAGCGCTGCGAGGTGACCGGCACCCCACCGGTTCGGGCCGAGGCGGTGGTAATCAAGGACGCCGGGGACGACCCGGACGTCACCCACGGCGCCGAGCTGACCGCCACGGTGAACTGGACCGACGTGCCCGGCCTGCGGCTGGCCGGCGGTGCCGGCGTCGGCACGGTCACCAAACCCGGTCTCGGGCTCGCGGTCGGCGGCCCGGCGATCAACGACACCCCCCGCCAGATGATCGGCGACGCCGTGGCCGAGGTGGTCGACCTCAGCGAGGTCGGAGTCCGGGTCGTGATCAGCGTGCCCCGCGGCGAGGTCATGGCCCGCAAGACCACCAACCGTCGCCTCGGCATCCTCGGTGGCATCTCGATCCTCGGCACCACCGGGATCGTCCGCCCCTTCTCCACCGCGTCGTGGCGGGCCAGCGTCGTGCAGGCCGTGCACGTGATGGCCGCCCAGGGCGAGCCGACAGTGGTGCTCTGCACCGGTGGGCGTACCGAGCGGGCCGCCCGTACGCTCCTGCCCGACCTGCCCGAGGTCTGTTTCGTCGAGGTCGGCGACTTCACCGGGGCCGCGGTGACCGCTGCGGTGGGTGACGCCATGACCGGTGTGGTCTTCGTCGGCATGGCCGGCAAGCTCGCCAAACTGGCGGCCGGCATCCTGATGACCCACTACACCCGCTCCACTGTGGACCTCTCCCTGCTCGGCGCGGTGACCGCCGAGGCCGGCGGCGACCCGTCGCTCGTCGCCGCCGTGACCGAGGCGAACACCGGGCGACACGCGTACGAGCTGTGGGAGGCCGCCGGGCTGCTCGCCCCGGCCGGCGACCTGCTCTGCCAGCGGGTCCAGGCGGTGTTGCGGCGCTTCGCCGGGCCCACGGTGACAGTCGACGTGGCGATGGTCGACTTCGCCGGAGCGCACGTCGTCGCCTCGTCCGGCCGGTGGCCCCGATGACGCGGATGGCCTCGGCGACCCCACCGGCCCCGGTGACCGCCGTGTCAGTGGTCGGCCTGGACGCGGCGGGCGCACCCCCGCACCCCGCGCTCGCACCGGTGCTGGCCACCGCCGGGCTGGTGGTCGGGGCCGCCCGGCACCTGGCCGCGGTGCCCGTACCGGCCGGCGCGGACACCATCGCCCTCGGGCCGCTCGCCCCCGCCCTGCGCCGCCTCGCCGAGGCCGTCGACGCCGGGGTGCCGGCCGTGGTGCTGGCCAGCGGCGATCCCGGCCTGTTCGGCATCGTCCGGCGGCTGCGCGCGGCCGGGCTGCCGCTGCGGGTGGTGCCGGCGGTGTCCAGTGTGGCCGCCGCGTTCGCCCGCGCCGGGCTGCCCTGGGACGGCGCCGCCGTGGTCACCGCGCACGGCCGCGATCCGCGCCCGGCGTTGAACGCCTGCCGGGCGCTGCCACTGGTCGCGGTGCTCACCGCGCCCGGCGCCGGCGCGGCCGAGCTGGGCGCCGGCCTGATCGGCTGGTCCCGCCGCCTGTTGGTCGCCGAGCACCTGGGCACCGCCGCCGAACGGATCCGCGCGGTGACCCCTGAGCAGGCCGCCGCCGAGACCTGGGCCGACCCGCACGTCCTGCTCAGCCTCGCCGACCCGGTACCGGCCGGGTCCGCGCCCGCCGACCCCGCGCCCGCCGACCCCGCGCCCGCCGACCCCGCGCCCGCCGGGTCCACGTCAACCCCCGCCCTGCCCGCCTGGTCCGCGCCCGCCCTGCCAGATCGAGGTACGGCCGGTATGCGCGCCGACAACCAGCCCGCCGCCGCGCCGGCCGGCGGTTGGGCGCTGCCGGAGGACCGGTACGCCCACCGCGACTCCATGATCACGAAGTCGGAGGTGCGCGCCCTCGTCGTCGCCCGGCTACGCCCTCGACTGGGCCGGCTGATCTGGGACATCGGGGCGGGCAGCGGCTCGGTCGGCATCGAGTGCGCGTTGCTCGGCGCGGCAGTGCTCGCCGTCGAACAGGACGCCGACGCCGGTGCCACCATCCGGGCCAACGCCGCGGCGCACGCCGTGCACGTCCGACTGATCAGCGGACGTGCCCCGGCGGCACTGGCCGGCCTCCCCGAGCCCGACGCGGTCTTCGTCGGCGGTGGCGGTGTCGACGTCCTCACCGCCGTGGCGGCCCGCCGACCCGAGCGGGTGGTGCTCACCCTGGCCGCACTGGACCGGGTCGCACCGTCCGTGGGTCTGCTGCGCGCCGCCGGCTACACGGTCGAGGGCAGCCAGCTCTCCGCCGCCCGCCTCGCCGACCTGCCCGGCGGGTCGATCCGCCTCGCGGCCACCAACCCGGTGGTCGTCCTCACCGGGGAGCGCCAGTGACCGAACAGAACCCGCCCGCCCGGATCGGCCTGGTGGCGGCCACCGCAGCCGGCCGCCGGCACGCCGACACACTGACCGCCGCCTGGCCGCACGCCCGGCTGGTCGAGGGGGAGACCGTCGCCGACGCGCTGCGGACCGCCTGGGCCGGGTGTGACGCGGTCATCGCGTTCCTGGCCACCGGGGCGGTGGTACGGATCGTCGCGCCGCTGCTCGACGACAAGCGCACCGACCCGGCGGTGGTGGTCGTCGACGAGGCCGCCCGGCACGCGGTGGCGCTGCTCGGTGGGCACGCCGGCGGGGCCAACGCCCTCGCCGAGCAGGTCGCCGCCCTGCTGGACGCCCGACCGGTGATCACCACGGCCACCGACGCCGTCGACCTGCCGGGGCTGGACACCCTCGGCTGGCCCGTGCAGGGCGCTGTCGCCGCGGTGTCCCGGGCCATCCTGGACGGCGAGCCGGTCCGGCTGATCGCCGACGCCGACTGGCCGCTACCCGCCCTGCCCCCGAACGTGCGCGCGGCTGACGAGGACCCGACGGACGGCGGGTACCGGCTGCTGGTCACCGACCGGGTCGTGTCCCCCGACGAGCGGACCGCCGTGCTGCGGCCGCCGTCGCTGGTCGCCGGCGTGGGCGCGAGTCGGGGCGTACCCGCCGCCGAGGTGGCGGAGCTGCTGCACCGGGTGCTGGCCGAGGCCGGCCTCGACCCGGCGAGCCTGCGCTGCCTGGCCACCGCCGACATCAAGGCCGACGAGGCAGGCATCCGCAGCACGGTCGACGCGCTCGGCGTACCCCTGGTGACCTGGCCGGCGACGCGGCTGGCGGCGGTCGACGTGCCGCACCCCAGCGAGGTGGTCCGGGCCGCGGTCGGCACGCCGAGCGTGGCGGAGGCCGCGGCCCTGCTCGGCCCGCACGGCCGGGCCGACGACGCGACGCTGCTGGTGGGCAAGACCGCGACGGCGATGGCCACCGTCGCGGTGGCCCGGCACGCGCCACGCGGCCGGCTGGCCGTCGTCGGCCTCGGGCCGGGCGCCGCCGACCTGCGCACCCCCCGGGCGGTCGCCGAGCTACGCCGCGCCGCCGTGGTGGTCGGCCTCGACCAGTACCTGGAGCAGGTCCGCGACGTGCTCCGCCCCGGCACCCGGGTGCTCTCCAGTGGGCTGGGCGCGGAGGAGGCGCGGGCGCGCGCCGCCGTCACCGAGGCCGCCGCCGGCCGGGCGGTCGCGCTGATCGGCTCCGGCGACGCCGGGGTGTACGCGATGGCCAGCCCCGCCCTGGAGTACGCCGACGAGCGGATCGAGGTGGTGGGCGTCCCCGGGGTCACCGCCGCCCTTGCTGCCGGGGCGCTGCTCGGCGCGCCCCTCGGCCACGACCACGCCTACGTGAGCCTGTCCGATCTGCACACCCCGTGGGACGTCATCGAGCGGCGGGTCACCGCCGCCGCCGAGGGCGACTTCGTGACGCTCTTCTACAACCCGCGCAGCCGGGCCCGCGACTGGCAGCTCGGCAAGGCGCTCGGCATCCTCGCCACGCACCGGTCACCGGACACCCCGGTGGGCGTGGTGCGCAACGCCAGCCGCCCCGGCGAACAGGTGCACCTCGCGACCCTCGCCACGCTCGACCCAGCCATCGTCGACATGTACAGCGTCGTGGTCGTGGGCAGCAGCGACACGCGGCTGGTCGCCGGCCGGATGGTCACACCCCGGGGGTACCGGTGGCGCTCGTGACGATCGACGCCTGCCAGGGCTGCGGCGCGTGTCTGCTCACCTGCCCCACGCACGCGATCCGGCCGGTCGCCGGCGGCCTGACGGTCCGCACCGACCGGTGCACGGGCTGCCTGGAGTGCCTGGAGATCTGCCCGGTCGACGCGATCCGCGTCGTCGCTGACCCTGACGCGATCCGCGTCGTCGCTGACCCTGACGCGATCCGCGTCGTCGAGCCCGACCCCTGTGAAGGAGCCCGATGAGCCGGGTGGTGCACCCCATCGAGGCCGAGTCGTACCGCATCCTGCGCGAGCGCGTCGACCTGTCGCACCTGCCGCCGCTGACCCGCGCGGTGACCGAGCGGGTGGTGCACGCCAGCGCCGACCTCGCGTACGTCGACGAACTGGTCTGCTACGAGGCCGCCCTGGAAGCGGGGCTGGCGGCGCTGCGCGCCGGGGCGCCCGTGGTCACCGACGTGGCGATGGTCGCCGCCGGCATCACCCGGGCCGGCCTGGAACTGGTTTGCCCGGTCGCCGAGCCGGCCGCCGCCGCGCTGGGCCGCTCGGCCGGGATCACCCGCTCGGCGGCGGCCGTCCGGATCGCAGTGGAGCGGGTCGGAACCGGGGCGGTCTGGGTGGTCGGCTGCGCGCCCACCGCGCTTGTCGAACTGCTCACGGTGGACGCCGCACCGGCGCTCGTGGTGGGCCTGCCGGTCGGCTTCGTGGGGGCCGCCGAGTCGAAGGCGGCGCTGCGGGCCAGTGGCCTGCCCGCCGTGTCCAACGTGGGGGAGAAGGGTGGCTCGGCGGTCGCCGCCGCCGCCCTCAACGCCCTGCTCTACGTCGAGGAGAAGTCATGACCGGGTTGGTCATCGTCGGGCACGGTACGCGCAGCGCGGCCGGGGTCGAGCAGTTCGCCGCTCTCGTCGAGCGGGTCCGTCGTCGGGGCGACATCGGCGACGTCGAGGGTGGCTTCATCGAGCTGTCCCGTCCGCCGCTGACCGACGCGGTCGGCGCGCTCGTCGCCCGTGGGCACCGCGCCCTGGTGGCGCTGCCGCTGGTGCTGACCGGCGCCGGTCACGGCAAGGGCGACATCCCCGCCGCGATGGCCCGGGAGCAGCAGCGCCACCCCGGGCTGAGCTACCGCTACGGCCGCCCGCTCGGCCCCCACCCGCTGCTGCACGAAGCCCTCGAACAGCGCATCGACGCCGCGCTGTCCGGTGCCGACCGGGCCGACACGGTGCTGTCCGGTGCCGACCGGGCCGACACGGAGCCGGCTGGTGCCGACCGGGCCGACACGTGGGTGGCGTTGATCGGGCGGGGGTCCACCGACCCGGACGCCAACGCCGAGGTCGCCAAGGTCGCCCGGCTGCTCTGGGAGGGACGTGGCTACGAGGGCGTGGAGCCGGGGTTCATCTCCCTGGCGCAGCCGTCGGTGCCGGCCGTGCTGGAGCGCCTGCGCCGCCTCGGCGCGCGGCGGATCGTGGTGGCACCGTACTTCCTGTTCGCCGGGGTGCTGCCGGACCGGATCGTCGCCCAGTCGGCGGAGTTCGCCGCCGCCCACCCCGACCTGGACGTCCGCGTCGCCGAGGTGATCGGCGACTGTGACGCCCTCGCCGACCTCGTCCTGGAGCGGTACGCCGAGGCGCTGGGTGGGGACATCAGGATGAACTGCGACACCTGCGCGTACCGGGTGTTGATGCCCGGCTTCGCGGACAAGGTGGGTCGTCCGCAACGCCCGCACGACCACCCCGACGACCCGGTCGGCCACCACCACCATCACGACCACGGGCACGACCACCACGACCACGACCACGGGCACGGCTCGGTCGCCGTGGTCGGCGGCGGGCCGGGGCCCGACGACCTGATCACGGTACGCGGGAAGGCGCTGCTCGACGCCGCTGACGTCGTTGTGGTCGACCGGCTCGCCCCGCAGGGGCTGCTCGCCGGGCTGCGCCCCGACGTGCTGGTCGTCGACGCCGCGAAGGTGCCCCGTGGCCCGTCGATGGCCCAGGAGGCGATCAACGAGGCACTGGTGTCGCACGCCCGCGCCGGCCGCCGGGTGGTCCGGCTCAAGGGCGGTGACCCGTACGTCTTCGGGCGCGGCCACGAGGAGGTGCAGGCTTGCGCGGCGGCCGGCGTGCCGGTGACCGTGGTCCCCGGGGTGAGCAGCGCGCTCGCCGCACCGGCCCTCGCCGGCGTGCCGGTGACGCACCGGGGCGTGGCGCACGACGTCACAGTCGTTTCCGGGCACCTGCCGCCCGGGCACCCCGACTCGCTCGTCGACTGGGCGGCGCTGGCCCGGGCCCGGGGCACCGTCGTGCTGCTGATGGCCGTCGACACCATCGCCAAGATCGCGACCGTGCTGATCGAGCACGGTCGTGCCCCGGAGACCCCGGTGCTCGCCGTGCAGGACGCCGGGCTGCCCGACCAGCGATCGGTGCCCGCCCGGTTGGACGAGATCGGCGCTGTCGTCGCCCGGGAGGGCGTCGGCCCACCTGCCGTCTTCGTCCTCGGCCCGGTGGTAGCTCTCACCACCACCGGGCCGACGGGGTGACCACTACTCGCTGCGGGCGGTCTCCGGCCCGGTGATCCGTTCCAGCAGCGGCAGGGTGGAGGCGATGACGCCGAGGCAGGCGGCCAACCCGACGACGACGATCACGTAGAAGCCCGGCTGCGGCGCGACCAGGGTGTAGCCCATCTGCGCCCGCAGGAACAGGTGGGCGGCGAGGAAACCCATCCCGATGGCGACGGCGGCGACGGCGAGCATCGGCACGGCGCTCTCCAACGCCACCACCCGACGCAGGACCCGCACCGGAGCGCCGCTGAGCCGCAGCAGGCTGAACGGGCGTCTGCGCTCGGTGAGACCGCCGATCACGCTGACCGCGAGGCTGCAACCGCCGAGCGCGAGGCTGGCGATGATGACGACGTTGGCCAGTTGTTCCCAGGCGCGCAGCGTGTTGGCGAACTCCGACTCGAAGTCGCCGGGCACGTTCGGCGCCACCCGAAAGGCAGGGAAGGCGGCCTCAAGGGCGGTACGTGAGCGTTCGACGGCGGCTGCCGATCCGTCCGTGTCGACGACGATCGTCATCACCGGCAGCTGTTCGAGACTGCCGAGTGGAACCGACGCGGCGGGCCAGACCCTGGTGGACGACGCCGACTCCCGGAAGGGGATGAGACCCGTCGCCACCTCGGCGACGATGGCGCCGTCGGCGCACCGGCCGTACGCGCTCGGGATCTCGGCGCACGCGATCAGGCCGGGCTCGCTGGCGCTCTTCCAGTCCGGGTTCTCGCGCACCGCAGCTGCGGACTGCACGCCGGTGATCGAGCGCAGCTCGGTGAGGAGCGAGTCAGGCGTCGCCGGTGCGTCCTCAGGAAGGTAGAGCGACACCTGTCCCGCCTCGGTCGAGCCGACCGGTGCCGGGCCGCGGTTGGTGACGATCGTGGTGATCACCCCGACGGCCACGCTCGTCACGAAGAGCGCGAGCATGATGCCGCTGATCGCCCGGAAACCGGCCTTCGGGTTGTCAGCGAGGCGACGCGCGGCGATGAGGGTGGCGGGGCGGTTGGCGTACCGGGCCATCACCCGGGCGCCGACCATCGTCAACCACGGGCCGGCGAAGACCAGGCCGGCCATGATGAGCAGCAGGCCGGGCAGGAACACCGCCGCCTGGCCGTCGGACGTCTCGGGCCGGAAGCCGATGGCGAAGAACAGCACGGCGACACCGAGCAGGATCGGGATCAGCCGGTACGCGCGCGGCGCGCGGGGAGTGACCCGCCGGGTGACGCCCAGCGGCGAGATCCGTACGCGGCGCAGCGAGACCTGCGCCGCCAGCGCCGCGCCGGCCGGAACGCCGAGCGCCACGAGCAGGATGTCCAGCACCCCCAGCGACATGTCGCTGGGGAAGAACGGCATGCCGGTGAACGGTATGCCCGCCATCGAGCCGCGCGACGCGTAGAACAGGCCGAAGCCGACGGCGGTGCCGGCGACTGCGGCGGCGGCCGCCTCCACGGCGGCGACCATCGAGATCTGGCGGGGTGTCGCGCCGACCAGTCGCATCGCGGCGAAGCGCTGCTCCCGGCGGGCGGCGTTGAGCCGGGTGGCCGTGCCGATGAAGATCAGCACCGGAAAGAGCAGCCCTCCGGCGATCACGCCCAGGATGAGGTTCACAGTGGTTTCGGGAAGCGCGGGAGTGTCGCCGACGGTGGTGATCTGCCGGACGAGGGGCAGTGCGGCGACCTGGTCCGGCGTGCCACCCATGATGACGAGCAGGGTGTCCGGGGAGGTCAGCGCGGCTGGGCCGACGGTGCCGAGGTCGCGCCCCGGGTAACGCTCGCCCAGGTGGTCGGCCGGGTGAGTGGCCAGCAGGTCGCGCATCGCGGGCGAGGCGTAGTACTCCCCGGGGCCAGGGATGGTTGGGATGCCGACCGGGGTGGGCGCGCGTTGTCCGCTGGGCGCCACGTCGATCCGGATGATCTGCTCGCCGTGGAAGTAGTCCTCCCGGGTCGACCACCACAGAGGATCGGCGTCGCCGACGGGCGAGGCGTTGGGATAGATCGAGGCGTACCGGGTGAGCTGGGAGTTGACCGCGTTGACCCCGGCGAGGGTGGTCAGCAGCAGACCGCTGCCGATCGCGACGGCGGCGGCGATGACGACGAGCCGGGTGAGCGCCTCGCGGCCGCCGGCCACGGCGAGACGGAGCCCGAAGCGGATCATGAGGCGACCCGGTCCGGTGCGTTCACGCGCCCGTCGCGGACCATGACCTCGCGGTCGGCGTACGCGGCGATCCGGGGCTCGTGGGTCACCAGGATGACGGTGGTGCCCTGCTCGCGGGCGGCGCCGACCAGCAGGTCCATCACCTCCTCGCCGGTGAGCGAGTCGAGCGCGCCGGTGGGCTCGTCGGCGAAGAGCACCTGCGGCTCGGCGACCAGGCCGCGAGCCAGGGCGACCCGTTGCGCCTGCCCGCCGGAGAGCTCACCCGAGCGCCGCTGCTCCAGGCCGTCCAGCCCGAGGCGCGCGAACCAGGCTCTCGCCTTCGGCAGCGCCTGCTTGCGGCGTACGCCGCTGAGCAGGAGCGGCAGCGCGACGTTCTCCACGGCGGTCAGCTCGGGGACGAGTTGACCGAACTGGAACACGAAGCCGAAGCGGTCCCGGCGCAGGCTGCTGCGCTGGGTCTCGGCCAGGGCGTCGATCCGCGCCCCGTCGAAGAGGATCTCCCCGGAGTCGGGCACCAGGATGCCGGCCAGGCAGTGCAACAGGGTGGACTTGCCCGAGCCGCTGGGGCCCATGACGGCGAGGATCTCGCCCGACTCCACGGCGACACTCGCGCCGCGCAGGGCGGGCGTCTGGCCGAAGGCGAACGTCACGTCGCGTGCCTCGATGACGACGCTCACGGCCGCACCTCCTTGCGTAGGGCGTCCAGTCGGGCGCCGGTCATCTCGATCCACCGGAGGTCCGCCTCCAGGTGGTAGAGGCCGTGGTCGGCGAGCAGCGCGTCGACCAGGCTGCCGGCGCGCTTGATCTCGGTCAGCTCACGCATCCGGTGCAGGTGCGCGCTGCGCTGGGTGTCGAGGTATTCGGCGGCCGGGCGGTCCAGCATGAGCGCGAGCACGACCTTGGCGAAGAGCACCGTCTGCAGGTGCGGTTCCGGGTCGACCGGTTGGGTCAGCCACTGCTCGACCTCGGTCGCGCCGACGTCGGTGATGATGTAGCGCTTGCGGTCGGGGCCGGAGCCGGGAGCGACGTCGCTGATCACCACCTTGCCGTCGCGGGCCAGTCGGCTGAGGGTGGAGTAGACCTGGCCGAACGGCAGTGGCTTGCCCCGGCCGAAGAAGGCGTCGTAGTCGCGCTTCAGGTCGTAACCGTGGCTGGGCTCCCGTTCGAGGAGGCCGAGAAGAGTCAGTGGCACGCTCATGCCGAGGAGACTACCCCGAGGGTATACCTCGCGTATATACCCTCGGGGTGTTCGTGAGGAACGCCTGGTCCAGGCGTTGCTGGGGGATGGGGATGGGCGCGGCCGGTGTGCGGTCAGCCGATCAGGGCGCGGGCCACTGCGTAGCCGGTGGTGGCCGCGGCGAGTCCGGCGGCCACGCTGCCGAGCACGTTGGCCAGCGCGAGGAGCCGATGGCCGTCAGTGGTCAGCCGCAGCGTCTCGTAGCTGAAGGTGGAGTAGGTGGTCAGCGCGCCGCAGAACCCGGTGCCGAGCAACGCGCTCACCGCCGGGCCGACCGGCCACCCGACCAGGACGCCCAGTAGCAGCGACCCGGCCACGTTGACGAGCAGCGTGCCCCAGGGGAACGCCGAGCCGTGCCGGGACTGCACGGCCCGGTCGGTGAGGTAACGCAGCGGCGCGCCGACCGCCGCGCCCAGTGCGATGAGCAGGACGGTCATCGGGTCACCCGACGCAGCAGCCCGGCGGTGACGGCGTCGCCCAGGGCGACCGCCACGAGCGCACCGAGCACCGTCGCGGCGAGGTACGTCAGCGCCGTGCCCGGCGCGCCCGCGACGATCGCCTGCTGCACGTCGACCGCGTAGGTGGAGAAGGTGGTGAACCCGCCGAGCACCCCGACTCCGAGGAACGGGCGAGCCAGCGGGGGCCCACCGTCGAGGTGCCCGAGCACCGCCATCAGTACGCCGATCAGCAGACACCCGGCCGTGTTGATGGTGAACGTGGCCCACGGGAAGCCGGTCGGTGGGTGCGGAACGGCGTGTTGCAGGCCGGCCCGGGCCAGCGCGCCGAGCGCCCCGCCGGCCGCGATGGCGGCGAGGATCGTCGCGGGGCGCGCGGTCAACTCGCGGCGGTCGGCGGGGACGCGCAGGTCGACGTCGGGGTCGGTACGCGGCTCGAACGGCTCTGGCACGGCTCCTGAGCGTAGTGCCGGCGACGGCAGCGTCCGCGCACCGCCGCGACAGGGCGTCAACGCACCGCCGCGACAGGGCGTCAGCGCACCGCCGGCGACGGCCGGGTCAGCGCACCGCCGCGACGGCGGCGTCCGAGCCGCCTCGCCAGACCGTGCCCACCTCGCTGAATCCGGCCGCGGTGAGCGCGGCCAGGTGCCACGAGACCGGTGGGTTCCATTCTGGGCTGTGCCCGGTCGGGTAGATGGCGTGTCGCTGGGCGACCAGCGGGGCGAGCGACGGGTCTGCGCCGGCGCGCTGCCACCAGTCCGACCAGGACAGCACCGAGCCGGCGGCGTACCGGGCATTGCGCCGGTCCCGGGCCCGGTCCATCAGCCGCTTGGTCAGCTCCGGCACTGAGTCGTCGGGCATGTGATCGGCGTTGACGAAGACGCCGCCCGGCCGCAGCACGTCGCGTAGCTCGGCGTAGAGCTGCCCGAGCCGGTCTGCCGGCAGCCAGTGCAGGGCGGTGGCGGTGAGCACGGCGTCGTACTCCTGGTGCGGCAGCGTGGAGCGCCACTCGGGGGTGCCGAGGTCGGCCGTGACGATGGTGGCCCGGTCGGCAAGCGAGGCGTCGGCGATGGCGAGCAGCGCCGGGTCGAGGTCGACCACTGTGGTCTCGGCGGCGGGGAAGCGAGCGAGGGTCCGCAGCGAGATGGTGCCGGTGCCGCCGGCCAGGTCGAGCACGCGTGGCGGTCGGTCGTCGAGGACCGCGTCGACGGTGTCGAGCATGGCGGTGAACCGGTGCTCACGGTCCGGCATGAACGCTTCCTGCTGGCGGTCCCAGCTTTCCTGCCAGGCCCAGGGATCTGCGATGTAAGGACTCATGGCGATCAGGCTAGTTACGCCGCCGACGCGTTGTCCAGACCTTGTTGCACATCTTTTGCAATTGCGAGAAGATGGCAGGGCGATGATCGAAGCGACGCCGGGCCGGGCATCCGCCCGGCCCGGCGTTGTCGTCGAGGCGGGTCAGACGGCGGTCCCCGCCAGCTCCGCCTCGGCTCCCGCCGGCTCGTCGCGGCGGGCCAGCCGCAGCGCGCCGAGGAGTACGACCAGACCGATGAGGGTGAGTGCGGCGCCGGCCCAGATCGGCGAGGTGTAGCCGAGTCCGGCGGCGATGGTCACCCCGCCGATCCACGCGCCCAACGCGTTGCCGAGGTTGAACGCGGCGATGTTCGCCCCGGACGCCAGGGTCGGCGCCTGGTGGGCGTACCGCATGATCCGCATTTGCAGCGGCGGCACCGTGGCGAAGCCGAACCCGCCCATCAGCACCAGCGCGACGATGGTCAGCGCCGGATTCGTGGCCGTCAGCGCGAAGCCGACGAGCACCACGGTGAGCACCGCCAGGACGGTGACCAGCGTGCGCGACAGTGACCTGTCCGCCGCCCGGCCGCCGAGCAGGTTGCCCGCGAAGAGCCCCACGCCGAAGAGGACGAGCAGCCACGGCACGGTGCTGGAGGCGAAGCCGCTGACCTCGGTCAGCGTGTAGGCGATGTAGGTGAACGCGCCGAACATCCCACCGAAGCCCAGGACGGTGATCACCAGGGAGAGCCAGACCTGCGGGTGGGTGAAGGCGCGCAACTCCCCGCGCAGCCCACCGGCCGGCCGGTCGGCGTTGGTGGTGTCGCCCACCGGGATCAGCAGGGCCAGCCCGATCAGGGCGACCACCCCGATGGCGGTGATCGCCCAGAACGTCGACCGCCAGCCGAAGTGCTGCCCGAGGAAGGTGCCGAACGGCACGCCGAGCACGTTGGCGATGGTCAGACCGGCGAACATCATGGCGATGGCGCCCGCCCGTCGGGCCGGTGCGACCAGGCCGGCGGCGACCACGGCGCCGATGCCGAAGAACGCGCCGTGGCAGAGCGCGGCGACGATCCGGCCGGCCATCATCACGGCGTAGTCGCCGGCGACGGCGGACAGCAGGTTGCCGATGATGAAGAGCACCATCAGGCCGAGCAGCACGGGTTTGCGCGGCAGGCGGGTGACCGCCGCGGTGAGGGCGACCCCGCCGACGGCCACGCTGAGCGCGTAGCCGGAGATCAACCAGCCGGCCACCGGCTCGGTGACCGCGAAGTCGGCGGCCACCTCGGGCAACAGCCCCATGATCACGAACTCGGTGAGACCGATGCCGAAGGCACCGATGGCCAGCGCGATCAGGCCGGGCGGCAGGGACTTCTGGGGTACGGACATGGTCTTCCCATCGAGTGGAGGCAGATAGGCGGCGCGTGCAACTACACGCGCCAACAACGAAATACTTGCACGCGCTTTATATCGGCGCAAGCGTGCTAGTCTGGGGCCCGTTCAGATCACACCGAGGAGGCCAATATGGGCATCGCCGACGACGCGGTCGAGATCCGCGCCCAGGGCTGGCGCACCCTCGCCGCCCTGCACGCGCTGATCGAGACATCCCTGGAGCGGGCGCTGCAGGCCTACCACGAACTCTCCGTCGTCGAATACACGGTGCTCGACGCGCTCTCCCGCCAGGACGGCTGGCACATGCGGATGAGCCAGCTCGCCCGGGCCGCCGCGCTCTCCGGGAGCGCCACCACCCGGCTGGTCACCCGCCTCGAACAACGGGGGCTGCTCACCCGCATCCTCTGCGCCGACGACCGGCGCGGCATCTACACCGAGCTGACCCCGGCCGGCTCCGAGCTGCTCGCCCAGACCCGACCCACCCACGACCGGGTGCTCACCGACGCGCTCGCTCAGGCGGAGGCCGCCCCCGAGTTGGCGCCGCTCGTCGACGCCCTGCACCGGCTGCCAGCCACCCGCTGACCGCCCGGCGGCCGGCGCGGCAGCGGGCGTACGGTACCCGCAGCCCCACCGGGACCGCCGCGCCAAGGAGGCAGCCGATGCAGGATCGCACCCCTCGTCCCGAGGAGCTGGAGCCGATCGAGCGCGCCGGCATCGACGAGCTGCGCGCCCTGCAACGCGACCGACTGCGCTGGTCGTTGCGGCACGCGTACGACAACGTGCCGCACTACCGGCGGGCGTTCGACGCGGCCGGGGTGCACCCCGACGACTGCCGGGATCTCGACGACCTGGCGCGTTTCCCGTTCACGGGCAAGGCGGAGCTGCGGGAGAACTACCCGTTCGGCATGTTCGCCGTACCCCGGGAGCGGGTGGCCCGCCTGCACGCCTCCTCCGGCACCACCGGCCGGCCGACAGTCGTCGGCTACACCCGCGACGACCTGCGCACCTGGGCGCGACTGATGGCCCGCTCGATCCGCGCCTCCGGCGGCCGCCCGGGCGACCGGGTGCACGTCGCGTACGGCTACGGGCTCTTCACCGGCGGTCTGGGCGCGCACTACGGAGCCGAGGAACTGGGCTGCACCGTCATCCCGGTCTCCGGGGGCATGACCGAGCGTCAGGTCATGCTGATCCGCGACTTCGAACCCGAGGTCATCATGGTCACGCCCAGCTACCTGCTGGCCATCGTCGACGAGATGCGCCGCCAGGGCGTCGACCCGCGGGCCACCTCACTGCGGGTGGGCATCTTCGGCGCCGAGCCGTGGACCGAGGACATGCGCCGCGAGATCGAGCAGCAGTTGGACATCCACGCCGTCGACATCTACGGACTTTCCGAGGTGATGGGCCCCGGCGTGGCGACCGAGTGCGTCGAGACCAAGGACGGCCTGCACCTCTGGGAGGACCACTTCTACCCGGAGATCATCGACCCGGTCACCGGGGCGGTGCTGCCCGACGGCGAGCGGGGTGAGCTGGTGTTGACCTCCCTGACCAAGGAGGCGATGCCGGTGGTGCGCTACCGCACCCGCGACCTGACCCGGCTGCTACCCGGCACCGCCCGCCCGATGCGCCGGATCGAGAAGATCACCGGCCGCACCGACGACATGATGATCCTGCGTGGAGTGAACATCTTCCCCACCCAGATCGAGGAGCTGATCCTGCGCACCCCGCAGCTCTCGCCGCACTTCCAGTGCGTCCTCGATCGGCACGGCCGGCTGGACACCCTCACGGTGCGGGTGGAGCGGCGGGCCGACGTCGACGTGGACGCCGCCGAGCGGGCCGGCGGCGCGCTGGTTCAACTGGTCAAGAACACCATCGGCGTCAGCGTCGCGGTCGACGTCCTCGCCCCCGACACCGTGGAACGGTCGATGGGCAAGATGCGCCGCATCGTCGACCAGCGACCGTCCGCCTGACCACTGACCGACGTTCCGGGTCGGAAGCTGCGGGCGGATAGGCCGCCGGCCATCCCCACCGGCTGCATTGCCCGGCCTCGCCCTACGCTCGGCTGGTGGACACCATGAGGTACGGACACCTGGGCCGCTCAGGTCTGCTGGTCAGCCGGATCGGCCTCGGCACCATGAACTTCGGGTACACGGTGGACGAGGCGACCAGTTTCGCGGTCATGGACGCCGCCGTCGACGCTGGCATCAACATCTTCGACACCGCCGACGTCTACGGCGGGCCACAGTCACCGGAGATGCAAAAGGGCTACGGCATCGCGGAGGAGACCGTCGGCCGGTGGCTGCGGCGCAGTGGGCACCGTGATGACATCGTCCTGGCGACGAAGGTGTACCAGCCGATGGGGCTCGGCCCGAACGACCGCCGGTTGTCCGCCTACCACATCCGCCGCGCCTGCGAGGCCAGCCTGCGGCGACTGGAGACCGACCACATCGACCTGTACCAGATGCACCACGTGGACCGGGCCACGCCGTGGGAGGAGATCTGGCAGGCGATGGAGCAGCTCGTCCGCGAGGGCAAGATCACCTACGTCGGCAGCAGCAACTTCGCCGGCTGGGACGTGGCGCTCGCCCAGGCCGCCGCCTCGGCACGCCACTTTCTCGGCCTGACCAGCGAGCAGAGCCTCTACAACCTTGCCGTACGCGCCGTCGAGCAGGAGCTCGTCCCCGCCCTGCGTCACCTCGGCGTCGGACTGATCCCGTACAGCCCCCTGCACGCCGGTCTGCTCGCCGGCGCGCTCGACGCACTGGATCAGGGCCGCACCACCGACCCCTCGGCCCGGCAACGCGTCGAGGCGCACCGCGCCCAGCTCAGTGCCTACGAGGGGCTGTGCCGAGAGTTGGGCGCACAGCCGGCGGCCGTTGCTGTGGCCTGGCTGCTGCGCAATCCGGTCGTCGCCACCACGATCGTCGGCGCTACGACGATCGACGAACTGCGATTGGACCTCGACGCGTTGTCCGTGCGGCTGGACGACGAGGTGGTGGAACGACTCGACCGGATCTGGCCCGGGCCGGGAGAAGCCCCACAGTCCTACGCCTGGTGAGTCGGTTACCCGTCGGTGACGCCGACGGGCAGCAAGGGGCCCCTGGTGTGGCTGTGGTCGACATAGGATCGGGTCCATGCGCGTGTTGGTGGTCTCCGCCCCGCTCGTCGGTCACGTCTTCCCCCTGGTGCCGCTCGCGGTCGCCCTCCGCGATGCCGGCCACGAGGTGCTGGTGGCCACCGGCGGCGGAGCGCTGGCCGCCGCCGAGGCGGGTCTGCCGGTGCACGACATCGCGCCCGGTTTCGACTTCGGCCGGATCGCGCTGCGGGTCTTTCCCCGCCACCCGCTGATCGCGCGGGCGGAGCTGGCCGGCACCGCCGGCACCCGGGGCGCCGGCCTGTTGTTCGGCGCGCTCAACGACCAGCTCGTCGACCCGGTGGTCGCGCTGGCCACCCGGTGGCAGCCGGATCTGGTGCTGTACGAGCCGTTCGCGGTCGCCGGCGCGGTGGCCGCCGCGAGGCTCGACGTGCCGGCCGTCCGCCAGGAGAACGCCCTCTTCGACGGCCGGGACCTGGTCGGCGCCACCGTCGCCCGACTCGGCGCGGCGCTGCGCCGCCACGGCCTCACCGAACTGCCCGCGCCGGCCGCCGCCCTCGCCGTGGCCCCACCCAGCGTTGCCACGCAGGGCGGCTGGCCGATGCGCTACATGTCCTATGTCGGCGGCGGGGAACTGCCGGCCTGGCTGCGCGAGCCGGGTGAGCGCCCCCGGATCCTGGTCACCCGCAGCACCCTCACCGGCCCCGGAGACCGGGGGCCGATGCCCGCCGTGGTGGCCGCCGCCGCCGAGGTGGACGCCGAGATCGTGCTGGTCCGCCCCGACGAGCGGTCGGCCCGCTCGGTGCCCGGCAACGTGCGGGTGGTCGACTGGATCCCGCTCGACGAGGCGTTGCCGGCGAGCGCGGCGCTGGTGCACCACGGTGGTGCGGGCAGCGCCTTCGGCGCCCTCGCCGCAGGCCTGCCCCAGCTGGCCACCACGGGTGCGGGGGACCGGCGGCACAACGCCGAGCTGGTGGCCCGCCGGGGGGCCGGCCTGGCGCTGCGCCCCCGGGACATCACCGCGCGGGCACTGACCCAGCTGCTCACCGACGAGCGCCTGCGGACCGCTGCCGCGCAGGTCAGCCGCGAGATCGCCGAGATGCCGCCGCCGACGGACCTGGTCGCGCGGCTGGCGGCACTGGTCTGACGTCCACCCCGCGTGGCCACCCCGGATGCACTGTCGACTGCGGCAGGATGGCCGGATGCGACACGTCGTGCTGTTCCACTCCGTGTACGGGCTGCGACCCGCCGTGCGCGCCACCGCCGACCGGTTGCGCGCCGCCGGGCACCAGGTCAGCACCCCCGACCTGTACGGCGTCCCGGCCACCGACACCGTCGAGGAGGGCTTCGCGCTGCTCGACAAGATCGGCCAGGAGGTGGTGCTGGACCGGGCCCGCGCCGCGCTGCGTGACCTGCCACCGGAGACGGTGCTCGCCGGCTTCTCGATGGGCGCCGGGGTGGCCGGGGCGCTGCTCGCCGAGCGCCCCGCCGCCGCCGGTCTGCTCCTGCTGCACGGCACCGGTGGTGCCCCGGACGCGGTCTCACCCGGGTTGCCGGTGCAGCTGCACCTCGCCGACCCCGACCCGTACGACGCGCCGGACGAGGTCGACGAGTGGCAGCAGAGCATGACCGACGCCGACGCCGATCTGACGGTCTTCTGCTATCCCGGCGTGGGTCACCTGTTCACCGACCCGGACCTGGCCGAGTACTCCCCGGACGCCACCGCGGCGGTCTGGCCGCGCGTGCTGGCCTTCCTGGCTGCCCGCTGAGCGCCCGGCTCGACCGTGAGTTACCACTCCCGGGCGGTGACGTGCCGTTGCGCCAGCTCACGGCAGGTGCGGGCGGCGGCCCAGCAGCGCGCGGGGCACCGCCGAATACGCCTCGTTCGATAGCGTGACACCACCATCAAGATCCTCGAAGGGCGCGCCTGGCAATGACGACGACGGCCTTCGACGAATATGAACGGTCGCGCTGGGCCGGGCGCGCCGGAGCGTTCGACCGCAGTCTCGCCGCGCTCTGCGCGTACCCCGCGCCAGCGTTGTTGGACGCCGCCAACGTCGGGGCGGGGATGCGGGTGCTCGACGCGGGCACCGGCTCCGGCACGGTGGCCAGGCTGGCGTGCGCCCGCCACGCCAGCGTCGTCGCCGTCGACGCCGAACCCAGCATGGTCGAGTTGGTGCGCGGCCGCGTTCCGTCCGTCGACGAAGTCCGCCTCGCGTCGCTGCCGCACCTCCCGTTCGCCTCCCGGTCGTTCGACGCGGCCGTGGCGAACTTCGTGATCAATCACGTGGGCGATCCGCTGGCCGCGATCACCGAGCTGCGACGGGTCGTCCGGTCCGCTGGTCGGGTCGCGGTCACCGTGTGGCCGCACCCCCCACCCGAGGCGCAGAGCCTCTGGGGTGAGGTCTTCGACGCCGCTGGGGTCGACCGTCGCGCCGCCGCCCCGACGGTGGACGCCGACCGGGACTTCCCCCGTACCCCCGACGGGTTGGCGGGCCTGCTCGACCAGGCCGGGCTCACCGACGTACGCTGCGACACGATCACCTGGGCGCACCGCACCGACCCGGAGGCCTGGTGGAGCGGCCCCGCCAACGGCATCAGCACGCCAGGTCTGGTGATGGAGACCCAGCCGGCGGCCATGATCACCCGCATTCGTGCCGCGTACGACGAGCTGACCGCCCGCTACCGTGGCTCCGACGGCCTGCTCGCGCTGCCCACAGCGGCGCTGCTGGCCTCGGCGTCCGTGCCATAGGCGACAAACCGGTCGACCGAGTGGGCCGGGTTGTCGAGAATGCGCGGCATGGAGTTTCTCTGTTACCACAGTGACCGGCCCGGCTCGGCGGCGTTGCGCGACGAGTTGCTGCCCAAGCACTGGTCCTACATGGACCGGTACGCGGCGGGCATGATCGCCCGTGGCCCGACCCTCGTCGGCGACACGGCCACCGGCAGCGTGCACATCGTCGACGTGCCCGACCCGGCCGCCGCGCGAACCTTCGCCTTCGAGGAGCCGAACTACCAGGCCGGCGTGTACCGGGACGTGCTGCTGCGCCGGTGGCACAACATGCTGGGCCGCACCATGTGGGACTTCCCTGGCGGCCGGACCGGCGGCAACCGTTATCTGGTGCTCGGCCTCGGCGCCGGCCAGGCCGCCGACCTGGCCGTGCCGCCCGACCCCGACGAGCTGATCGCGTACGGACCTCTGCTGGCCGACGACGGCGTCACCTGGCTCGGCACCGCCGCGCTGCTCCGGGCGCCGAACCCGGACGCGGCGCGCGCCATCCTGACGGCCGACCGGTATGCCGACATCGAGGTGCACAACTGGCAGTTCGGCGGGCGACCGTCCTGACCTGCCCTGCTGACCAGTCGGCATGGGGCCGGTCTGGCTGCCGGGCATCAAGTGATCATCGGAGTCAGGCGGAGGCGGGCAGGCCGTCCAGTGGGCGGATCAACGGTGGGCGGAGTACTGCCCGCACCACCCCTGGTGGAGTGCCCGCGTCGGCGAGTGTCCAGTGCCCAGCCGAACTCGCTCGCGTGGGGCGGCTCGGCGCTGCGGGCCGTCCGAGGTCCCGAAATGGGTTACCGCCCGTACCGCGCGCAGGCCGGGACGCCGCTGTGGCCGGCGTCGGCGGTACGTCGCCCGCCGAGGCGACGGCTCGGAGCCGGCGTGGGCCCGCCGTACGGTTGGCGCCGGGGCCCGCCGCGGCGGGACGGGTGGCCATCGTCGGGATGGGGCTGCCTCGCCTCAGCACGGTAGGGCCGGTGGCACCGCCCGGCCCGGCCGAGGCCAGCGCCGCGAAGACGGCGTCGAGGCGGCCGCTCCGAGCGCCAACGGTGTCGAGGCGCTCGATCTCCGCGCTCCTCGCCGCCGAGCCGGTGACAGCACCAGCGAGCGAGTCGGGCGGGCCGGCGTCCCGGTGCACCGTGTCGAGGTGCGGCACGGCGGCGGTCCGGCGTTGGAAGACGGCCCGCAGGGCCCGGGGCAACCGTTCGACGGCGACCTGGCGCAGCGCGGGAGCGGCGAACGCGTACCCGTCGACGTGGTGGGGGAGCAGCAGCCCTGCGGTGACCAGCTCGCGGAGCGCGGGCGCGGACCGGCCGGGTGTCCAGCCGAGTGCCCGGTCCACGGCCGCCCCGGAGATCAGACCACCGAGGGTGCCGGCGGCCATCAGCACCGCCCGCCGCTCACCGTCGAGGTGGTCCAGCTCCGCGCCGACTGCCCGGCGTACGGTCTCGGGCAGCGGGAGGGCCGCCGGATCGGCACCGTCCACCAGCGACGTGACGTACGCCGCCGAGTGCCCGGGGCGGCCTCCCACCAGCGGCAGCAGCTGGTCGACCAGGGCCACCGGCTGTCCGGCCCGGGTGAGCAGGTGGCGCAGCAGCCGTCCGGACTGCACCGTGGCCAGGGGTCCGATCGTCATCTGGCGGGCCGGACCGGGCCGGGTGTCGGTCCACTGCGGCTGGTGCACTGTGAGCAGGGCCAGCGGCAGCCCACGCTCCGTCGCCGCGTCGTACAGCGCGTGCAGGAAGCGGCTCACCGCGGGCGCGGCCCGGTCCAGGTCGTCGACGGCCACGATCAGCGGCTGGTGGGCGGCCATCCGCAGCAGGACCTCGCGGCAGATCGCCGCGCCGGTGAGGGCGGTGGCCGAGCCGTCCGGGGTGGTCAGCATCCGCTGGAGCGCCGGAACCGCGGTGGCCACCCGGCTCGGCGGAAAGAGCGGAGTCAGGGCGGCGACGAGCCGGTCGTGGATCGCCGCCGGGCCGTCGCTGTGCCGAATCCCGGCGAGGCCGCGGAGCAGGTGCGCGACCGGCGCCAACACCTGGTCGGGGTACGGCTGGCAGGTCGCCACGCACCAGCGGACCGGCAGTCCGTCCACCGTGGTCAGCCCACGGGTCAGCTCGTGCAGCAGCCGGCTGCGGCCACTACCGGTGGGGCCAACCAGTGAGATCCAGCGCGGTGTCCGGTTTCGGATGGCCGAGCCCAGCTGGTCGCGGATGGTGGCCAGCTCGCGGCGTCGACCGATCAACGGGCCGTCGTGCCGGTCGGCACCGGGGCGAACCGGACCGAGGGCGTGCCAGACCGGCACCGGCGACACCCGGCCGGCGACGGGCGTCGGCGTCAGCTGACGTTGGGTGATCAGGCCGGCGGTGGCGCGGGCGGTGGCTGCGCAGAGTGCGACGGCGCCGGGCGCGGCGTACTCCTGCAGGCGGGCCGCTGTGGTGATCACCGCCCCGCTGGCCAGGCCGTGCCCGCCGGTGACGGCGTCGCCCAGGTCGACCACCACCTCGCCCGTGGCGACACCGACCCGGACGCGCAGCCTGATGCCGTCGACCATGGGCCGTCGGTCCAGCGCGGCCTGGATCTCGAGCCCGGCGCGCACCGCCCGGTACGCGTCGAAGCCGTCGGAGTGCCGGGCGCCGAAGAGCGCCATCACGGCGTCGCCGATGTACTTCTCCACCACCCCGTGCCAGCGGTGCAGCACACCGGCGACGGTGTCGAAGTAGGCCCGTTGCAACGCTCGGACGTCCTCGGGGTCGAGCCGGTCCACCAGGGCCGTGGATCCGACGATGTCCGCGAAGAGGACGGTGACGACGCGCCTCTCCTGGGGTACCGGCCAGAGCGGGGTGACGGTCCGCTGCGTGTCGACGATGATGCTGGTGGTCATGGGTGTCGCACCGGCCTCTCTCCCCGCTGTTGCCTGATCACCTCCGGAGATTGGCATTAGTGGGCCGACGGGGGATCTGCCGAACGACGTATGTCGGCCACCTGCAACCTTTAGTCGCAAAGTCGACGCGAGGAGTACCAGAAGCGGTGGGCGGCCGTAGAACGGTGTGGGGCCCTGTGATTAGGCTGCGTGGCATGGCCAGCGATGTGGACACCGCACCACTCGTGGGCCGGGCCGAGCTGGTGCAGACGGTTCGGTCCGCGTTGCTCGGTGAGGCCGCGCACGGGCAGACCGCGGCGGTCTTCCTGACCGGCGAGAGCGGTGTGGGAAAGACCCGGCTGTTGGGCGAGATCGGTGACCGCCTGCGGGAGCGGGGCGCCGTGGTGCTCACCGGCAGCTGCCTGGACATCGGCGACGCCTCTCCGTTGCACCCGTTGTTGCAGGCGCTGCGCCGGTTCGACGCCGAGGTTTCCACCTCGCCCGCCCGCACCTCCTCGGCGGTGCGGGGGCTGTTGCAGATGTTCGCCGACGAGACCGCCAGCCCGGACGGCGCCGGCGCGTTGCTGGAGCGGGTCTCCCGTGGCCTGCACCTGATCGCCGAGGGCCGCCCGCTGGTGCTGATCCTCGACGACCTTCAGTGGGTCGACCGCAGCACCCGGCAGCTCCTGCTCTACCTGCTCGCCGGCCTGGGTGATCTTCAGCTGTCGGTGCTGGCGGCGGTGCGCGCCGAGTCGTTGCAGGGCGCCCACCCACTGCGCCGGGTGCTCACCGAGCTGCGTCGGCTCCGCACGGTGCGGGTGCTCGACCTGGCGCCGCTGGGCCGGGCCGACACCGAGACGCTCGCCGTCGCGGTGGTCGGCCGGACGCTGAGCGCCGACGCGGCCGAGCAGGTGTGGCAGCGCAGCGGCGGCAACCCGTTCGTCATCGAGGAACTGGCCCGGGATCTGCGCGACGGCCGCGACGGGCTGTCCGAGACGCTGCGGGAGATCTTCCTCGACCGGGTCGACGCGCTGCCCCAGCACGCGCACGCCGTGGTGCACGCGGTGGCCGCCGGTGTCGAGCCGGTGCAGCACTGGCTGCTGGCCGAGGTGCTGCGGATGCCGGAGGACGAGCTGATCGCCGCGGCCCGGGCCGCGGTGGCGCACCGGCTGCTGGTCGGCGCGGACGAGGGCTACCGGCTGCGCCACCGCCTCGTGGCCGAGGTGCTGGCGCACGAGCTGCTGCCGGCCGAACGCTCCGGCCTGCACCGCCGCTACGCCGAGGCGCTGACCAGCGCGCCGGGTGAGTTGCACCAGGCCCGGCTGGCGCACCACTGGCGGCTGGCCGGCGAGCCGGCGCGCGCCCTGCCGGCGGCGGTGGCCGCCGCTCAGGAGGCCGAGCGGCTGCACGGTTACGCCGAGGCACACCGGCACTGGTCGGCGGCGTTGCAGTTGGCCGCCGAGCCGGGCCCGCTGACGGTGGACCCTGTCGAGTTGCTTGAGAACGCCGCCGAGGCGGCCCACCACTGTGGGGAGCACGCCCGCGCGTTGGCCCTGCTGGAGGAGCTGGCCGCGCTGCGGGGTGGCGAACCGAGCTGCGCGCTGCACATCCGCCGCGCCCGCTACCTGGCCGCCGCCGGTCGCTCCGCGCTGGCCGAGGAGGAGTACCAGCGGGCGCTGAAGGCGGCGGACTGCTCCCCTCGGGACCGGGCCAGCGCCGCCGCCCGCCTGGCCGAGCTGCTGCTGCACCTGGGTCGCTACGCCGACGCCGGTGAGCGGGCCCGCGAGGCGCTGGCGTTGGCCGAGAACGTGGCGGGCTCGGCCACCGAGGTGGTGCTGGCCAGTTCGGCGTTGGGCTTCAGCGACGCCTGTCTGGAAGACCCGGACGCCGGGCTGGCGGTCATGCGCGACGCCCTCGACACCGCCGAGCGTGCCGGTCAGCCCGAGGACGTGGCCTGCGCGTACCTGCACCTGGCTGAGCTGCTGACCGGGCCGCTGAACGTCCTCGAAGAGGGTGTGGTGGTGGCCCGGCGGGGCGCCGAACGGGTGACCGAGCTGGGCCTGGGCCGCACCTGGGGCACCCGGCTGCTGGCCATCGCCATCAACGGGCTGTTCCGGGTGGGCCAGTGGGCCGAGGCGGAGAAGGTGGTGGCCGCGGCCCTGCGACACCGACCGTCCGGTGCGGACGCCGTCGAGCTGCTGTTGGCGCGGTGCCGGCTGTCGGTGGGTTACGGCGACATCGAGGCCGCCGGTCGGGACCTCGACGCGGTGGCGACCCTGCTCGCCGGCGGCGGGGCGCGACACGTCATTCCGCTGCTCACCCTGCGCTCCGGGCTGGCCATGTGGGAGGGCCGGCACGACGTGGCGCGGCAGGCGGTGCAGCGCGGCCTGACCGAGAGCCGTTCCGACGACGTGATGATCCTGTCCGCGCTGGTCTGGCACGGCCTGCGCGCCGAGGCTGAGGCGCACGCCAGCCGCACTGTGGAGGTGGACCCGACGGCGGTCCGCCGACTGCGCGACGTGGCCGAGCGGGTGGCCCGCAAGAGCGCCGGTGCGGCCCGGCCGGTGCGTTCGGTGGTGGAGGGCTTCCTGGCGCTGTGCGCCGCCGAGGTCAGCCGCCTCGACGGCAGTGATCCGGAGCTGTGGGCCGCGTCGGCGGCCGAGTGGGATCGACGCAACCACCCCTATCCGGCGGCGTACTCGCGCCTGCGGCAGGCCGAGGCGCTGCTGGCTCGGCGCAGCCGGGTGGCAACCGCAGGCAAGCTCCTGCGGGAGGCGTACCGGGTGGCGCAGGGGTTGGGCGCGGTGCCGCTGACTTCGGAGATCCGCGAGTTGGCCGGGCGGGCCCGGGTGTCGCTGGACGAGCGCGACAACATCAGCGGTGCGCGCGGCGTCCCGGTCGAGGCGTCCGACGACGAGTTGGCAGCGCTCACCGCCCGGGAGCGGGAAGTGCTCGCCCTGGTCGCCGAGGGGTTGACCAACAGGGAGATCGGGCAGCGGCTGTTCATCAGCGAGCGGACCATCGGGGTGCACGTGTCGCACATCTTCGACAAGCTCCAGGTCCGTACCCGCGTGCAGGCCAGCGCGATCCAGTTGCGCAACCAACGGGGCTGACCGACTCCACAGTGCGTACGTATCCCGGCGCCTGTGCGCGCCGGGATACGTCGTTCTACTGATCCGGTGGCCGGGTGTCGGCTGAGAGGCTGGGCCGCGTCGACGACGGCACGGGGGATGCCGCCGACCACAATGGAGGAGAAATGATCGAACCGGTCTGGGGGCCCGTGCACCGGGACATCGTCGACCTGCTCGCCGATCATCCCGCGGACGTGCCGGCCGTGGTCGATCATCTGACCAAGCTTCAGGACATGCTGGTCCGGTTGCCACCGTTGGAAGCCAGTTGTCCGCTGGCCGACTTCAACAGGCTCTATCTGACAATCACCAGCAGCGTGCTGGACGGGCTGTACGACGACCGCTTCGTCGATCCGGTCTTCCTCTCCCGGCTCGACGTCGAGTTCGCCGCCCGGTACTTCGACGCGATGCGGCTGTGGACCGACTCCAGCCCCGGCACCCCGAAGGCGTGGTCGTGCCTCTTCGAGCGGATGCGGGGGCCGGATGCCCGGCCGCTGCCGTCGGCGGCGGCCGGGGTGAACGCGCACATCAACTTCGACCTGCCGTTCGCCCTGGTGACCACGTTCGATCACCTGGAGTCGGAGCCGGTCGACGGCAGCGACCAGCACCACGACTACCTCGAGATCAACAAAATCTTCGCGGACAAGATCCCCGGCCTGCGCCGGGGCTACCTGGAGCGGTGGCAGCTGCTCATCGACATGCTCAACGGCGACATCGACGACTGGTACCAGGGGGAACTGGTCGAGTACACCCGCGATGTCGCCTGGCGTAACGCGCAGAAGATCTGGCGGTGCCGGCACGATCCGGACGCCCGAGAGTGTGAGCGCACACGGCTGGACGACAACGCCGCGGCGCTCGGCCGGTTGCTGCTGTCGCCCCTCGGGGCGTTCCTGCAGTAGCCGGGACGGGGGGCCTCCGCGCTCCGCCCCGTGGGGGGCGGCGGAGCGCGGAGGCGCGTCCCACCAGTTCCACCCCGTGTGGCCGCCCGAGGTCGGGTCGGTCACTCAGGGGACAGCCGGTCGGCCCCGGGGGGTGTCGACCGTCTGCCGCCGTCGGCCGGCCCGGGGGGGTCGGCCGGCGGTGGGGGAACGCCGGGTGGGAGTCGCGTCGACGGCCGGCGGATCCGGGGGTGTCGGCGGGCGCGGATCGGGTACGCCCGCGCCATGACCGTCCTGGCCCGGCGTCGGCCCGCCGCCCGCCCCCGGCCCGCGCGGCCCGGCCCGCTGCGGCCGGGTGGCCCGGTGTCGAAACCCACCGCTCGGCCCGGCGCCCGATGACCGGCGTCGTGGCCCGGTTCCCGTTCCGCTTCGATCCAGCGTTCCGCCCGGTGCTGGCGCTGCTCGGGGTCCGCCCGGCGACGGCCTGGGTCGCCGTCACCGAACGGGATCTGATGATCCGGTACGGGCCGTGGCGGCTGCGGACCGACCGGGGCAACGTCACCGCCGTCGAGCTGAGCGGACCGTACCGCTGGTGGCGGGCGATCGGCCCGCACCTGTCGCTGGCCGACGGCGGCGCGACCTTCGGCAGCAGCGTGGCCGGCGGGATCTGCCTGCGCTTCGGCGTACCGGTGGCGGCGCTGGTGCCCGGGGGACGGCCCCGGCACCCGGCGGCCACTGTCACCGTCGCCGACCCACCCGCGCTGGCCCGGCTGCTCGCCGTCGCGGACCTGTCCTGAGCAGGCCGAACAGGTACCCGGTTCCGCCGATCGGGCGCCGGGGCACCGCCTACCGTCAGATCAGGACCTGTGAGGGTGGGACTGGCGATGGGTGACGAGCACCGGGCAAAACCACGGCGGTGGAGCGGGCGCCGACACGCGCCGAGCGGGCCGGACCCGGCGCTGCGGGCGGCCCGCGATCCGGCCCGCCCACATCGCGGTGGTCGGCAGGGCGTCGTGGTGCCCGAACGCGTGGCCACACCGGCCCGCTCGGCGCCGCCGGCCAGCCCGCTGCGCCGGTGGCTCTTCCAGCACCAGGTGCAGCCGCCCGGCCCTGAGGCGACCGAGGGGCAGAACCGTAGGCACGCCTGGTGGCAGGTGATGTGCCTGACCGGCGTGGACTACTTCTCCACGCTGTCGTACCTGCCGGGCATCGCGGCGGTGGCGGCCGGGGCGCTCTCCCCGCTGGCGACCTTGTTGATCGTCGTGCTCACCCTGTCCGGCATGCTGCCGATGTACCGGCGGGTGGCCCACGAGAGCCCGCACGGTCAGGGTTCGGTGGCGATGTTGGAGCGGTTGCTGCCGTTCTGGCGGGGCAAGATCTTCGTCCTCGTGCTGCTCGGCTTCGTGGCCACCTCCTGGATCATCACGATCACCCTCTCCTCGGCCGACGCCACCGTGCACCTGCTGGAGAACCCGTACCTGCCGGACGTCCTGCACGGGTCCGTGGTGCCGGTCGTGGTGACGGTGGCGCTGCTGCTCATCCTCGGCGGGGTGTTCCTGCTCGGGTTCCGCGAGGCGGTGGTGGTGGCCATCCCGCTGGTCGCGGTCTTCCTAGTGCTCAACGCGGTGATCGTCGTGGTCGCTGTGGGTCGGATCGTCGAGGACCCGGGCATCGTGTCGAACTGGACGGCCGCGGTGACCGCGACCGGTGGCGGACCGGGCCAGGTGCTGCTCACCGCCGTGTTGGCATTCCCGCTGCTGGTGCTGGGGTTGTCCGGTTTCGAGACCGGGGTCAGCATGATGCCTCTGGTGGCGGCCGACGGCCCGGACAAGCAGGCCCGGCTCGCCGCCCGGATCCGCAACACGCGCCGTCTGCTCACCACCGCCGCGTTGATCATGTCGGTGTACCTGATCTCGACGACCTTTGTGACCACGGCGCTCATTCCGGCGGAGGAGTTCCGGCCGGGCGGCGGCGCGAACGGGCGGGCGCTGGCGTTCCTGGCGCACGCCTACCTGGGGGAGGTGTTCGGCACCGTCTACGACGTGAGCAGCGTGCTCATCCTCTGGTTTGCCGGCGCCTCGGCGATGGCCGGGCTGATCAACATCGTGCCCCGCTACCTGCCGTCGTACGGCATGGCCCCGGAGTGGGCGCGGGCGGTCCGCCCCGTGGTGATCGTCTACACCGTCGTCAGCGTCGCCATCACGATCGCTTTCCGCGCCGATGTCAACGCCCAGGCCGGGGCGTACGCCACCGGGATCCTGGCCATGATGGTCTCCGGGGCGGTGGCGGTGACGATCTCCGCGGCCCGTCACCACCGGCGGGGTTCCGCGATCGGCTTCACGGTGCTGACCCTGGTGCTGCTGTACGCGCTGCTGGAGAACGTCATCGAACAGCCGGACGGCATCACGATCTCCGCGCTGTTCATCCTCGGCATCATCGTGGTCTCGTTGGTCTCCCGGGTCACCCGGACCACCGAGCTGCGCGCCGAGCGGATCGAGTTCGACGAGGCGGCCCGTCGGTTCATCAGCGAGTCGCTGGCGCACGACGGGCAGCTGCACCTGATCGCGAACAAGCGGCAGAAGGGGTCGGTGAAGGAGTACACGCTCAAGGAGCGGGCGCAGCGCGGGATGAATCCGGTGCCCGGGGCCGCGGACGTGCTGTTCCTGGAGATCGATGTGGTCGATCCGTCGGAGTTCAGTCAGGTGTTGCGAGTGCACGGCATCGAGGTGGGCGGCTTCCGGGTGCTGCGGGCCGACAGCCCGGCCGCGCCGAACGCGATCGCCGCGATCCTGCTGGCCCTGCGGGACGCCACCGGGGTCCGGCCGCACGCGCACTTCGAGTGGTCGGAGGGCAGCCCGATCGCGCACCTGGCGCGCTACCTCATCCTGGGCCGGGGGGACACCCCGCCGGTGGTGCGGGAGATCATCCGTCGGACCGAACGGGACCCGCTGCGTCGACCCGGCATCCACGTCGGCGGGTGAGCCTGATGCCGCTCTGGCGGTTTTAAAGATGAAAGAGGGCACTATTCACGTTCACACCTTCCTGTCCGTATTGCGGACCTATCGTGACGTTTGGTAGCCGGCGAACTCGTCGAGCCCCCCGCGCCCGAATCGGCGCGCGGTCACGTCACGTACGCAGGAAGGTAGGCACCGTTGATGTCCACGTACCGAGAGGGAGACCGCGCGACTCAACCCAGACGGCGGTCCCGATGGCTCTTAGCCAGCGGCTTGCTGGCGGGGAGCTTGGTCGTGGGAGCGGCCGGAGCGGCCGCCGCCGCCGACCGCGCCCTCGCCCTCCCCGGTCTGGCCCGGCTGACCCCGGCAGCCGACGACGACCGCCGCACCGGCGACCGGCCCGACCCCGACGCCGAGCGGGCCCGTCCCACCACCCCCGGCACCGGCAAGCGAGGAGTGGTGTCGGTGCCGTGCGACGCCGCGAAGCTGGTGGCGGCGCTGGTCACGGCCAACGCCGAGGGCGGCGGCGAACTCCGCCTCGCGCCCAAGTGCCGCTACACCCTCACCGAGGCGTTCCACGAGACCGACCAGTACGACGGCGGGATCCGGGACGCCCGCGAGGCCGCCGACGCCGCGGAAACCCCCGGCGACGCCGACGCGCCGCCGCACAACCCGGCCGACGACACCGCCGGCCTGCCGGTGATCTACCAGGCGATCACGATCGACGGCGCGGGCGCCACCATCTCCCGGGCCGCCCAGGCCGCCGCGTTCCGCTTCTTCACCGTCCGTGATGGCGGCGAGCTGACCCTGCGCGACGTGGAACTGCACAACGGCCGATCGGCCATCGAGGGCGGCAGCCTGCACGTGGTGCACGGCGCCACCGCCGTGGTGGAACGGGTCACCGTCACGCAGAGCACCTCGCTGTCGCCCGAGGGGGGTGGCGGCGGCATCTTCAACGACGGCAACATGGTGGTCACCGATTCCACGTTCGTCGGCAACAGCGCCTCCGGCGCCGCGGGCAAGGGCGGGGGCCTGCTCAACGGCGGCGTACTGACGCTGAAGCGCTCGGAGTTCCACCGCAACAGCGCCAACGCCTACGGCGGCGGGCTGGGCAACTACCGTGGTGCCGCCGACGTGGAGAGCGTCTCCTTCACCCAGAACAGCGCCGTCCAGGGTGGCGGGCTGGCCAGCTTCTCGGCCCGGACGAAGGTCTCCGACACCGAGCTGCTGAACAACACCGCGCAGGTCGGCGGCGGTGCCGCCAACTCCGACGCGGTGCTGGTGATGCGCACGATGACCATCCGCGGCAACACGTCCACACTCAACGGGGGCGGTGTCTCGACAGTGAAGGGCCTCACGCCGATCGACGACAGCGTGATCGAAGGCAACACCACCCACGGCCTCGGAGCCGGCATCTACGCCGAGAAGGCGAACCTGCTGGTCCGCGGCAGTGACGTGACCCGTAACGAGGCTGTCGGCGCCGCGTCCCAGGGCGGGGGCATCTACGCCAACGCGGGCTCGGTGGCGATCTACACCAGCAAGGTCACCCACAACGCGTCGACGGTGAAGCCCGGCGGCATCTTCGGCATGCACGCCCAGGTCAAGATCGACGATGAGAGCGTGGTGGTCGAGAACGAACCGACCAACTGCGAGGGCAGCCAGGTGCCGATCGCCCACTGCTTCCGCTGAGCGTCGACCCGCGCACCATCCCGAGCGCGTTCATCCCGAGTGCACCGCCCGTCCGGACGATCGTCCGGACGGGCGGTGCTCCGTCACGTGACGCCGAGGGTTCGGCGTCGTCACGGCGTTAACCCCTCGCGCGCAGGGTCACGGCGCGTCAACCCATCGCGCGCAGGCGGCCGGAGAGGTCGCCGGCGAAGAAGTCGAGAAAGCCGTCCGGGTCGGGGCCGGCGTTCTGCAGGACGATGTGGTCGAAGCCGGCCTCGACGTACGACCGGACCTTGGTGACGTGGGGTTCCGGGTCCGGGCCGATGGCGAAGAGCTGCCGGATGTGCTTCTCCTCGACGTACGCGCTGGCCGCGTCGAAGTTGACCGGGTTCGGCAGTTCGCTCATCACCTTCCAACCGGTGACCATCCATCGGCTCGTCTGCAACACCGCCTGCACCGCCCGTTGCTCGTCGGTGGCCCAGGCCAGTGGCACCTCGGCGTAGCGCGGGCCCGAACCCTTGGCGCGTCGGTAGTGTTCGACGATCGACGCGTCCGGCTCGGTGGCGAACAGGCCGTCGCCCAACTCGGCGGCGAGCCGCGCCGACACCTCGCCGCTGGCCGCCACCGCGATCACGGGCAGGGTGTCCGGCAGATCGAAGATGCGGGCGTCCTCCAGGTGCAGGTGCCGGCCCTCGTACGACTGGTAGCCGCCCTGCCAGAGCAGCCGGATGATCTCCAGCGCCTCGCGTAGTCGCTCGTGTCGCCCTCGAACGCTGGGGAAGCCCTGCCCGACCACGTGCTCGTTGAGCCGCTCGCCGGCGCCCACTCCGAGGGTGAACCGACCGTCGGAGATCAGCGCCATGGTCGCTGCGGCCTGCGCGATGATCGCCGGGTGGTAGCGGACGGTCGGGCAGGTGACCCCGGTGGCCAGGCGCAGGGTGCTGGTCCTGGCCGCGATGGCGCCGAGCACGCTCCAGGTGAAGGACGAGTGCCCCTGCGCGTCCAGCCACGGGTGGAAGTGGTCGCTCATCTCGACGAAGTCGAAGCCCGCCCGTTCGGCAAGGACGGCCTGGCGGATGATCTCCTGCGGGCCGTACCCCTCTGCGGCCAGCTTGTAGCCGATCTGCATGCCCACACTCCCGATCCCGTTCGCCGACTGAGGCATCGGCCGTTCCCGGCCCCGGCGTGGACAAACGCCGCAGGACTGCAAACCAGCCTCCTAGGATGCCTTAGGCGGCGTGCGGTGGCCGACCGCAAGCACCAAGCACCGGCCTCCAGCCACCGCACGCCGTCAGCGCACCAGCAGATCGATGACGCCCGTCAGGTCCTCCTCACCACCTCCCTCCGCCAGGCGGCGGCGCATCAGGTCGAAGTAGGGGCGGAGCAGTTCGGGGCTGACGCCCTGCTGCTCGGCGGTGCGCAGAAAGGTCGGCGTGCCCGCCACCTGCATGGCGAGAGGGGAGACGACTCCGTCGGTGTAGTTCCCGCTGCGCAGTTGGTCGGCGGTCTGCCGAACCGTCGGGATCATCGCGACGAGCCAGTCGGCGAGCAGTGGGGCGAGCGCCGTCGGGTCGATGTCCTCCCGACGGATCAGGGCGAAGGCGTGCGCGGTCCCGGCGAACATCCCGTACATGGCGCTGAGGAGAGCCACGTCGTGCAGGGCCGCGAAGCCCGCGTCCTCGCCCACGTAGGTGGTGCCGACCGGGACGCCCAGCGTCGTGCGGTGTCGTTCGAAGAGCGCTCGCGAGCCGCTGTAGAAGACGTAGCCGCCGGCCTCCGGAACGCCAACCATCGGCGGGACGGCCATGATGCCACCGTCCAGGTAACGCGCGCCGTGTCGGCGTGCCCAGGCCGCGCGGGCGCGGGCCTGGGCCGGGGTGCTGGTGGTCAGGTTGACCAGATCCCGGCCGGTCAGGTCCACACCGGCCAGCACCTCCTCGACCGAGCTGTCGTCCAGCAGGCACACGACGACCAGGGTGCTCGCCGCGACCGCCTGAGCAGCGCTGTCCGCGACCCTTGCCCCTTCGGGCGCGAGCGCGGCGGCGCGGGCCGGTGTGCGGTTCCAGACGGTGAGCGGGTGGCCGGCGGCAAGCCAGGCGCGGGCCAGTGCGGTACCCATCGCGCCGAGTCCCAGCATCGTGACGGACGGCTTCTCCACAGTGTTCGGTTCCATGCCGATTAGGCTGGTCATCGCCCACCAGGTGATCAAGTACGCACTTCGGAGTGCGTGGTTACCCGGGGGTGAGCGAGCAGGTCGGAGGGGTGGGCATGGCGACGGTGAACCGGCCGGGCACCGCGGACGGACACGCCTGCGGTATCGACACCGCGATGGAGGTGATCGGCGGCAAGTGGAAGGTGCTGATCCTCTGGGCGCTTCACGAGCACCCCCTACGTCGCTTCGGCGAGCTGCGTCGACTGCTTCCGGGGGTCACCGAGAAGGTGCTGGCCTCCCACCTGCGGGAGATGGAGGCGGACGGCATCGTACGCCGCGTCTCCCACGACGAGGTGCCGCCCCGCGTCGAGTACTCGTTGACCGAAGACGGCACGCGCCTCAACGACGCCCTCGAGCCGCTGGCCGCCTGGGGACGCGACCGGTCGACCGTTCGACGGTCGGGGGAGGAGTCGGGCTAGTGCTCCGGTGCGACCTCGCCGAAAACTGCACCGGCCCGCGCCCCACTGCGGGGGCACGGGCCGGACTACGTCTGTTGCCTACTTGGAAGGCTCGGGCAGCTTGCAGTCGACCTTCGGGTTGGCGCCGATGTAGTTCAACGGCCCGGCCACGATGGTGACCAGGATGGTGCCGGCCTCGGCGCAGTTGGTGTCGTCGCCGCTGTAGTAACCGCGCTGGCCACCGGCGATGGCGCCGATCACCAACCAGATCACGACGATGACTCCGAGAATCGAGGTGCCGCGCATCGCTGCCTCCTGAGGTATGTGGTGGATCTGAGGTGCAGCCGTTGTACCCAATCAGGTCGCGCGGCTAACGGTTGCGCGCTAGGACCCCCGCCGGATCCCCCATCCGGCCGATGCCGTCCGCCGTTGTGTACCGCCCGGGCATCCGCCGCCCGCACCGGGTAGCGCCTGTCGGCTATCGGATCGGCGACCGACCTCGCCGTCATCCGGGTGAGTGGACGTAGAACTGCCTCACGGCCCCGCCGAGGAGGACTCATGGACGCCCCGACACCGCCCCTCTACATCGACCGCCCCGAAGACGTCGCGGTCGCGGCCCGCGCGCTTGCTGGCGGCGCGATCGTCGCGGCGGCGTTCGCCAACTTCTACGCCATCGTGACGCGCCCCGACGCGGCCACCGTACGCCGGGTCAACCTGGCCAAGGGTCGACCGGCCCACCAGGTCGGCAGCATCACCACGGTGATCGGCCGGATCCCCGGGATGTTCGACTGGACGCGGATCTCGCCGCGGTTGCCGGTCGGTCGGGTGCGGGCGCTGATGGACGCCCTCTACGGGGCCGGGCCGTTCGGCTTCCGTGGGCCGGCCGCCGACCGGCTCCCCGACCATTTCACGCAGATCGACCAGGGGATGAGGACCACCCAGGTGATCGCACCAGGGCTGACCTGCCCCTCCAACGCCTTCTTCGAGCGGGCGCTCGCCGAGACCGGGACGGATCACCTCTACATCACCTCGGCGAACCGCTCCCGGCATCTCACCGGCGCGGCGGAGGAACCGGCGCACTGGAAGGCGGGCGCCCTCGCCGCCGACTTCGCCCACCTCGACGATCTGGTGGTGCTGGTCCACCGGGACGAGGCAGCCGCCCGCGCCGCGTACCCGGGCTACCTCACCACCTCGGTCACCCTGCTCTCGTTCCACGCGCCGGAGGGTGACCTCGAAGAACCGCCGGTGCTCACCGTGGACCGGCACGGATCGCTGCACGTGGACGATGTCCGCCGCGCCGCCGCGCCGCTCGGCCTGCAGGTGCGCCTGGCCGGAGGTGCCCGGGAACGACTGCAGGTCCGGGGGTACGCCGGGGCGCTGGTGTAGCTGGCGGGCGGCTCAGTGCGGCGGTGACGGGGCCTCCGGCGGCTTGCCGCGGCTACGCCGGAAGTCCGCGTAGGCAACGCCGACCAGGACCAGCAGCCCACCGAGGGAGGCGAACACCGGCGGCAGGTACAGCAGGCCGGGGGCGATGGTCAGCAGCGCCAGCACCCCGCCGGGTCGGGACCACGACACCCGGCTGAAGACCTCGTACTCGAACGAGGCCCGGCCGGCCAGGAACAGCGCCGGGCCGCCGAGGATCACCGCCAGCCAGGCCGGCGGTGTCCGTCCGGTCGGCTCGTGCAGCACCAGGTGGAAGCCGGCCGCCGTGGTGACCACGCCGGAAATCATCAACAGATGGGTGTACGGCGCGCTGAACAGGAACTTGCTGGGCGACTCCGCCGCCTTGATGGCGGTCGGCAGCAGCTCGCCGGACTTGTGCACGTAGATCCGCCAGAGCAGCAGCGTGGTCAGGAACGCCACAGCGAAGGCCCCGATGTTCTCGGCCTCGGTGTGCTCCATGCTGAACATGGTGCCGATAGTCAGGATGGCGTCGCCGAGCGCGATGATGAAGAACTGCTGGTAGCGCTCGGAGAGATGCTCCGCGGTGACGTTGCGCTGCTTCTCGGGCACCACCCCGAGACCCGGCACCGGGTACGCGAGTCGGAAGCCGAGGTAGTCGATGGCGAGCGCGATGGCCCAGCACACGATCCGGGCGTCTCCGCTGACGAATGCGCCGATGAGCCACGGGATCGCCGACACCACGAACCAGACGAAGATGCGGGCGGCCCGACGCTGGGTCTGTGGTTCGCGGCGTACCGCCGGCATCAGGAACAGCCCACGCCCCAGGTGGATCGCCACGTAGGTGCCGCCGAAGACGAGCCCTCGGTTGTTGAACGCCTCCGGGATCGCCGTGGTCATCAGCAGCGCGCCGAACATGACGGCGCTGATCAGCAGCTTGATCTCGGTGCGTTCCGGGTCGTACAGGTCGGTGACCAGCGTGGTGATCGCCCAGGTCCACCAGACGGCGGCCAGCATGATCAGTGCCTCGGCGGCCCGGTGCCAGTCGAGTCGTTCGGCCAGTCCCCGCGAGATGAGCGCCAGGGCGACCACGTACACCAGGTCGAAGAAGAGTTCGAGGAGGGTGACCCGGCGCGGGCCCTCTGGATCGCGCACCGGCGGACCGATGGCCCGTGGCGATCCGGGCTCCGGCGCGGGGAGGTGCACGGGTTACTCCTGCGGAACCGCTCGACTCGATGGACCTGTCCGGCCCACCTTCACGGACGGTAACGAGCGGGGGAGCGCGGGAACCCGCGTTCACCCGCTCGTCCCCCAACCGGGTCGTGCCGGGCGGTCACCCCGCCTGCGGGGATGTCGACGGCTTTTCGCCGCCGCGCGGGGCGGCGAGGGCGTCGACCAGGCGGCGGGCCGAGCCGGCCAGGTTCCATCGTTGGGCGAGCTCGAGCAGCCGGTCCGGGTCGGCCGGCGCGCTCGGCAGCGCGGTGGGCAGCTCCGGCAGGGGCACGTCCAGGGCGACCCGGACCACCGTCGGCGCGACGCCCAGGTAGTCGCGGGCCGCGACCAGCTTGGCGCGCAGGCCCGGTGCGAAGGACGAGTCGGAGTCGTCGAGCGCGGCCAGGATGCCGGCGATGCTGCCGTACCGCTCGATCAGCCGGGCGGCGGTCTTGTCGCCGACGCCGGCCACCCCGGGCAACCCGTCACTCGGGTCGCCGCGCAGCGCGGCGAAGTCGGCGTACCGGTCGGCGGGCACGCCGTAGCGGGCCCGCACGGCGGCGTCGTCGCAGTCGTCGAGCTTGGCGACGCCGCGCCCGACGTAGAGCAGTCGGACCGGTCGGGCGTCGTCGACGAGTTGGAACAGGTCGCGGTCGCCGGAGACCACCTCGATCGGGCCGGGCTGGGTCACCGAGAGGGTGCCGAGCACGTCGTCCGCCTCGTAGCCGGTCGCGCCGACAGCGGTGATGCCCACCGCGGTCAGCACCTCCAGGATCATCGGCACCTGCGGGGAGAGGGTGTCCGGAACGATCTCGCCGCCCTGCGGGGCGACCCGGTGCGCCTTGTACGACGGCAGCAGGTCGACCCGCCAGGCCGGGCGCCAGTCGTAGTCCAGTGCGCAGATCATCCGATCGGCGCCCCGCACCCGGATCAGGGTGGCGAGCATGTCGAGGAAGCCGCGCACCGCGTTGACCGGGGTGCCGTCCTCGGCCCTGGCGGCGGACTCCGGGATGCCGAAGTAGGCCCGGAAGTAGAGGCTGGCTGAGTCGATCAGCAGGATCGGGGGTCGGTGTGCCACGCCGGACAGCCTGGCACAACCGTCCGACGATCTGGGGTACGCCCGGCCGCTGGTGGTGGTGTCAGCGTCGCTCGTCGGGCTGGTAGACGGTGTCCCGGCGGGCCAGGTGCTGCACGACGTAGCTGGTCACCAGCAGCAGGATCGCGACCACCACCTCGACCCAGGCCGCGATGCCGTCGGCGACGGTGACGCCGATGACGAGCAGGACCAGGCCGACGAGCGCGAGGACTCCGGCCCACAGTTGGCGGCGACGGCGGGTCGCCGCCCGGTTCGTCTGGTTCCCTGCCACGTCGGTCCTCCCGGTCAGGTCGCCCGCACGGGCACCCCGATCCCAGGCTAGGGCCGTGGGGACGCGCCGGGCCGGCAAACGACGGTGCGGGCTGTTACGCGGACGGGGCCCAGGACGGTGCGCGCGGTCAGGGGCAGTGCGACCGCGCGCACCGCCGACCCGACCGTGCTGGTCGTGCCGGCGGCCCGCCAGCGCCAGAACACCCGGCCCGTTCGTCGACGTGCGCGTCGCCGTCCCCCGTTCGCCGAGCCAGTCCGTTCCAACCTGAAACGGACTATAGTCGGAACGGGGTAACGGAGGTAGCGGGTGCGGCGAGAAGATCTTGCCGATGCGGACTGCGGCATCGCGCAGGCGCTCGGCGTACTGGGGGACTGGTGGACGTTCCTCATCGTGCGTGACGTCGCTGGCGGGACGACCCGTTTCGACGCGCTGCAACGGGAGCTGGGCGTCAGCCGACGCGCGCTGACCGAACGCCTCGGCGCGCTGGTCGAGCACGGCGTGTTGGAGCGCCGGCCGTACTCACGACACCCACCGCGGTACGACTACCTGCTCACCCGGAAGGGCGAGGGGCTGTTGCCGGTGCTGATCGCGTTGCAGGACTGGGGAACGAGGCATCTGATGGGTGACGGTGACGTGACCGCCACGGCCGACGCCGACTCGGCCGAGGCGCGCCGGGTGCGCGACCTGGTGGGTCGGCGGTTGCCCGACGTCGTCCTGCCCGCCGCTGACGGGCATCCGGTGGCGGTGACCGCGACGGACGGGTGGACGGTCCTCTACCTGTTCCCCGGGGCGTACGCGCCGGGGATGCATGGCCATCCGCCCGGCTGGGCGGAGATTCCCGGCGCCCGGGGTTGCACACTGGAGTCGACCACCTACGCCAAGCGTCATCCGGACTTCGTGACCGCCGGTGTCCGGGTGTACGGGATCAGCACCCAGCGGCCCGACCAGCTCGCCGACTTCGCCGCGTACGCCGAACTGCCCTTCCCGTTGCTGTCCGACCAGGACGGGCGGCTCGGAGCGGGGCTGCTGCTGCCGGTGTTCCGCGCGGGCGGGGTGACCCGGTTCAAGCGGCTGACCCTGTTGGTCGACCCGACGGCGGTGGTGCGGGCCGTGCAGTTCCCGGTCACCGACCCGGCCGGCTCGGTGCAGGAGATGCTCGACCTGGTCGCTGAGCACGCCGGGGCCCCCGGCTGACGCCTACGCGCCGACCGGGGGCCCTGCGAGCCAGGCTGGTCCGGGGAGAGCCTGTGCGCGCGGTGTCAGGCCGGGAGCGTCCAGCGCTGGTTGGCGCCGGCGAAGCAGTCCCAGATCTGCAGCCGGGCGCCGTCGGCGGAGGTGTTGTCGGTGACGTCGAGGCACTTGTTCGACTGCGGGTTGCGCAGCGTCCCGTTGGACTGCGCCTGCCAGACCTGGGCGCCGCTGCCGTTGCAGTCCCAGAGCTGGACCTTCGCGCCGTTGGCGGTGGAGCCGCTGGTGATGTCGGCGCACTTGCCGAGGGCGCGCAGCGTGCTGTCGCTGGCGACCGTCCAGGTCTGCGCGTTGGTGCCGTTGCAGGTCCAGATCTGGATGGCGGCTCCGTTGGCGGTGCTGGCCGAGGCCACGTCGACGCACTTGCCACCGATGCCGGTGATCCGGCCGGTGCGTCCGGTCGGCGGCGGGGTGGTGCCGCCCATGATGGTGTCGTACATGGCGCTCAGCAGTGAGGTCGAGCCGCTGGTGTCCTGCGACAGCTCCCAGTTCATCACGCCGCCGGCGTTCGCGAGGGCCCACTGCGTCTTGCGCTTCACTGTCGGAATGCCGTTCCAGCACTGCTGGGACCCGTTGATGGTGGCGCAGTCCCGGTTGGCGTTCGCCGGGTCGAGCCCGACCAGGTACGAGTAGTTGTAGTAGACGGGGCGGCTGTAGAACGGGATGCCGAGGACGGCCTTGCTGGCCGGCAGGCCGCGGGCCTTCCATCCGTTGATGGCGTTGATCGACCAGTCGTAGTTGGCGTGCGGGCTGCCGCCGTCGTAGGCCATGATGTTGAGCCAGTCGACCTGGTTGAACACGGCCGTCTGGACGCCCTGGACGCTGCCGCCCTCGCTGACCACGGCGGCGGTGAGCAGCTTGCCGCGGCTGTGCAGGGCGCTGCCGAGTTGCGTCATGAGCGCCGTGTAGTTGTTGGCCGAGGCGCCCGGGTCGGGGTACTCCCAGTCCATGTCGACGCCGTCGAGGTTGTACTGGTTGACGAAGTTGATCAGGTTGTTGACGAAGTTCGTGCGGCTGGTGGTGTTGGCGGCGAGCGCCTCGAAGGCGGAGTCGTTGCCGTCGTTCCAGCCGCCGACGGCGATGGAGACCTTGACGTTGTTGGCGTGCCCCTGCGAGACCAGCGAGGAGAGCCGGGCCCCGTCCACCCCTTGCAGGGTGCCGTTGCTGTTGGGCAGGACGAAGGCGTAGTTGATGTGGGTGAGCTTGTTGTACTGGATCGTGTTGATGTTGCCGGCCCAGGAGGGCATGTAGCCGACGCTCTTGAAGTTGTTCGGCAGCACCACTGCCTGCGCGGCGGTGGGAATGACGGTGAGGGTGGCGCCGGCGGTAGCCAGCGCGAGCAGGCCGGCGGCAAGGACGCGGCGCAGTGGTGAGGACATCGGGGGCCTTCCCGTGGGCGGGGGACGACACCCGCCCGCGCAGGGTTGTCGCGGGCGGGCGGTGCGGGGACGCAGGGACGGGTGGGCCTCGAGGCAGCCAAATCTTAAAGAGTGTTAACTGTCTGAGTCAATCAACACCTATGGATTTCCGGTCATCCGGTGCAGATAGGGGGTTTGCCCAAACGACCGTTAAGCTGGCGGGGTGGGAATCGACGAGCTGTATCCGCCGGATCGGTTGACCGCCGCGCAGCGAGCGACGGCCGCCGCCGGCCTGGACGCACTGCTGCTCACACCCGGCTCCGACCTGCGGTACCTGACCGGGTACGACGCCCACGCGGGGGAGCGGCTGACCTGCCTGGTGCTGCCCGCCGACGGTGAGCCGACGCTGATCGTGCCGAGATTGGAACGTCCCGCGGCGGAGGCCGCCCCGAACACCGGCGTCCGCATCGTCGACCACGTCGACGGCACCGACCCGTACCCCCTGGTCGTCGCCGCCCTCGACGGCCCGGTCGCGGCGGTCGGGCTCGCCGACCGGATGTGGGCCGAGCAGGTTCTCGGCCTGCGCGCGGCGCTGCCCGACGCCGCGCAACGGCTCGCCGGGGAGGTTCTGCGCGAGTTGCGGATCCGCAAGTCCCCGGCGGAGATCGCGGCGCTCGCCGAGGCCGGCGCGGCGATCGACGAGGTGCACCTGCGGATGGGCGAGTGGTTGCGCCCCGGTCGCACCGAGGTCGAGGTCGCCACCGACATCGCCGCGGCGATCCGCGCCGCCGGACACGTCACTGTCGACTTCGTCATCGTGGCGGCCGGACCCAACGGGGCCAGCCCGCACCACGGCACCTCCGACCGGCCGATCGGCGTCGGCGAGCCGGTGGTGGTCGACATCGGCGGCACGATGGCGTCGGGCTACCGCTCGGACTGCACCCGCACCTACCTGGCGGGCGGGTCGGCACCGGCCGACTTCCTGGACTACTATGCCGTGCTGCGCGACGCCCAACGCGCCGCGGTCGAGGCGGTGCGGCCCGGGATCACCGCCGCGGCGGCCGACGCCGAGGCCCGCGCGCCGATCGCCGCCGCCGGCTTCGGTCCCGCGTTCCTGCACCGCACCGGTCACGGCATCGGTCTGGACGGGCACGAGGAGCCGTACCTGGTGGCCGGCAACGACCGACCCCTCGACGCCGGCATGGCGTTCTCCATCGAACCGGGCATCTACCTGGCGGGCCGGCACGGCGCCCGCATCGAGGACATCGTCGTCTGCACAACGGACGGCGTGCAACGGCTCAACACCACCCCCACGGAGCTCATCGCGCTATGACTGTCGACCGGATCCTCCCCACCGACGAGGCCCACGACCTGCTGGGTCTCGCCACCGAGCTCGCCGACGGGGAGCTCGCGCCGAAGGCCGCGGCCTTCGAGGAACGCGCCGAGTTCCCCCGCGAGGTGCTGCGCACGCTGGGCCGCGCCGGCCTGCTCGGCCTGCCCTACCCCGAGGAGTACGGCGGCGCGGCCCAGCCGTACGAGGTGTACCTGCAGGTCCTGGAGATCCTGGCCAGCCGCTGGCTCGCTGTCGCCGAGGCGGTCAGCGTGCACACCCTGTCCTGCTACCCGGTGGCGGCGTTCGGCAGCGACGAGCAGCGCAAGCTGCTGCCGGACATGCTCGGCGGCGAGTTGCTGGGCGCGTACTGCCTCTCCGAGCCGCAGGGTGGCTCGGACGCGGCGGCGCTGACCACCCGGGCGGATCGCGACGGTGACGCGTACCTGGTCTCCGGCACCAAGGCGTGGATCACCCACGCACGCACCGCCGATTTCTACAACGTCTTCTGCCGCACCGGCGGGCCCGGTCCGAAGGGGATCTCCTGTCTGCTCGCCGACGCGGGCACGGCCGGCATCACCCCGCAGGCGGCCGAGCGGACGATGGGGCTGCGCGCCTCCCCGGTCGCGCAGATCGCCTTCGACGAGGCCCGGGTGCCGGCCGACCGGTTGATCGGCGGCGAGGGGTTAGGCTTCACCATCGCGATGTCCGCGCTGGACTCCGGCCGGCTGGGCATCGCGGCGTGCGCGGTCGGGCTGGCCCAGGCCGCCCTGGACTACGCGGTCTCCTACGCCCGGGAGCGGCAGCAGTTCGGGCGTTCCATCATCGACTTCCAGGGGCTGGGGTTCCTGCTCGCCGACGCGGCCACCCAGATCTCCGCTGCCCGCGCGCTGACCCTGGCGGCGGCCCGGCTGCGTGACGCCGGCCGGCCGTACGCCATCGAGGCGGCCAAGGCGAAGCTGTTCGCCACCGATATGGCGATGCGGGTGACCACTGACGCGGTGCAGGTGCTCGGCGGTGCGGGTTACGTGGCCGACCACCCGGTGGAGCGGTACATGCGTGAGGCGAAGGTGTTGCAGATCGTCGAGGGCACCAACCAGATCCAGCGGATGGTGATCTCCCGGGCACTCGCCAAGAGCTGACAACGGTACGTGGTGGTGGGGCTGCGGTGGGTGCGTCACGGCCCACCGCGGTCCGCCACTCGGGTACCTCGTCGCCGTGCGACGGTTTTCCCGGTAGGTTGCACGCCGTGGAGGAGATCGACCGCGCTATCGTCGCCGCGCTGACCGCCGACGGCCGTCTGTCGTACACCGACCTGGCCGAGCGGGTGGGGCTGTCGGTGTCCGCCGTGCACCAGCGGGTCCGTCGGCTGGAGCAGCGTGGGGTGATCAAGGGGTACGCCGCCCGGGTGTCGTTCGAGGCGCTGGACCTGCCGCTCACCGCGTTCGTGGCGATCCGGCCGTTCGATCCGTCGCAGCCGGACGACGCCCCGGAGCGGCTGGCCCACCTGCCGGAGATCGACTCCTGCTACTCGGTGGCGGGGGAGGACTTCTACCTGCTGCTGGTGCGGGTGGCCAGCCCCACAGACCTGGAGCGGGTGCTGCAGGAGATCCGCACCTCGGCGAACGTCACGACCCGGACGACAGTGGTGTTGTCCACGCCGTACGAGAACCGGCCGCCGAAGATCAGCTCTGCGGCACCGAGTCGGTCGCGGTCCCGGGTGCCGGAGGAGCCGGCTGGTTCCACCGCAGGATGACCTGCCGGCCGTGTTCGTGACCGAGCGCGCTGACAGTGGCGGTGTCCAGGCGTAGCCGCCCACCGGCGGACGGGGGCAGGCCGATCCAGCGGGCACCGAGCACCCGCAGGCTGTGCGCGTGCCCGACCAGCGCCACGGTGCCGCGGTCGAGTAGCGGGGTGACGCGGGCCAGCACCCGGTCGAGCCGTTCGCCCACCTCTGCGGGGGACTCCCCGCCGGGGCAGCCGTCGGTCCAGATGTTCCAGTGCGGATCGTCGTCGTGGATGTCGACTGTGGTGCGACCTTCGTACTCGCCGTAGTTCCACTCGCTGAGGTTCTCGTCGACGGCGTCGACGGTGAGCCCGGCCAGCTGCGCGGTGCGCAGCGCCCGGGAGCGGGGGCTGGTCAGCACTGTGACGAAGCGCCGGCCGGCGAGGAAAGCCGCCAGGGTGCGGGCCTGTCGCTCGCCGTCGGGGGTCAGCTCCAGGTCGGTGTACGAGGTGTGCCGCAGGCTGGCGCTCCAGGTGGTCTCGCCGTGCCGGATCAGCAGGAGCTCTCCCATGCGGTCAGTTAACCATCGTGGGTCGGTGCCGACAGCCGACCTCCCACTACCTATCTTCCTAGGATGCTTTAGCGGGTGTACCGACCGACACTACCGGTTTCGGCACCCGGAGACCGGGCAAGCGAGCCAGGACAACCGCCAGACCGAGGAGGCGCGATGAGCTTCACCGAGAAGGCAAAGAACAAGGTTGAGCAGATGGCCGGCGCCGCGAGGGAGCGCGTCGGCGACATGACCGACAACGAGCGGATGCGTGGCGAGGGCGCCAGCCAGCAGAGCGACGCGCGCGCCAAGCAGGCCGGTCAGAACGTTAAGGACGCTGGCCGCAACGTGAAGGACTCCTTCACGAAGTGACCTGAGCGGTCCACGGGTCCCCGGGCGCACCGTCGCCCGGGGACCCGTCGCGCTGCGGTTCCTGTCTTGGCTCCCCTGCTCCGTCGATCATGGAGTTGTGGTGGGGGACCAAGCACCCTTGACTACCCAAACCCGGCACCACAACCCCATGATCGACGCTCCCAGGGCCTTCCCAGCCCTCACGCCTCGCCGATCTTGCACTTTCTGTTGCGGCATTTGGGGCATCCCGCTCAATCCGACGACCGTAAGTGCAAGATCGGCGAAGCAGCGGGCGCGGGCGGGGCAGTGAGGGTGGCTCGCGTTTGGGATGATCGGCGGCGTGATTCGGGGTCGGCTTCGTCCGTTGTGGTGTGGCGTACTCGCGGCGGTGGCCGTTGTCGGTGGTGCCGCGTGTACGGCGTCCCGGGTGCCGCCGCCGGACCGGCCCGTCTTCGTCGGGTCGTCGGCCTCGTCCACCCCGGCCGGTGCGCCGTCGGCCGGTGCCTCTTCGGCGGTGCCGTCGACGGGTGTTACTCCGGAGGTGCCGTCGGCCAGCGTCTCGTCGCCGCCGGTGGTGGTTGCCACGGTGCCGGGCGCGGCGCCCATCGGGACCAGGGCGCGGGTGGTGGATCACGGGCCGCGCACCGGTGCCAAGGTCGCGCTGACCTTCGACGCGGACATGACCGACGGGATGTTGGCCAGCCTGCGGGCCGGCCGGGTGAAGTCGTACGCGAACCTGCGCATCCTCGACCTGCTGGAGCGGGAGCAGGTGCCGGCGACGTTCTTCCTGACCGGCAAGTGGGTGCAGCGGTATCCGGACGTGACCCGGCGGATCGCCGGCAACCCGCGCTTCGAGTTGGCCAACCACACCTACGGGCACGCGGCGTTCACGGCGGACTGTTACGACCTGCCCCGGTTGCCGGTCGACGAGCTGGCCGGCGATGTGGCGAAGACGTTCGAGGTGATCGCGCCGTACGGCGGTCGGCAGACCCGGTACTTCCGGTTTCCCGGGTTGTGCCACGACGCGGCGGCGTTGGACGCGTTGGCGCCGCTGGGCGTGACTGTTGTCGACGGGGACGTGGTCAGTGGCGATCCGTTCGCGACGGCGTGGAAGCCGTTGGTGCGGGCGGTGTTGGACCACGTTCGCCCCGGCTCGGTGGTGATCATGCATGTGACCGAGGCGAACGCGGCGATGACCGATGAGGCGCTGCCGCACATTCTGGCGGGGTTGCGGGAGCGAGGGCTGGTTCCGGCACCGTTGTCCGAGGTGCTGGCCAGGGGCTGAGGCTCAGCTCTCCTGCACGTCGTCGACGGTCAGGACGATCTTTCCGCGGCGGGATCCGTGCTCGGCCGTGTGGTGCGCGTCGGCCGCCTTCTCAAGCGGGAAGGTCGCTTGGATTGGCACCCCGAAGCGGCCCTCGGTGAACAGTTCGGCTGCGGCGGGCAGGCCGTGGCGGCCGTCGGGTTCGCCGGCCAGTTGCCCCATGGACAGGCGGACGCCGTGGGTGGGCGCGGTGAAGTCCGCCAGGGTGAGCACCGCTGTCGGGTCGCCGGTGAGGTGGAGCAGTTCGGTCAGGGACCCGGCGCCGGCCACGTCGAGGGCGCGGTCGATCCGGGTCACGCCCAGGGCGTCGAGGCGGTTGGTGAGGTCGGGGCCGTAGGTGACCGGTGTCGTCCCGAGCTGGCGGAGGAAGTCGTGGTTGTCGGCGCGGGCGGTGCCGATGACATGGACTCCGCGGGCGGCGGCGAGTTGGACGGCGGTGCTGCCGACGCCACCGGCGGCGCCGTCGACGAGGAGCGTCATCCCGGGCCGTAGGTGCAGCAGATCGAGGGCCCGGGTGGCGGTCTCGATGCTGGTGCCCGCCGCGCCCGCCTGGGCCCACGGCATGGCGCTGGGTTTGTGCGCCCAGAGCTGTAGTACCGCGGACTGTGCGCTCGCGCCGCCGAGTCTGGCCAGCTCGACGATGCCGAAGACATGGTCGCCGAGGGTGACCCCGTCGACGTCGTCGCCGATCTCGTCGACGATGCCGGCCGCGTCGACGCCGGGGATGTGCGGCAACGGCAGTTGGGCGCTCATCGGGGTGCGGCCGGAGCGCAGGCCGATGTCGACGGGGGAGACACCGGCGGCTTGGACGCGGATGCGGATCTGGCCGGCCCGGGGCTGTGGCGCGTCGGTGCTGCCGAGGTGGAGTACCTCGGGACCGCCGAACCGGTCGTACTGCACGGCGAACATCAGGGGCTCCTCTGCCTGGTTGACGGGGTGGTAGTCGTACCGTAGGCGGGAAACGGAGCAGGCGTTCCGCTGCGGGGTCAAGTGAGAGGGTGGTTGGTCGGGGATGTCTCAGATGCAGCGTGCCGATGCCCGGTTCAACCGTGATCGGGTGGTGGCGGCGGCACGGGAGGCGTTCGCGTCGGCGGGGCTCGAGGTGCCCATGCGGGAGGTGGCGCGACGGGCGGGGGTGGGTGTGGCGACCCTGTACCGGCATTTTCCGACGCGTACGGAGTTGGTGGCGACGGTCCTGGCCGAGCGGGTGGACGACTGCGGTGTGCAGATGCGCCGCGCGCTCGACGATCCGGACCCGTGGCGGGCGCTGTCGGGGGTGGTGCGCGAGTTCGCTGAGCGGCAGATCCATGATCGGGCGCTCAACGAGGCGTTGTTGGGGCCGGGTGAGGTGGGTGCGGCGTTTCAGCGGGAGCGGCGGGAGCACGCGCAGGCGTTGAACGTGCTGGTGGTGCGGGCCCGGGCGGCGGGTGTGCTGCGCGAGGGCGTCGACGTGGACGACGTCCGCGCCGGCCTGCTGGCCATCGCGTCGCTACGGCGGTTGCCGGCGGCGACGAGTGCCCGGGTGATCGGTCGGGTCGCCGATCTGGTGCTAGCGGGTATCAGCGCCTGACTGGCTGCCGCACATCCTGGCCGATTTGCGACAGCGAGGGCTGGTGTCGGCGCCGGTGTCCGAGGTGCCGGTCGAGGGTTGAGCCGGCCCGGGCAACCGGGGCCTTACGCTCGTTCCGCTTCGAGGGATGCCCTCTCGTCGTCAGCGCGGTGGGTGGCCCGCCGGGCGTTTGTCACCAGCATCAGCACCAGGATGGCGATGGTGGTGACGAGCTGGACGGTCGCTGGCAGGGTGACGCCGATGGCGACGGTGGCCAGTGCCGCCGCCGCGGCGGCGAGTCGGGCCGGGGGGATGGGCAGGCGTAGGGCGCGGCGTACGGCGGCGATGCCGACGAGGTAGAGCGCGACGCCACCGCCGAGGGCGAGAGCGGCGCCGACCGTGCCCGGTTCGTCGGGTCGGGCGACGGCAGAGTGGAGACCGGCGACTGTCGCGATGACGCCGAGCAGCAGCAGGAAGTGCGGGAACACGTAGGTGCGGGCGGCCATCTGGCTGCGGGCGGCGGGGCTGGCGGCGGCCAGGGCCGCGGTGGCGGGTCGGGTGTCGGCGACGTAGGTCCACCACAGAGCGACGGGTACGGCGAGGGCGAGCACGATCGCGGTGGCCGTTGCGGCGGTGAGCTGGTCGGCGGGTACGCCCATGCCGATGGTGACGACGGATTCGCCGAGGGCGATGATGACGAGCAGTCCGTGTCGTTCGACGAAGTGCCCGGGGCGCAGGTGGAAGGCCTCGGGTACGCCGGTCCAGGACAGGCGGCGGGGGAGCAGGTAGGGCAGGACGGACTGGGTGACGACGGCGGCGGCCCAGAGTGCGGGTACGGCGGGGCCGGTGAACGCGGCGGCAGCGAGGACGAGGAGCGCGGCGCCGATGTTGTAGGGGGCGAGTCGCAGTGCGCCGCTGCGGGCGTTGGTGTGCAGAAAGAGGCTGAGGTGGACGGCGACGACGATGAGGTAGCCGATGGCGAAGAGCGCGCCGCCGCCGGTGAGGGCGTCGGGTAGGGCGACGGCGCTGATGAGGAAGCCTGCCATGCCGGCGAAGAGCAGCAGCCTGGTGGTGTTCTGTCGCGGTGGTAGGCGGTTGTTGAGCCAGGCGTAGCCGGTGTAGAGGTACCAGAGCAGGCCGAGGATCAGGGCGCTGCTGCCGAAACCGGCCCAGTTGAGGTGGGTTTCGAGGGCGTGGGCCAGTTGGGTGACGGTGAGGACGAAGACGACGTCGAAGAAGACTTCGTCGAGTGTGACCCGGTCGCCGGGGCCCGTGTTGGGAGCGGGCCGCGGGTGTCTCATGGTGGTGGACGCTAGTCGTCGGCGGTGTGTGGTGTTCCCGGGTTGAGGATTCCGCTGAGGGAGCGCCGTGGGTGGTTGTGGGCTGTGCCGGCAGCTGCTGGGGCCGAGCGTTGCGAGGTGGGTTTCGAGGGGCTGTCACGGTTGGGGCCGCACCGGACATGGAGTGGGTGTGAGCTCCGGCATTGAGTACTACGAGGACCGCTTCCAGCGCGTCTACCTTGAGCACTTCGAGCCGTTGTTGGCGTACGCGCTGCGGCGCGTCGCGCATCCCGAGGACGCGGCCGACGTCGTCGCGGAGACCTTCCTGGTCGCCTGGCGGCGCAGGCATGACATTCCGGCCGACGGTGAAGCTCGGCTGTGGCTGTACGGCGTGGCCCGGCGGGTGCTGGCCAACCATCACCGGGGTGGGGTTCGCCGGCAGCGGTTGGGTGAACGGCTACGTGAGCAGATCGCCGTCGTGGTGGCCGCCGATCCGGGCAGTGAGGTGCCCGAGCGGCTCGCTGTCCGGGCGGCGTTGGCGGGTCTGGGTGAGCTGGACCGCGAGGTGTTGATGCTCACCGTGTGGGAGGGCCTGCAGCCGCGCGAGGTGGCGGCGGTCCTGGGGGTGGGTCCCGCCGTGGTGCGGACACGGCTGTCGCGTGCGCGAGCCAGGTTGCGCGAGCTGGTCGGTGACGACCTGGGGCCGCCTGGACATGTACTCGACGTGCTGACCGCAGCGACCCGGAAGGAGCAGAGATGACCGAGGAACATTTTGACCGGCTGGTTCGGGAAGCTGACCCCGCTAGGCTGGACCTCGTCGGACAGCTCGACGGGGTGAAGCAGACCCTCCTGGGGGAGATCATGTCCGAGTCGACGCTCGATCGGTTCGTGGTACCTCCGCGAGGGCGACCGAGTGTGCGTCGCTTCGCTGGTGTGGCGGCGGTCGTCGTGGTCCTTGCCGGTGTCCTGGCCGTCTCTGTTCTGCCGGGCGAGCCCGGGGAGGTCGGGCAGGTGGCTTCCGCTCCGAGCACCGGTGCTCCGGTCGTCTACTCGCCGGTGGCGATGCGGGCCGCGGAGAAGAATCCGCGGCTGCTGATCAACCGGCCCGGCTGGAAGGCGACCACCGTGTACGGGTTCACCCAGGAGACGGGCACCATCACGTTTCGCAACGGTGGACGCGAGTTGGAGTTCGACTGGTATCCGGCTGACGGTTACGCCGACCGTTACGCCGACCGGCTCCACGTCAATCGTCCGAAGGCTGTGCAGGTCGATGGCTGGCCGGGTGACCAGTTCGAGTATTCCGCCAGCGACTTCGAGGTGTTGCTCCGTCCCCGTGACGGGGTCTTCGTCGAGTTGCAGACCGGGGGTGACTGGTCCCGGAAGGAGTTCGCCCGGGTCCTCGCGAATGTGGTCCGGGCGGATGCGCGTACGTGGTTGGGTGCGCTTCCGCCGGAGATCGTCATTCCGGAGCGGGCGTTGGCGCGGGCGGGCGAGGTGCTCGCGGACGTGCCGCTCCCGCCGGGCTTCGACGTCGCGGCCCTGGTTGATGTCGGCATCTACGATCCCTACCACTTCGGGGCCGCTGTGACGTCGCGGGTGGGTTGCGGGTGGATCGCCGAGTGGCGGCGGGCGAGGTCGAGCGGGGACGAGGCTGGGGTGCGGCGGGCCGCCGACGCGCTGCGGAGCAGCCACGGGTGGCGGGTGCTGCGGGACATGGACAAGGCCGGCGACTGGCCGGAGGTGTTCTGGGAGTACGCCGACGAGATCGCGGCCGGGACGTTACGGCCCTCCTATGTCCAGGGCCTGGACTGCCAGTGACGGAGGACGGCGGCGCCTCCCGGGGAAGACCACCCTGGGGGCGCCGCCGTCGGTGGGTCAGTCGTCGCGGTGGTCGTTCCACCACTGCTGGCCGTCGGCGGGCAGGGTGTCGATCGGGTCGTAGTAGGCGTAGCGCTTGTTGAGCGCCTCCAGGTCGGCGGACTCGATGGAGGTGCGGTAGTTCTTCGTCCAGTAGGAGATGCCGCGCTCACGGTCGTAGTCGGTGAGCATGTGCACCCAGCGCTTACCGACGAAGGGGACGTCGCAGACGATGCGGGGGGTGGCGTAGCCGGGGAGGTAGCCCATGATGTCGTGTTGGAGTTGCTGGGCGTGCCAGACCGGGACCCGCCAGTGTTCGGCGTTGGGGATCATGTCGCACATGTAGAAGTAGTACGGCAGGATCCCGGCTTCGCCCTGGAGCGCGAAGCAGAGGTCGAGCAGTTCCGGGGTGGTGGCGTTGACGCCGCGCATGAGCACGCCCTGGTTGCGGACGTCGCGGACGCCGACGTCGAGGGCGGTCTGGGCGGCCTTGGCGACCAGTGGGGTGAGTGACTGGGCGTGGTTGACGTGGGTGTGGATGGCGAGGTTGACGCCGCGGCGGGCGGCGGTGCGGGCGACGCGTTCGAGGCCCTGGACGACGTCGGGCTGGAGCCAGTGTTGGGGTAGGCCCATGAGGGCCTTGGTGGCGAGCCGGATGTCGCGGACCGTCTCCAGTTCCAGCAGGCGCATGAGGTACGACTCGAGGTTGCGCCAGGGGACGTTGGCCACGTCGCCGCCGGAGACGACGACGTCGCGGACGCCGGGGTGGGCCTTGAGGTAGGCGATGTGGGCGTCGTAGCGGTCGACGGGCTTGAGGGTGAGTTTGAGTTTGTCGACGGCGGGGGTGGAGTTGCCGACGAGGTCCATGCGGGTGCAGTGCCCGCAGTACTGGGGGCAGGTGGAGAGCAGCTCGGCGAGGACCTTGGTGGGGTAGCGGTGGGTGAGTCCTTCGGCGACCCACATGTCGTGCTCGTGGAGGCTGTCGCGGCTGGCGTAGGGGTGTGAGGGCCAGTCGGTGCGCCGGTCGGAGGCGACCGGGATCATGTAGCGGCGGATGGGGTCGGCGAGCAGGGCCTCGGTGGTGAGGGTCGCGAACGGCACCATCGTGTTGATCATTTGTGGTGGCACCAGCATGGACATGGTGGCCATTGCCGACTGGTCGGCTTCGAGGTCGTCGTAGAAGGTGTCGTCGATCAGGTCGCCGAAGACGGCGCGGAGCTGCTTGATGTTCTTGACGCAGTTGACGCGTTGCCACTGGGCGGATTCCCACTGGTCGCGGGTGACGTGGCGCCAGCCGGGGAAGCGGGTCCAGTCGGGTTCGACCAGGGGGCGGCGGTGGTATTCGTAGGGCTGCCCGGCGGTCGGTACGGCGACCGGGGCGTGACGGGGTTGAGGGACGGTCTCAACCGGTTGGGTCTGGGTCACGGCCCCTCCTCGGTGTTGCGGCTGATCATCGAAGCCCGAAGGCTACTGGAAAATATTCGGTACAGAAACTAGTCTGCCGTAAGTTTTCCCGTTACGCGAGCCTTGACCGGGGCTTCGGGCGGCTGGACAGGGGAGGTCGGCGTGACGTCACCGGTGGGACTGCACCGCGTCGTGCAACCGGCGGGGGTGCTGCCGCAGGCGGCCTGGCGCCTGGACACGTCGGCGGCGATCGCGCCGAACGAGGTGCGGATCCGGGTGCAGCGGCTCAACCTGGACGCGGCGAGCTTCCGGCAGTTGTCGGAGAAGCACGGCGGCGACGGTGACGCGGTCCGCGCCGAGGTGCTGGAGATCATCGCTACCCGGGGGAAGATGCAGAACCCGGTGACCGGGTCGGGCGGGATGCTGATCGGCACCGTCGAGGAGGCCGGTCGCCGGTCCCCACTGGGCCTCAGGGCGGGGGAGCGGGTCGCGACCCTGGTGTCGTTGACGTTGACGCCCCTGGTGATCACCGATGGGTTGGCCCGTTGGGACGGGCGCAGCGAGCAGGTGCCCTGTGACGGGTGGGCGATCCTGTTCGCGCGCTCCATCGCCGCGGTGCTGCCCGACGACGAGGACCCCCAGTTGTCCCTCGCCGTGCTGGATGTGTGCGGTGCGCCCGCGCTGACCGCCCGGGTGGTGTCGCGCTACGTCGAGGAGCGTCGGCGTGGCGGTGATCCGACACCCGTGCGGGTCGCGGTGATCGGTGGGGCGGGTAAGAGCGGGTCGTTGTCGCTCGCTGCGGCGCGACGGGCGGGCGCCGCGCGTACCGTCGGGGTGGTGCCGGTGGCGGCGGAGCGCGACGCGCTGACGGCCTCCGGCCTGGCGTCGGTGGTGGCGTTGGCCGACGCACGCGACCCGGTGGGGCTGTCCACGGCGGTGACCACCGCGTTGGGGGTGCCGGCGGACGTGACGGTGGTCTGCGTGGACGTGCCGGGGTGTGAGCACGGGGCGGTGCTGGCCACCGCTGACGGCGGCACGGTGATTTTCTTCTCCATGGCGACGAGCTTCTCCGCGGCCGCGTTGGGCGCGGAGGGGTTGGCGGCGGACGTGACGATGCTGGTGGGCAACGGGTACGTGCCGGGGCACGCGGAGTTGGCGTTGGGGCTGTTGCGGGCCGAGCCTGGGGTGCGTCAGCTGTTCGCGGCGCGGATCGCGGCAGACTGAGGTCATGACGAACCCCTCGACGTTGTACCGCGGCGGCGTGCTGCACTGCCCCGCCGACCCGAGCGCCACCGCGCTGCTGGTGTCCGGTGGGCGGATTGCCTGGTTGGGGACCGACGGTGACGCGCCGCCGGCCGACCGGGTGGTGGACCTGGGCGGGGCGTTGGTGACGCCGGCGTTCGTCGACGCGCACGTGCACGCCACCGACACCGGGTTGGCGTTGTCCGGGTTGGCGTTGTCCGGGGTGCGCTCGGCGGGGCAGTTGCTCGACGCGGTGGCGGGGTTCGCGGCGGGTCTGCCGGCGGACGCGGTGGTGCTCGGGCACGGCTGGGACGAGTCGGGTTGGTCGGATCCGACGTTGCCGGACGCTGCGGCGCTGGACCGGGCCGCCGGTGGTCGGCGGGTGTACCTGTCGCAGGCGTCGATCCACTCGGCGTTGGTGTCGTCGGCGTTGCTGGCGGCGTGCCCGCAGGCGGCGCAGGCGCCCGGGTACGACGCGTCGGGCTGGTTGCGGCGCGACGCGCACCACGTGGTGCGGGCGGCCGCGCAGGCGTCGGTGAGTCGGGCTCAGCGGGTCGGGGCGCAGCGGGTGGCCCTGGCTCATGCGGCGTCGTTGGGGATCGCGGCGGTGCACGAGTGTGGTGGCCCGGAGATCTCCGACGAGGAGGACTTCACCGGTCTGCTGGGCATCTCCGGCGCGGGCCTGCCGGAGGTGTACGGGTACTGGGGCGAGTTGGGTGGTGCGGCGCGGGCCCGGGAGTTGGGCGCGGTCGGCGCCGGTGGCGATTTGTTCGCCGACGGGGCGTTGGGGTCGCGTACGGCGCACGTGTCGCAGCCGTACGGCGACGGTGAGGGTTGCGGGCACGGGTACCTGTCGGTCGAGCAGGTGCGTGATCACCTGCTGGACTGCGCGGCGCACGGCATGCAGGGCGGTTTCCACGCCATCGGTGACGCGGCGATCGGCACCGTCCTGGACGGGTTCGCGGCGGCGGCGCGGACGGTGGGGGTGGAGCGGTTGCGCGCGGCCCGGCACCGCATCGAACACGCGGAGATCATGAGCAAGGCGTTGATCGCGCGGTTCGTGGAGTACGGGGTGGTGGCGAGCATGCAGCCGGCGTTCGACCGGTTGTGGGGTGGCGCGGGCCGGATGTACGAGACGCGGTTGGGGTTGGACCGGTCGTTGGAGTCGAACCCGATGGGTGCGATGCACTCGGTGGGGGTGGCGTTGGCGTTCGGGTCGGATTCGCCGGTGACGCCGCTGGACCCGTGGGGGTCGGTGCGGGCGGCGGTCGCGCACCACAACCCGGCGCAGCGCATGGGTGTGCGCTCGGCGTTCGCGGCGCACACCCGGGGCGGGTGGCGGGCGGTGCACCTGGACGTCGAGGGGGTCCTGGCGTTGGGTGCGCCGGCGACGTTCGCGGTGTGGTCGACGCCGGCGGGGGTGGAGCGGGGTCTGCCGGTGTTGCAGGCCGAGGACCCGGAGGCGCGGGGTCCGCACGACCCGACGCCGTTGCCGGTGTGTCGGCGTCTGGTGCTGCGCGGTGAGGTCATCTACGAGGAAGGGTCATCATGACCGGGAAGCTTGATCTTGATCCGGTGCTGGTGGCGCGGGCGCGGGAGTTGGCGCGTCGGGCCGGGCAGCCGGTGGTGGACCTGGCCCGCAGCCACACCACAGTGTCGGTGGAGCGGGCGGTCCTGCGGTTGGCCGGGGTGACCGGCGCCGACCCGGACGGCATTCCGTGGGTGAACCGGCTCGTCGAGGCGGTCGCCGCGGATGTGGGGTTGGGCCACGGGGTGGCGGTGCCGGTGTTCGACGCCCTGGTGCGGGAGGGCAGCACCGACGTGACGTTGCTGGCGCAGAAGGCCGCCGCCGGGTCGGTGCGGTTCACCCAGCCGACCGGGCGGGCGGCCACGTCGGCCCGGTCGGCGGCGCGTAAGGCCGTCGGCGCGGGCATCCGGCGCATCGACCGGCGGCGCGCCGAGCGGGACCGCCTCGTGAAGCGCCACGGCGACCCGGCGCAGCGGCCGTGGATCTACCTGATCGTGGCCACCGGCGACATCTACGAGGACATTCCGCAGGCACAGGCGGCGGCGCGCGCCGGCGCGGACGTGATCGCGGTGATCCGTTCCACCGGGCAGTCGCTGCTGGACTACGTGCCCGAGGGCGCGACCCGGGAGGGCTTCGCCGGCACGTACGCCACGCAGGAGAACTTCCGGCTGATGCGTGCGGCGTTGGACGAGTCGTCGAAGGAGGTGGGCCGCTACGTGCGGTTGACCAACTACGCGTCCGGGCTGTGCATGCCGGAGATGGCGGCCCTGGCCGGGTTGGAACGCCTCGACATGATGTTGAACGACTCGATGTACGGGATCCTGTTCCGCGACATCAACCCGGTGCGGACGTTCGTCGACCAGCGGTTCTCCCGGCAGGTGCACGCCCGCGCCGGGATCATCATCAACACCGGTGAGGACAACTACCTGACCACCGCCGACGCGGTCGACGAGGCGCACACGGTGACGGTGTCGCAGCTGCTCAACGAGTTCTTCGCGCACGAGGCGGGGTTGGCGGACTGGCAGTTGGGGTTGGGGCACGCGTTCGAGATCAACCCGGAGGTGCCGGAGTCGTTCCGGTTGGAGTTGGCGCACGCGTTGCTGGCCCGGGAGTTGTTCCCCGACGCGCCGCTGAAGTGGATGCCGCCAACCAAGCACATGACCGGTGACGTGTTCCGGGGCAACCTGCTCGACGGGTTCTTCAACCTGGCCGGTGCGCTGACCGGTCAGGGCATCCTGCTGGTGGGGATGATGACCGAGGCGGTGGTGACGCCGTGGTTGTCCGACCGCGACATCGCCCTGCAGAACGTGCGGTACGTCCTCGGCGCGGCCGGTGGGTTGCACGAGGACTTCGTGCCGGCGCCGGGCGGGTTCATCCGCCGCCGCGCCAACCAGGTCCTCGGTGAGGCACTGGACCTGCTGGATCGCATCGGGGAGCAGACGCTGCTCACGGCGATCGCCGAAGGCACCTTCGGGATCATGAAGCGGCCCGCGGACCGCGGCAAGGGCCTCGACGGGGTCGCCGCGCACGAGGCCGACTACTGCAACCCGGCCACCGACATCCTGGAAGGGGACGCGGCATGAGCGCCGCCGACGCCGCGAAGAAGATCGTGCGGCCGTACGGGGACACCACCGGTGACGGCATGGTGCAGGTGTCGTTCACCCTGCCGGTGACCCACGACAAGCGCGCCGAAGGCGCGGCGGTGCAGTTGGCCAACAAGATGGGCATGGACCCGGCGATGGTGGTGCACGCCAAGCCGATGGGTGACGGGTTCACGTTCTTCGTCGTGTACGGGCGGGTGAACCACCTGGTCGACCTCAACGCCGTGCAGGTGGTGGAACGGGACTTCGCGCTGCTGTCGGCGAAGGACGTCAATACGGTGATCAAGCAGCGGTTGCGGCGCAAGCTGTCGGTGGTCGGGGCGTGCATCGGCACCGACGCGCACACGGTGGGCATCGACGCGATCCTCAACGTCAAGGGCATCGCGGGCGAGAAGGGCCTGGAGTACTACCGGGAGTTGAAGGTCACCAACATGGGCGCGCAGGTCAGCGTGCCGGAGCTGGTGGAGACCGCCCGGGCGGAGAAGGCCGACGCGGTGCTCGTGTCGCAGGTGGTCACCCAACGCGACGCGCACCTGCACAACACCCGGGAGATGTCGGCGGCGTTCCGGGAGGCGATGCCGGCGGGGCGGCGTCCGCTGCTGATCGTCGGTGGTCCCCGCTTCGACGAGACGATGACCGACGAGTTGGGCGTGGACCGGATCTTCGGTCGGGGCACCACGCCCGGCGAGGTGGCCAGCTACCTCGTGCACGCCCTGATCACGCAACGGAAGGCGATGGCATGACCGACGCACGGCTCGGGTTGACGGTGACGCACCGGCGGTATGTGCCGTACTCCCACGCCCACTACGCCGGCAACCTCGTCGACGGGGCGTACGCCCTCGGGTTGTTCGGCGACGTCGCCACGGAGGTGTGCATCCGCACCGACGGCGACGAGGGCCTGTTCGCCGGGTACGCCGACGTGCGTTTCCACGCGCCGGTGCACGCCGGGGACGTGGTCGAGGTCACCGCGCGGGTGTCGCGGGTGGGCAGCCGCAGCCGCACCCTGGAGCTGAGCTGCGCGGTGGTGTGCCGGGGTCGCCCGGACCGTTCCGGGTCCGCCGCGGAGGTCCTCGATCCGCCGATAGTGGCCGTCACCGCGACCGGCACCGTGGTCGTTCCCGCCGCGTCGTGACCCTGGCGGTCTGCGCCGACGTGGGGTCCACGTACACGAAGGTGGCGGTGGTGGACCTGGCCGGCGGTGTCCTCGCCGGCGCGGCGTCGGCGCCCACCACGGTGGGCACCGACGTGCTGCACGGCCTGGACGCCGCGGTCGCGGCGGCCACCGCCGGGCTCGGTGTGCGCGACGTTCCCTGGTATGTGTGCTCGTCGGCCGGTGGCGGGTTGCGGCTGGCCGTGATCGGCTACGAGCCGCTGGTCACCGCGCAGGCCGGCCGGCGGGTCGGGTTGTCCGCCGGCGCGCACGTGGTGCACGTCGCGGCCGGGCGGCTCGGCGCCGCCGACCTGACGGCGTTGCGGGCGGCCCGCCCGGACGTGGTGCTGCTCGTGGGCGGCACCGATGGCGGCGACGCCGACACGATCACCCACAACGCCACCCGCCTGGCCCGGGCCCGGTGGCGGCGGCCCGTCGTGTACGCGGGCAACGCCGACGTGCGCGAGCAGCTGACCGGGCTGCTGCGCGACGCCGGGGTGCCGGTCACCGACGCTGACAACGTCCTGCCGCGCATCGGGGTGCTCGCCCCGGCGTCGGCGCGGGCGGCGATCCGCGCGGTGTTCCTGCGCCACGTCATCGGCGGTAAACGACTGTCGCGGGGTGCCCGGTTCGCGCGGTTGGTGCGGGCGGCCACCCCCGACGCGGTGCTCACCGGTGTGGAGGTGCTCGCCGACACCCTCGGCGGTGATCTGGCGGTGGTCGACGTGGGTGGCGCCACCACCGACGTGTACTCGGTGCTCACGCCCGACGAGCGGGCCACCGGGCCGGGCCGGGAGGTCGCCGGCAGTCTGTGGCGGGCCCGCACCGTGGAGGGCGATCTGGGAATGCGATGGAGCGCCCCCGGGGTGGTGCGGGCCGCCGCCGAGGAACGGCTGCTCACCGACGCCGAAGCCGACGACCTGGGTGCCGCCGCGGCGCGCCGGGCGGCCGACCCGGCGTTCCTGGCCGTCGACGACGTCGAGCGGGCCGTGGACCGACGCATCGCCACCCTCGCCGCGACGGTGGCGCTGCGCCGGCACGCCCGAGGCGCCGCCACCGGTGAGCGCGCCGGGCGGGACCTGCGCGACGTGCGGATGCTGGTGGGCTCCGGTGGGGTGCTGCGGCACTCGCCGGCGGACGTGTCCGGGCAGGTGCTGACGGCGGTCCTGGCCGACCACGCCGGCGGGTGGGCGCTGCCGCGCGCCGCCGCGGCGGTGGTCGACGCCGACTACGTGCTGGCCGCCGGAGGGCTGCTCGCCGAGGAGCACCGGGCGGCCGCGCAGGCGCTGCTGCGTGAACACCTGCGTACGCATTGAGACTCGCCGACCCGACACGCCGTGTCGCAACACACGACAGGCCGTCTGCGGGTTGACAACCGACGGGGGTCGGCACGTACCGTCTTTGAGTCCTACCACGGGAAGCGGCTGTTGTTCGCTTCGTCCCTTCGTCCGCTGGCCGAGCGACATGTTCGAGCGTCATCGTCGCGGCGGCCAGGTCCAGCGGGCGGGGGTCGGCGGGGCGGCGCGAACCGGCCGCGGTTACCGGTGTACGGGCAGGGTGAGGTGCACGGCCAGTAGACAACGGCCCGGCGGGGGCAGCCAGTCCACGTCCGGTCGGTCCGAAGGTCGTCGTGCCCCATCCTCGCCACACCGGCCGGGAAGGGCCTGGGAGCATCGGGGCGCGGCGAAAGCCGCGCCCCGATTTCATGTCCCCGCCCCCGCGCTCCCGCCCACGCTCCCGGCGATCTTGCGGTTTCTGTCGTTGATGTGAGCGGGAATGGCCCGTGTGTCGGCACCGAAAGTGCAAGATCGGCGAACAGGGGGCCCGGCCAGCGGGACCGTCAGCCGGGTAGCCTTCGCCGGGTGATCGAGGTGAAGCTGCGGTGACGATGCTGGACCGGGATGAGACACCCGCCCCCACGGTGATCAGCGCGCCTGCCGTCGTGGGCCGCCCCCTGCCGCTGCGGGTCGCCGTGCCCCTGGCCGTGGCCGCCGGGCTGGCCCTGCTGGTGGCGTTCCCCCCGTACGGGGTGTGGCCGCTCGCGCCGGTCGGGGTGGCGTTGCTGGCCGCCGCCGCGCACCGGCGGCGGTTGCGCGCCGGCGCCGGTCTGGGCTTCCTGACCGGGTTGGCGTTCTTCGCCCCGCTGCTGGCCTGGACGAACCTGCACACCGGCTACCTGCCGTGGGTGCTGCTGACGCTGCTGCAGGCCGGCTACCTGGCGTTGCTGGGCACCGCCACCGCCTGGGTGTCGCCGCTGGTCGACCGCGTCCGCTGGGCGTGGCCGGCGCTGACCGGGCTGCTCTGGGTCGGGCAGGAGGCGCTGCGCGACCGCACCCCGTTCGGCGGGTTCCCATGGGGGCGGTTGGCGTTCAGCCAGGACGACTCGCCGCTGCTGCGGCTGGCCGCGTTGGGCGGCGCCCCGCTGGTGACCTTCGCGGTGGCGCTCGTCGGCGGGTTGCTGGTCACCGCCGTCTGGCGGGGCTGGGTCACCGCCCAGCACCACGCACCCGAGCCCACCACCACGGCGAGCGACGCCGTGCCGGGCGCTGACAGCCCGCTGGACGGCCCCGCACGCGCCGGGGGTGCCGCGGGGCGTCGCTGGGCGCCGGTGGCCGTACCGGCCGTCGTGGCCGTCGCGCTGACCGCCGGGGCGCTGCTGGTGCCGGTCGCCTCCGCCGGGTCCGGCGCGGACGTGACAGTGGCGATCGTGCAGGGCAACGTTCCCCGGCTGGGCCTGGACTTCAACGCCCAACGGCAGGCGGTGCTCAACAACCACGTCGACGCCACCATCGAACTGGCCGAGCGGGTCGCCTCCGGGCAACAGCGGCGACCCGACCTGGTGGTGTGGCCGGAGAACTCCAGCGACATCGACCCGCTGCGCAACCCCACCGCCGGGGCGCGCATCTCCCAGGCCGCCGACACCATCGGCGCGCCGATCCTGGTCGGCGCGGTGCTGCTGGGCCCCGACGCCGGGCAGGTCCGCAACGCGGGCATCCTGTGGCACCCCGGCACCGGCGCGGACCTCGAGCAGCTGTACACGAAACGCCACCCGGTGCCGTTCGCCGAGTACGTGCCGCTGCGCGACGTGGCCCGGATGGTCAGCAAGAAGGTCGACCTGATCCGCAACGACTTCGTGCCCGGAAGCACCCCGGGCGTGGTACGCGCCGGCCCCACCGTGCTCGGTGACGTGATCTGCTTCGAGGTCGCCTACGACGAGGTGGTCCGCGACACCGTCACCGGCGGCGCGCAACTGCTGGTGGTGCAGACCAACAACGCCACCTTCGACGTGGCGGAGGCCCGCCAGCAGATGGCCATGGTGCGGCTGCGGGCGGTGGAGCACGGACGGCCGGCGTTGATGGCCTCAACGGTCGGGGTGTCCGGGTTCGTCGCACCCGACGGGCGGGTAAGCGATGCCACCGGGTTCAACACCCGGGAGGTCGTGGTGCGGCAGTTGCGGCTCGACGACGGACGCACCCTCGCCACCCGCCTCGGCTGGTGGCCCGAGGTGGCGCTCGCCGCGCTGGCCGCGGCGGCCCTGGTCGGCGCGGCGGTGCTGCGCCGGCGGCAGCGGGTCAGGCCCGGATAGCAACAGCCGGTACGCCGGCGGGAGCGGAGGAACCGTGATCCAGGCGACCGATACGATCCGACGCGCGGACGAGGTGCCCGGGGTGGGCCGGGTACTGGTGGTGATCCCCACCTACAACGAGGCCGACAACATCGCCGTGATCGTGGGCCGGGTCCGGCGGGCCGCCCCGGCGGTGCGGATCCTCATCGCCGACGACAACAGCCCCGACGGCACCGGCGCGATCGCCGACGCCCTCGCCGACGGCGACGCGCACGTGCAGGTGCTGCACCGCCAGGGCAAGGAGGGCCTCGGCGCGGCGTACCTGGCCGGGTTCGGGTGGGCGCGTGAGCGTGGCTACCAGGCGGTCGTGGAGATGGACGCCGACGGCTCGCACGCCCCGGAGGACCTGCCGGCGCTGCTGGACGCCGCCCGCGACGCCGACGTGGTGATCGGCTCCCGGTGGACCAGTGGCGCGCGGGTGCTCAACTGGCCGCTGCGACGGCTGCTGCTGTCACGCGGCGGCAACCTGTACGCGCGCCTGGCGCTGGGCATGCCCGTCTCGGACGCCACCGGCGGTTACCGGGTGTACCGGATCAGCGCGTTGGACGCCATCGACCTGGAGTCGGTGACCTCGCAGGGCTACTCGTTCCAGGTGGAGCTGTCGCGGCTGGCGCACCGGGCCGGGGTACGGATCGTCGAGGTGCCGATCACCTTCGCCGAGCGGGAGCGCGGCGACAGCAAGATGAGCCCGAAGATCGTGGCCGAGGCGCTGTGGCGGATCACCGCCTGGGGGGTGCGCGACCGGCGCCAGGCGGTACGCCGGGGCCTGCACGGTACCGCCACCGGCCAGGCACGGTGGCCGTGAGCGGTCGGGCACGGTGGCCGTGGGCGCGGCCGTGTCATGCTGGATGAGCGGAACCTGTCCGTGGTGTCCGCAGGAATGGCGATGAGGTGAGATGCGCCGAGGACTGAGGTTCGTGCCGTTGGCCCTGTTGCTGGCGGTGGTGCTGGAGCTGGCGGTGTTCGTCGGCGTGGGACGGGCGCTGGGGTTCGGCGCGGCGGTGTTGCTGGTGTTCGCCGCGTCCCTGCTGGGGTTGGTCCTGCTGCGCCGCGAGGGGATGCGCGCCTGGCGTGGGTTCCGGGCCGCGGCGTCGGCCGGGCAACCCCCGGGTGGGCAGGTGACTGACGGGCTTGTCGGGCTGGCCGGGGCACTGTTGCTGGCGGTGCCCGGCCTGGTCAGTGGGCTGGTCGGGTTGCTGCTGCTGGTCCCGCCGGTGCGTCGACTGGCCCGCGTCGGGGTGCGCCGCGCCACCGAGCGGCGGGTGTCGTCGATGGTCGCCGGTGACCTGTTCGGGCCCCGCACGGTGCGGGTGCGCCAGGGTGCGCCGCAACCGACACCGCAGCCGGAACAGCCCGTGGTGGTCGACGGCGGTCGCGCCATCGAGGGCGAGATCGTCGAACCCGGCCGGCACTGACACCACGCCACACACAGACACGACGGCGCCCCCGGGGAGAACCCCGGGGGCGCCGTCGTCGTACGTCGTGCGGGTCAGGCGCGGCCGCGGCGGGTCCGAACCTCCTGCAGGCGTTCCTCCAGGATGTCCTCCAGCTCGGCGATGGAACGCCGCTCCAGAAGCATGTCCCAGTGGGTACGCGGCGGCTTGGCCTTCTTCTGCTCCGGCTCGTTGCCGTCGACGAGTCGGGCGACGCTGCCGTCGAACTTGCATTCCCAGGTCATCGGGACCTCGGCGTCGACGGCGAACGGCACCTCGAACTGGTGGCCCTTGGCACAGAGGTACTCGCGGGTCTGACGCGGCGCGAGCTCCGTGTTGCGGTCGGATTCATAGCTCACCGCGCCAAGGCGGCTTCCGCGCAGCATACGCTCGCCCATGATCGACTTCCCCTCGTTCGTGGTGCTGGTCTTCTGGGTGTAACGGTGCGTCCCCGTCGAGCCATTCCCGCCCGAGGGCGTGAGGCGTCCACGGGTGGGCCGGGACCAAGGGTAGCTGGCCGGGACGCTCACCCGGAGAGGTGATCCCCAGGCGGGTCGGGACGACGGTGCGTGTCCGCTGCCACCGGGGTGGTTAACCGCTTGAGCCTACCGAAGGTTGCGCCACGATCGTCAGGTGGCGTCCTTGGTAGTGCTGGCGCCGAGGCGGGCCAGCGCCAGCGCCAGGTCGCTGACCTGGTCACCGAGCTGCGCCACCCGCCGCTGCGCGAGATCCCGGTCGGTCTCGGCGGCGTCGAGTCGTACCGTCAGGGCGGTGCGGTGACCCTCGGCGGTCGCCGCGGCCTGCCGGGCCACGGTCAGCTCGGCGGTGAGCGTGTCGCGCTGGGCGGCCAGGGCCGCCACCTCCGCGCGCAGGCGGGCCGCGACCTCGGCGGCCTCCTGCCGGGCGTCGTCGGCCTGCCGGGCGGCGACCTCGGCGCGGTCGCGGGCCCGGTCGGCCTGCTCGCGCGCCCGGGCGGCGTCGGCAGCCTCGGCGCGGGTCCGCGCCGCGTCGGCGCGCGACTGCTCGATCTGGCGCCGGACGTCCTGCACCTCGGCCTGCCACCGCCCGGCCCGCTCGGTCGCCTCGGCGGCGGCCCGGCTGGCCCGTTCGGCCTCGGCGCGCAGCGCGTCGCGTTCCACGCTCAGGTCGGCCACCCGCTGCCGTTCGGCGTCGCGCTCCGTGCGCAGGTCCCGCGCCTCGGCGCGGGCCTGGTCGCGGTCGCGTTCGGCCTGGGCGCGCAGCGCCTCGGCGGCGCTGGCGTCGTGGCGCGCCTGGTCGCGGGCGGCCTCGGCGTGCCGCGCCCGCTCGTCGGCGGCGGTGCCCTGCCGCTGGGCCAGCTCGGCGCGCTGGCGGGCGTCGTCGGCCTCGGCGCGGGCCTCGCGGGCCTGCTCGCGGGCGCGCGCCGCGTCGGCCGCCGCGTTCTCGGCGTCGTCGCGGGCCTCGTCGCGTTCGGTCTGCGCCGCCGCGATCTCGGTGGCGGCCTCCGCGCGGACCTGCGCGAGCTGCCGCTGCACACCCACCGGGGACAACTCGGCGTGCAGCGACTCGGTCAACGTCTCGACGATCTGGTCGAGTCGGTCCACCGCCTCCCAGGTGCGGGCCACCTGCCCGGGCAGACCGGGGGCGTTGCGGTGGCGCATCCGGCTGTTGCGCGAGGCGCGCTGGCACGCGCCGTCGTTGTCGCGGCAGTAGCGAAACGGTCGACCCGCGCCGACACGCTGCGGCACCGGCGCTCCACAGTGGGCGCACGGGCGGGTCTCGGTGGTGCTGGGCTGGGCGTCCATCGAGGGCGAAGTCTAGTGCCGGCCGATCAGCTCGCCGCCCGGGCCGTCGCGTCCAGGGTGTAGCGGCGTTGCAGCAGCACCGCCGCCAGCATCGCCACCGCCGGCAGCAACCCGAAGCCGTAGCGGACCGCCGCGAGCGCGGCGTCGGGCTGCACCGGCGACTCACCGGCCGTCGAGGCCACGAAACCACCCACGGTCAGGCACAGCGCGTACGCGTACGGGCCCAGGGCCGCGCCGGTGGCCTCGGTGGCCGTCCACACCCCGGTGTAGGTGCCGGCCCCGGTGCCGCCGGCGTTGCGGATCACGTCGGGCAGCATCGAGAACGGCAGCAGTTGCATGCCGGCGAACGCCACCCCGAGCACCGCCACCGCGCCGATGAGCACCGGCAGGCCGGCCGGTCGGCCCACCGCCAGCACCAGGGAGCCGATCGCGAACGCGCCCTGTGCGCCGAGCAGCGCCCGCTGCTTGCCGACGCGTCGGGCCACCACCAGCCAGGCCGGAGTGACCAGCAGCGCCGGCGCCACGAACGCGGCCACCAGCACCGTGGTCAGGCCGGGCGCGCGCAGCTCGTACTCGGCGTAGTAGGGCACCCCGGCGAGCACCAGGTGGGTGGTGGTGGACATCGCCAGGTACGCGGCGACCAGCCACCGGAACTGCCTGTCGCGCAGCGCCGTGCGCAACGCCCGCCACCCGCCGTGCCCGGGCGCGGTGCTGGCCGGCGCGGACCCGCGCAGCCGGGCGATGCCGGCGACACCGACCAGCATGGCCACCAGCATCCCCACGGCCAGGACCACGCCCATCCGCTGGTAGCCGCCCCGCGTCGCGGCGTCGCCGCCGGTGAGCAGCGGGGCCAGCAGCCCGGAGACCAGGATGCCCAGGGTCAGCACCACCATCCGGAACGCCATCAGCCGGGTGCGTTCGTCATAACCGATGCGCAGGTCGGCCGGGGTGGCCAGGTAGGGGACCTGGTAGGCGGCGAAGAGCAGGTTGCCGGCGATGAAGAACACCGCCACCCACGCGGCGGCCGGCGTGCCGGTCAGGCCGCCGGGCACCGCGAAGAGCGCGGCGAACGCGACCGGCAGGGCGCAGCCGATCAGCAGCAGGCGACGACGGTCGCCGCGTCGGGTCTGCTCGACGTCGGCGCGGTGCCCCACCCACGGGTGCAGCAGCACGTCGGCGACCTTCGGCAGCAGCAGCGCCAGGCCGGCCAGCCACGGCGCGACGGCCAGCACGTCGGTGAGGAAGTAGAGCAGCAGCAGGCCGGGCACTGTCACCCAGACGCCCATGCCAAGCGAGCCGGCCGCGAAGCCCGCCAGCGGGCCGCGTGGCAGTGTCGCTTCGGTGGCGGCCACAGGCCGCCGGTCCAGCCCGGTCATCGCCGCATCCTCTCCGCAATCCAACGGTTGCTGGATTCTAGGGGCAGAATGGCGCCATGACCATGCCCCGCCGCCGCCCGGGTCGGCCCCGCCGCGACGAGACCCGGCCGACCCGCGAGGTGGTGCTCACCGCGGCGACCGCGCTCTTCGCCGAGCGGGGCTTCGACGCCGTCGGGCTGCGGGAGGTCGCCGCCGCCGCCGGCGTCGACGTCGCCACTGTCGCGCACCACACGGGTACGAAGGCAGCGCTCTACGACGCGTGCTTCGCCCGGGTGTTCGCCGCCGAGCGGGACGTCCTCAACGAGGCCGCCGAGCAGGCCCGCGCCGCTCTCGACGCCGGTCCGGACGCGGCGCGAAGAGCCCTGCACGAGCTGGTCGACGTCTTCGTCGACTTCCTGGAGGACCGCCCCGAAACCACCGCGCTGTGGCTGCGCCGCTGGTTGGAACCGCAGCGGCACGCCGAGCTCGACCAGCGCTACGCCGACCCGTTGTACCGACTGGTCGCGGAGCTGCTCACCGCCGCCGCGGCGACCGGCGCCCTCGCCGAGCCGACCCCGCACATCACCGTGCGCAGTCTGGTGTGGGCGACGCACGGGCACGTGGTGGCGCTGGCCGCGGGCGCGCCCGGCGCTCGGGAACGGCGCGAGTTCCGGGCGTTCGTGCACCGCCTGCTCGACGGGCTCTACGGATCACCGACCCCTTGACGGGCCGCCGCCGTACGACGATTATCCATCGGACGTTGGATTAAATGGGGGCGGCAATGGGCGTACCACCTCGGGTGGCGGTGATCGGGGCCGGCGCCGCCGGGCTCGCCGCGGTCAAGGCACTGCGCGACGTCGACGTGGCGACGGTGGGCTTCGAGGCCGCCGAGCAGGTCGGTGGCCTCTGGGTGTACGGGGCGCCTGACTCGCCCGCGTACCGCACGCTGCACCTCAACACCAGCCGTGGTCGAACCCAGTTCGCCGACCACCCGATGCCGGCCGACTGGCCCGACTACCCCGACCACAGTCGTGTCGCCGGTTACCTCGCCGACTACGCCGCGCGCTTCGGCCTCGCCGACAGCATCCGGCTGGGGCACACAGTGCAGCGGGTCACCCAGCACCCCGACGGCACCTGGACGGTGGCCGCCAGCGGCCCGACCGGCCCGGTCGAGGTCACCGTCGACGCCGTGGTCGTCGCCAACGGGCACAACCGGGTGCCCCGCCTCCCCGACCCCGGCTACCCCGGCACCTGCACCGCCGAGCAGATCCACAGCCACGACTACCGGGGTCCGGAGCAGTTGGCCGGCCGGCGGGTCCTGGTCGTCGGCGGCGGCAACTCCGCTATGGACATCGCCGTCGACGCGTCGTACGCCGCCACCCGCACCCTGCTGTCGTTGCGCCGGGGCGTCTGGGTGGTACCGAAGTACCTGCTGGGACGACCCTCGGACACCCTCAACGGGGCGTTGGCCCGCCGACTGCCGTGGCGTCTGCGCCAACGCATCACCCAGACGATGCTGAGCGCCACCGTCGGCAACCCCAGCCGCTACGGGCTGCCCGCGCCGACGCACGGCTTCCTGCAGGACCACCCGACGCTCTCCGACGGGTTGCTGTCGCGGCTGACCCACGGTGACGTCGAGGCCCGACCCGGCGTCGCCGCCCTCGACGGCGACCGGGTGGAGTTCACCGACGGTCGCAGCGACAGCGTCGACCTGATCATCTGGTGCACCGGCTACCGGGTGGACGTCCCGTTCCTCGACCCGCCGTTGCTCGCCGGAGGCGCCGACACCCTGCCGCTGTACCGGCACGTGTTCCACCCCGACGCCCCCGGGCTGAGCTTCGTCGGGTTGATGCAGTCCACCGGCTCCGCGTTCCCCCTGGTAGAAGCGCAGGCCAAGCTGATCGCGGCGCACCTCGCCGGCCGGTACGCGCTGCCGGACCCGGCCCGACAGCGCGCCGCGTGCCGGGCCGAACTGCGGGCCGCGACCGCCCGCTGGGGTCAGCGCCGCCCGGCGATGCGGGTGGACTTCGACGTCTACCTGGCCGAGCTGGCCCGGGAGTTGGCCGTCGGGACCCGTCGCGCCCGCCCCACCGCGAGCGGAGCCGGGCGGTGACGAGATCGTTGACCGGTCGGCGGGTGCTGGTCACCGGGGCGAGCGGGACCTTCGGCCGACACCTCGGCGCCGCGCTGAGCGCTGCCGGCGCCCGGGTGGTCGGGCTCGACCTGCACGCCCGTTCCGACGGGGACGTGCCGGTGCTGGCCTGCGACCTGACCGACCCGGACGCCGTACCGGCTGGGGTGCGGGCCGTCGTCGACCGGCTCGGCGGGCTCGATCTGCTGATCAACAACGCCGGTGTCGGTGGTCCCGCGCCGGCCGAGTTGCCGCCCGACGAGGTGGTCCGCCAGCAGTTGGAGGTCAACCTGCTCGCCGCCTGGCGTACCACCGCCGCCGCGCTGCCCCCACTGCTCACCGCACGCGGACGGGTGATCTTCGTGGCCAGCCGGATGGCGGTGCTGCCGCTGCCGCTCGCCGCCGCGTACGGGGTGAGCAAACGGGCCCTGGTCGCCTACGCCGACGCGCTGCGCCACGAGGTGGGCACCCACGTCGGGGTCAGCGTCGTCTACCCGAGCATGGTCGCCTCACCGATCCACGACAGCACCGCCGAGGCCGGGCTGTCCCTGCGAGGGGTGTCGCGCCCCGAGCCCGTCGAAGGAGTGGTCGCGGCGATCCTGCGGACCGCCACCGCCCGGCGGGCGCCCCGTGACGTGGCGACCACCGCACGCGGTCGGCTGGAGATGGCCGTCGGCCGGCACGCGCCCGCGCTGGCCGACCGGCTGGTACGCCGTACCCTCGCCGCCCGGCTCGCCGCCGGTGACCTGGACGCGGCGCCGCTTGCCGCGGGGATGCTCGGCCGCCACCGGGGGCGCTGACCGCCTAGGTCAGGGCGTGGCGACGGCAGCGCGCGAGCGGTCGGCGGCGATGCGCACGGCCAGCGCCGCAAGCGCGGTGCCGGTGACCCACCGCTGCACCCGCAACCACACCGGCCGGCGGGCGAAGAACCCCGCGAGGGCGCCGGCGCTGAGCACGATCAGCGCGTTCACGCTCAGCGCCACGATGATCTGGGTCAGACCGAGCAGCAGGCTCTGTGTGGCCACGTGCCCCCGCGTCGGGTCGATGAACTGCGGTAGCAGCGACACATAGAGGATCGCGATCTTCGGGTTCAGCAGGTTGGTGACCAGGCCCATGGTGAACAGCCGCCGGGGCGGGTCCGGTGGCAGCGGCGCGGGCCGGAACGGTGACTGCCCACCCGGGCGCAACGTCCGCCAGGCCAGCCAGAGCAGGTAGCCGGCGCCGGCCAGCTTCACCACCGCGTACAGCGTCGGCACCAGGACGAAGACGGTGGCCAGGCCGGCGACCGCCGCCGCCAGGTAGACGCCGAAGCCGGCGGCGACCCCGAGCAGCGAGATGAGCCCGGCACGGCGGCCCTGCGCCACGGAGCGGGAGATCAGATAGACCATGTTCGGGCCGGGCGTGAGCACCAGCCCCAACGCCACCAGCGCGATGCCCAGCAGTGCACCCGTACTCACCATGACGCTTCCCCCGTCCGATGGATCCCTCCCCGACCGTAATCGGAACGAACGTCCCCACCCAGGGCCACCTGGCAGGCCGTGGCCTGCGATCCGCGGTGATCACTCGCGTTCGGCGCGACGGCAGCACCATCGGCGGGAATGCTCACCGTCGCGGGCGTGCTGACCCCTGGCAAGGGCGTGTCGCCGGCCGCAGGCGGCGCGTTACGGTGGCCAGGGAGGTGCCGCACGGTGACCGAGGCGTGGAAAGCGTCAGTGGAGGCGAAGATCCAGGATGCCGTTCAGCGCGGCGAGTTCGACCGCCTGCCCGGCATGGGCAAGCCGATCCCCGGTCGGGGGGCGCCGTATGACGAGGCGTGGTGGATCAAAAGCTTCCTGGAGCGCGAGGCGCTCCCCAGTGACCTGCTCCTGCCCACGTCGCTGCAACTGCGCCGACGCATCGAGCAGGTCCCCGACGAAGTCCGTGACCTGCCCACCGAACAGTCCGTCCGCGACTTCGTGGGACAGCTGAACGCGCAGATCGTGGCGTGGCTGCGCTTCCCCGACGACGGCCCCCGGGTCGCGGTGCGCCCGGTGAACACCGAGGACGTGATCCGCCGCTGGCGCGCCGAACGGGCCCGCCCCAAGGTCACCACAACCGTCACCGAAGCGGCGGACGTGCTGGCGCCCGCGCGCCGACCCCGCCGTAGCTGGTGGCGGCGGTGGCGCCGTCGGGGCTGACCGCCGGGCCACCGCCACGGCAGACTGTGCCGATGCTGATCGGATCGCGGTCACCCGACACGCCCTCGACGCCGGGTGTCGCCCTGCGTCAGTGGTGCGCCGACGACCTGGATGAGCTGGTGCGGGCGTACCGGGATCCGGTGCTGCGTCGCTGGACCAGAGCTCCGGTGACCAACGCCGCCGAGGCCCGACGGTGGCTGGAAGGCGCGCTGCGCGACTGGGCCGACGGGCGGCGATACACCTTCGCCGTCCTCGAAGAGCAGGCCGACGGCGCCCGGCTGGTGGGCAACGTGGTGCTCAAGGGGGTCACGGCGGAGCGCCCGGCCCCGGAGGTCGGCTACTGGACGGCGTCGTGGGCACGCGGCCGTGGCGTCGCCCCGCGTGCGGTCACCGCGCTGAGCCGCTGGGCGTTCGACCGGTTCCCCGACGTGGCGCGTCTCGACCTGCTGCACCAGGTGGACAACGTGGCGTCCTGCCGGGTGGCGCAGAAGTGCGGCTTCGTGTTCCAGGAGGTGTTGCCGGCCCGGCCGCCCTTCCCGCTCGACGGCCACCGGCACTCGCTGCACGCCGGCTAGCACTGTCGACACCTCCCGCGTCGACCGTCCGCCCCTGGCGCGAACGGACCCGAACAGGTCCGAACACTCGTTCCCGGCCGCGACTGCGCGAACGCGGATACGGTCTGCGCCGAGCGCCCAGACGACCGCCGGCGCGGGAGGGACGGGGCGACGTGACCGAGCGCGCCGCGACGTACGCCGAGGTTTTCGCGGTGCGCGAGTACCGCCACCTGTTCGGTGCGTACCTGCTGTCCCTGGCCGGTGACCAGCTCACGGCCGTGACCGTGGCCTATCTCGTGTTCAGCGAGACCGGCTCGGCCGCACTGGCGGCGGCCGCCTACGCCAGCTCCTACCTGGCCTGGCTCACCGGCGGACCGCTGCTGTCCGGTCTCGCCGACCGGTTCCCCCGGCGAAGCGTGATGATCGCCTGCGACCTCGCCCGCGCGGCGCTCATCCCGCTGGCGGCGCTGCCGGCCCTCCCCGCGCCGGCCCTGGTGGTGCTCCTGTTCGTGGTCAACCTGATGCGGCCACCGTTCGTGGCGGCGCGGGCGGCATTGATGCCGGAAGTGCTCGACGACGACCGCTACGCGGTGGCCAACGGCGTGGACAACATCTGCGCCCAGGTGGTGCAGGTGGTCGGTTTCGCCGTCGGCGGGAGTCTGGTGGCGTTGCTGTCGCTGCGCGGTGCCCTGCTGGTCGACGCCGGCACGTTCCTGGTTTCGGCTCTGCTGATCGGGATCGGCGTGCGTTCCCGCCCGGCACCTCGAACGCGGTCGGGCCCACCGGGGCAGGGCCGGGCGGTCGGTCTGCGGGTGATCTTCGCGGATTCGCGGCTGCGGTCCTACGTTCTGGTCCTGTGGACGGCCAGCGCCTTCACCTACGCTGCCGAGGGGTTGATGGCGCCGCTGGCCCGACAGTACGGCGGCGGCGCCGGCACCGTCGGGCTGTTGCTGGCGGCGGCGCCGTTGGGGATGTCCCTCGGTGGGGTCGCGCTCACCCGGTTCTGTCCACCGGCGGCCCGGCCACGGCTCATCCTGCCGCTGGCCGCGATGTCGGCCGGCGTGCTGACGGTGGCCTGGTTGGTCCCTCCGCTGTGGTTGATGCTCCTGCTGTTGGTGTTGGCCGGAGCCGCGAGCGCCTTCGCCATCCCCTTGAACGCGTTGTTCGGCCGGGCGGTGCCGACGCAGTACCGGGGACGCGTGTTCGGGGTGGCCATCACCGGCCTCAGTGGGTTGCAGGGGACGGCGATGGTCCTCGCGGGTCTGGGCGCCGACCGGTGGCCGGCCACCACGGTGATCGGGTTCAGCGGATTGTCGGGTCTGGTGGTGGTTCTCGCTGTCGTGCCGCTGTGGTCACGGCGACGCGACTCCAGAGCTGTGACGTCCGAGTGCCCGGTCGAACAAGCCCGAACGACTCCGAACGCCGACATCCCTACCGCCGAAGCAGGCAGTGGCCGACCCTGAGGTCACCTGGCGGGCACGGGGGCCGTCACCGAGGGGAGAGGAGAAGGGCATGCGCAGCGTTCGTAACCGTGGCATCAGCTGGACCTGACCCTGACGCTTCAACCGGGTGGTCGCCTTCCGGGCGACCACCCACCCCGCAACGTCGGTGCGAGTCAGTCGACAGCGGCCCGCCAGCTCCAGGAGGTGCGCCGGGCCCGGCCGGGCAGCTCGCCGCGGCCGGTCATCCAGAGCAGCACCTCGGGCGCCGTCCCGGGCGGGGCGTCCGGGAAGAGTCGGCGCAGCACCAGCGCGCTCAGCCGCTGCGACGGCTGCCACGGCACACCGAGACCGAGGGTGATGTCGTAGGTGTGCAGCAGAGTCTCGGCCACGCCCATGGCGGCGAAACCGGCCGGATCGCACGGACCCCAGTGCCAGGCCCGCACGTCCGGCGAGGCGGCGTCGACGGCGGCGGCGAGCAGACCGGCGCAGGCCCGCACCACTGTGAGCACCTGCGTCGGGCTCGCGTCGGGGGAGACCCGCAGGTCGTACGGCAGATAGCCGTCATCCGGGCGGCCGGTGACCTGGCCCGCGTACGCGAGGAGATCGTGCGCAACGTGCGCCGCTGTCGTCCAGCAGCTCCAGCTCAGCGAGCCGGCCGGCACCGACCAGTCGCGGTCCCGGTGGGGCAGCAGCACCCCGGTCATCTCGTCGGCTGCCTCCCGAATGTCGGCGCCGGTCACCGTCGACACCCGCCAACCCGCCGAGCGGCACCGGGCGTGGAAAACCCGTCGTGGGTAAGGGGAGTCGAGGCATGCAAGAATCCATCTTCGCATATGCGGGGAGGCGAACGGAGTGCTGCCCAACCTGGTTTTGGACACGACGGTGTTGCCTCCGGCGGACCGGTTCGCGTTCTGGTATGCCCTGGTGGCTCAGGAGACGGCACCGGTGCACATCAGCAGCGGTCACCTGGACAACTTCGTGGCCTACGCCCAGGCCATCGATCTCGGCCGCATTCGGATGACCTCTTTGCGCTACCCGTCGCTGGACGCGATCCGGCCCACGAAACTGGTCCGCAGAATCGAGGGGGATTTCTATCAACTCGCGATACCACTGACGGGTCACAGCACGTTGATTCAGGACCGCACCGAGTCCACGCTGGAAGCCAGGAACCATTTCACGCTCCTGGACACCGGACGACCGCACGTCGCCCGACACCGCGTCGAGGGCTCCGGTCCCGCCACCACGATCACCGTGCAGATACCGTACGCGGCGCTGCCCCTGGCACCGGACCGGCTCCGCCGTCTGCTGGCCACGCCGATGCCGTCGCACCTCGGCGTCGGCGGGCTGTTGTCCCACCACCTGCGCAACATCGCGGCACACCCGGAGCAGTTCGAGCCGACCGAGGCCGAGATCCTGGGCGGGGTGGCGGTGGACCTGCTCACCGCCGCGCTCGCCCAGTACCTCGACATCGAGGACAGCCTGTCGCCGGAAGCGCGGCAGACCGCACTACGAGCCCGGGTCGTCGACTTCATCGACCGCCACCTCGACAGTGACGAGCTCAGCCCCCACAGCGTCGCCGCCGCCCACCACATCTCGGTGCGGTCGCTGCACCGGCTGTTCGAGACGGAGACGACAACCGTTGCCGAACTCATCCGCGCCAAGCGCCTGGAGCAGTGCCGGCGTGATCTCGGCAACCCGCTGTTGCGGCAGTCGATTCAGGCCATCGCCGCCCGTTGGGGTTTCCCAGACAAGGCTCACTTCAGCCGCCTCTTCCGTGCCCACTACGGACGCTCGCCGCAGGAATACCGCACCGGCGTCGCTCGCCAGGACCGGTGACCCGACCGACCGTTACCGGCGGCGGTCGGTCGGATCGTCAGCGACGAAGTCCCGGACCGCGGCGCGGATGCTCTCGCCGTACGGGTCGTCCGGCAGCCGCACCAGGTGTTCGCGGGCTCGGGCGAGGTGCTCCCGGGCCGGGCCGACGTTGCCCAGGCGTCGGTGGCAGTCGGCCAGGTTGAGGTACAGCGACGGCAGGAACGCCTGGACCTGGAGCGAGGACAGATACCGCTGAGCGCGTTCGTCGGTCAGGTCGGAAACGGCGGCCAGGGCGCGTTCGTCCCAGGCAAGCTCCGCCTCGGTGGTGTCCTGCAGATCGGCGAGGTAGTGCGCCAGGGTGCAGCGGTGCAGGGCGTCACCGGTGGGGCCGAGCTCGTCCCACAACGCGGTGAGCAGCTCACGTGCTCGGGCAGGTGCGCCGCTCTGGCCGAGCTGCACGGCCTCGACGATGCGGGTCATGGTCGGGTCGGCGGTCGTCTGGTCGGTCATGTCGCCGATGGTCGAGCCTCGACCCGGTCGAGGGTCAAATCCAGACCACGTCTAGAAATTACAAAGAACTGCTCAGATCTTGCACTCTACTGTCGACTCTCCCTAGGCTGCCGGGGTGAGCGAACATGCGCTGGTCGAAGCGAGAGATCTGACGAAGGTCTATCCAGCACGCGGGTCCACTGCGGAGTTCCGCGCTGTCGACGGCATCGACTTCGCGCTTGAACGGGGTGAGTCGTTCGGGCTCCTCGGCCCCAACGGCGCCGGCAAGTCCACCACCATGCGGATGATCGCCGCCACGTCGCCGATCAGCGGGGGCAGCCTGCGCGTGCTGGGCATGGACCCGATGAGACAGGGACCGGAGATCCGGGCCAGGCTGGGTGTCGTCACGCAGGACGACTACCTGGACAACGAACTCACCGTGCGGGAGAACCTGCACATCTACGGGCGATACTTCGGCCTGTCGCGGGCCGTCATCCGCGACCGCGCGACCCGACTGCTCGACTTCGCCCAGCTGCAGGAGAAAGCCGGCGACCAGGTCGAGACGCTCTCCGGCGGCATGCGGCGGCGGCTCACCATCGCCCGCTCCCTGATCAACGAACCGGACATCCTGCTGCTCGACGAGCCGACCACCGGCCTCGACCCGCAGGCCCGACACGTTCTGTGGGACCGGCTTTTCCAGCTCAAACAGCAGGGCGTCACGCTCATCCTCACGACGCACTACATGGACGAGGCCGAGCAGCTCTGCGACCGGATCATCGTGGTCGACCACGGCCGGATCGTCGCGCAGGGCTCACCCCGGGAACTGATCACCAGGTACGCCACCCGCGAGGTTCTCGAACTCCGCTTCCGCCTCGACGAACGCGACACCGCGGCGGAGAAACTGCGGATGTCGGCGCTGGCCACCGGCGGCAACGAGACCGACGGCCGCGTCGAACTGCTCCCCGACCGGGTGCTCGTCTACACCGCCGACGGCGAGGCGGCCCTCGCCACGGTGCACGCCATGTCGCTCACGCCGCTCACCGCACTGGTCCGCCGCGCGACGTTGGAGGACGTGTTCCTCAAGCTCACCGGCCGATCGCTCATCGAGTAGCAGGAGAAACCACTGGTGTTTCGTGTGTTCGGGTACTGGTTGACCCGCTACCGGCGTACCTGGCGGGGCTCGATCGTGATCAACGTGTTGAACCCTTTGCTGTTCCTCATCGGCATCGGCGCCGGGCTGGGCGCCCTGGTCGACGACAACGCGCCCGCCCAGATCGCCGGCGTCTCGTACGCGGCGTTCTTCGCCCCGGGCATGCTGGCCGCCGCCGCGATGCAGAACGCGTTCCTGGAAGGGGCCCCGGGTGTCGCCCGGGCTGCCGGCTTCGGGGCCTACCGCAGCGCCACACCGACGCCGCTGAGGCCCGAGCAACTCGCCGCCGGGCACCTGCTCTTCATCACCTTCCGGGTGCTCATCGCCAGCGGCGCCTTCATCGTGGTGATGGCCGCGTTCGGGTTGATCGGAGGATGGTGGGCCCTCGGCGCCCTGCTCGGCGCGACGCTGACCGGGGTCGCGTTCGCGGCACCAGCCGCCGCGTGGGCGGTCGGCGTACGCAAGCTGCGCCACATCGACACGGTGTTCCGCTTCGTCATCATGCCGCTCTACATGTTCTCCGGCACGTTCTTCGCGGTCTCGCAGCTACCCGAGTGGATCCGACCGGTGTCCTATCTGCTGCCGCTGTGGCACGGGGTGGAGCTGTGCCGCACCCTCAGCCTCGGTACGGCGACGGTCGCCGGCAGCTCCGTGCACATCGGCTACCTACTGGCACTCGCCATCGGCGGCTACCTGGTCGCCCGGGTCACCTACCGCCGGCGGTTGCATCCGTGACGGCCCACGCCCGAAGCCTCCTGGAGGCACCATGACCACCGTCGCCGTACCCACCTGGACGAGACGCCGGGCCCTGGCGCTCATCGAACGCAACTTCATGATCTACCGCCGGTCGGTCACGCCGCTGCTCAACGCCCTCGTCGAACCGATCCTGTATTTGCTGTCGATCGGCGTCGGCGTCGGGGTGCTCGTCGGCACGGTCCCCGGCGTCGATGTCCCGTACGCCGCCTACGTGGCCCCGGCGATCCTGGCGACCACGGCGATGAACACGGCGTTCAACCAGACGAGCTTCGGTGTGTTCATCCGGATGAGGGTGGAGAAGACCTACGAGGCGATCCTGCCGACACCGCTATCCGTCACCGACATCGCCGTCGGCGAGGTGACCAGCGCGATGATCAACGGGCTGCTGACGTCGATCGGATTCCTCGCCCTCATGGCCGTCGGTGGGCTGGTCACGTCGGCCTGGGTGCTGCTGGCCCTGCCGGCGTCGCTGCTGATCTCGTACGCGTTCGCGGCCGGCGGACTGGCCGTCACCACGTACCTGCGCGATTTCCCCGACTTCCAGTACATCCAGCTGTTCATGCTGCCGATGTACCTGTTCGCCACGACGTTCTATCCCCTGTCGGTCTACCCGGAGGCGGTGCGGCCGGTGATCCAGGCGCTACCGCTTTACCACAGCATCGAGCTGGTCCGAGAACCCGCTTTGGGTCACGTCGGCTGGGAGCTGCTGATCCCGGTGGCGTACCTCGTCGGGTTCGGCTCGATCGCGATGTACGTCGCCACCCGTCGCATGACCCGGGCGATGCTGCGCTGACCGGCTCGAGGGATCGTCATCGCCGGGCGACGATGGCCTCGAGCACCGAGCGGACGGGTGTCGGGCGGTGGCCGATGACCGTCTCCAGCGTCGGATCGGTCACGGCGAACTCCTTCGCTCGCGCCGCGCGGTACATGCCGAGGGTGAAGTCGGCCGCAGCCGCGGGCATGCCTCGCGCGATGGCGGCCTCCCGCCACTCGTCGTCATCAGCGACGACACGTTCGACGGTGCGGCCCGTGATGTCGCTGAGGATGGCGGCCACCGCTTCGAGGTCGAGCATCTCCGCGGCGGTCAACGGTGCAGTGACCCCGTCGAGTACGCCGTCCTCGGTGAGAGCGACGGCGGCGGCCTCGGCCAGGTCGGCGTGCGCGGTCCAGGACACCGGGCCGTCCGCCGGCGCCACAAGTTGCCCGGTCTCAAGCGCGGCGCCGATGGAGAGGCTGAGCGTGCTCGCGTAGAACCCGTTGCGCAGGGCGGTGAAGGCAACCCCCAGTTCGGCCAGGTGCTCCTCGGCGGCGGCGTGGATCGGCTGGGCGGCGAAGAGCGAGTCCCGGGAGGCGGCCTGGTGGCTGGTGTAGAGGATCCGGTTGGCTCCCGCGGCGCGGGCGGCGTCGATGGCGGCGCGGTTCGCGACGAACGCGTCGGCGCCGCGGATCGCGGCGGACACGATGAGGACCTTGTCGGCACCCTCGAAGGCGTGCGTCAGCGTGGCCGGGTCGGTGAAGTCCGCGGCGCGCACCCGTACGCCCCGCTCGGCGAGGCCGGCGGCCCTGTCGACGTCGCGCACGCTCACACCCACGGCGTCGGCCGGCAGCCGGTCGAGCAGCCGGTCGACGATCTGGGATCCGAGGTTTCCAGTGACACCGGTGACGACGATCATGATGAGAGCTCCTTTGTTATCGGCGTTGCGTTGCTGACGTTAGCACCGATAATTCGGGGATAACAAGAAGCTGTTAGCATCGGTTCATGGTGACGACGCAGGACACCCGCGACGACGTCCGTGCGGGCATCGTCGCGGCAGCGACCCAACTGCTGCGGGAGAAGGGCGCGAACGCGGTGACGACGCGCGCCGTCGCCCAGGCCGCTGGCGTCCAGGCGCCGACCATCTATCGCCTGTTCGGCGACAAGGACGGCCTCATCGACGCCGTCGCCGAGCACGTCATGGCGGCCTACGTCAGCGGCAAATCGGTCGCCGCCGACGCCGCGACGGGCGACCCCGTAACAGATCTACGCGCCGGATGGCGCCTGCACGTGGAGTTCGGCCTGACAAACCCCGAGCTGTACGCGCTGATCGCCACGCGGGGGAGCGGCGCACCCTCGCCGGCAACAGTCGCCGGCCTCGACGTGCTACGTCGCCGCGTCCGGCGACTCGCCGCAGCCGGCCTGCTCCGGGTCGACGAGGAACGCGCACTGCTGATGATCCACTCTGCGGGCAACGGAACCATCCTCACGCTGCTGGGAATGCCCCCGGACCAGCGAGACCTCGGTCTGGGGGAGGCCATGCTCGAGACCGTGCTCTCCGGCATCCTGGCGACAACTCCAGCGACACCCGACACCACCGCGAAGGCCGTCGCGGTGACCTTCGCGACGGTGCTGCCCGACCTCCCGGGGCTCACCGACGCCGAACGCGCGCTGATGGCCGAGTGGCTCCACCGATCGCTGACCCACCCGACCCCGTGATCACGTGGCGGGGAAAGAGCTCGACGGGATCGCGCTGGGGGAGATAGCTTGCAGGTGACCGCGACACCGCCTGAGGAGGTGAGACCCATGAACGTTGCAGCGATGTGGGTGCTCCCCCTTGCCGTCACGGTCGGGCGATTGACGTAGGTTTCGCCGGGAGCGCCTTGCCAACACGGCACTCCCGAAAGGCAATACCTGTGCAACTCTCCACCACGTCACCGACGACCGATCGCACGTACGACGTGATCATCGCCGGCTGCGGGCCGACCGGTGCCATGCTCGCCGCCGAACTACGACTGCACGACGTGCGGGTCCTCGTTCTGGAGAAGGAGACCGAGCCGACGTCGGCCGTCCGGATCGTCAGCCTGCACATCCGCAGTCTGGAGCTGATGGCGATGCGCGGGCTGCTGGACCGCATCCTCCCGCACGGGCGGCGGCGGCCGGCCAGCGCCTTCTTCGCCGCCATCCCCAAGCCCGCACCCGAGGGCCTGGATCCCCGGTACGCCTACCTCCTGGGTATCCCGCAGCCGGTCATCGAACGTCTGCTCGAAGAACACGCCATCGCACTGGGCGCGCAGGTCCGACGCGGTTGCGCGGTCGCCGGCCTCACGCAGGACGACGAGGGTGTGACCGTCGAACTGGCCGACGGGAAACAGCTGCGGTCGCGCTATCTCGTCGGTTGTGACGGCGGGCGCAGCACGGTGCGCAAACTGCTCGGCGTCGGCTTTCCCGGCGAGCCCGCCCGGACCGAGAGCCTGATGGGCGAGATGGAAGTGGGCGTCCCGCAGGAGGAGCTCGCCGTCACGGTGGCCAAGGTCCGCGAGACCCATCAGCGATTCTGGCTCCGGCCGGCCGGCGTCGGGGTCTACAGCGTCCTGGTGCCCGCCGCCGGGGTCAGCGACCGCGCCGAACCGCCCACCCTCGACGACTTCAAGCGCCAGTTGCGCGCCGTCGCCGGATCGGACTTCGGCGTGCACTCCCCGCGCTGGTTGTCCCGCTTCGGCGACGCCACCCGGCTGGCCGACAGGTATCGGGTCGGACGGGTGCTGCTGGCCGGCGACGCGGCGCACATCCATCCGCCCATCGGCGGACAGGGCCTCAACCTGGGCGTTCAGGACGCAGTCAACCTCGGCTGGAAACTGGCCGCGCGGATCCGCGGCTGGGCGCCGGAGGCACTGCTGGACACCTACCAGGCCGAACGTCGCCCCGTCGCCGAAGCGGTGTTGGACAACACCCGAGCCCAGACGGAGTTGCTGTCCACCGAATCGGGCGCACAGGCGGTGCGGAGGCTGCTCATCGAGTTGATGGACTTCGACGAGGTGAACCTCCATCTGCTGGGGAAGATCACCGCCATCGGCATCCGTTACGACTTCGGCGCGGGCCCCGACCTGCTCGGTCGCCGCCTGCCCGACATCGCCGTGAAGCGGGGCAACCTCTACGGTCTGCTGCACCACGGCCGGGGCCTGCTGCTGGACCGTACCGAAAGCCTGACCGTCGGCAGCTGGTCAGACCGGGTCGATCACCTGGCCGATCCGACCGCGGCACTGGACGTCCCCGGTGTCCTGCTTCGCCCCGACGGGCACGTCGCCTGGGTCGGTGACGACCAGCAGGATCTGGACGAGCACCTCTCCCGCTGGTTCGGCGAGCCCGCCCACTGATCTCAGGCCGGCGGCCTCGTCGTCGAGGCTGCGGGCCGGACCAACCAGCGGCGAACGGGCGCGGGGCGACTTTCTGCTGGATCGCCCCGCGCCCGGTCACTCAGGTGCGGTTGAACCGCCAACGAGTGTCGACTGTCATGACGGATCCTCTGTCGTGTCGTACTCGTCGTGCAGCCGCCACCACTGGTACGGCTGGGTCTGCGGCCAGCCTTCCGGCGAGTCCTCCCAGGTCTCCTGTCGGCCGTACGGTGTCAGGTCGAGAAAGGACCAGTTACTCCCGAGCCGTTCCACGCCGCGGGAGGTGGTGGTGTAGGTGCGGAAGATCCGGTCGTCGGCGCGGAGGAAGACGTTCAGCGCGAACCCGTCACCGGTTCCCATGTCGGCGTTGAAGCTGTTGTTCAGCGACGAGTACCAGGGCAGGGCCCAACCCATCCGCCGCCGCAACGCCAGCAGGTCGTCCAGCGGGCCATGGGACGTCAACGCCAGGGTGACGTCGCGGGCGTTGAGGTGGGCCGGGTGTCCGACGTTGTCGGTGAACAGCGAGCAGCCGGAGCAGACAGCGTCGACGCCGTGCCACATGAAGGTGTAGACGATGAGCTGACGGCGGCCTTCGAACAAATCGGTCAAACTGGCAGGCCCGGACGGGCCCTCGAACACGTAGTCCTGCTCGACCGGCGTCATCGGCAGCCGGCGGCGCGCCGCGGCCACTGCGTCGAGCTGACGGGTGAGTGCCTTTTCGCGGACGCGCAAGGCGTTCACTGCGTCTTGCCAGTCCCTGGTCGGCACGACCGGCGGATGGTTCATGCGGGCCTCTTTTCGGCTTCCATGCACGTGTGGAGGGGGCACAGACCAGTCCGTTCCTTAAAGAGATGGACTGATGTGACGCTAACAGAGTCAGTTCCCTGAAGGAACCACCTTGCGTATCGTGGCGTCATGCAGCGAACGCAGTTCGGCGCCATGGCGTGCTCGATCGCCCGCACCCTCGACGTCATCGGTGAGCCGTGGTCTCCGCTGATCCTGCGGGACGTCTACGCCGGCACACACCGCTTCGAGCAACTCCAGCGGGGGCTCGGCATCTCCCGCAAGGTGCTCGCCGAGCGGCTGAACTGGCTGGTCGGACAGGGCGTCCTGACCCAGCGTGAATACTCGACCCGGCCGGTCCGACACGAATACCTGCTCACCGACAAGGGCCGGGAGCTGTGCGATCTGCTGCTCGTCATGGTGCGCTGGGGTGACCGGTGGACGGCGGGCGACGCCGGCCCGCCGGTGCTCTACCGTCACCACGCCTGCGGCGAGATCAGTCACGTCGAACTACGGTGCTCGGAGTGCGAACAGCCCATGCGGGCTACGGACATCGATCTGCTGCCCGGGCCTGGGGCACACCTACCATCGTGACCATCGGCTCGGTCAACACCCGCCGTCATCCGGTCCCGTCGACGGCGGGCGATCGATCGCGGCGAGTTCGGTGAGAACCGGGCGTAACCGATCGGCCAGCGTCGGGTCCGTACGGGTGAGTTCCGCGGTCAGGGCCGTCACGGCCGCCGAGAGCGCACGGCGTAACTCGGCCTCGTCAGTGGAACGGACCAATGTCGTTTCGAGCGGGCCGGTGATGTCGGAGGGCAGTAGGTGAGCGCCTTTGGCGTAGCTGGTGGGGTGGCCCAGACGCTGGCAGGCGAGTGCGATTGTCTGGGTCCGCATGGCGCTGACCCAATGCTCCGCCTGCCAGAATCTGCCTCGTTCGATGCTGATCCGTGCGTGCAGCGCGTGGTGCCATGCCAGGCCGGCCGTGCCGTCGTGGCCGCTCGACGCGGGGGCCCGGGATGGTGTGCAACGCCCGAACATGAGTCGCCAACTCGGGCCTCGCGGCCCGAACTCGCCTTCGAGGGTGAAGGAGAGGTCGACTTCCAGGCAGTGAGGCAGCAGGAACACCCGGTAGATCGCGGACCCGGCCGCCAGGTCCCAGTGGTGGACCGCCGCGAAGTCCTGATACATCTGTCGCGTCCATCGACGCATGACGGCGTCGAGCGGGTCACTGACCCCGAAGGCCAGATCGATGTCCGACCAGCGATCCTCATCGTTCGTGGCGTGGGAGCCGGTGATCGCGGCGGCGACCACACCGGGGTCTTGTTCCGCAAGATGTAGCAGCCGCCGCTGGATCCGGTCGCGTTCCTCTACTGAGAACATCAGGTCACGCTGCTCCGACACCTACTCGCCCCGGCGGCGGACGCCGGGCCAGGACGGCGGCGAGCCGTTCCCGCTCGCGCCATGGCTAGCAAGCCGCGAGCGTCCATGGCGACATCATGCCTCGCCAGTGCGTCGATCCAGCACCGGATCGGTCGCATGGTGTTTCGTGGATGCTGGCAGACTCGTCGCATGATGGGTCTCACCGCCGAACTCGTGGTCGATGGTCGTGCCCCGCAGACCCCGGCACTCGCCCCGAACGGGCGCCTGCTCTGCTACGTCCTCGCTCCCAGCTGTCGCACCGGTGACCACCTCGACACCGAACTCTGGCTCGTACACACCGATTCCGGTGTCGCGCCGCGCCGGGCGATCGACGACACGGCAACCGAGTCCCAGCCGCGCTGGTCGGCCGACTCAGAGACGCTGTTCTTCCTCTCCGACCGCGCCGAACGCGGCATGTCGCAACTACACAGGCTCACCCTCGCCGACGGCATGGTGACCACGTTGACCAGCTGGCGCGGCGGCGTCATCGACCACCTGCCGCTCGCCGACCCCAACCTGGTCGCTCTGCTCACCGAGGACGAACCCACCGAGCAGGACACTCGCCGTACCCGCGACCGCGACGACGCCATCGTCGTCGGCGAGCGCGAACCACGCGCCCGGTTGCGCCTGCTCGACCTGCGCACCGGCCAGGTCACCACGCCGAAGGTGTTCGGTGACCGACACGTCGTGGAACTGCGCCAACGTCCCGACGGCGGCCCAATTGCGGTGTTGACGTGGGCCAGCGCCGACAGCGACCACGGCCCGCGAACAGGCCAACTGCACCTGTTCGACCCCACGACCGGGACCGCGGAGAACCTCGGACCGGTCGAGGTCGACGCACGGTCTCTGGCCTGGTGGCCGGGCCAGGACAGTTGGCACCTCGGTTACCTCGCGCTCACCCCACCGCTTCTGCAGGCCGGCACCGCCGTGTTCGACCTGGCCATGGAGACCCGTGTCCTGCGCAACCGCACCGCTGGCCTCACGATGTGCCCCACCGAACTGTGCCAGACCGACGCCGCCCCGCTGGTGGTGTTCGCCGACGGCCTGAACACGACACTGGCCAGGCTCGACCTCACCGACCTCACGACCCTGTCGCATCACCCCGGACGTCTCGACAATCTCACCGCCACCCCTGCCGGCGACGAGATCGCTGTGCTCACCGGCACCCGCTATCAGCCCGCGAATGTTCACATCGGAGCGCCCACCGGGCCGCTGCGCAGAATCACCAACACCCGACCGGAACTGGATGCCGTCGCACTCGGCACGCAACGACCGCTGGCCTACCGCGCCGCCGACGGCCTCGACCTGGACGGCCTGCTCGTACTGCCGGTCGGTAAAACCGTGTCGGAAGGTCCGTTCCCGCTGGTCACGATCGTGCACGGAGGCCCGTACGACCGCTACGCCGATCGTTGCCAGTTGTTCTGGTTCCCCAGCGCGCAATGGCTGGCCGCCGCCGGCTACGCGGTGTTGCTGCCCAACCCGCGCGGCGGCCAGGGCCATGGTCATCAGTTCGCCGCCAGCGTCGCCGGCCGGGTCGGCCAGCAGGAGTGGACAGACATCCTGACCGGTATCGACCTGCTCATCGCCGAGGGCATCGCTGACCCTGACCGGCTGGGCATCGCCGGCTGGAGCCACGGCGGCTTCATGTCCGCCTGGGCCGTCGGCCAGACCGACCGCTTCCGCGCCGCGCTGGTCGGCGCCGGCATCATCGACTGGGGCATGCTCGCCGCGACCGGGGAGAACGGCCAGTTCGAAGCCGCGCTCGGCGGCAGCACCGGCTGGTCCGGCATCGGCCCCCACCCACACGACGCGGTCAGCCCGATCTCCTTCGCCAGCAACATCAGCACGCCGGTGCTCATCCTGCACGGTGCCGAGGACACCAACGTCCCCCTCGGACAGGCCGTGTACCTGCACCGGGCGCTACGCCACTTCGACGTCGAGCACGAGTTCGTGATCTACCCGAGAGAGGGCCACTCGATCCGGGAACGCCACCACCAACTCGACGTTCTGCGCCGGACCCGCTCCTGGTTCGATCGCTGGCTCCGACCCTGATCGAAGGCACGTGGACGAGATCCTGTTCTTCTGACCGGCCTGGGGGCAATCACCGACGCGGCGCGTGTCGGTTGGATGCGACACCTAGGACAGCGCTGCCGCAAGGTCGGTAGCAGCCTCATACGCAGCCGCAGCCCGTGTGGCCTGGTCCGCGCTCAACGCGACACTGTCAACACGGGTGAGCATCTCGATCGCCGTGGCCGGATCGTTCAGGACCATCGCGACCTCGGCGCGGTACACGAGCACCTCCACCAATGCGACCGGGTCGTCATCTGTATCGGGATGGCCCAGCGCACTGTCAAGAATCCGAGCCGCCTGCCGGGCGTCCCCTCGGGAGTCGGCCTGCACGACGGCGTTCGCCAACGCTTTGCCCAGCCGCCCAGTCGGCGCCGACGCGGGGGAGACCGAGGCGTTCTGGAAGACGCGGATCCAGTTGCCGCCTGGATCGATGACGCTGAAGCCGCTCAGCCCGTCGGCGTTCTTCCGCGCGCGGGGCCGGGTCATCCGGGGCGTCCCGGAGACCAACACCTTGCCGTACGCGGCGCGCATTCCCGCCGCGAAAGCCCGGTACAGCTGCCCCGTGTCCGAGGTCAGCACGAGACACGAACCGTAGGACTGCGCCGGATCGAACCCCGCGATCTCGAAGAACTGCAACTGTAGATCTTCGCGTTGCAACCCCACGCACGGGTTGGGTTTGCGCTGCTGGTAGGTGGTGTGGAAACCGAGCACCTCGTAGAAGGCGACGATGTCGTCGATGGACGCGCAGGGCAGCAGGGGAACAGTTACCTCGTTGGTCACCCGTACTTCGTAGCCGTCGGGAGGAGGCACACGCACATGGAAATAGCCGATCATCGGCCGCGAACGACTGAACGGCCGATGCAGCGCAAGCTGGACTGGTCCGTCTGCGCTCTCTGTCCGCACTCACCTCCGAAGGAGGTGCGCGGTGATCCACATCGCGTCGCGTTGGTAGAGCCCGACGTGACCGCGAATGTCCTCCTGGCCCTGATCAGCCCGCGCCTCGGTGAATGCGGCGAGGTCGTGTAGTCGGTGGACCGCGGCCTGGAGGATGTGGGCAGGGTTTTGCCCCGAGCCGTAGGCGTCGCAGAGCATCCGCAGCCGACGTGCCCGCTCGGCCAGGTCACTGTCGATCGCGTCGCCGTTGTCGGGGTGGGCCAGCGGCACCAGCCGATAGGCGAGGTAGGCCAGATCCCACGACCGGGGACCGGGCGAGGCCGTGTCCCAGTCGATGATTCCGGTGAGCCGCCGGTCGGTGAAGACCATGTTGTAGGGCGCGAAGTCGTTGTGACAGATGACCTCAGCTGGCTGTCGCACCGGAAGCTGCCACACTCCGCCGACGGTGTCGAAGCTGGCACTGACCTCGTGAAGTTGTGCGAGGTGCAGACCTGCATCGGCGAGGATGCCGTCGCTCCAGATCCAGTGCGGCAACGGGTACTGCGGCACGATGCCCGGCAGGTAGGAGACGCTGTCGCGTCCGTGCTCATCGGTCCCGAGCGGTTGCGGAACCCAGGTGACCCCGCGCTCCCGTAGGTGTCGTAGTAGGCGCTGAACTGTCGGGCTCCATGCCCCATGACCGCGCCGAACAGTGGCACCGACCCGTGTCGCACCCCCCATGTTGCCGCCGGGCAGCGCTTCCTCCTGCTCGTCGGCCGCGTTCGGGCTGTGGTCATCCATGCCGACATCCTCAGCGCGTAAGGGCCGTAACGCCACCGCGTTCCCGAGCTGGACCGAAGCGAGGGTCCACAGTCCAATTGGGAGATTATTGGATTGTCGTTAATAAGAATCCGGTAATTGTCTGGGACAAAAGGTACGAAACGTGCATGCACCATAATGACAGTTCTTGTGCGTAAAGAATCAGGATGTTGTAGTGACCATTCCGTGCGACTCTGGCGGCCTGCTCACGTGCTCCGAGCGGGCCCGTCCGTGTCCATGGCCCAAGCCGGGTAACCACCCTCGGCGAGCAACTCATCGCCGCGCGCAGGTTGTGGCCCCGGCCTTCTTCAGCTGCCGGGCGATCCGGCGCCGGTAGGTCTCGTCGGCCAGATAGCGGGTGGCGTAGACGATGCGTCGCAACGCCCGTAATCCTTGATCGCGCTGTCAGTTCAGTGAACTCGGCGGCCGAGAGGGACCGGAGACGGCGGCCGTACGACTCAGTCCACCTGTCGCCCGTAGGTCGCCCGTGCTGCGGCAACCTCTGCGGCCTGGCGGACGCGCCACCTCTTCTGGGCCTCGCTGTTGCACACACGACATACCTTGCGGTATCGGCCACTCGCGGGATCGATTTCGCGCTCGTGCCCGTGGTGGCAGCGCGGCTGCTGGGCGCGGTTGCGGCAGTTCTCGGCGTGTGTCACCTGCTGCAGATGAGTAGGTTCGATGCAGTCCGGGACGCCACAAAGGTGGTGCACGTCCAAACTCGGGTCGTAGCCGCCCACGAAGACAACGTAGGCCGTGATGTGAGCCCAAGCCCTTCCGGCGACCTTCTGGTACACGCCCCGCTGGCTACCGTAGCCGCAGACAATCAGACAGCCGTCGTCTCGACGAACCGAACGATCGATGAGGTGAGCCCGCAGACTCTCCTCGGTGAAATGTCGGGACAAGCCTTTCACCTGCGACAGCATCTCACCAGGCTAGGTCAGTGCTCCGACATTTCGATCTGCTGGTACCCGGGCCGTACGGCAGCGACGCGATCAAGGGATGGAGGAACGGCGTGAGCGTCGTACGGCGGCAGTTGCTCGACCATGTCGCTGACCTGGTGCCGACGTTCCCCGCGTCGCGGTGCGTACGGGTGGCCGTTGACGGGGTCGATGGGGTGGGTAAGTCCACATTCGCCGGAGAGTTGGCCGCGTTGCTGAGCGACCGGAAACGTCCTGTCGTGCACGTGTCGGCGGACGACTTTCATCACCGTCGGGCTGTGCGGCATCGCCGTGGCCGGGATTCGCCGGAAGGCTTCTGGCTCGACAGTTACGACTACGAAGCCCTCGTCCACAACGTGCTGGAGCCGTTCGGTCCGGGGGCTCTCGTCGTTACCGTCCCGCCGCCCATGATCTTCGGACAGACGAAATCCTGGATCGTGAGTGGCGGACCGCGGCGCCCGGCACGGTACTCATCGTCGATGGGCTGTTCCTGCACCGTGACGAGCTTGTGGAGTGCTGGGACTTCTCCGTCTTCGTTGACGCGCCGTTCGCGGTCACCGTCGCACGGATGGCCCGGCGCGACGGTTCGCATCCGGATCCCGAGCATCCCAGCCTCGGCCGCTACGTCCGCGGGCAGCGGCTGTACTTCGCCGCCTGCGCGCCTCACGAACGCGCGGACGTCGTCATCGACAACGAGGATGTGACCCGACCGGTCCTCGTGGAGGTCGTCGCGCAGGCCGAGGCAGTTGACGCTTGGACGGCTGCCGACGGATGATCCAGCGATGTGTCGCTCGGGTCAGCGAGCCGGGACGCTGGTTCTCATGGGCACCATGATCGCCGTCATTCGGTGGCTTCAGGAGAGCGGATGGCATGAAGTTTCTTCTCACGTCGGGGGGCATCAGCAACCCGAGCATCTCCGACGCGCTGGTCGACCTGTTGGGCAAGCCGCTCGCTGAGGCCACGGCTCTATTCGTTCCTACCGGTGTCTACCCCTTTCCCGGCGGAGCCGAGAAGGCGTGGAAGGCGATTCACGGCCAACCCGACATCCCGCTGTGCCAGCTGGGTTGGAAGTCGCTGGGGTTGTTGGAGCTCACCGCGCTGCCGAGCATCCGAGAAGAGAACTGGGTCCCGGCGGTCCGTGAGGCCGATGCCCTCCTGGTCTGGGGCGGCGATGTGCTGTACCTGACCTACTGGCTACGCCAGTCGGGCCTGGCCGACCTCCTGCCGTCGCTGAGTGACACGGTCTATGTGGGGGTCAGCGCCGGCAGCATCGCGGTCACCCCGTACAACTGCGACGCCGAGTTCGACAGTCAATTCGTCCCCGACGGCAGCGACAGGGCGCAGGATGCCGACCGGGCGCTGGGGTTGGTGGATTTCACGCTCTACCCTCACCTCAATCATCCGGACATGGAGGACACCGAGCTGTCCCACATCCAGAAGTGGGCGTCCGGGATCCCGGTCCCGACCTACGCCGTCGACGACAACACCGCGATCAAGGTGGTTGATGGCAGCGTTGAGGTCGTCTCCGAAGGAGACTGGAGACTGATCAACCCCTGACCGAGACGCCCCTTCGGCCGATTGCTGTGATCGTGGCTGCTCGGCGGCAGGGGCGGCGTCACCGACCCCCGAAGAACGCCGGTGACGCCGACGACCGTCTCAGGTGCGGATGCGGTAGTGCAGGGACGCCACACCGTTGCCAAATCGGTGATTGCTCAGCAGCTCCAGGTCGAGGCGGGTGCCGCTGGGCAGACCGGGCTTGCCTCCGCCGGTGAGGATGGGGTGGATCAGCAGGTGGCACTCGTCGACCAGCCCGGCCTGGAATGCCTGCGCCGCGAGGTGTGCGCCCCCGATGGTGAGGTCGCTGGTGGCCGAGGCTTTCATGGCGCGTACCGAGGCGGGGTCGAAGCCCCTTTCGAGCCGGGTCCTGGCGGTCGAGGTCGCGTCCAGCGTGGTGGAGTAGACGACCTTGTCCGCTGCCTGCCAGACGTCGGCGAAGTCGGCAGTGAGCTTCGATTGTGCGGCGAGAGCGGGCTCGGTCTCCCAGACAGCCATCGACTCGTACAGGCGCCGACCGTAGAGGTAGGTGCCCGCGGGCCGAACCAGGTCGGTGATGAACGTGAGGTAGTCGTCCTCGGGTGGGGTCCAGTCGAATCTGCCGTGTTCGTCCTCGATGTAACCGTCGAGGGACACGTTGGTCACGTAGATCAGCTTTGCCATGGCGCTACACCTCGATGGCGACGGGTTGGGCATTGCTGAGTGTCGCGTCCAGTTTGGAGAAGGCCTCGTTCCAACCCTGGTTGGCGGGAGCGGACAACTGCTCGGGGAGCCACTGACGGATCTCGAGTCGAGTCCGTCCGTCGGCGTCGTCGTGGAACTCGACCCGCATCCTCGTCTCGTGCGGCGCGATGCCCTCCGGGAGTTGCCCGGTGACGTGCGCGATGCCGTCGATCAGTTCGCCGTCGACGACGTCGGTGAGATCGATGTGGACCTCGACTCGCAGGCCGGGTTGGGTCGGGAAGACCTCGGTCCACCGCTGGTAGCCGCCAGGCCGGACGTCGAAGTCCATCTCGTCGCGGGGTAGTGAGTTGCCGATCGGCCCCCACCATGCCGCCAGGTGCTCCGGGTCGGTGAAAGCTCGATAGACCAGCTCCCGTGGCGCGTTGACCACGCGCGAGATGACGATCGGCGGCTTGTCGCTGTCCATCAATTCTCCTTGTCGTGAGCCTTGCTCGGGGATTCCCTGTCGGGGATCGCCGGGCCGTGGGCCGTTCGGTCCGTTGGGCGGTCGGCGGCCTGTACGGCCGCGAGGTGGGCGTCGAGGCGGGTGAGGGACGTGTCCCAGAACCGCCGGTAGCGCTCGATCCACTCGGCCGCTTCGCGCAGCGGGGCGGCCTCGATGCGACTCATCCGCAACTTTCCCGACCGGGTGCGGGAGATGAGCCCGGCGCGTTCAAGCGCCTTCAGGTGCCGTGACACCGCCGGCATCGAGATCGGGAGCGGAGCGGTGAGCTCGGTGACCGTGGCGTCGCGGTCGGCCAGCTCGGCGAGGATCGCCCGTCGAGTCGGGTCGGCGAGCGCCGAGAACACCGCGCTGAGTTGATCGCTGCCAGACACCAGAGCCTCCAGTCACTTAACCAACACGTTAAACGTAGTGCCGGGCCACCGCAACTACCAGCGGTGATTGGCAGGGATGGTGTCGGCACCACGAGGGACGGCGGGCTGGTCAACGTCGACGGCCCGGTCGCGTGCTCGCGCCGGGGGCGAGGTCGGTCGGCGGACGGTGACCATGGCGTGCACGCCCAGGCCCAGCCGGGTCAGCGCGAGTGCGGCGGCCAGGACGACCACGACGCGGATACCGTGACCGACGTCCGGTGCCCACAACTGGAGTTTGGCCAGCCCGGCACCCTCCCAGAAGGCCGGCACCTGCCAGGCGACGCCGACGGCCACCAACGCGCAGGCACCGATCCAGGCGGTGGTGGCGGCGATCGTCCGGCCACGGGAACGCACCGGCGGAACGCGGTCGCTCCGGCGCCCGTGCAGGACGCGGGCCCAGGACCAGGCCAGCAGGGCGAGCAGCACCGCGGCGACCCCGAGCAGGCCGACCAGAGCCCAGACCTGCATCGGATCTTCGGTGGCGGTCGCGGGCGTGCCGCCGTGCAGGATGCGGGTGAGGTTGAACGCCCCGGCGCTCAGTGGCGCGTCCATGTGCAGGCCGTAGAGGTTGGTCATGATGATCACGGCGAGGTTCGAGTCGGGTGCCAGCACGATATGGGTGAAGAAGTCCGGGGTCGCGCCGGCGTGCCAGACGATGCGGGCGCCGACGCCGTCCAGGGTGCTGTTCTTCCACCCGAACCCGTAGGTGCCGTGACCGGTGGCCACGGTGCCGGTGTGCAGCTGTCGCGTGCCCTGCGGTCCGAGGATCCGGGTGTCGCCGTAGCGGCCATCGGCGAGCTGCGCGATGGCGTAGTGGGACAGGTCGTCGAGACTGGCGGCGAGGAAGCCGTAGGGCACTCCGGCGGTGTCGAACGGCGCGGCGAAGCGCTGCGGCTGGCCGAAGTAGTACCGGTGACCGGGCGGGATGCCGACGGCGCGGGCCTCGTCGGCGGTCGCCGCGGAGTGCGTCATCTGGAGCGGGTCCAGCACGTGACGGCGCAGGTAGCCGCCGAAGGTGTCGCCGGTGACGTCCTCGACGAGCGCGCCGAGGATCATGTAGTTGGCGTCGCTGTACTGATACGTCTGTCCGACGGCGGTGGTGGGCCGCACGCTGGCCAGGTCCCGTACCGAGCGGGCCAGCGCGCCGGGGCGGTTGTCGTAGCGGTCGGTCAGGTCGGTGCTCCACACCTGCGGCAGGCCGCTGGTGTGGGTCAGCAGTTGGCGGACGGTGACCGTCCGGGCGGTGTCCGCGTCGCCCAGGCGCAGCCACGGGAGGTACGTGGAGGCGGTGGTGTCGAGGTCGATCCGTTCGGCCTCGACCAGTTGCGCCACCGCCAGCGCGGTGAACGACTTGCTGGTGGACCCGAGCAGGAACGGGGTCTGCGTGGTGATCGGTCGGCCGTCACCGTCGACGCCCCATGCGCCTCGCTGGAGGACCTCGTCGCCGCGAATGACCGCGTACGCCAGCCCCGGTGCCTTGATCTGCTTCAGGTACGCGCGCAGGTAGCGTTCGCCAGCGGCGAGGTCGTCGACAGCCGCGGGGCTGGCCATGACCGGGGCGGCCAGCCCCGCGGCTGTCACCATCAGGCAGCCCGCCACGGCGACGAGCCGTCGGACCCGCGTCAGCGCGTCATTCCAGGTGCTCATGTGGCGCGTCCTCCCCGTCGGTGGGCCGTCAGCCGATCTGGCTCAGCAGCTTCTCGAGCGCGGCCAGGCGCTGCCGAACCTCGCCGAGCTCGTCCCGCACGCCCTTGATCTCGTCCGCCGTGGCCTGGGCGCCGGTGGCGCTGCGTTCGGCCAGCACCCGGTAGCCCTCCTCCCGAGCCGCCGCGTACCGGGCGCGGTAGATGCCCGTCCCGATGAGACCGGCGACCACGATCATCGCCGTCACGATCACCGCCGCGGCGATGGTGGAGGTCTGTGCGATGTCCAACGCGACCTGATGGGTCATTGCTCACTTCTCCTGTTCTGCGGCCGGCCCCGAGCCGGTCAGGTTCTGTGCGGCCAGTGCGATCGCGTCCAGATCCAGGGACACCGTGAACGGCACCGCCTGGACGTACTTCACCGAGCTGCCGTCCGGTGCGGTCACCAGCTCACCGGTCACCAGGCCGGCCGCTTCCAATTTCTGCAGGTGCATGTAGAGCAGCGGCCGGTTCATCTGCAGCTGCCGGGCCAACTCGCTGACGTAGGTCCGCTGCCGGGCCACGGCGGCCAGGATTCGCAGCCGATGCGGGCTGGCCAGTGCGGCCAGCAACGACACGAGTTCGTCACCGGTCGGCGAGGTGCCGCTCATCCTGGTTTCCCTTCTCCATGAAGGTGTCAGATTCCTCTGACGCCCCCTGTCAGGTGAGTCTGACAGGGGAGGGCGGCAGGTGTCAACGAACGCCGTAGCGCGCCGGTCACTGACCCCAGGGCGGTAGCCAGACCTCGACGTCGGGGGCCTGCACCCGCCGGGAGGCGAGGTAGTCGCGCAGTGCCCGCAGCGCGGGATGCGGGTTGTCGTCGCGCCAGATGATTGACATGGGGTAGACGGGCGCCGGGCCACGCACCGGTACGCGCCGCAGGTCGTAGCTGTCCGGCCACAGGTACCGGGTGCGCTCGCCAGCGAGGGTTGCCAGCTCCGCGGAGTCGGCGATCTCGGCCAGCAGCGCCTCGTTGCCGAAGACCGGCCCGACCAGGTCGATGGTGAGACCGAACGCGGCGGCGAGTTCGTCGTAGTAGTCGGCCCATTCGGTGCCGGGGGCCATGCCGGGCATCCAGATGCGGTGCTCGGCCAGTTGCGCGGGCGTGACGGCGCGGGCGTTGGCGAGCGCGTGGCGGGGGCCGACGAGCAGTTCGTGGTACTCGTCGATCACGCGGGTGGTCCTGATCGCGGCGGGCAGGTGACGCGCGGCGACGGTGACGGCGTGGAAGGTGGCGTCGACCGTCCCCGCCTCGACGGCGGCCATCGCGGCGTGGACGTCGGCGTCGAGGGTGACGACGTCGAGCTCGATGCGGGGATGCGCGCGGTGGAAGTCCTGCAACAGCACCGCTGGTGCGATCCGTCGGCTGTGCACGTCGACGCGCAGTGCCCGTCGGCCCGGGCGTACGGAGGCGTCGGCGCGCGCCTCCACCCGGAGCAGTTCACGGGCGTGCGGCAGGAAGGTCTGACCGTCGACGGTGAGGTGGGTGCCGCGCGCGGTGCGGGTGAACAGCCGTACCCCGAGGTCCTTCTCCAGTGCCGCGATGCGCTTGGAGACGGCCTGCTGGGTGATCGACAGCGCCGCGGCGGCGTCCTGGAACTGGCCGGCGTCGACGGCGGCGACGAAGGTGCGGACGGCGTCGAGATTCACCCGGCAACCCTACTGACACAACCTCTGGTTGTGGCTCGCCGCTCACCGGGTTGTTTGATCCCTCGTCACTGGGCTTGCTGTGATCGCGGTGGTCAACGGCGGGTTGTCGGGAGCGGGAGGTGTGGGTTGTCCACGAGCCGATCCCTCGGCCGGCGGTTCGGCTGGTTGTGGGCGTCGTACGCGGTCAGCGCCTACGGCTCGGGGCTGGGTTTCGGGGCGTTGCCGTTGATCGCCGTGCTGGTGTTGCAGGCCAGCCCCGCCCAGGTGTCCATGTTGGCCGCGCTGGGGCCGGCCGTGGGGGCGCTGATCGCGTTGCCGCTCGGGCCGTGGGTGGAGTTCCACCGCAAGCGGCGGGTAATGATCGCGATGGACCTGGCCCGGTTCGCGGTCCTGCTGACGGTCCCCGTCGCGTACGCGCTGGGTCGGCTCAGCTTCGGGCAGTTGCTGGTCGTCTCGGCCGTGCTCGCCACCGCCAAGATCGCCTTCAACGCGGCCAGCGGCGCGTTCCTCAAGGCCCTCGTGCGGCCGGACGACCTGCTGGTGGCGAACGCCCGGTTCGAGTCGACGACCTGGAGTTCGATCGCGCTCGGGCCGCCGCTGGGCGGTGCCGCGGTGGGACTCTTCGGGCCGGTCGTCACCGTCGTGGCCGACGCGCTCAGCTACCTGCTCTCCGCGCTGGGCCTCAGCGCCATTCGCGACCCCGACGACCACCCCCAACGCACCGGCGCTGGCTGGGTCCGGGCCAGTGAGCTGCTCGACGGCTGGCGGCACCTGCTGGCGCACCCCGGTCTGCGGGCGCTCTACCTCAACCAGTTGCTCGTCGCTGGGCTGATCATGGCCACCGAGCCGTTGTTGGCAGTGCTCCTGCTCGGCGAGCTGGGCTTTCCGCCCTGGCAATACGGCCTCGCCTTCGCCGTGCCCTGCGTCGGCGGGCTCATCGGGTCACGCCTGGCCCGCCGGGTGGTGGCACGCCACGGCCAACACCGGATCATCCGCGCCGTGGGCACGGTGCGCGCGATCTGGCTGATCGGCCTCGCCTTCGTCCAGCCCGGCGTGGTCGGTCTCGCCACGGTGATCGCCGTCGAGTTCGCGATCATCATCAGCATGAGCCTGTACAACCCGGTGCTCGCCACCTACCGCCTGGAACAGACTCCGAAGGATCGCATCGTCCGCACCCTGTCTGCCTGGTCGATCGGCAGCAGCGCCACCATCGCCGTCCTCAGCGCGCTCGGTGGGCTGCTCGCGCAGGCCACCAGCCCGCGCACGGCGATCACTGTCGCCGGGCTGGTGATCTTGGTGAGCCCACTGCTGCTGCCCCGGCGTTCGGACGCCGATCAGCCGGCACCGGAGCGCTCCGCACGGGTCTCTACGATCGCGTGATGTTCCAGCCGACCTTCCCGATCCGCACCGCACGGCTCGCCCTGCGTCCGGTCACGATCGACGACCTCGACGACGTGTACGCGTTTCAGCGTCGACCCGACGTCGTGCGCTGGATGCTCGGCGCGGAGCCGCGTACACGTGAGCAGTCGCGGGTGTCGGTGCTCGCCCTGGCGGGCGAGGACGCGTGGCGCGCGGAGGGTGACTGCCTGACGGTGGCCGCGGTCACCGACGCCGGAGTGATCGGGATCGTGGAGTTGGTGTGGCGCAGCCAGCTCGACCGTACCGCCGAACTCGGGTTCGTCTTCCACCCCGACCATCGCGGTCGCGGGTTGGCGACGGAGGCCGCCACCGCGGTGCTGGCCTTGGGGTTCGACGAGTTCGGGCTGCACCGGGTCTACGGCCGGTGCCACGGCCGCAACGCCGCGTCGGCGCGGATGATGACGCGACTCGGCATGCGCAAGGAGGCCCGCCATGTCGAGAGTTACCTGTTCAAGGGGGAGTGGGCCGACCAGCTCGTCTTCGCGATCCTGGCGCACGAGTGGCGGGCCGGGACCCGCACGCCGCCGTCATGATCGTTCACCACGGCGACGTGCGGGTCGGGTCCACACCTCAGACCTGGCGGCCGAGCCACTCCCGGTAGGCGGTGGGCGCGATGACAGCGTCGTCGCCTGCGATGAGGACGTCGCCGGGCGCGGCGGCGAACATGCCGACGGTGTCGTCGGTGGTGACGGTGCGCTGGTCACCGCGGGCGGCGAGCGTCACGCGCCCCAGCTCGTCGAGGGCGAAGACATCCGGGCCGGCGACGTTGCGGATGCCCTTGAGCGGCGCGCCCATGCTGACCTCGGAGACGGCCTGCGCCACGTCGGCCGCGGCCATCGGCTGCACCGGCGTGCGGGGCAGGCGGACGGTGGTGTCGTCGGCGGTCCAGGACATGATCGACTCGACGAACTCGAAGAACTGGGTGGCGCGGACGATCGAGTACGAGATCGGACCGGCCGTGAGGATCTCCTCCTGGAGGGTCTTGGCGCGGTAGTAGTCCAGGTCGGGCACCTGGTCGACGCCGACGATGGAGAGGATCACCGCGTGGCCGACGCCCGCGCGAGCGGCTGCGGCCAGCAGGTTGTCCATGGTCGTCTGGAAGAAGGCGGGCGAGGCCTCGTCGAAGGTCGGCGAGTTCGTCAGGTTGACGACGACCTCGGCGCCGGCGAGCCCGTCGGACAGGCCCTGCCCGGTGAGCAGGTCCACCCCGGTCGACGGCGAGAGCGGCACCGCCTCGTGGCCCGCAGCCTGCAGGATCTTGACGACCTGCGACCCGATGAGGCCGGTCCCGCCCAGTACGGCGATCTTCATGCCCATGCACCTTCCCGTGACGTGTGGTCCGCCTGCTGAGGCTCAGCCGATACTCGGACCTTCCTTGTCCGGGAACTATACTCGGACACAATGTGTCTGAGTAACGGGGTGGCTAGGGTGACGTCATGAAGATGTCCGGCGGGGTCGAGTGGGCGCTGCACTGCTGCGTGGTGCTCACCACCAGCCACACGCCCGTTCCGGCGGCCAAGCTGGCGGAACTGCACGACGTCTCCAGCAGCTACCTCGCCAAGCAGCTCCAGGCGCTCGCCCGCGCCGGCCTGATCCACTCCGTGCAGGGCAAGTCGGGCGGCTACGTGCTGACCCGCGCGCCGGAGAGCATCACCCTGCTCGACGTGGTCCGGGCCGTCGACGGGCCCGGCCCCACCTTCGTCTGCACGGAGATCCGCCAACGCGGCCCCTTCGCGACCCCGGCCGACGCCTGCACCACGCCGTGCCCGGTGTCCCGCGCCATGTGGGCTGCCGAGGACGCGTGGCACCAGGCGCTCGCCGCGGTCACCATCGCCGATCTCGCCCGCGACGTCGACGCCACCTCCGGCCCCGAGGCGCTGGTCGGCATCCAGGCCTGGCTGACCGGCGGAGCCTGACCGACCCCGCAGAGCCGGGCGAACACGGTCAGCCGGTGTGGCGTACCTCGGTGTCCCAGATCTGCGCCCACGGACGCCGCAGCCCCCGGCACACGTGGATCGGGCCGCCGTTCTCGTCGTTGTCCACCTCGACCCGCTGGTCCACCTGCCCGGCCAGGGTGCACTGCTCGAACCAGGTGTTGAGCTGGTCGGGGCGCTCCCAGCCGACGGCGATGACCACGTCCGCGTCGGGGGGCGGCCGACCGAAGTCGACCATGCTGTTGTGCCCGGAGTACGCCCGGGGCAGACCACGGGCCGGCCCGTAGCGGGCCACCGCGCCAGCCTCGCCGTAGTTGCCGGTGAGGACGACCGCCCGCGAACGCTCCTGCGGCGACAACCCACGATGGACAGCCGCGAGAGAGTCGGTGAACTCGGGCCAACCAATCGTCTCGCCGGCGTCGTAGTTGACGTCGACCACGAAGGCGGGCAGCCGGTCGGCCGGCAGCACCGGCAGCAGCAGGACGACGTTGGGCAGCAGGAACGGCACCACACCCAGCGCGAGCAACCCCCGACGCCACCAGAGTGACCCGTGCGAGGCCCACGCCACGGCGACCAGCGCACCGGCGGCGGTGAGGACCAGCAGCAGCGGCGCGTCGTAGTAACCCTTGCCGCCGGCGATCAGCACGATGCCGACGACGACCACCCAGGCCCAGCCCACCGCCCGGTAGGCCCGCCACGCCGGTCGGCGTAGCAGCGCGACCAGGCCGGCGATCCATATCGGTACGGCGTACGGGCTGATGATGACGAACTGGAGGGTGAACGCGTCGAGCCGGCCGCTGTAGGAGCTGTCGCCGTCGGAGATGGAGGCGGCCACGCCGAGCTGCGGAAAGCCGTTGGTCGCCTGCCAGATCAGGTTCGGCGCGGCCAGCAGCAGGGCGATCCCGGCCCCGGCGAGAACCCACCGGTCGCGCAGCAGCCGGCGTGGCCCGGCGATGAGCACCCCGGCGACCAGGCCGACGGCCAGCAGCGCCGGCAGCAGCTTGCTGAGCATGCCCACACCGATCGCCAGCCCGATGCCCAGCGCCCAGCGGCTGTCACCGGTGCGCAGCAACCGCACCGCGCACCACGCCGCGACCAACCAGACCAGCAGGTCGACGGTGGTGGTGCTGAGCAGGTGGCCACTGGCGAGCACGATGCCGGACAGCGCGGCGAGCACCGCCGCGAAGAGCTGCGCGCCCCGGCCGGCACCCAGCTCCCGGGTGATCGCGGCGACCAGCAGCACCGCGCCGCCGGCCAGCGCCGCCGACGGGGTACGCAGCACCACCAGGTTGCCCGGGGCGATCGTGTCGAGCAGCCGGGCCAGCGCCGGGACCAGGGGCCCCTGATCGACGTAGCCCCAGTCGAGGTGCCGGCCGGCGAGCAGGAAGTACAGCTCGTCGCGGTGGTAGCCGTAACGGCCGGCGAGCAGCAGGAGCGTCACTGTGGTGGCGGCGGCCACCAGCCACGGGCCGCGGGTGCGAACGCCGGGCTCCGGCGGCCGCCCCGGCGGCGGCGACTGGGTCGGCCGCTGAGGTCGGTCGATCTCGATCGCGGGCTCGCTCACCCGCTCATGATGACTGGCGGCGTCGCCGCGTGGGTGCCCCTACCGGCGTTCGGCACGGTCCCGAATGCGGGTGGCCGAGGCGGGTGCGAAGATCAGCTTTGTCACTCGGACCGAAAGGACGATATGCGCTATCGCACTCTGGGCAACACCGGCACCGTGGTGTCCACCCTGTGTCTGGGCACGATGACCTTCGGCGCGGAGACCGACGAGGCCGGCAGCTTCGCCCAACTGGACCGGTTCGTCGAGGCCGGCGGCACCTTCATCGACACCGCTGACGTCTACTCCACCGGCATCTCCGAGGACATCATCGGACGTTGGCTGCGCAGCCGACCCGACGTGCGTGACCGCCTGGTGATCGCCACCAAGGGGCGGTTCCCGATGGGCCCGGGGGCAAACGACGCCGGCCTGTCCCGGGTGCACCTCACCCGCGCCCTGGACGCCAGCCTGCGCCGTCTCGGCGTCGAGGCTGTCGACCTGTACCAGGCGCACGCCTGGGATCCGCTGACTCCGCTGCCGGAGACGCTGCGGTTCTTCGACGACGCGGTCAGCGCCGGCAAGATCCGCTACGCGGGGGTCAGCAACTTCACCGGTTGGCAGTTGCAGAAGGCCGCACTGCTCACCCAGCACCTCAACCTCACCCCGATCGTGACCCTGCAACCGCAGTACAACCTGCTGGCCCGGGACATCGAGTTCGAGCTGGTGCCGGTCTGCGAGAACGAGGGCATCGGCATCCTGCCGTGGTCACCGCTGGGCGGCGGGTGGCTCACCGGCAAGTACCAGCGCGACACCACGCCCACCGGCGCGACGCGGCTCGGCGAGAACCCGCAGCGCGGCGTCGAGGCGTACGCGGGTCGCAACGCCGAGGAGCGCACCTGGCGGGTGCTCGACGGGGTCCGCCAGATCGCCGACGACCGGGGCGTGTCCATGTCGGCGGTGTCGCTGGCCTGGCTGGCGGCCCGACCGGCGGTCACCTCGGTGATCCTCGGCGCGCGGACCACCGACCAGCTCGACGACAACCTGACCGCCGCCGACCTGGTCCTCGACGCCGAGCAGATGCGGCTGCTGGACGAGGCGAGCGCCCCGCTGGTGGGCGACTACCCGTACGGCGCCGCCGGGGTGCGTCAGCGCGGCCGTGACCTGCCGGCAGGATCATGACCTCGTTCCCCGATCCCGCCGACCCGGCCGGCAGCCGCACCGAGGTCTTCCTGCGCCACCTCGACGTGGTCGCCGAACTCGCGGGCGGCCCGACCGCGGAGTGAGGCCGTCGGCTCGATAATGGGCGGATGCCGCTGCTCGTCGTACCAGCCCTGCCCGCCGGGAGCCTCGCCGCCCAGGAGCAACCCCACCTTCCGGTACGTCCCGGGCTGGCCCTGCGGCCGTGGCGCGACGACGACGCCCCGGCCGTCCGGGCCGCCTTCGACTGTCCGCAGATCCAGCGGTGGCACGTCCGCCGCATCGACGGCGACGACGAGGCGCGGGTGTGGACGGCACAGTGGGCCGGCCGTTGGCGCGACGAGACAGCCGCCAGCTGGGCGATCGTCGACGCCGACGACCGGCCGCTGGGTCAGGTGGGATTGCGGGGCGTGCTGCTGGCCGAGGCGTCGGCGCAACTGTCGTACTGGTTGGTGCCCGCCGCGCGTGGTCGGGGCATCGCCACCGAGGCGCTGAGGGCACTCACCCGGTGGAGTTTCACGCGGGCCGGTCTGCACCGGCTGGCCCTGGACCACTCGACCGCCAATACGGCGTCGTGCCGGGTGGCCACGCGGGCCGACTTTCCGGTGGAGGGCGTGCTCCGGGGGTCGGTTCGCCACGCCGACGGCTGGCACGACATGCACCTGCACGCACGGCTGCGCACCGACGGCCCGATCTGATCACCCGGTCTACTCGATGGGCGGGGCGGATGGTGTCGGCGTCGCACCACCGGCGTCGGCGCGCCGCATCGCTCGCGGCAGTCGCAGCGCGACGATGCCGGTAGCCACCAGTCCGCCGACGCCCGCGACCATCAGTGTCACCGGGGCGGACGTGGCGTCCAGCAGGACGCCACCGGCGAGGTAGGACGTCGCGGCGGCGACCCCGATCGCACCGTACAGATTGCCGAAGACCCTGCCGAGCATGCCCGGTGGCACCGTACGTTGCAGCAGGGTGCTGGACGCGACGTCCATGGCCGCCAACCCGAAGCCACGGACGGCCTGCAGGGCGATCGCGGCGGCGACGGCCCAGGCGAGCCCGGTCAGCAGATTGCCGACACTGCTGACGGCGAAACCCGCGATCAGCAGCAGCGGCATCGACGCCCTGGTGCCCCACCTGGACAGCATGGCGTAACCGGCCACCAACCCGACACCGACGGCGCCCAGCAGAAGCCCGACCGCTGATCCGCCGACGTGGAAGGTGTCTTTGGCCAGCAGCACCAGGGCCACGTCATCGACCCCGTTGAAGGCGACCACCGCGGTGAAGCCCAGGAAGATCACCCGCACCGTCGGAACACTCGACAGATAGCCGAGGCCCGCTCTGGCCTGTCGCAGCAGGGACGGCTGGCGCTCGTCGCCGGTCGTCGGCGCAAGGGAGGGAAGCCTCGCGAGCAGCATGGCCGAGACCAGGAACGACACGGCGTCGACGAGCAGCACACCACGCAGTCCGACCAGCGGGAACAGCGCTGCGGCCAGCAGGGGGCCGATCGCCTCTGCCGCATTGGAGCCGAACCCGAGGGTGGAGTTGGCGGTCTCCAGGTCACGGTCATCGACCAGGGCGGGCACCGCCGCCCGGGACGCCGGCTGGAAGAGCTGCGACGCGGTGGCGCGAATCGCGACGAGAGCCAACAGCATCGGCAGCGAGGGCATTGTCAGCACGATGACCAGCAGCACCGCAGCTTGGACGAGTTCACAGACGACCATCAATCGTCGGAGATTGAGCCGATCAGCGAGGGCGCCGGTGAAGGGACCCAGCAGGGATGGCGTGAAGTCCCCGACGAGGAGCAGAAGCGCGACTGCCAGCCCTTTACCCGTCGTCTCGGCGACGTGGAAGATCAGCGCGACAAGGCTGAGGGAATCGCCCGCGTACGAGACGAGCCGTGCCGAGAACAGCGTTCGGAATGGCCTGTTGCGGCGAAGCAGCTGGATGGGACGCAACGGCGCAGCGCCTGCCGTGGCAGACGCTGCGCCGGACATCTCGAAGGTCCCCTGTCGCCGAGGGCTGCGGTGAGGCGTCGTGCCGCCGATACCCGGGACGGGTGAATCAGCCTGTGGGTGAAGGTAGCCACGAGAGCGTCAATGAGCGCGGTATTTACCGTTGTCGGGAGCTGATTCAGGAAGCGATCGGAACGCTGGTGGTGGCCCCGCTGGCGTCGGTGACCCGTACCTCGGTCGCTGTCGCGGGCAGCAGCGCCGCGTTGCGGCCGACGTCCTGCCACTGGCCGTCGCCGACCCGGAAGCTCAGCGCTGACCCTTCGGCGGCGACGAGAACGCCCTGGTCGTCGGGCAGTCGAAGCCGCACAGGCAGGGGTGCCGACCAGTCCGCGGTCGTGCTGGCCACCGCCTCGAACGGCAGATATGTAGGGGCGAGCAGCGCGATGACGCGCGACGGGCCGTCGTCGTACTGGACGGTTTCCACGAGGAGCCGCCGGCCGTCGGAGGTTGCCCCGTAGACCCACAGGAGGGGAGAGCCGTTGTGCGTGTGCGCTCCGACCGGGTCGATGTATTCGGCGAGGGCTTCGGTCGGCGCGTTCACTTCTGCGGCGGCCGGGTCGGTGCCCCAGACCTGCACCGCACCGGGCAATGTGTGGCGGAGAAGCGGTGGTGCGGGCCGATCCTTGTTGTCGGGGAAGAGGATCTCGCTCGTACCGTCGATGTGAATCGCGTTCTGCCGTTGAACGGGAGTCCGTGAGAGCGCGACGGTGAGCTTCGTGCGCTGTGGCGGCACCGACAACACCGCCGCACCGTCTCGGAACACCACCGGCTCGAAGGTCCGCTCGACCTTGCCATCGGGCCTGGACCGCAGTTGCGCGGAGAACTCCACCGGTTGCCCGGAGTCGAGCACAAGGAGCACATCGCGCTGCGATCCGAGCAGTACCGCCTGATCGAGGCCGTCTGTTTCGCTGCTGGTGGCCTGCGTCAGGGTGCGCACGCGCGGGCCTCCGGCGGTGGGTTCGACGAACCCCACGGTCGTGCCGTGCGCGGTGGCGTGGGCCACGTAGGCGGCCGGGCCAGCAGGCGTACCTCCTGCCCACACGACGTGCGGCTCGCCGCGCGTCCGATCCCCGACCTCCTTGATCCGGCGCTGCCACACCTGGCGGACCTGCCGCAGGTATCCCTCGTCGGCAGCGAGGTCACCGCGAGTCGGCTGGTCGAGCAGCGGTGACGCGGCACGGGTGTCTCCGGCGTCGCCGGGCAGGTCGAGAACGCCGGCCACGGGCACGGCCACCACTGCCGCGCAGAGCGCCGCCAACAGCGCTCGCCGGCGCACCACCCGCCGCCGCCCGCCCCGACGCACCTCAGCGAGCAGGCCCGGCGGGCTGACCAGGTCGTCCGTAGCGCGATGCAGGATGCCGCGTACGTCACTGTCGTTCATGGTCATCGCGAACTCCCGGTTCCAGTGATGGGTATGACGAGGTTCGACCCGTCCAGCGCCTCTCGCAGCCGAGCCAACCCACGGGAGGCGTGACTCTTCACCGCACCCTCTGAGCAGCCCATCGCCGCCGCAACGTCGACGACCGGCAGGTCTTCCAGGTACCGGAGCACGACAGCGGCCCGCTGCCGAGCCGGCAGCGCCCGCAGCGCCCCGACGACCAGTTCGCGAACCGCCACTGCGTCGGCGTGGTCGCGGGCAACCCCGTCGTGGTCGCCCAGTGACTGTTCCGGACGGCGCGCACGCCACCGCCACCGGTTGATCGACCGGTTGACCAGCGCACGTCGCGCGTACGCCTCCGGGCTGCTCTGCACCCGCCGCCAGCGCACGTACACCTGCTCCAGCACCTCCTGGAGCAGGTCCTCGGCGGCGTGCCGGTCCCCGGTCAGCAGGAAGGCGACCCGCAACAGCACCGCCGACCGTGTGCGAACGAAGTCGTCGAACTCCGCCCCGCGCGAATCCCTCATCTGACCTCCCGGCCTCGTCAACCAGCAAGACACCGGGTGCGCTCGCGAGGTTTACCGGTCCCGGCAACTTTGCCCGGTGGATCCGTCCCGCAGGGGGCCGGTCGTTCAGCGGGCTTCGGCCCAGCCGACGAAACGCGGGGTCAGATCGGGCAGTGCGACGTCCGGGTTGAGCCGGGTGAGATCGGCGCGGGCTTCCTCCTGGACCTTCGCCAGGTGGACCAACAGGCCCGGCCGGTCCTCGCGATACTGGCCGAGCAGGCGCAGCTTCGCGGCCGAACACGGCCACAGGATGCCGCAGACCGGGCAGCGCCAGGACGGCCGCAGTGGAGAGTGGTTCGGTCGCTCGGGCATCAGCTGACCCCCACCATCGCGCGGCGCCGAAGGGGTACGGACGCAGCCTGCACGCCGGCGCGCCGCACGTACAGCTCGCGGCGCGCGACGGCGTCTCCCTTCCTGTCGAGTTGGTAGGCGTCGAGCCAGAGCCAACCGTCGTACGTGTACCGGTCGGCCAGTTCGCGGATGACCCGCACGACGATCGGTTTCCGGAATTGAACGCTGGCCGCGGTGGTCAGCAGGACCATGTCACCGGCTCTGAGAGCGCCCTGTATCTCGTTCTGCACAGCTTCTCCTCCTCGTCGCAGCGCCGTCTACACCGCACTTTGCCGGGGGTTGCTGGACAAACACACAGCGTTACGTAACCTCTTCATCGCAGTGGATTTGTTCCAGGGGAGGGACGGCATGAACCATGCCTTTGTCGCGGCGCTGGCTGCGGCGGGTCACACCGCCGAGAGCCTCGCGGGCCAGCTCGGCGTGCACCCGAAGACCGTCGCCAGGTGGGCGAACCCGGGCCACATTCCCCAGAGCCGCCACCGTGCGACAGTCGCGGGCCTGCTGGCGAAGGACGCCGACGCGCTGTGGCCGGACGTGGTCCGTCGCCGCGAACCGGTGTGGTTCCGGCCCTGGGTCGACCTCGAACGCGAGGCCGTGACGCTGCGATCGTTCGAGCTCACGTGGGTGCCCGGGCTGCTGCAGACCGAGGCGTACGCCCGGGCGACGCTGGCCGGTGGGGTGCTGTCGCCGGAGGCGGTCGCCGAATTCGCCGACGCACGCATCGCCCGGCAGGCGATTCTCGGCCACAGCGGTGGGCCACTGCTGATCGCCGTACTCGACGAGGCGGTGCTGAGGCGGCGCGTCGGTGACGACCGGGCGTTGATGGCGGCGCAGCTCGCGCGCCTGGTGGGTTACACCGAGACCGGCACCATCCAGCTGCACGTCGTTCCGGCGGACGCGCCAAGCTACCCCGGGCTCGACGGGCCGTTCACCATCGTCGATATGCCGGACGGGTCACGGGTCGCGCACGTCGACAGCGCGGCACAGGCGCAGATCCTCGATCAAACGTCGGATCTTGTTAGCCTGGAACGGCGGTGGGAGCGTATTCGCGGCGAGGCCCTGCCCCGAGGGCGTTCGTTGGACCTTCTCAGAGAAGCGGCGGCATCATGGACATGACCGGTGCGCGGTGGCGGAAGAGCACGAGGAGCGGCGGTAACGGTGGCAACTGTGTCGAGGTTGCCGACAACCTTCCGGGCGTGGTCCTGGTCCGCGACACGAAGGACCGCGACGGCGGCACGCTGACGTTCAGCGCGCAGTCCTGGCGTGGCTTCGTCACGATGACCCGTGACGCCGACGGTCTCCGGTAGCTCACCCCGACGGCCCATGCTGGCCTTTGAGATCTCGTCCCCGCAGCCTTCGCGGACGCTTGTGCCGCGAATGCGGTTGCCGCGCCCCGTAGGATTTCGACCATGAGTTGCTTCGCTGCTTGGCGTACCCGCCACTGAGGAATCGGCTCGCCGCCGTTCCGGCCGCCAGCTGACCATCTGATGCCCGATTTGTTGGCTTTCAGAACCTCAGTTCGAGAGGCACACTCACATGCGTATCCGCTCGTTTCTTCAGCATGACCTGACCCGGCTCACCGAACTGACCATCGAGACGTTCGGGCCGTTCCACGAGGACTCCTTCCGCCCGCTCGTGGGGGAGGTCGTCTTCTCCAACCAGCACGGCAGGTGGCGCGACGACTACGTCACGCAGGTTGCCCAGCTCCACGACCCCGCCGAGCACAGGTACGTCGCGGTCGCCGAGATCAACGGCGCCATCGCCGGCTACGTGGCCTGGGCGGTGCAGCCTGAGCGCCGAGATGCCAGCGTCACGATCCTCGCCGTCTCCGCGGAGCACCGCCGGCTCGGGGCGGGCACCGTGCTGTGCGAGCACGCGTTCGCCGCGATGCGGGACCTCGGCGCCGAGGTCGTCACTATCGGCACGGGTGGGGACGGATTCCACGCGCCCGCCCGAGCCCTGTACGAAGCACTCGGCTGCACACCGCTACCGATCGCCGTCTACTACCGGGAACTCTGAACTGATCCGGGGTGGGGTGCGGCGACGCACCCCACCCCGGCCACCGCAGCCCAACGGGCCGTGCCAGCCCTGTGCGTTGGGGGGCACCGGGTGGTGTCGCCCTGCCTGCCGGAGTCCGGTCAGCATCCCGCACACCGACTCCCGCGCTGGTCGAGGTCCTTGCGCGTCAGCCCGTCACCGGCCGCGAACGGCCCGGATCAACGGACATCGGCGGGTTGCGCCGCCTGCGCCTGCGGTTGCGGGGTGGTCGGCCAGGTGAGGCGGCGTACGCCGGGAACGAGGGCGGTTCCCGCGCAGGAGGCGAGCACCAGCAGGCCGGCGACGGCCAGCGGGACGGGTGCGCCGAACGCGTCGGCGGCCAACGGCGCCAGCGCGTAGCCCAGCGGCATGGCGCCCAGCGACACCAGCCAGTCGTAGGAGGTGACCCGAGCCAGCACCTCCGGCGGGAAGTGGTGCTGCACGACGGTCTCCCACACCGGGTTGAGGTAACCGAGGGCGGTCAGCGCCACCGCGTAGGCGGCGATGACCGCGGGGGCGGGCGCGGCGACGGCCAGCAGGAACAGCGGGGCGGCGTAGCAGGCCAGCCCGAGGTTGGCCAGCAGTACCGGTCGGTGCAGCCGGACCCGCCCGGCCAGCAGCGATCCGGTCAGCATTCCGAGCGCGCCGGCCTGCAACAGCAGCACCCAGGTCGTCTCGCCGCCGAGACGGTCGATGGCGACGGCCGGTCCGAGGGTCATCAGCACGGCAGCCGCGCCGTTCCAGACGCCGTGCCCGAGCAGGCTGGTCCAGAACCAGTCGCGGGCGCGTACCTCGCCGAAGCCGTGTCGCAGGTCGGCGAGGACGGAGCGGCGGGGGACCGGCACGTGGCGGACCCGCACCAGCGCGAGCAGCGTGGCGCTGAGCGCGAACGATGCGCCGTCCAGGATGAACGCCCAGCCGGGCCCGGCGGCCCAGATGAGCGCGCCGGCCAGTGCCGGGCCGGCGAGGCGGCTGGTGTTGGCGGTGATTCCCATCAGCGCGTTGGCGCGCTGCCGCTCGGCCGGCTCGACGGTGCCGGCGACCAGCGGGGAAGAGGTAGGGATGGCGAACGCCGAGGCGGTGCCGCCGAGCGCGGACGCCACCACCACTGTGGTCAGCGACGGGTCGCCGCCGAGCAGTTCCACGCCGACCGCGAGCTGCGTGGCGCAGCGGACCAGGTCGGCCAGGAGGGCGACCCGGCGGGCGTTGAACCGGTCGGCCACCACCCCGCCGAACGGCAGCAGGACCAGCCGGGGGACGACCGCCGCGGCGAGGACGACGGCCAGCGCGCCGGTGGAGCCGGTGGCCCGCAGCACGGCCAGCGCCAGGGCGGCGGGCACCACCGCGTCGCCGAGGGCGGAGATGGTGCGCCCCAGGAACAGCAGCCGGAAGGAGTGGTCGCGCAGTGGGTGAGCCATGGCCTGAATATACTTCGACGTCGAACATTTTGACAACGAATATTTCGGCGTTGAGGTAAGGTGGCACGGTGACCACCACTCCGGACGCCGTCGACCGACACATCGAGCGATGGCTGCCCGTGGTGCCCGACCTCGACGCGGACGTCGAGGGGGCGGTGACCAGGATGATCCGACTGACCCGGCACCTGCGGGCCGTCAAGGAGCGGGTCCTGGTCGACCTCGACCTGCCGGCCCACGAGTACGACACCCTGCACGCCCTGGCCGGTCGCGGTGGCCGGGCCGCACCCTCTGACCTCGCCGCGGACCTCACGATGGCCCCCGCCTCGATCACCGCGCGGGTGGACGCGCTGCTGCGGCGGGGCTTCGTCCGCCGGATTCCGTCGACAGTCGACCGTCGACGCGTCGACGTGGAGCTCACCGAGGCGGGCCAGGCCGCCTGGCGCGGGGCGATGGAGGTCCAGGGCGCCGAGGAGCATCGCCTGCTCGGCGCGCTCACCCCGACCGAGCGACGACACCTCAGCACCCTGCTGCGCCGGGTGCTGCTCGTCGCCGAAGAGCCACAGAGCACGCCGCAGGCCGACTGAGCGAGGCCGAAAATCGCCTGGCGGCGCGCGTACCGCTGATGCGAGGGTGACCGGCGTGACTGCGCATGTGCTGGCCGGGGCCCTGGCCGACGACGGACGGCGACGGATCTTCGCGGCGATCGTGCTGGGTGCGACCAGCGCGACTGAGGTCGCCACGCGGACCCGCCTGCCGGCGCGGGTGGTGCTCACCGGGGTCCGCCGGCTCACCGACGCGGGCCTCGTCACCGGCGCGGACGGCACGCTCGCGGCCGACGAGGCGTCGCTGCGGGCGGCCACGCGTGACAGCCGCCCGGCCGCCGACGCCGAACCCGGCGTCGACCCGGTGCTGCGGACCTTCCTGCGGGCGGGCGTCCTGGTGAGCCTGCCGGCGCAGCGGGGTCGACGGCGGGTGCTGCTGGCGCACATCGCCGAGCAGTCGTTCGAGCCGGGCACCCGCTATCCGGAGCGGGCCGTCGACGACGCGCTCAAGCCGTGGTGCGCCGCAGGCGGGTCGGATCACGCGACGCTGCGCCGGTATCTGATCGACGAGCAGCTGCTCACCCGCGAGCACGGCATCTACCAGCGGCTCTGAACGTCGACTACGGGAACCGTCTGGTCGCGGAGGATCTTGCTAGCCTCGGCGCATGACCTCCTGCACGCCGTCCGATGGCCCGCCGGACCTGTTGTTTCTGCTCTCCTGGGCGAGTCACGCGTTGCAGACCGAGCACGCCGCCGGGCTGGCCGAGCTGGGCATATCGCCGCGGGCGCACTACGTGCTGGCGCAGGCCCACACCGGCGAACTGACCCAGCGGGAGATCGGCGAGCGGTGCGGTGTGGACAAGACCACGATGGTGGTGACGCTCGACCAGCTGGAACGGGCCGGCCTGGCCGAGCGCCGCCCGGTGCCAACGGACCGGCGGGCCCGGATGGTCGCCGTGACTCCGGCGGGGGAGCAGGTGTTGCGGCAGGCGCAACAGGTTGTCCGACGCATCCAGGACGACCTGCTGGCAACCCTGCCCGAGCAGGACCGGGAGGTGTTCCTGCGGGCTCTCCTGGGGTTGGTGAGCGGACCACTGGCCAACACCTCCCCGTATGCGCCGGGGGCCCGCTCCGGCTGTTAGTTCCGTGAGAGATAGTTCTGAACAAGACTATCTGTTACGGTCGTACTCGTTCGTTTCCCCTGAACGAGGAGCCGTCATGAGTGCTGCCACCGTCACGACCCCCGCCCCGTCACTACTGCGCCGCCGCGCCCTCGGCGTCGCCGCCGCTGTCGTGGCCCCCCTGGCCATCTGGGCGATCGGCGCGTTGGCCGGAGTCGACTACACCGTTGAGAGCCCGGGCCAGCCCGCCACTGTCATCGGGGCCGGCGCGATCGTCATGATCGCCCTGGTGGCCGCGCTGCTCGGCTGGGCGTCGCTGGCGCTGCTGGAGCGGTTCGCCAGCCGGGTCGCGCGACCGGTCTGGATCTCGCTGGCCATCGTCGTGACGGTGCTGTCCTTCGTTCCCCTGCTCGGCGTCGAGGCCACCGGCGGCGCCAAGCTCGCTCTCGGCGCGACGCACGTGGCCGTGGCGGTCGCGTTGATCGCCCTGCTGCCCCGCCCCCGCCGGTAGACGGCACCCTGATATTCCCCCCGCCCACCTCGTGTCGCGCTGACCACGGGGTGGGCGAAACCCCCAGGACTCGACGCGTCGAGGTTGCTAGCATCGCCGTCATGGCACGAGGTATCTGGTCGCAGAAGGTCCGCTCCGCCCGCTGACGGCGGCGCCCTTCGTTCTGCTGAATTCGCGCTCGCCGTCCCGGTTCCCGCCGGGCGGCCGTTAGCTGCTGCCCGGCTCCATCGCGAGCTGCGGAGCACCGTTGAACCTCACACCTAACCCCGAAACCACGTCCCGGCCCGTCGAGGCCGGCAGCGCGCACATCCGCGCCACCGACGTCACAGTGACCCGCGGGTCCCGGCGCGTCCTGACCGACGTCTCGGTCACCGTCTCCGCCCGTTCGAGGGTGGCGGTCGTCGGCGAGAACGGCCGCGGCAAGACGACGCTGCTGCACGTCCTCGCCGGGCTGATCACGCCGGACGGCGGCACCGTGCGGCGGGCCGGCACGATCGGACTGGCCCGCCAGGAGCTACCCGCCCGCGACGGCGAGACGGTCGGCACCCTCACGTCCGAGGCCCTCGCCGCGTCGCTCACCGCCCTCGCCGCGCTGGACGAGGCGACCCTTGCCCTGACTGCTGGCGCCCCGAGCGCCGAGGACCGCTACGCCGCCGCGCTCGACGCGGCCACCCGCCTCGACGCGTGGGACGCCGAGCGCCGCGTCGACGTGGCACTGGAGGCCCTCGACGCCTGCACCGACCGCGACCGCCCCCTGGCGACGTTGTCGGTGGGGCAGCGCTACCGGGTGCGGCTGGCGTGCCTGCTCGGCGCCCGCCACGATGTGCTGCTGCTCGACGAGCCGACCAACCACCTCGACGCCGGCGGCCTGGACTTCCTGACCCGCCGGCTCCGCGAGCACGACGGCGGTCTCGCCATCGTCAGCCACGACCGGGCGCTGCTCCGCGACGTCGCGGACCGGTTCCTCGACCTCGACCCCACCCACGACGCGAAGGCGCGGCTCCACGCCGGCGGTTATGACGCCTGGCAGGACGCCCGCCGTCGCGAGCGGGAGCACTGGGAGCAGGAGTACGAGCAGCAGCAGACCGAGCGTCGACGACTCCAGGACGCGGTGTCGAAGGCCCGCGACCGGCTCTCCACCGGCTGGCGACCGGACAAGGGGACCGGCAAGCACCAGCGTCAGTCCCGCGCGCCGGGCGTCGTGCAGGCCCTGAACCGGCAGCAGGACGCGCTCCAGGCACACCGGATCGACGTACCGAAACCACCGCCGACGCTGCGGTTGCCGGACCTCGGCGTACGGCAGGGCGCGCCGCAGGTACGCGCGCAGGGTGTCGCCGTCGACGGGCGGCTCGCTGGTCCGGTCGACCTCACCATCGACGGCGGCGACCGGCTGCTTGTCACCGGGCCCAACGGCGCCGGGAAGTCCACACTGCTCGCGGTGCTCGCCGGAGCGCTCGAACCCTCCGACGGGTACACCTGGACGGCGAGGGAGGCCCGGGTCGCCCGGCTCACCCAGGAGACCGCCGGGCAGGCTCCCGAACTCACCGCCGACGAGGTGTACGCCGGCCAGGTGGGACGGCTGGTGTCCGCTGGGGTGCTGCCCGCCGCCGAGGCCGTGTCGCTCGGATCGCTCGGGCTGCTGGACTCCGCCGCGACGCGTACGCCCGTCGGGCGGTTGTCGCAGGGGCAGCAGCGCCGTCTCGATCTGGCACTGGTGCTGGCCGGGCGGCCCACGGTGATCCTGCTCGACGAGCCGACCAACCACCTGTCGTCGACGCTTGCCGACGAGCTGACCGCCGCGATCCGCGCGACGAGCGCCGCCGTCGTCGTCGCCACCCACGATCGGCAACTGCTGCGGGACCTGGCCGACTGGCCGCTGCTACGGGTCGGCGAGGCCGTGACACCGGGTACGCGAACCGGGGCGACCGGATAAAACCGTTGACCGGGCGGTGATGATCAACAGGTGACCGTTACCGCCCGGCCCACCTGGACGACAAGCGCCAGCCGGCCCGACCACCCCGACGCGGTGCTGCTGCTGCGCGAGTACATGACCGAGATGGTGGTCCGCTACCACCGTCGCCCGGCCCGGCCCGGTGAGGTCGACGCCGCCCTGGCCGAAATACCCAGCGACGACCTGACCGCGCCGAGCGGGCTGCTCCTGCTCGCCCACCACGGCACCGACCTGGCCGGCTGCGCCGGGCTGCGCTGGCAACCGGGATGGGCCGAGCTGACCCGGGTGTTCATCCGCGGTGAGCATCGCGGCGCCGGTGGGGGCGCCGTGCTGCTGGCCGCCGTCGAGGAGCAGGCCCGCGCGGCCGGGACGGACCGGATCCGGCTCGACACCCGGCACGACCTGGTCGAGGCCCGCGCCCTGTACGCCCGGCACGGCTACGTGGAGATCCCGGCGTACTCGCGGGGCCCCTACGCCGACCACTGGTTCGAGAAGCAGTTGACGTTCGCTTCCGAAGGCGCTAAATAAGAAGAGGAAGTTGAGTCACCCCGGCTCAACTCATCACCTTCGGCCAGGAGATCCGAGGAGGCATGACCATGTTGATGCGTACCGACCCGTTCCGCGAGATCGACCGGCTCGCCGAGCAGTTCTTCGGTACGGCGGCCCGTCCCGCGACGATGCACCTGGACGCCTACCGCGACGGCGACCACTTCTACGCGGCGTTCGACCTGCCCGGCGTCGACCCGGACAGCATCGACTGCACCGTCGAGCGCAACGTGCTCACCGTCCGCGCCGAGCGTCGCCGGCCCGCCGGCGACGGCGTCGAGCTGGTCGCCGCCGAACGCCCGATGGGCACCTTCACCCGGCAACTGTTCCTCGGCGACACGCTCGACACCGACAAGCTGGAGGCCGGCTACGAGAACGGGGTGCTGACGCTGCGCATCCCGGTGGCCGAGCGCGCCAAGCCCCGCCGGGTGACCATCCAGGCCAACGGCGCCGCCCGCCGAGAGATCAAAGCCTGACCCGACACGGTGACGGGTGGGATCGGCGCGCCTGCACGCCGATCCCACCCGAGGCTGAGAGCCTTTTTCACATGGTGTTCTCCGACGCTCCGGTGCTCGCCCGCCCGTCCGCGCCACCGGCGCTGCCGAGCGGGCCGGTCGAGGTCACCGAGGCGTGGCTGCGCAACCGGCGGCTGTCCGAGCACACCCGAGACGCCTACCGACGTGACGTCACCGGCTGGCTCACCTGGTGCAGCGGGCACGACCTCGACCCGCTGCGGGCCACGTTCCTGCACGTCAACGAATACGCCCGCGCCCTGGAGAGCAGCCTCGGCACCCGCAGTGGCCGCCCACTGACCCCGGCGACAGTCGCCCGCCGACTCTCGGCGCTGTCCAGTTGGTACGACTTCCTGGTCAAACTGGGCGCTGTGCCGGCCAACCCGGTCTCCGGCGCCGACCGCCCCCGCCTCGACCGAGACCACTCCGCCACGGTCGGGCTCACCCCCGAGGAGGTGGACGCCCTGCTCAGCGCCGCCGACGCGGACACCGGCGCGACCGCCGTCCGCAACCGGGCAGCCCTCGCGCTCCTCGCCGACCTGGGCCTGCGGGTCGGGGAGCTGATCTCGCTGGACCTGACCGACCTCGGCACCGAACGCGGCCACCGCAGCGTGCGTTTCGTCGGCAAGGGCGGCAAACAACGCCGCCGCGCCCTCACCCCCGGCACCGGGCACGCCCTGGACGCCTACCTGGCCCAGCGGGCCGCCACCACCGGCGTGCCGGTGTCGCAGCTCACCGGCCCGCTGCTGGTCACCGCCAGCGGTGCCCGGCTGGACCGGCACTCGGTGTTCCGGATGGTCCGTCGGCTGGCCCGCGCCGCTGGCATCCCGGCCTGGGCGAAGCTGTCCCCGCACTCGCTGCGGCACGCCTTCGCCACCACGGCCCGCTCGGAGGGCGTGCCGTTGGAGGACGTGCAGGACGCCATGGGGCACGCCGACCCGCGCACCACCCGCCGCTACGACCGGGACCGGCACAACCTCGACCGCGACCCGGCCTACGCGGTGTGGGCGGCCCGGTCGCGTCGTCGCGGCTGAGCAGCGCGGGCAGCGCTGCCGCGGCTCTGCGTCCGCCCGCGTCAGCTCTGCGGGCGGGGGCAGATGCAGAACGGCTGCCCGATCGGGTCGAGAAGCACCACCCACCGCTCACCACCGGGCTGGAAGGCCGGCTTCGACGCGCCAGCGGCAACGAACTTCTCCTCCGCCGCCGCCAGGTCGTCGACGTAAAGATCCAGGTGGTAGCGCTTGTCACCGGTCTCGTCCGGCCAGGAGGGCGGTCGGTAACCCTCCACCAGCCCGAAGCCGATGGAGACACCACCGGAGCTGATCATCGCGTATTCCGGTTGGCTGTGGGTGACCTCCCAGCCGAGCGCCTCGTGATAGAACGCGGCGTGGCCGGCGGGATCGGAACTGTCGAGGTTGACCATCGCGAGGTCGGCAGAAACTGTCACGCCGGCAGTATGCCGCCGGGGCCCGACACCTTCGGTTCCGCGACACTCGCCGCGCCCCAGTGTCAGGCCCCCGCCCTACGGTCGGCGGATGAGACACGGTCTGGAGATTTCCTGCGGTGGAGCCTCGATCGCGGTGTCCACACTGGTCGAGCTGGGTGAGCTGGCCGAACGCGCCGACTGGGACGGCGTGTTCCTGGAGGACTATCTGATCCACTATTCCGGCGACGAGCCGTTCACCTACGACCCGTGGCTCGTCCTCGCCGCGATCGCCGGGCGCACCGACCGGGTGCGACTGGGCACCACCGTCACCGCGCTGCCCCGACGCCGCCCGGCGAAGTTGGCGCGGGAGGTCCTCACCCTCGACCACCTCAGCGCGGGCCGGGCGACAGTGGCGGTCGGTGTCGGTGACCCCGGCGACCGGGGTCTGGTCGCCTTCGGCGAGCAGACCGAGGTGTCCGTGCGGGCCGCGATGCTCGACGAGGGTCTCGACCTGCTGACCGGGCTGCTCAGCGGTGGGCGGGTCAGTCACCAGGGCACCCACTACCGCGCCGACGGGGTGTCGCTGCGGCCTGCGCCGGTGCAGTCGCCGCGGGTGCCGGTCTGGGTCGGCGGGAGCACCCAGGCCGGGGCGGTGCGCCGCCGGGCCGCCCGCGCCGACGGCATCGTGCCGTACAAGCTCACCGACACCGACGGGTGGTCCGACTTCACCCCCGACGAGGTCCACGACCTGGCGAACGCCCTGCCATCGACGCGCGCCGACGGTCAGCCGTTCGACGTGGCGATCGGCGGCCGGCGACGCCGTTCCGACGAACGCGCCGAACGGGCCTACCTCGGCGAGCTGGCCGCCGCCGGGGCCACGTGGTGGTTGGAGTTCGTCCCGGCCGGAGATCCGGCGACGATGCGCGCTGCCGTTACCCGAGGCCCCCTGCGCTGACCCGGGGTCAGGGGATGTCGAGGGGCCAGAACGTCACGCGGGCCGTGCCGTCGCGGCAGATCAACCCGGCGCCGACCCGGCGGCAGTCGGTCACACCCGCCGGGAGCACAGCGGACACCCGATGACCGTCGCGCCCCACCGTCGCGACCAGGGAGCGCCTACCGTCGGCCGCCATCCCCAGCACCACCAGGGGTTCCGTGGCGACCCGTGGGCCAGCGACCGTTCGCCAGCGCGCCCCGCCCGGCCACGTCCACACCCGCACCCCGCTGCCCGCGTCGATCGCCCAGCGTCCCTGCTCGTCCTGCCCGCAGAGCAGACCCTGGCAGGGCCGCAGGATCAGGTCACCCGGCTGCACCGGCGACCGCCAGCGCGGCACCAGCCCGGGTAGGTCGTAGCCGGTCAGCGCCACCGCACCGCCGCGTGGGTGGCGCAGCACCAGGTGCGCCCCGACGACCTGGGGATTGTCCGGGCCGTAGTCGGCCGGCGGAAGCTGTCCCCGCCCACGTTCGGTGCCGTCGCGGGCGTCGAGCAGCCGGACCAACCCGTCGTCCTGCACCAGCAGCACCCGCCCAGGCAGGCCGGGCAGCGCCCGCAGCACCGCAGTGGAGGGCAGCGGGACCGACCACCGGGTCGCGCCGGTGGCCGGGTCGACGCCGTGCACCGTGCCCTCGACCCGCCGACCCGGTTCGGAGGCGCTGCGCACCTCGCTCACCGCGACCGCCGCGTCCCCGGCCGCGTACACCCGCTCGGGTCGCCGCCACACCGGCTCGCCGGTCCGCAACGACCGCCCGGTGGTCATCCGTGCCCCGAGCGCCTGGTCGCGCTCGACCAGCAGCAACACATCACCGGCGACCTCAGCGGACCACCCGGCGGCGGGCGGCACTGTGACCCGCCACCGCGGCGGGCCGTTCGGCGCGACCGAGTCGTAGGCGCTCAGCGTCGGCGGGTTCGGCTCAGGGTCGACGACCAGCAGCAGCGGCCCCGCGCCCAGCACCGTCGCCCGGGCGGGCAGCGCCGGCCCGGACTGCGGCGTCAGGCGCGCGGCCGGGGCGGCACCACCGAGCAGCAGGACACAGGCCGCCACCAGCACCGCCACCCGCCAGCGGCGGGACACCTGCGGCGGTGGGCGGCGCTCCTCCAGGGGCGCGCCCCTGTCGTCACCCAGCTCGATCAGCACCGACATGGCGTTCACCCGTCCGCTCGCGCCGACCGGTCAGCAGAGCAAGTCGAGGTGATGGTGGGCGTCCTCGGCGATCTCCTCGTGCCGCAGCCAACGGCGCGCCCACAGCCGGGCGGCCAGCTCCGCCTGCTCGTCGCCCCACGTGGCGTGCTCGACGAGCAACGCGGTGGTCAGCGCGTACGCCAGGCGCAACGCCAGACCGCGGGCACCCGCGAGCACCGCCGGCGCACCCGGTTCGACGGTCACCGCGGCGATGGTCTCCGCCAACTGCGCGGCGGCGGTGGCCAGGGTGTCGGCCAGCACCGGCGACAGCGGCCGCGCGAGGTCGACGGCGGCGGTCAGCCGACTCAGCAGCGGCGTCCCGGCGTCCTCCCGGGTCAACGCGCGCAGCACGTCCAGGGCCAGCACATTGGTGGTGCCCTCCCAGATCGGCAGCACCTGGGCGTCGCGCAGCAGGCGGGGCACGCCGGTGTCCTCCACGTAGCCGGCCCCGCCGAAGCTCTCCACGTACTCGCTGGCGGAGCTGACGGCGAGCCGACCGGTGGCGAGCTTCGCCAACGGTGCCACGATGCGCAGCTCGGCCGCGGCCTCCGGGTCGGCGCCGACCTCGACCCGCCCGAGCAGGGCGAAGGCGTGCCCGGCGAGAGCGAACGCGCCCGCCGCGTCAACCGCGAGGGTGCCCAGGGTGGCCCGGTGCAGGGGCGAGGACACCAGCGGGCCGCCGGCGACGTGCCGCACCTCGGCGTACGCGCGGGCGTAGGCGAGACCCCGTCGCATCCCGCCGGCCGCCGCCGCGGCGTTGTGCACCCGGGTCACCACGACCAGAGTCATCGCCCGGACCAGACCGGGCACCGCCGGGTCACCCAGCGGGAGGGCGTACACGTCGCGCAGGCCGATCTCGGCGGTGGGCAGCGCCCGGGTGCCCAGCTTGTCCTTGAGCCGGTGCACCGTGACACCCGGTGCGGGTGCACCGGGCGCCGCGCCGTCGGCCAGCGGTGAGTCGACCGCGTACCGGGGAACGAGGAACGGGGCGAGCACCCGGCTGCCCCGCCCGGCGCCCTCGGGCCGGGCCAGCGCCACCGCCATCGCCGCGTCGGCGGCGGAGCAGAACCACTTCTCCCCGGTCAGCCGCCACGAACCGTCCGCCGCGGGTCGGCCGAGGGTGCTGGAGCGGCCCAGATCGGAACCGCCCTGCGACTCGGTCATCCACTGCCCGCTGGTGATCGCCGTGGCCGGGTCCGTGGAGATCAGCCGGGGCAGCCACGTGTCGCGGACCGTGGCGTCGACGTCGGGCGTGCTGAGCAGCGCCGCCGCCCCGTCGGCCATCGCCACCGGGCAGGAGAACGTCGCCGACTCCGGCCCGTACAGGTGCAGCAGGGCGTGCTGCACGACCCGCGCGGCGGCACCCCAGGTGCCCCGCGCGTCCGGCAGGTAGGGCAGCGCCACCACGGCGTGTCGGGCGGCGGCGGCACGTTGCGCCTGCCAACCGGCGGAGGTGTCGATGCGATCGATCCGGGCACCCCACGGGTCGTAGCGGACCAGTGTCGGCGGGTTCGCCTCGGCGTCGGCGTGCGCCGCGCGCAGCGGGCCGGTGACGTCGGCGGCCAGGTCCGCGAGACGGCCCTTCGCGGCGGCGTGCCCGCCCGGGCCGAGGTGACGCTCCAGCCAGGACCGCAGCAGACCATCGCCGGCGTACGGGTCGACGGGGGGTGGTACCGGCTGCACGAAGCGGCTCATCGATCGGCTCCTGGCACTGCTCGGGGGATGTGCGCCGACGGTAGACGATGCGGGGCCGCCGCGAACAGGGCACACCCGCCCATCGGGCGCACCCAGTTTCCGGCTTGTCGCCCGTCGGCGTGACCGTCTTCTCTACGGTCGGTAGTCGTGGGTGCGGGCCAGTCGTGGAGCCGACCGGCCCGGCGTCACCGCCCGATGCGCACCGGGTTGGCGTTCGCCGGGTTCGGTGTGGCGCTGTGCTGCGTGGGGGTGGCCGGGCTGGGCGCCTGGAACCTGCAGACCGTCCGGCAGGCCGCCGGCCCGATCCGGGAGACCGCCGACGGTTTCCTCAGCGAGGTGGCCCTCGGCGACAGCGACCGGGCGTACGAGCGGCTCTGCGAGGACGCGCGCAGCCGCTGGAGCGCGATCGGCTTCACCAGTTGGGTGCGGACACCACCGATGGTCACCGACTACGAGATCACCGACGTGTCGGTCGCGACCCGCAGCGGACGACCGCAGGGCACGGTGACCGTGAAGGTGACCCGCGACGGCGGGCTCAGCGAAGAACGTCGCCTGCCGGTGGTCCGTGAGGACGGGAGCTGGCGGGTGTGCGGTGACCCCTTCTAGGCCCACGGTCGCCGCCCCGCTACGCCCACAGTTGCTGCGACCGCGCGAGGGGGTGCAGCCGACCACCTCGACGGAACTCTTCTTCGACCTCGTCTTCATCTTCACCATCACCCAGCTGTCGCACTACCTGCTCGCGCACCTGGACTGGCGGGGCGCGGGACGTACCGGCCTGTTGCTGGCGCTGGTGTGGCTCGTCTGGGTCTACACCACCTGGCTGACGAACTGGCTGCAACCGGACCAGGGGCCGGTGCGGACGATGCTGATCGGGGTGGGGCTGGGCAGCCTGCTGTTGTCGGCGGCGATCCCGGAGGCGTTCGGCGCGACCGGCCTGCTCTTCGCGCTGGTCTACGTGATCGTGCAGGTGGGCCGGACCCTGTTCTCGTTGTGGGCGGTGCAGGGCAGTCCGTGGTTGGTGGCCGGATTCCAGCAGTCGCTGCCGTGGATCACCGGGACGTCGGTGCTCGTGGTCGTCGGTGGCCTGGTCGGCGGTGCCGCCCGGGACGCGGTGTGGGCGGCGGTGATCGTGATCGAGGTGGTCGGCCTTTCGCTCGGCTATCCGCTGCCGCGACGGGGACGCAGCCGTCCCGAGCGGTGGATGGTGGAGGGCGGGCACCTGGCCGAACGGTGTGCGGCGTTCGTTCTGATCGCGCTGGGGGAGTCGATCCTGGTCACCGGCAGCACCCTCACGTCGCAGGTGAACCTGGTGACGTCCGGGGCGTTCCTGCTGGCGTTCGGCGGTTCGGTGGCGCTGTGGTGGGTGTACTTCGCCCGTTCGGCCCCGGCGGCCACGCAGGTCATCGCCCAGGCCGGGGAGCGTACCGGCGCGTTGAGCCGGGTCGCGTTCAACTTCCTGCACCCGGTGATCGTCGCCGGTGTCGTCGTCGCGTCGGCGGCGGACGAGCGGTTGCTGCGGGAGCCCGGCGCGCCGGCCACCACTGTCGACGTACTGCTCACCCTGGGGGGTCCCGCGCTGTTCCTGGCCGGGCACGCCGCCTACAAGGCGCTGCTGTGGCGGATCCTGCCGATCAGCCGGGTCGCGGCGGTGGTGGTCCTGCTGGCGCTGATGCCGACAGCTGTGGTGCTGGGGGCACCCGTCGCGGTGTGCGCCGCTGTGGCGTTGGCGGTGACGGTCGCCGTGATCCTGACCGACCGGTTCCGGGTGCGGGCCGCAGCGGCCCGGCGGCCGTCCTGACCGTCCGGCGCACCGGGTCGGTTCCAGCTGGTGGGCCGCCTCAGTCGCGGGGGCCGAGGTCGCCGCTGCGGTAGTGCCGGCGGCAGAGCACCTGGTAGCGCACCTCGGCGGTGTCGACGGTGTCGCCGATGACGACCTGGGCGCCCTCACGGACGACCCGCCCGTCGACGACGCGGGCGTTGAGCAGCCCTTCGCGGCCGCACCAGCAGAGCACTTCGACCTGGATGCGGGCCACCTCGTCGGCCAGTTCGAACAGGCGTTGCGCGGCGGGGAACATCCGCGACCGGAAGTCGGTGGCCAGGCCGAACGCGAACACGTCGACGTCGTAGCTGTCGACCAGTTCGGCCATCTGCTCGACGTGCTCGACGGTGTAGAAGCACGCCTCGTCGCAGATCAGGTAGTCCACGCGTACCCCGTCGGCCCACCGGCCGCGCACCAGGGCCCGCAGGTCCAGGTCGTCGGTGACCTCGATGGCCTCGTGGGCCAGGCCGATGCGGGTGGTGACCTGCGGTCCCAGCGACCGGTCGATGCGGGTGGTGACCAGCCCGCGCCGGCCCTGCCGGGCGTGGTTGTAGTTCATCTGCAACGCCATCGTGGACTTGCCGCAGTCCATCGGCCCCCAGAAGAACTTCAACGCCGCCGCGTGCACCGGCCGCCCGTCGAGCCCACGCGCCGCCGCGCACGCGGCCGGAGCGTGCGGCTGGCCGGGAAACGGATGGGCCAGGCAGGTCGGGGCGGTGGTGGCGTCGTCAGTCACGGTCGGGCAGCCTAGCCGATCGGCCACTCCTGATCTGTCGGGCGCGGGACGCGTGCTCAGAGTACCCGCGGTGGCGTGTTGCCGGCGGCGACGATGGCACGGCGCATCGGTACGGCGGCGAGGAGCAGGAAACCGACCACGAAGAAGATCAGCAGTGAGACCAGGCCCACCCGGTAGGAGGAGGTGAGCTGGAACACCAGGCCGAAGGCGAGCGGGCCGAGCCAGCTGGTGCCCTTGTCGCTGATCTCGTAGAAGCCGTAGTACTCGCCTTCCTTCCCGGTGGGGATGAGCTGGCTGAACAGCGACCGGCTCAGCGCCTGGCTGCCGCCCAGGACCAGGCCGATGGCCGCGCCGAGGACCATGAACGGCACCGGCGCCTCGGCGGGCAGCCGGAACGCCGCGATGATCACACCGGTCCAGAGGACCAGGCTGAGCAGCACTGTCTTCCACGCGCCGATGCGCCGGGCCAGCGCGCCCAGGCTCAACGCTCCGCCGAAGGCGAGGAACTGCACCAGCAGGATGGTGATGATCAGGGTGCTCTGCTCCAGGCGCAGTTCCTCGGTGCCGTACTGGCTGGCCAGGGTGATGACGGTCTGGATGCCGTCGTTGTAGACCAGGAAAGCCAGCAGGAAGTACAGCGTCAGCGGGTACGCCTTGATCTCGCGGACGGTGCGGCCGAGCTGGCGGAACCCGTCGGTGAGAATGTTGCCGCCACCGGCCAGTGCCGCCGCCGGCGGGCGCTCACGCAGCCACCGAAGCGGGACCAGCGTGAACAGCGCCCACCAGACACCGGCGGACACGATCGACCAGCGGGCCAGGTCCAGGGTGCGTTGCGGGTTGTCACCGTCGTCGAGCAGGGTGATCGCGACCAGGTTGAGCGCCAGCAGCAGACCGCCGCCGAGGTAGCCCAGCGCCCAGCCGCGACTGGAGATGCCGTCGCGTTCGTCGGGGCCGCCGAGCTGCGGCAGGAACGAGTTGTAGACCACGATCGCGGCGCCGAACGAGATGTTGGCGACCAGGAACAGCGCCCCGCCGAGCAGGTATCGGTCGCCGGTGACCAACGCCATCGCGATGGTGGCGCCGGCGCCGGTGAACGCGGCACCGCCGAGCAGCCGCTTCTTGTGCGCCGACCGGTCCGCTATCGCCCCGATGACCGGCAGCACGAACACGGTGAGGAACACCGACAGCGAGATCAGGTACGGGTAGTAGGACCCGGCGGCGACCTTGATGCCGAGCGGGTACACGAAGCCGTCGCACGAATCCGCACCCAGCTCGCACCCGGCCGCCACCTCGGCGACAGTGGTCAGGAACGGGCCGAGGAACACGGTGATGACGGTGGTCTGGAACGCGGAGTTGGCCCAGTCGTAGATGTACCAGCCCCGGCGCTCCCGGCGGGTGCTCGCGGGAGGCGGGGTGTCGTCCACCGTGGGGGTCACGGTCTCGGCCATCGGGGGTCCTTGGAATGGCTCAGGCGGCCCAGTGGCCGCGGCTGCGGTAGACGTCGCGCAGCACGCCGACGTGATCGGTCATGATGCCATCCACGCCACGATCCAGTAAGTCGTGCATCTGGGCGGGTTCGTCGATCGTCCAGACGTGCACCTGCAGGCCGATCCGGTGGCAGTAGTCGAGGAACCGGCGGTCCACCACCGGCACCCGCCCGTAGCGCGGCGGCACCTGCGCGGCGACCACCGACGGCGGCAGCCGCAGCGGACGCCCGTGCAGGGAGGCCAGCCGCAGCCGGGCGACGCCGCGCATGCCGAGGCTCGTGGCGACGCGTCCCTCGGTGAGCGCCCGCAGCCGGGTCAGTCGGGCGTCGCTGAACGAGGCGAGCAGCACCCGGTCGCCGGCGCCGGCCCGGGTCACTGTCGCGACCGTCGGCTCGACGCCGCCGTCGGCCTTCACGTCGATGTTGAAGCGGACCTGCGGCCACGCCCCCAACACCTCGTCGAGCCGGGGTACGACGGCAGCGCCGCCGACGCGTACGGAGGCGAGGTCCGCCCAGCTCATCTCGGCGATGCGCCCCGCCTCGCCGGTGACCCGGCGCAACGTCGGATCGTGGAAGATCACCGCGACGCCGTCGGCGGTGGCGTGCACGTCGGTCTCCACGTACCGGTAGCCGAGCCCGATGGCCCGGGCGAACGCCTCGGTGGTGTTCTCGTCGCCCTCGGCGGCGCCGCCACGGTGGGCGAACGCCAGCGGCGCGGGCGCGTCGAGGTAGCCGAATCGGGTCAACACGCGACGCAGTATGCCCGTCGCCGGTGGAGCGCGGGTGGCCTGCCGGCGAAGATCAGGCCTGGGACGCCGGGGAGGCGGCACGGGTGGTTGCCGTGGTCGGCAGGTGTGTCCGCGGTGGCGGCAGGCGCGACGTCGGCATGCCAGTCGGCCGCACGGTCCCGCCGGACCGGCCTACGGCCCCCACCTCCGGATGCCTGTCCTTCGTCCTTTGCTCTGCACCCGCGGAGTCGACAGTCACCTTCAGTAGCTGGTGCGTCCGCGGGTGCAGAGCAAAGGACGCGAAGGTGGTGTTGGGGGGCACCCGGCTGACCTCGGTGCCGCAGGCCCCCGGCAGACCGTTCCACCCGGCGCCCGACCCGGCTTTCCGGCGCCCGTGCGGGGTCTCCGGGCACTGGCGCACCTCGACGTCGCGGCAACCGCGGCGGTGGCCTCAGTCTGAGCGGCGGCGGTGGGTGCGGCTGAGGTCGGTGGGGCGTCCGGGGTCGACGTGGCGGGGCCGGTCGGGTTCGTCGGGGCGCAGCGGGGCGAGGGTGTCGGTGAGAGCGTCGATGATCCGGTCGGTGGCGCGGCGGGCCGCGCCGGGGTTGGCGGCCGCCGTCTCGCCCAGGTCGACGGGAGTGCCGAAGTGCACCCGGATCACCGGGCGGCGCCACAGCGAGCGGGCGATGCCGCGCAGCATTCCGCGGGGCGCCTGGTAGGGCAGCACCTCGTGCGAGCCCCACTGGGCGACCGGGACGACCGGGGCGCCGCAGGCCAGGGCGAGGCGGGCGGCACCGGTCTTGCCGCGTTCGGGCCACAGGCCCGGGTCCAGGCCGATGCGCCCCTCGGGGTAGATGAGGATCACCGAGCCACGGGCGACGGCCGTGGCGGCGTTGTCGAGGGCCTGGTGCACGGCGCTGGTGCCCCGGTCGACCCGGATGTGCCCGGCGTGGCGCATGGCGGCGCCGAGCACCGGGGCCCGGAACAGCCCGGCGGTCGCCATGATCCGGGGGGCGACGCCGCGGGTCTGGCAGGCGGCGGCCATCACCAGCGGGTCGAATGGGCTGATGTGATTGGCGGTCAGCACCAAGGGACCGTGCCGTAGGTGGGTCGGGACGTCGCCGGTGACCTCGAGGCGGGCGAGCAGGCCGACCAGGCCCCGGGCCAGCAGCAGGGCTGCGCGCCAGATCAGTGGCGGCTGCCAGGTGGTGTGTGCGGTGTCCATCAGCGCGCCATCGTCGCACGCTCCGGCGGGGCCGCGAGGGCGGGTCGGGTGATCAGGGTCATTGGTCCCGGGTGTGTTCGGGCCGCAAGGCCCTGCCCAATCCTCTACGACGAGCAGTAGTATTTACTACGTCTCGTAGTACGGATCGTTGGGGGTTTCAGGTGGACGCGTTGGACGTTGCCCGCTGGCAGTTCGGTGTCACCACCGTCTACCACTTCCTTTTTGTGCCGCTGACCATCGGCCTCTCCGTGCTGGTGGCCATCCTCCAGACGATGTGGCACCGCACCGGCAACGAGCGCTACCTCAAGCTCACCAAGCTCTACGGCAAGCTGTTCCTGATCAACTTCGCCATGGGTGTGGTCACCGGCATCGTGCAGGAGTTCCAGTTCGGCATGAACTGGAGCGACTACTCCCGCTTCGTCGGCGACATCTTCGGCGCACCCCTGGCCATCGAGGCGCTCGTCGCGTTCTTCCTCGAATCCACCTTCATCGGCCTGTGGATCTTCGGCTGGGACCGGCTGCCCAAGCGGGCGCACCTGGCCAGCATCTGGGCCGCCGCGATCGGCACCAACCTGTCCGCGTACTTCATCCTCGCCGCGAACTCGTTCATGCAGAACCCGGTGGGCTACCGGATCAACCCGGACAGCGGACGCGCCGAGCTGACCGACTTCCCGGCCGTGCTGACCAACAAGGTCGCCCTGATCACCTTTCCGCACACCCTGGCCGGCTCGTTCCTGGTCGCCGGGTCGCTGGTCGTGGCCGTCGGCTTGTACCACGTGATCCGCAACCGCGACTCCGCCGACACCGGCGCGTACCGCTTCGCCACGAAGTTCGGCTCCTGGGTGGTCCTGGTCGCCTCCGCGGCCGTGCTGTTCACCGGCGACATCCAGGGCAAGATCATGACGGACGTGCAGCCGATGAAGATGGCCGCCGCCGAAGGCCTCTACACCACCGAGAGCCCCGCCTCGTTCTCGGTGCTCACCATCGGCAGCCTGGACGGCAGCCGCGAGGTGTTCGCCATCAAGATCCCGTACCTGTTGTCGTACCTGGGCACCGGCGACCCGAACGGCACAGTGCACGGCATCAACGACCTGCAGGCCCAGTACGCCAGTCAGTACGGCGCCGGCAGCTACACCCCGATCATCCCGGTCACCTACTGGAGCTTCCGCTTCATGATCGCCTTCGGGATGGCCGCCGCCGCGATCGCCCTGCTGGTGCTCTGGAGCCAGCGCAAGGGCCGCACCCCGAGCAGCAAGTGGCTGCTGCGCGCCGGGCTGGCCATGCCGGTGCTGCCGCTGCTCGCCAACTCCTTCGGCTGGATCTTCACCGAGATGGGCCGCCAGCCGTGGATCGTCTTCGGCGAGATGCTCACCCGCAACGGCGTGTCCCGCAGTGTCTCGCTGGCCGAGGTCCTCACCTCGTTCACCGCGTTCACGCTGATCTACGCCACCCTCGCCGTGATCGAGGTCAAGTTGCTGCTGCGCTACGCCAAGGCCGGCGTGCCCGACGTCAGCGAAGAGCACCCCATCGACGACACCCACGACGACGCCGAGCGCCCGCTCGCCTTCGCCTACTGATCCCGGAGCCCATCGTGGAACTGACCACCATCTGGTTTCTCCTCGTCGCCGTGCTGTTCACCGGGTACTTCATCCTGGAGGGCTTCGACTTCGGCGTCGGCATGCTGCTGCCCGTCCTGGGCCGCGACGACCGGGAACGCCGCGTCCTGATCAACACCATCGGCCCGGTCTGGGACGGCAACGAGGTGTGGCTGATCACCGCCGGTGGCGCCATGTTCGCCGCGTTCCCCGAGTGGTACGCCACCCTCTTCTCCGGCTTCTACCTGCCACTGCTGCTGATCCTGCTGGCCCTGATCGCCCGAGGGGTCGCCTTCGAGTACCGGCACAAGCGCCCCGAGGCGTCCTGGAAACGTCGCTGGGACGCGGCGATCGTGGTCGGCTCGCTGCTGCCGGCGATCCTGTGGGGCGTCGCCTTCGCCAACATCCTGCGCGGGGTGCCACTGGACGCCGACCACGAGTACGTCGGCGGCCTGCTGGACCTGCTCAACCCGTACGCCCTGCTGGGCGGCGCGACCACCCTCGCGCTGTTCCTCACCCACGGCGCGGTGTTCCTCGCCCTGAAGACCACCGGCGACATCCGCGAGCGGGCCGGCGCGCTCGCCGTGCGCCTGGGTGTGGGCGCCGCCGTGCTCGCGGTCGGGTTCCTGACCTGGACGTTGAACATCCGCTCCAGCGCGGCCGCCGTCGTGCTGGCCGTCGGCGCGGCCCTCGCCCTGCTCGGCGGTCTGGCCGCCGCCCGGGTACGCCGGGAGGGCTGGGCGTTCACCGGCACGGCCGTGGCGATCGGCCTGGCGGTGGCGACCCTGTTCGCGGCGCTGTTCCCGAACGTGCTGCCCTCCACGCTGGACGCGGCCGGCACGCTGACGGCCACCAACGCCGCGTCCACCCCGTACACCCTGAAGATCATGACCTGGGTGGCGGTGATCTTCACTCCGGTGGTGCTGGCCTACCAGGGGTGGACGTACTGGGTGTTCCGCAAGCGCATCGGCGTGGCCAACATCCCGCAACACTGACCGCCGAGAGCGGGGGATCGCGCACCAGCGGGGACGGCGCAGCGCGGGAGCGTCGGGAAAATCGGGCGGTTGGTGGGGGGTGGGCTCGTTTACGGTGTGCCGATGCCCGCCACTGTGCACGTACGCGAACTCACCGCCGACGACCTCGACGCCGCCTGGGAGCTGGGCCGCTTCGCGTTCGGCTCCGACCCGCAGCGCCCGGCGCCCGCGCCCGCGCCGGTGCCCGGCCTGACCCGTTGGGGCGCGTTCGACGACTCCGGTCGGCTCGTCGGCAAGGCCGTCGACCTGCACCACGACCAGTGGTGGTCCGGGCGGGCGGTGTCGGCCGCCGACGTGGCCGGGGTGGCCGTCGCCCCCGAGGCCCGTGGTCATGGCGTGGCGCGAGCCCTGCTCAGCGCGCTGCTGCGCGGTGCCCGCGACCGTCAGGCGGCGATCAGCGCGCTCTATCCGACCGTCGCCGCCCCGTACCGGGCCTGCGGGTGGGAGGCCGCGGGGGTGCTGCGCACCGTCGACCTGGCCACCGCCGCGTTGCCCCGGCACCGGCCCGCGTCGCACCTCACCGTCCGAGCGGGTACGCCCGCCGACCTGCCGGCCGTCGACGCCCTGTACGAGCGGGTCACCCGGCACCGCAACGGCATGCTGACCCGCCGGGGTGAGCTGTTCGACGCCGCCGAGCGCGGTCTGCCCGGCGACGGGGTCACCCTCGTCGAGGCCGACGGCGAGCTGGTCGGTTACGCCACCTGGCAGCGGGGCCGGGGGTACGGAGCGGATTCGGTGCTCACCGTCGACGAGGCCCTCGCTGTCACGCCCGAGGCCGCCCGGGAACTCGTCGGGGTGCTCGGCAGTTGGGCCAGCGTCGCGCCGACGCTGCGACTGTGCCCGCTCGACGGCGACGCGGTCAGCACCCTCCTGGCGCTGGAGTCGGCCCGCGACCACGAGCGGGACCTGTGGATGCACCGACCGGTCGACGTCGCCCGCGCGGTGAGCGCGCGGGGGTGGCCCGCCCACGCCCGAGGCGTCGTCGACTTCACCCTCACCGACCCGCTCGCCGAGTGGAACACGGGCACCTGGAGGCTGACCGTCGCCGACGGCGACGCCGAGCTGACCCGGGTCGGCGGCGAGGCCGACCTGCGGTTGGACGTACGCGGCTTCGCCCTGCTCTACGCCGGTGCCGCGCAGGCCCGCTCGGTCGCGCAGGCCGGGCTGCTGCACCACAGCCCGGGTGTCGACCCGGGCGCGCTCGACCTCCTGGCCTGCGGCGGGCCCGCACAGTTGCTCGACTACTTCTGACCGGCGGGCCGATGGTTTCCGCCTCCGAAGTGGGAACTCAGCGGCGGCAGCGGACAGATACAGGTGTGACAGCCGAGATGCGGGCCCGGATCCGGGCCGGAGACTCCGACGTGTTGGGTGAGCTCTTCGACGAGCACGCCGAGGCGGTTCATCGACATGCGCTGTGGAGCGGAAGCGATGCGGCGCACGCCGAGGACGTCGTGTCGCTGACCTTCCTCGAAGCGTGGCGGATCCGCGAATCCCTGCGCCCGGACGGGGGCGGTCTGCGGCCGTGGCTGCTCGGGATCGCGACAAACGTCCTACGCAACCGCCGGCGGGCGGCGCGCAGGCACCGGGAGGCGTTGCGGCGGCTGCCGGTACGCGACACCGTCCCCGACTTCGCCGACGCGGTGGTCGACCGGATGCACGACGCCGACCAGGTGGCCGCCGCCCGTGCCGGCCCTGCCGGCGGTGCGCCGACAGGCACTGCGGCATCATCTGCTGACCGAGGTCCGACGGCCGTCGCGGTGGCCACGACGGATGCGGGTGCTCGTGCCGGTGGCGGGCGTGCTGACCGTCGTGGTTGCGGCCGGGATGGTCGCCCAGCCGTGGTCGTCGGACAGCGCGCCACTGATCGTCCCGGTCGAGCAGGGGGAACGCGTCGGGGCGTCACTGCTGCTCAACCGGATGGCCGCGGTGGCCACCGGCAGGCCGGGGCCACCGCCCGGCGAGGGCGGGTACGTCTACATCAGGAGCCGGGGCGCCTTCGCCGAGCTCGGTGACGGCCCGGCCCGACTGCCACCGGTGCACGAGCGGGAGATCTGGATCCCCCGGCACGAGCGGGGTGACGGCCTGGTGCAGCAGCCGTTCTTCCACGCTCCGATCGTCGGTGTGATCCCGCAACGCGAGACGCTCACGGACGTGACGCCGAACGCGGCGCTGGTCGACCTGCCCGAGGACCCGGACGCCCTGCTGGCGAAGCTGTACCGGGAACGTCAGCAGCGGGGCCGGGGCAACAGCCGCGACGGCGCGGCGTTCACCGCGATCGGCGACATCCTGCGCGAGTCGTTGGTGCCGCCGGTCGCGAGCGCCGCGCTCTACCGGGCCGCGGCGAAGATCCCCGGGGTCGAGGTGGTGCGCGGTGTCACCGACGCGGCCGGGCGGCGGGGGATCGCCGTCGCGCACACCGAGCGGAGCCGCCGCGACGAGTGGATCTTCGATGAGCAGAGCTTCGACTACCTCGGTGAGCGCAGCTATCTCGTGGCGGACACCGTCGACGGGCCGGCCGGGACGGTGCTGGGCACGACAGCGGTGCTGCAACGGGCGGTCGTGTCGGAGCTCGGGCAGCGCCCGGCGCGGTAGGGGCCCCGGGCGGCCGGGCTCCGTGTCCTGGATGCCGGCCGCCCGGTGGCGGCGTCCGGTCAGGCCGGGGTGGCCGCCAGTTCGGCGTTCGCGTGTCGGGTGACGATGGTGAGCACCCGCGCTGCCGTGCTGGCCTCGTCGGTGGGGATTCCCGCGTACAGCCGGGCGCTGAGGTCGGCGACGGCGGCGACGACAGCGCGTTGCGTGGCGCGACCGGTGTCGGTGAGCGCCAGCCGTGGCTCGTCGCCGCCGGCCGGACCGGCGACCTGCGCTAGGCCGGCGTCGACGAGGTGGTCGACCACCTGGCGCGCGGCCGAATCGTCGATCTTGAGCGTGCTGGTGACCCGGTGCGTGAGGTCTGCGCGTGCGATCGGGCCCTGGGCGAGGACGTGCAGCGCGACCACCTGGTTGAACGTGACGCCGAGTGTGCTGATGGCCCGTTCGAGCAGGGCCCGGGTGGCGTAGTGGGCCTGGCCGATGACCTGGCCGTTGAGGGTGGGGACGGTGGACATGACGCCTCCTTCGATACGTTGGCCGAGCCAACGTTGGTTGCGCCAACGTAACATCCGATCGTGGGTCGCGCCAACGATTCCTGATAGGCTGCGCCGCATGGACAACGCGGCCCCGCAGTCACCCGCCGGGCTCAGCACCACAGCGAGCTGGCTGCTCAACCAGACCGCCGGTCACGCCGCCCGCCTGCTCAGCGAGGGCTTCGCCGCGCACGACCTGCGCGGCTACCACTACCGGCTGCTCGCCACCCTGGCCGAGGACGGGCCCGCGAGCCAGGCCGACCTCGGCCGTCGCTGCGGCATCGACCGCAGCGACGTGGTGGCCGCCATCAACGACCTGGCCGGCCGAGGGCTCGTGGTGCGTGCCCCCGACCCGGCCGATCGCCGCCGCAACGTCATCAGCGCCACCGACGCCGGCGCCGACGAGGCCCGCCGGCTGGGCGCGACCCTCGCGCGCGTCCAGGTCGACCTGCTCGCACCGCTGTCCACCACCGAGCGCGAGCAGCTGACGCGACTGCTCACCCGACTGCTGCGCCACCACAGCCGGCACTGACAGCCCTCAGCGGGCCTCGCGCAGCTCCGCCAGCCGGGCCTCGATCTCGGCCAGCTCGGCGCGCAGCTTCTCGGCCTGCTGCTCCGCCTCGGCCCGCTCGGTGCCGAGGATCTGCTCCACCGCCTCCTGCACCCCCGGCACGTCGACCAGGGCCACCATCTTCAACGCCTCCGCCGGCTTCACCACGTACGGCTTCGCGAGGGCCTTGCTGCCCTGCTGCGCGGCGACGGTCCACTCGCCGTCGGCGTACGCCAAGGTCACGGTGAGGCCCGCGGGGCTCTTCGGCTTGACGGCCTTGACCGCCCGCCGCGCCGGCGGCTTCTCCGTCTGCTCCACCTTCGGCTCCTCCTGTCGCTGCGCGGGCACCCGCGGCGTGTCCAACACGAACTCCGGCGCGGCCACCGCCGGCGGCTCGGGCTCCGGCTCCGGCTTCGGCTCCACCACCCGACGGGTGACGCCCTTGGGCGCCACGGCCAGGTCGGCGGGGGAGAACGGCAACTCGTCGCGACCGAAGCGCACCACCACGAACTCGTCGGACACCTCCGGGTCGGTCAGCTCGATCACCTGACCGACCTGACCGGCGATCTGCCCCGCCGACGCGGTGAACACCACCCGCGGTTTACGCCCGGCCGCCAACGACTCCCGGATGCTCTGCACCTCGCTAGTGGACAAACCCTGGCCGGCATCCATCACAACCCTCTTCCGTACACCTGTTTGATTGCTGTCTTGATACCAGCCGACTGCGACACCCGCCGCACGGGGCTGACGCCCGCTCAGCCGCCCAGCGCCCGCAGCGCCCGGTCCGCGTGCTCGTTCATGCTGACCTCGCTGTGGATCACCTCGATGATCCGCTGGTCGGTGCCGATGACGAACGTCATGCGCTTCATGCTCAACGGCCCCAACGGCACCCGCCGCTTGACCCCGAACTGCTGCGCCACCGCGCCGTCGGCGTCCGACAGCAGCGGATAGTCGAAGCCGTGCAGCTTCGAGAACTCGGCCTGCTTCGCCACCGGGTCGCGGCTGATGCCCACCCGCGTCGCTCCCAGTGCCGTGAACTCCGCCGCGAGGTCGCGGAAGTGGCAGCTCTCCGCCGTGCACCCCCGGGTCATCGCCGCCGGGTAGAAGAACAGCACCACCGGTCCGGCCGCCAGGAACTCCGACAGCCGCCGCGGCGTGCCCGTCTCGTCCGGCAGCTCGAAATCCTGCACCACGTCGCCGACACCCACACCCGCCATCGCGCACCTCCATCGTCTGATCGACCGCGCGGTGAGCGTAAGCGATCACGCCCAGAGCGTCGTCACCTCGTCGGCCACCACATCGGCCTGGGCCCGCCCGGCCCGCGCCGCGCCGGGTCCAGCACGTTGCGGCCGATCGCCGTCCGCGCCGCCGCGTCCGGCGTCAGCACCACCACCCGCGACCCGGCCGCCCGCAACGCGTCCACCTGCGCCGACAGCCGTGGCATCGGCCCGAACGCCGCCGACGTCGGCGCGAGCACCAGCACCGCGCCCGCGCCCGCTGCCAGGTCAGCGTTCACCGTCGAGCGCATCCCACCGTCGACGAAGCGGCGCGCGCCGATCGTCACCGGCGGCCACACCCCGGGCACCGCGCAACTCGCGCCCACAGCGTCCACCAGGGACACCCCGCTGCCGCTGTCGAAGACCACGAACTCACCGGACGACGCGTCCACCGCCGTGATCAGCAGCCGCCGCCGCGGCCACTCCCGGACCGGCAGACGGGCCTCGATCACCACCCGTCGCGACGCCTCCGACTGGGTACGCGCCGCCACCGCCATCGCCCCGATCCGCGCCCGCGAGCGCACCGCATCGCGGGTCCGCCCACCGGCCCAAACGAGCCGCGCCAGCGCCGCGAAGCCCAACCGTGCCGCCCGCTCACTCGACGACGGCGCCAACTGCTCGGTGTAGAAACGCTCGACGGGCAACCCGGAGCACACCTGCGCGCCGACCATCGAACCCGCCGACGTGCCCACCACCAGATCCGCCTCGGTGACCGGCACACCCCGCTCGACCAACCCGGCCAGCAGCCCCAACTCCCAGGCCACCCCGGTCACCCCGCCACCGCCGAGCACCAACGCGCGCCGCATGTGACCCTCCTCTCGACGACCGTCCCGCGCCGGTCACGGTAGCGTCGGCACGAGCATCGCGCAGACGTCAGACTCCCCGGGAGGCACCGTGGCACCCGTCACCGTCATCACCGGCGGCGGCCGGGGCATCGGCGCGGCCACCGCCCGTCGGCTCGCCGCCGCCGGTCACCACGTGGCCCTGTGCTACCGCCGCGACGACGCCGCCGCCACCGCCGTCCTGGCCGACCTGCGGGCCGCCGGCGCACAGGCCATCGCGGTACGCGCCGACACCACCGACCCCGAGCAGGTGCACGCCCTGTTCGACGCCGCAGCGCAGCTCGGCCCGCTCACCGGCCTGGTCAACAACGCCGGCGTCACCAGCCTGATCGGACCGTTCACCGAGCTGCGCGTCGAGGACCTGCGCCGGGTCGTCGACGTCAACCTCGTCGGTTACGTCCTCTGCGCCCAGCAGGCCGCCCACCGGCTCACCGACGGTGGGGCGATCGTCAACGTCTCGTCGGCGGCCGCGACCCTCGGCAGCCCGGGGGAGTACGTGCACTACGCCGCCGTGAAGGCCGCCACCGACACCCTCACCGTCGGCCTGGCCAAGGAACTCGCCCCGAAGGGCATCCGGGTCAACGCCGTGGCCCCCGGCATCGTGCGCACCGACATCCACGCCGACTCCGGGGTGCCCGACCGCGCCGACTCCGCCGTCGGTCGCATCCCGCTGGGCCGCGCCGGCGAACCCGACGAGATCGCCGCCGCCATCGCCTGGCTGCTCGGCCCGGACGCCTCGTACACCACCGGGACCGTGTTGCGGGTCGCCGGCGGTCTGTGAGCCGGGGCGCGCCGCGCGCCCCGGCTCACCGCTCAGTGGGTGAACAGCTTCGCCGCCGTGATGACCGTCTGCGCCACCCCGTAGCCGAGCAGCGCCGCCACCACCAACCAGGAGACCCACAACCGGGCCTGCTGCCCGGATCGGCTGTCGTCACTCATCGCGTACCACTCCTCTGCGCCGTCGTGTCCTCGTCCACGTTCTGTTGCGGGTGCTGTCCCGCCGCTGGTTCGTGGTAGCGCTGCGGCACCGGCCGCACCAGCAGGTTCGCCACGAAGCCCACGGCCAGCACGCCCACCATCGTGAACAGCGCCGGACGGTACGCAGCGGCGGTCAGCGAGCCCGGCTCGCCCTGCGCGTCGAGGAACCCGTTGACGATCAGCGGACCGGCGATCCCGGCCGCCGACCAGGCGGTCAGCAGCCGACCGTGGATCGCCCCGACCTGGAAGGTGCCGAACAGGTCCCGCAGGTACGCCGGCACTGTCGCGAAGCCACCGCCGTAGAACGACAGGATCACGCAGGCCAACAGCACGAACAGGGCGGTCGAGGTCTGCCCGACGAGCGCCAGTAGCGCGTAGAGCACCATGCCGACACCCAGGTACACCAGGTAGATCGGTTTGCGGCCGATGATGTCCGAGGTGGACGACCACGCGAACCGCCCGGCCATGTTGAACAGCGACAGTAGACCCACGAACCCGCCGGCCGCCGCGACGGTCACCGCGGAGGTGCCGTTGTCGCGGAAGAAGTCCTGGATCATCGGGCTGGCCTGTTCCAGGATGCCGATGCCGGCGGTCACGTTGCAGAACAGCACCACCCACAGCAGCCAGAACGAGCGGGTCTTCACCGCGTTCGCCGCCGACACGTTCGCCGTGGTGACCAGCGGCTTCGCCGCCACGCTGGCGGGGTCGAAGCCGGCCGGCCGCCAGCCCTCCGCGGGCACCCGCACGTTCGCCACGCCGAACATCATGATCACGAAGTAGCCCAGGCCGAGCGTCACGAACAGCCACACCAGGGCGCTGCCCGACGCCGTCGACCCCGCGTTGGCCGGGTCGTAGCCGGCGTCGTAGAACGACAACAGTTGCCGCGACAGGGGAGAGGCGACCATCGCCCCACCACCGAACCCCATGATCGCCAACCCGGTGGCCAGCCCTGGCCGATCCGGGAACCACTTGATCAGTGTGGAGACGGGGGAGATGTAGCCGATGCCCAGCCCGATGCCGCCGAGCAGCCCGTAGCCCAGATACAGCAGCCACAGCTGCTTCGTGGCGATGCCCAGCGAGCCCACCAGGAAACCCGCCGCCCAGAAGCAGGCCGAGACGAACATGGCCTTGCGCGGCCCGTTCGCCTCCACCCAGGTCCCGGCGACCGCCGCTGACAACCCGAGCATCACGATCGCGATGCTGAAGATCACCCCGATCGCCGTCTGGCTGGTGTCGAAGTGGGCGATCAGCGAGTTCTTGTAGACGCTGGTCGCGTAGACCTGACCGATGCAGAGGTGGATGGCCAACGCCGCCGGGGGGATGAGCCACCGGCTGTAGCCGGGCGGCGCGACGGTGTGCCGACGATCGAGTGCGGAAAGCATGAGCTGCTTCCTCTCCGACGAGGACGAGAAACGTCGCCCCCAACGTGCCCACACCCCGCGTAAGCGGCAAACCTCACCGTCGCCGGACGGTCGTTCCGCTGAGCTGAGCGGTCAGTCAGCGACCGCGCACCGCACCCGTGACCGACTCGGCTTGCCCACAGTCGGGACACCGCGACAAGTCGGCCACGCCGCCTTCGTCAGCTCCGGCCGCGACTAGCGCAGGTCCGGAAGGTGCCAGCCGCCGGCCAGCGCGTCGGCGTCCGCCGGACCCCAGCTGCCCTTCTCGTACGACCGCACCGCCGTCGGCAGATCCAGGATCGGCTCGACGATGCGCCACTCCTGCTCGATCGTCTCGGCACGCGCGAAGCGCAGGTGCTGCCCGTCCATCGCGTCGTCGAGCAGCCGCTCGTACGCCTCCTGGCGGCGACCGAGCGCCGCGCCGAAGTCGACGGACAGGTCCACCGGACGGCTCGCCACCTCAGCACCCGGGCTCTTCGCCTGGATCGACATGGTGATGCCGTCGCCGCGCCCGAGCCGGAACCGCAGCAGGTTCGCGGCGGTGGCCTGACCCCGCTCGGCCGGGATCAGCGAGCGCTGCGGCTGCTTGAACTCGACAACGACCTCCGTCGCCGTCCCCGCCAGGGACTTGCCAGCACGCAGGTAGAACGGCACACCCGCCCACCGGGGGGAGTCGACCGTCAACCGGGTCGCCACGAACGTCTCCGTGTTCGAATCCGCCGCCACGCCCGGCTCGTCGCGGTAGCCCGCGTACTGCCCTCGGACGGTGGAGTCCGGCGACAGCGGCGCGATCTGCCGCAGCACCGCGGCCTCCGCCTCCCGGAACGCCGTGGTGTCCTCGCTGGCCGGCGCCTCCATCGCGATGAGCGCCACGACCTGCAGGATGTGGTTCTGCAACACGTCCCGGGTCGCGCCCACGGTGTCGTAGAAGCCGGCCCGGCCCTGGGTGCCGAAGGCCTCGGCGAGCGTCACCTGGATGTTGTCGATGTGCTCGTTGTTCCACAGCGGCTCGAACAGCCGGTTGGCGAACCGGAAGGCGTAGAGACCCTCGACGGCTTCCTTGCCGAGGTAGTGGTCGATGCGGAACACCCGCTCCGGCGCGAAGGCCGCGCCCACTGTGCGATCCAGCTCGCGGGACGACTCCAGGTCACGCCCGAACGGCTTCTCCACGATCACCCGACCCCGGTCGGCCAGACCCACGGCCGCCAGGCCCTCGACGACGGAGCCGAACACCGCCGGAGGGATCGCCAGGTAGAAGACCGGCCGCTCGGCGTCGCGCAGCCGCTGCGCCAGCCGCTGGTACGTCGCCGGGTCCGCGTAGTTGCCGGAGATCATCGAGAGGTTGTCCGCCAGTCGGTCGAAGGCCTCGTCGTCGATCTCGTCCTGGGCCTCGGTGACCGACTTGCGGGCCATGGTGACCAACTGCTGATCGTCCCAGGGGGAGCGGGCCACACCGATCACCGGAACGTCGAGACGGTCGCGCCGGGTCAGCTCGTACAGCGCCGGAAACAGCTTCTTCGAGACGAGGTCTCCCGTGACGCCGAACAGCACTACCGCGTCTGAGCGCATGTGCATGGCACTTCCCAATCGATCATCCGAACCTGATCTTCCGAACGGACAACGGCCCGACCACTCCCGGAATTCCCCAGCGTGCGGCGTACGTGAGGTCGGCGACAGCACTGTCTCGACGCGCCCCTATCTTAAGGAAGGTTTACAGTGCAGGCGAGACGCCGGTAACCTGCCCCTCTAATCGACAATCGTCGATCACGACGAGGCCTGGAGGTACCGTGCGTCGCCGACACACCACCACACGGCTGCTGGCCATAGCCGCACTCGCGCTACCCGTCACCCTGCCCGCAACACCCGCCGCCGCCGCGACACCCACCGCACCAGCCCGACACCTCAGCGACGTCATCCCCGCACCTGTCGAAACCCACCCCGACGCGCACAACACATTCCGCATCACCCCCCTGACCGTCATCCGCACCACCCCCGGCTCAGCCGCCGCCCGGCACGTCGGCCACCAACTCGCCACCACACTGCGCCCCGCCACCGGCCACGTCCTGCCCGTCCTGCCCGTACGCTCCACCCCGCTACCCGAGATCGCTCTGCTCATCGGCGGCGCCGACGACCGCATCGGCCAGCAGGGCTACCAACTCGACGTCACCCGCCGCAGCGTCACGATCCGCGCCAACACCCCCGCCGGGCTGTTCGCCGGCAGCCAGACCCTGCGCCAACTGCTCCCCGCCCAGATCGAGGCACCCGACCGGCAGCGGACCACCTGGACAATCCCCGGCGGACGAATCATCGACTACCCACGCTTCGCCTACCGCGGCGCGATGCTCGACCTCGCACGCCACTTCCACACCGTCGACGACATCACCGCCTACGTGGACCTGCTCAGCCAGTACAAAATCAACTACCTGCACCTGCACCTGACCGACGACCAGGGCTGGCGCATCCAGATCGACTCCTGGCCCCGCCTCACCACCGTCGGCGGCGGACCCGGCACCGGAGTCGACGGCGTCGGCCCCGGATACCTCACCAAGGCTGACTACACAGCCGTCGTCGCCTACGCCGCCGCACGACACATCACGATCATCCCCGAGATCGACATGCCCGGGCACACCAACGCCGCCCAGTCGACCTACCCCGAACTCAACTGCGACGGCGTCGCACCGCCCCCGCGCACCGACATCGCCGTCGGCTACAGCTCCCTCTGCATCAACGACGACCTCACCTACCGCTTCGTCGAGGACGTCATCCGCGAAATCGCCGCCATCACCCCCGGACCATTCCTGCACATCGGCGGCGACGAAGCCCACGCCACCACCGACGAGGACTACCGCACCTTCATGAACCGGGTCCTGCCCCTGGTCACGAAGTACGGCAAACGCGCCTACGGCTGGAACGAAATCACCCAGGCCGACACCTCCACCGACGACGTCGCCCAGTTCTGGGGCACCGGCACCACAAACGCCAGCCTCGTCGCGGCCGCCGCCCGCGGCACCAAAGTCGTCATGTCACCGGCGAACAAGGCCTACCTCGACATGAAGTACGACGCCAACACCCGCCTCGGCCTACGCTGGGCCGGCCTGATCGAGGTGTCCGACGCGTACGGCTGGGACCCCGCCACCCGGGTCACCGGCATCGGCGAGAACGCCATCCTCGGCGTCGAGGCCCCACTGTGGTCCGAGACGCTGCGCACCCTCGACGACATCGAACACATGGCCTTCCCCCGCCTACCGGCGATCGCCGAACTCGGCTGGTCAACCACCACCAGCCACGACTGGGAATCATTCCGCACCAGACTGGGGGAGCAGGCACCCCGCTGGCGACTGCAACAGGTCGACTTCTACCCGTCCCCACAGGTGCCCTGGATCTGACCCGTACCCCCGGCGCACCCGGTTCGTGGGCACCGGCCGACCCGGCCGGTGCCCACGACGCTCAGCGACCGCAGACGGTGTCCAACGCCTTCAGCGGCGGGTCGAGATCCGGCGCCTCGATCTCGGTGGCCTTCGGACCGGCCAGGTGCTTCTCCACCCCGGCGGCCAGGGTCTCCAACGCGGTGCGCACCTGCGGATCGGCAGCGGTCGGCGCCGCCGTCTTGAGGTCCTGCAACAGCGCCGTGTAGTGGCCGCGAACCTTCGCGCCCGCCTCCTTGGCGCTGACCGGCTTGTCGATCGCGGCGATCGCATCATCAGCCATCGCGACGTAGTGCTTCTTCACAAAAACGAGACTGGTGTCGCAGACCTGCTTGCTGTTCGCCGCCACGTCGACGGTCGGGCTCGGCGCCACGGTCGGCGACGGCGGGGCGGCGGCCCCAGCATTCTCCTTCTCGGCAGGCTGGCAGCCCACAACGAGGCCGACGGTCGCCACCAGGCCAACCACAATACGGACAGACTTACTCGTCAAGGCGTTCCCCCGTGGTGATGTGCGGCCCCGCCGTTCGCGGCGAACGGGCAGTGGCCGGAGCGCACCACTGTAGACACCACCCACCGAAGACGCAGACCAGTTTCACCCGCGGCCCGCCCGGCATGAGACGGTGAACCTGAACCCCACCGCCGACAAACCCAACGAGGACTCCCGATGAACCTGGCGTTCGACCACACGGCGGAGACCGGACCAGCGGTGGTGTGCCTCCCCATGTTCAGCATGAGCCGCGCCGCCACGGCCGCCGCCTTCCACCCCGCCTTCGCCGGCACCGGCCTACGAGAGATCTACCTGGACCTACCCGGCCACGGAGACACCCCCGCACACTGCCCACCCACCTCCCAGGCAGTGCTGGACACCGTCTGCGCCTGGCTCGACCACCACCTCGACACGCCAGCCCTGCTCGCCGGCGGCTCCTACGGCGCGTACCTGGCCGCCGGCATCGCCCGCCAACGACCCGACCTCGTCCGCGGCCTGCTCCTCGTCTGCCCCGGTGTCACCATCGCCCGCCACAGCCGCAACCTGCCCGACGACCCACCACTCGAAGCACCCCCGGGCTGGCTCGACGCCGCCCCCACCGAACTGCACCCACATCTGGACGCCGCCCTGGGTCACCGCACCCCAGAAGTCGTCGCGACGGTGCTCGCCGCACTGCACTCCGGCGGCCCCGGTGACCCGACATTCCAACAGGAGTTGCAGAACGGCCCCGACTACGCGCTACCCGACGAGAACACCAAGGTCGTCTTCGACAGCCCGGTCAGCGTGATCACCGGCCGGCAGGACCGCATCGTCGGGTACGCCGACCAGTTCCACGCCATGCGCCACTATCCGCGCGGCACCTACAGCATGATCGACGCGGCCGGGCACCACCTGCCGTACGAACAACCCGCCCTGCTGCGCTCGCTCACCCAGGACTGGCTGCGCCGATCGCACATCTGACAGCCCGAACTGGGGGAGCGGGCCCCGTCAACGAAGTCCCGAGGCCCAGGGAACCTCGTGGTACGTCACCCCCGTAGTGACCGAGACCAGATATTTCTGTCCTCGCAATGGGCCGTCCCACAACGCCTCGAGGTCGACCGGGTGGTCATCCTGCAACACCACGGGCCACCGAGGTTTCACAGGAGCGTCGTTGGGCCTCGCATCACTCACCTCTGACCACCTGACGGACAGCCGTCCGTACCCCACCGCGACGTAGGCCAACGTCGGCGTCGGTTGCGGCAGTCCGTCCTCGGTGAGGCCGTTGGTCGCGAAGTAGAATTCGACACCGTCGAGCGTCTCACCGCTGACCGGTAGCAAACCCGCCTGCCTCGCGGCCGCGTCCGCCTGGCGCAGCGCATCGAGCAACTCCGCCCGGACGGCGAAGTATCTGGTCTCGCCCCAGCTGCACCGCAGTTGGTAGGAGTCGTGCGGGTAGAGACCATTCGTGTCACCAGCGTGACAGGCATCGGACGTTGACGTCGCCACCGGTCTCAACGCCGGTGTTCGCTCGACCAGGCCGGCGACAATCGCATCGGCCTGGGCAGAAGCCGACGCGCCCGCCTGCCGGACGAAGCCGGACGTTGCCTCCCGCCTCGCATCCTCTCGTGTAGGCGCGTCGGATCCACATGCCGCCAACGACAGCGTCAGGACCACAGCTACTCCCACTCTGTACTCGCGTGTAGCCACGACCGGAGCATTCCGGCTCGCCGCAGCGGGCGCATGAGCTGCGGTACCTAACCTGCCGGGAGCACCAACACCCCCACCATCCACTCGTCAGTTCCAGCGCGATTCGATAATGCACATTATGTAAAGTAAAGCTTTCTGGGGGTCCCCTCTCCGTACCCCGACGGGGGTCAGTCGCGTGTCAGGCCGGGCGGGCACGCGTCCTCGTCCGGGCCGACGAGGCGCGCGTTGACCAGCGGGTTACCTCGCAGGGCCGCGAGCACCGCACCGCTGGCGCCGATGTCGGCCCAGGTGTCGTCCCACAGGGCGGAGACGAGCCAGGAACGATCCGCCGGAAAGAACAGGTCGGGCAGCGCCCCGTCGCCGCGCATGTGACCAACCCGCCAGCTGAGGGCCTGTTCCGGCCCGGCCTGGACCAGTACGTAGGGCCAGTCCCAGTAGAGGGACACCCTCGGGGCCTGCGGGAAGACGACGTCGTGGGCGCCGGTGTCGAGAAAGCCCAGCCACCAGGGCTGGTCCGGTGTGCACGCCACCAGCTCGTCGATCACGGCGTGTTCGTGGTCGTCGAAACCGACCCCGGCGGGCGGGTGAAAGGTGCCGTACGCCTCGAACACCGGCGGGATCGCCGTAGTGACCGACAGGCCCTGCGTGGTCCGGCCGGCGAGCCAGGCGACGTCGCCGGCCGTACCGATCCGCCAGGTCCGCCCGTCCTTGCTAACGTCCACGGGCTCCATCGGTGTCGTTGCGTCCTGCGGGTCGCGGTCGACGGCGGCAGGCGACGCATATGGAGCCCACCCGGCTCGGCCAGCGGCCCGCCAACGGTGCCCCTCGCAGCAGACCAGATCTGTCGGACCGTCGATGTCCCGGTACACGATGGGCGTGCCGGGTCGACCACAGGTGGGACAGATGGCGGCGACCGACGTCATGTCGCGCACGATACGTGCTTTCTCATCGGCTCCGGCCGTGCTCACGGCGGTCCGGAATGAGGCCGCTATCCCCCTCTGTCTACCCGCTTCCCGGGGACGCGAGAATCATGCATAATATCCCTTATGCATGACAAACAGGACGAATCGCTCGCGGTGCTGATCGAGGAGTTCCTGACCGCGCGGGCCACCCGTAAGCCCTCCCCGCACACCCTGGCCGCGTACCGCAGGGATCTGCGAACGATCGCGGCTCTGGTCGCGGAGGATGCCACCCCTCCCCTACCCCTGGACGCGTTGTCGATCACCGACCTCTCCCCCAGGGTGATGCGCGCGGCCTTCGCCCGGTTCGCCGCCCCCCGGGCGCCCGCGTCGGTGCACAGGGCCTGGTCCACCTGGAACAACTTCTTCACGTTCCTGGTCGCTGACGGGTTCGTGGCGGGCAATCCGATGCCGGCGGTTGGGCGGCCTCGGGCCCTACTCCCCCAGCCGAAGCCGTTGCGCGGCGCGGACACCCCCGAGGTGCTGCTCGCGTCCGCCGCGCGGGACGACGGGCGGCAACGCGACCCGTGGCCGGAGCGGGACGTGGCGGTGTTGGCGGTGGCGCTCTGCGCCGGGCTGCGTCTGTCGGAGTTGCTGGCGTTGCGCGTCGACTCGCTCGGCGGTCGGCCCGGTGAGCGGCGGGTCGAGGTGGCGGGCAAGGGTGGGCGGCCTCGGGTGGTGCCGATCGAGGCGGATCTGGACCGGGTGCTGCGGGACTACCTGGACAGTCGGGTGCGGCGCTTCGGTTCGCGGTCGGTACGCCCCGACTCGCCGTTTCTGGTGGATCGGCGTGGTGAGCCGTTGCGCCGTGGTGGCCTGCAGTATCTCGTGGAGTCGTGTTACCGGCGGGCCGGCATCGGTGACCGGGTGCCGCGGGGTGCGCGGCTGCACGCGCTGCGGCACACGTTCGCGACCCGGTTGGCGGAGGACGGTGCGAGCGCGGCGGAGATCATGCGGTTGTTGGGGCACGCGTCGTTGGCGTCGTCGCAGACGTACATCGAGGTGACGGCCGGGCAGCAGCGTGACGCGGTCCGCGCCAATCGGACCAACCGCGCGTTGGCGGGTCTGGTGCCGCCGGGGTGAGGGTGGTCAGTGTGCGCGGTGGCCGGTGCCGTCGGCGGTGACGGGCAGGGGGCCGAGGACGGCGTTGATGATGTGGATGCGGGCGTTGGTGGCCTGGTAGTCGGCGCAGACCGTGTCGGCGCGGTCGCCGAGGCGGGCGGTGGGCCCGGTGCGGGTGACGGTGACGGTGACGCCGTCGAGGGTGGTGGCGGTGCCGGCGGTGGTGAGGTCGGCGATCGGGTGGTTTCCGGTGATGAGGTGGGCTTTCAGCAGGGTGCGGAGCTGGTCGGTGTGGTGGGTCATGAGGTCGTCCCAGTTGTCCTCGGAGAATGTGGCGGCGAAGGCGTCGTCGGAGGGTGCCAGGAGGGTGACGCCGTCGCCGGCGGGTAGGTCGTTGAGGACGCCGCTGGTGCGCAGTGCCGCTTCGAACGTGGTGAGGGTGGGGATCCAGCGCAGCGCTGCCTCGACGGGTTGCCCGGCGAGGAAGCTCGGGTTGCCGGGGTCGGTGCCGGTGGGCAGGGCGGCGCAGAGTGGCCCGGTGGGCTGGGGTGCGGTGTTGGCGGGCGCGGCGTCCGTGCGGGGGGCTGCGGGGCTGCCGGTGCAGGCGGCCAGCAGCAGGGTCGGCAGGAGCAGGCCGAGCGTCCGGCGGACGCGTCGAGCGCCGTGCGGTCCGCGGGATCGTCGGTGTCGCGGTGCGGTGGCGGGGTGCGACACGGCGGCCTCCACGGGTGCGGTGTTGCTGGTGGGGTGCCGGCGGCGCGGGTGTCGGGTCCGCGCCGCCGGCGTGATGGCTCGCTAGTTGTCGGTCACAGTGCCGCGCACTGGGTGGTGCGGGGGCCGTGCACGGTGTTGGCCACGCCCAGGTTGGTCGGGGCGGGGTTGTTTGCCGTGCAGTTGAGTGGGCCGCGGATGGTGTTGCCGACCAGCAGGGGTGCGTCGGTGCCGGTGGTGTTGCCGGTCAGGCTGACCGGGCCGGCGATGGTGACGTCGATGACGGAGACCGCGTTGGTGGTCTTCGCGATCTGGACCGGGCCGTTGATGGTGCCGTCGGCGAGGAGGATGCCGGCGGCGCCGGTGGCGGTGACCGGGCCGCTGATGGTCGTTCCGGTCGCGACGAGTGCCGCGCCGGCCCGGACGGTGACCGGGCCGTTGATGGTGGCGTCGTCGGCGCAGGTGAAGCCGGTGACGGTCAGGGGTCCGTTGCGGCGGCCGGTGAGGGTGGGATAGACGCGTTCGCCGTCGGTCAGCTTCTCCACGCCCTTGCCGTCGAGGAGCAGAGGGATGAGGCCGCGTTCGGGTTGGTTGAGGGGGACGTAGTAGCCGTCCTCGGTCTTGATGACCTTCCAGCCGTGGGCGGCGATGCGCTGGGCGACGGTGGTGCCGACGCCACCGGGTCCGTCGGTGCGGGCGCCGTTGTACTGCTCGTCGGTGAGTTTGTAGGCGCAGGGCGGGTTGTCGAGGATCAGGTCGGCGGGGGGCGCGTCGAGTGGTGGTGGGCTGTCGCCGGGGTGCGGTGCCGGGTGGGCGGGGATGGGGCGGGAGCCGCGGAAGACCAGCCGGCCGGTGTTGGCGGCTTGGGTTTCGATGGCTTCGCTGCGGGCTTTCAGGATGTCGGCGCGGTCGGCGCGGTGGTAGTCGAGGAACTGCTGGAACGTCCACAGGGCGGAGTAGGTCTTGCGGCGCCGGTTGTTGGCGGTGTTGCCCTCGTCGGGGCGGGTCTGGCCGCCGGCGCTGCGCAGTTCCAGCAGGGAGTTGGTGACGTTCTTGAGCCCGAGGGTGTTGCGCAGGATGGTTTCTTCGCTGAGGCCGACGTTGCCGCCGCCTTCGCAGCCGTAGGGGCAGGCCCACCAGCCGGCTTCGGCGCCCTTGGCGTACATGTGGCCTTCGATCATGTCCTGGGACTGGTCGAAGATGGGTTGGGCGACGTTCTGGTGCCGTGGGGGCAGCATCGGCAGGTCGCCGGCGCGGGAGTTGCCGAACTCGTGGCCGTCGTAGCCGGCGACGGGTCGGTAGTCGCGGACCATTTTGATGTACGCGGCGGTCTCGGGTTGGCGGATCAGGGAGTAGTCGCGGTTGAGGTCCTGGCCGGTGGAGTTGCCGCGGGTGTTGTTGGCGCGGCCGTCTCCGTTGATGGTGGGGACGATCAGGACGGTGGTGTGGCTGAGCAGGTCGGTGATGCGGGGGTCGGTGCTGAAGGCGAGTTGGCGGGCCATGATGAGGCAGGCTTCGCGGTCGCCGGGTTCGTTGCCGTGCACGTTGCAGTTGATGGCCACTGGTGCGGTGGCGGCGACGGCTTGCGGGGTGGCCGCCGGGGTGGGGTGGCCGATGACCATCATGTTGATGGGTCGGTTCTGGACGGTGCGGCCGAGTTCGACGACGCGTACGCGGTCGCTGAGGGCGTCGATGCCGGCGGTGTAGGCGTACTCGTCGGTGTCGCTGGTGTACTGCGCGGCGTGGGTGGTTTCCCAGCCGGTGCGCAGTTGCTCGCCGGGGGTGGTGGGGTTGCCCCAGGGTGCGGTGGTGGTGGCGGTGACCGGGTCGGAGTAGGGCTGTTCGGTGGTGTCGGTGCGGGCTCGTACGCGCCATTGGAAGGTGTCGCCGGGGTTGTAGCCGGCGTCGGCGAAGGTGGGTGCCTGTTGGTTGATCTGGCGGTTGGGTCGCCAGATACCGACGATGGTGGGTGCGCCGGTGGGGGTGTTGTCGGCGTCGACGGGGGTGCGTTCGATCTGGTAGTCGGTGGCGCCGTCGACGGGTTGCCAGGCGAGGGTGGTGTATCCGTCGGCCTGGTGGGCGGTGAGGGCGGTGACCTGGTCGGGTGGTGCGGCGGTGTGGGCGTTGGCGGGGGTGGCTGCCGTGGTGAGGGTGAGGGCGATGAGGGTGGACACGGCGATGAGGGTTTGTCGCTGGCGTCTCATGTGGCCTCCGACGAGTTGATCGTGGCGTGTCGACCAGCATGATCGTCGAAGTCCGTCGATGCAATGATCTTGAGGGAATCTTGCGACTTGGCGGTCCGCTCCCCCGCCCTCAGGCGTTGATGGTGGTGGGCTCACCCGGTGGGAGCCAGCGGATGCTGTCGCGTACCAGAGGCGGCGCGGCGGTGAACGCGCGCTCGATGACCTCGCGGGGTTCCTGGAAGTGCTGCCAGCCCTCGTAGTGCACCGGGATCGCGGTGTGGGGTCGCAGGGCGGCGCAGAGTTTCGCGGCCCGCCGGGCCGTCATCGAGTAGCGCAGCGGACCGGTGACGGGGAATCGCACTCCGCCCAGGTGCAGCAGCACCGTGCCGACCCGGATGCGGGTTGCGACCTGGCGTACCCGGCGGGTCAGCACCGTGTCGCCGGTGATCCAGAGCGCGCCGTGTTGTTGCCCGGCCCAGCGCAGGGCGAAGCCGATGACGGCGCCGACGATCGGGCCGCTCAGTGGCGGACCGTGCCGGCACGGCGTGGCGGTCACGTCGATCGTCGGCCGTCCGGGCTGCGTGAGCCGGGTGCGCTGCCCGGCGCGCAGGCCCCGGGTGTCGGGGCCGAGCCGTCGTGCCCCGGGCACGGTGGTGATGACCGTGCCCGCAGCGCTCAGCAGCGCTCGGCCGTTGTGGTCGAGGTTGTCGCCGTGGTGGTCGTGGCTGAGCAGCACCGCGTGGATTGGCCCGAGGTCGGCGGCGGGGATCGCCGGGCCGGTGATTTTGCGCGACGAGGTACCCCAGCCGAAGGTGTAGCGCCGCCCGGGCGGGTCGAACGTGGGGTCGGTGAGCAGCCGCCACCCGCCGATTTCGATCAGCGTGGTGGGACCACCGATATGGGTGATCCGCATCGGGTGTGCGGTGCTCACCGAGCGTGCCGCAGGGCCCAGTCGAGGGCGACGTCGGCGATGCGCTGCCAGCCCTGCTGGGCGGGCAGCAGGTGCGCGTACCCCTCGAAGAGCTCGACCTCGGTGATGGTGTCGCCCTTGTAGTGCGCGGCGTTGGAGCGCTGCACGCTGGGCGGCATGATGTGGTCCTCGGAGCCGGAGATGAACAGCAGCGGGGCGCGTTGGTCGTTGTGGTAGTCGACCGCGATGTCCTGGGGGCCGGGCAGCAGGTTGGCCAGGACGCTGTCCCAGAGGATGCCGCCGGCGGCGGGGATGGCGTAGCGCTCGTACAGGGCGCGGGCGGTCTGTTCGTCGAAGGTGTTGGTGAAGGCGTAGTGCCACTGCTCGAAGGTGAACCCAACGGCGCGGTGCCGGTTGGCGGGGTTGCGCAGCACCGGGAAGGTGGAGCGCAGCTGCGAGAACGGGATGTTCCTGACGCCTTCGGTGGGCGCCGAGTTGAGGGCGACGGCGCTGGCGCCGTACCCCCGGTCGAGCAGTACCTGGGTGAACGCCCCGCCGGCGGAGTGGCCCATGATGATCGGCGGCTTGGGCAGCGCGGCGACGACTTCGATGAGATGGTCGATGACCTGCGGCGCGGTCAGCGTCTCCAGGGGGCTTGGGTCGGCGTTGATCGCCTCGACCTCGCCTTCCAGCCCCGGGTAGGTGGGGGTGAGCACCTGGAAGCCCTTGGCCTGGTAGTGGGCGACCCAGTGTTCCCAACTGCGGGGGGTGACCCAGAACCCGTGGATGAGGACGATGGTGTCCGGCGTGTCGCTCATGGTCAGCTCCGTTGGTGTCGGGGGTGGCGATGGCGCAACGGCGGTGGTGTCGGTGAGCCCACCCTAGACATTCGTTGCCCACGATGGCGGCACATCCCGAAGGGCTGGTTGTCAGCCGAGGTCGACCAGCAGGGGGCGGTGGTCGCTGATGGTGGACGACGGCGCGGTGACCGCGCGGACCGGTGGGAGGGCGGCGAGGGCGTGTCGGTCGGCGAGGATGTGGTCGAGTTGGACGCGGGGCTGCCCGGACGGGTAGGTGGGGCGTCGGCCCAGGGGGTGCCAGCCGGAGATGAGCCGGGCCGCTCCGGCGGGCAGGTTGAGGTCGCCGAGCAGGACGCGGGGCCCTGGTAGCGCGCGCAGGGCACGGACGGTCTGACGTAGTTGGCGGGCGTTCCAGCCGGGCACGAAGGACAGGTGGGTCGCGGCGACGGTGAGGGGGCCGTGCGGGGTGTCCAGGACGGCGGCGAGGATCACGCGGGGCTCGTCGTGCAGCAGGATGAGACCGCCGCGGGGGCCGGGCACGTAGACCGGTGAGCGCACCGGTGCCGGCTTGAGTCGGGTGACCTGCCAGCTGCGGACGGGGTGTCGGCTGATCAGGCCGATGCCGTAGCAGGGCTCCCCGTGGCCGTCGTCTTCGTGGCGCAGAGGGCGGAACTGTTCGCCGGGGGTGCCGACGACGGCCGCGGCGAAGCGGTGGTGTGGTGCGCCGAGGGCGCGGGCGGCGATGGCGGTGAGGTCGAGGTTGCCGCTGCGACGTTGGTCGCGGTCGACCTCCTGAAGGGCGAGCACGTCCGCGTCGAGGGCCCCGATCGCGGCGGCGAGTCGGTCGGAGTCGACGAGCCCGTCGGTGAGGGACCGTCCGTGCAGCAGGTTGAAGGTGGCCAGGCGCACTCCTGCACCTTACGTGCCCGTGGCATGGTTGCCGGGTGGTGAAGGTGTTGCTGTGTTCGGTGCTGGTGTTCGTGGCGATCGGCGCGTTGGGGGTGTGGTTGCGGCGTACGCGGGGTCGGTGAGCGGGTGAGGCTGACCACTCGGTGCCCGTTGCGGCGTGGCGGGTGGGCAGAATTGCCGCCCGTGGACGCCGTGACGCTGAGTACTCTGCTGGCCGCCGCGGCGATGGCCGGGTGGGTCGATGCCGTGGTCGGTGGTGGCGGGTTGTTGCTGCTGCCGGCGTTGTTGGTGGCCGCCCCGGGGTTGCCGGTGGCCACCGCGCTGGGCACGAACAAGCTGGCCGCGATCTTCGGCACGGCCACGGCGGCGGCGACGTACGCGCGCAGGACGACTGTCGACTGGCGGGTGGCGGGCCCGGCGGCGGGGCTCGCGGTGCTCAGCGCGGGGGTGGGCGCGGCGCTGGCCGGGGCGGTGCCGGCGTCGGCGTACCGGCCGGTCGTCCTTGTGGTGCTGGTGGCGGTGGCGGTCTTCGTGCTGTTGCGTCCCCGGATGGGAGCGGTCGCGGTGCCGGCGAAGCGCACCACGGTGCGGGTGGCGGCGGTGATCGCGGTGGCCGGGGTGGGGATCGCCCTGTACGACGGGTTGATCGGCCCGGGCACCGGCACGTTCCTGGTGTTGGCGTTCACCGCCCTCGTGGGCGCGGACTTCGTGCACGGCTCGGCGATGGCGAAGGTCGTCAACGCGGGGACGAACCTGGGCGCGCTGGTGGTGTTCGCGGCGACCGGGCACGTGTGGTGGCTGCTGGGCGCGGGCATGGCCGTGTGCAACATCGCCGGCGCGGTGCTGGGGGCGCGGATGGCGTTGCGCCGCGGCTCCGGGTTCGTGCGGGTGGTGTTGCTGGTGGTGGTGGTGGCGTTGGTCGCGAAGCTGGGCCACGACCAGTGGGTGAGCTAAGGCCGGTTTCGTAAGAACTGGCCGGCCTGTGCCGGGCCCGGACGACGACCGGCGGCGTTGCGGTTGCGTCCGGATACAACACCGGTATCCGGACGCAACCGCGCCTTGCCGGATCGCCGCCCGGACTCCGCCTCGGCTCGACCGCCCTTACGAAACCGGCCTTAGCCGCGTCGGCTGGGTGAGTCGAAGCGTCCGGCGCGGATCTCGCGCAGGGCGCGCCGGCGGGTGTCGCCGCGCAGGGTGTCGACGTAGAGCCGCCCGCCCAGGTGGTCGGTCTCGTGTTGCAGGGCGCGGGCCAGGAACCCGCTGCCGGCGATGGTCAGCGGCTCACCGTGCTGGTCGACGCCGTGGGCGGTGGCGTGCAGGGCCCGCACGGTCGGGAAGTACAGCCCGGGGATGGACAGGCAGCCCTCCTCGTCGTCCTGGAGTTCGTCGGACAGTTCGAGGGTGGGGTTGATGAGGTGGCCGCGGTGCCCGTCGGCGTCGTAGACGAACACCTGGGCGCTGACGCCGATCTGCGGTGCGGCGACGCCGGCGCGACCGGGGGCGCCGAGCAGGGTGTCCATCAGGTCGGTGACGAGGGCGCGTAGCTCGGCGTCGAAGGTGGTGACCGGCTCGCATCCGGTGCGCAGGACAGGGTCGCCGATGATCCGGATGGGCCGCATGGTCATGGGGTTCAGCGTATCGCCGTGCGGTGCCGCGGTCAGCGCCCGGCCAGCGTGGCGCGGATCGGGGTGGTCTTCGCGGCGGCCTCGGCGACCTCGGCGTGTGCGTCGCTGTCCCAGGTGATGCCGCCGCCGGCCCAGGTGTGCAGTCGTTGGCCGTCGGCGGCGGCGGTGCGGATGGTCAGGCCCAGGTCGACGTGGCCCGGGGTGGCCCAGCCCAGCGCGCCCATGCTGGCGCCGCGTCCGACGGGTTCGAGGGCGCTGATCTGGCTCAGGGCCGCGAGTTTCGGGGCGCCGGTGACGGAGCCGCCGGGGCAGGTGGCGCGCAGCAGGTCGGCGAGGCCGAGGCCGTCGGCGGCGGCGGCGCGCACCGTCGACTCGGCCTGCCACAGGTCGCACCAGCGGCGGACGGCGAACAGTTCGTCGACGGTGACGGTGCCGGTGCGGGCGATGCGGGCGAGGTCGTTGCGTTCCAGGTCGACGATCATGATGTGTTCGGCGCGTTCCTTGGCGCTGGCGAGCAGCTCGGCGCGGCCGGCGGCGGTGGCCGGGCGGGTCCCCTTGATCGGTCGGGTGATCACCTGCCCGTCGGTGACCTCGACGAGGGTTTCCGGGGAGGCGCAGCCGATGGCCCAGCCGTCGCCGGTGAGGACGCCGCCGTAGCGGGCGCCGGGCAGCGCGCCGAGGCGCTTCAGGGCGGGCAGCGGGTCGCCGCTGTAGGGGGCGGCGGCGTGGCCGACGAGGTTGCTCTGGTAGACGTCGCCGCGGCCGATGGCGGCGCGGACCGCGTCGACGGCGTCGGCGTGCTGGCCGGGGGTCCAGCTCTCGACCCAGTCGCCCAGCCACCACGGTGGCGGTGGTCCGGGCCGGGTGAACCGGGTGGGGCCGTGCTGGTAGACCACGACGACGAGGTCGGGTAGGGCCGGTGCGGGCTCGGGCGCCCCGGTGGGTGCGCCGGCCAGCAGCGCCCCGGCGGCGGCGGACAGGTACAGCGCCGCGCCGCAGACCCCGGCGCCGTGCTGGCCGGTGGCGGGTCGGGTCAGGTCGTGCAGGGGTAGGCCGTGCGCGGCGAGGAACTCCTCGGCGAGGGCCGCGGGGTCGCCGCCGTCGCCGAGGGACCAGTGCAGACGGGCGCGTTCGGTCAGCGCGCCCCGGCACGCGGCCGGCGCGGCGGGTACATCGACAGTCGCAGCCGGGCCGCTGCTCGCAGCGAACACCTTTGGGAGCGTTTCCACGCCGTACGGTCCAACCTTCCTCATCCGTTCAGTGGATTTCCCGTGCACCAGGCGGGCACCTGCTCGATGCTGGACACTTTCGCTTGGTACTGTGCGTCACTGGTCATGTGAACCATGACACAGTGCCCCCACAGTCCGGAGAACCCGATGTGCCAGCACCAACCGACCTGCCCCTCCGCTGAAGCCACCGACCGGGAAGCCGCGCGGGTCCTCGCCTGCTTCCGTGAGCAGGGCTGGAGCCTGCTCTGCAATGGCGTCATCGTCTTCGAGGACACCGGCGAGCTGCTTCCTGACGGCAGCAGCATCGCACCGCACCGCGGCCCCGCCCGCCACGCTCTCGTGGCCTGACCGACCACTCAGCGTCACCGTTTAGCCGCCGTCGACCCAGGCTAGTCCCCCGGTAAGGGACGTCCCCGCCCAGGTCGCAGCGGCTGCCGGGGCAGGCCGTACCGCCCGCCCCGGCGCGCCGTCGTCAGTCTCGACCGGCTGCGGCGTCGTCAGTCCTCGAACGCCTCCGGCGACGGGCACGAGCAGACCAGATTCCGGTCGCCGTACGCGCCGTCGATGCGCCGCACCGGCGGCCAGTACTTCCCGGCCCGGTCCACCCCGGCCGGGTACGCGCCCACCGACCGCGGGTACGCGTGCGACCACTCGTCACCGCTGACCATCGCCGCGGTGTGCGGCGCGTTCGCCAGGGGATTGTCCCCCGCCGGCCACGCCCCGGAACCCACCTGCTCGATCTCCGCGCGGATCGCGATCATCGCGTCGCAGAACCGGTCCAGCTCGGCCAGGTCCTCGCTCTCGGTCGGCTCCACCATCAGCGTTCCCGCCACCGGGAACGACATCGTGGGCGCGTGGAAGCCGTAGTCGATCAGCCGCTTCGCCACGTCGTCGACGCTCACCCCGGTCGCCTTCGTCAACGGCCGCAGGTCGAGGATGCACTCGTGGGCCACCAGGCCCTTGTTGCCGGCGTACAGCACCGGGAAGTGCCCCCGCAGCCGCGCCGCCACGTAGTTCGCCGCGAGGACCGCCACACCGGTGGCCCGGGTCAGCCCCTCGGCGCCCATCATCCGCAGGTACGCCCACGGGATCGGCAGGATCCCCGCCGACCCGTACTTCGCCGCCGAGATCGCCGGCGTGGCGTCGGCGTGCGCGCCCAGCGGGTCACCGGGCAGGAACGGCGCCAGGTGCGCGCGCACCGCCACCGGGCCCACCCCCGGGCCGCCGCCGCCGTGCGGGATGCAGAACGTCTTGTGCAGGTTCAGGTGCGACACGTCCGCGCCGAACTTGCCGGGCTTGGCGAACCCGACCAGGGCGTTGAGGTTCGCCCCGTCGACGTACACCTGCCCGCCCGCGTCGTGGACCTTCGCGCACAGCGACGCGATGCCCGTCTCGTACACACCGTGCGTGGACGGGTACGTCACCATGATCGCGGCGAGCGCGTCGCGGTGCTTGTCGATCTTCGCGTCGAGGTCGACGAGGTCGACGTTGCCGTCGTCGTCGCAGGTCACCACCACGACCCGCATCCCGGCCATCACCGCCGACGCCGCGTTCGTGCCGTGCGCCGACGACGGGATCAGACACACATCGCGGTGCGTCTCCCCCCGCGACGCGTGGTACGAGCGGATCGCCAACAGGCCGGCCAGCTCACCCTGCGATCCGGCGTTGGGTTGCACGCTGACCGCGTCGTACCCGGTCACCTCGGCCAGCCACGACTCCAGCTGACCGATCATCTCCCGGTACCCGGCGGTCTGCGCGTCCGGGGCGAACGGGTGGATGTTCGCGAACTCCGCCCAGCTGACCGGCTCCATCTCGGTGGTCGCGTTCAGCTTCATCGTGCACGACCCGAGCGGGATCATGCCCCGGTCCAGGGCGTAGTCGAAGTCCGACAACCGCCGCAGGTAGCGCAGCATCGCCGTCTCCGAGTGGTGGCTGCGGAACACCGGGTGGGTGAGGAAGTCGCTGCCGCGAATCAGGTCGACGGGCAGCGCCGCGTCCGCGTCGGCGTCGAACGCGGGCACCCCGAACGCCGCCCACACCTGCGCCAGGTGCGCGTCGGTCGTGGTCTCGTCGCAGGACACCCCCACCCGGTCGGCGTCGACCAGCCGCAGGTTGACACCACGCTCCGCGGCGGCGGCCACCACCTCGGCGGCCCTCCCGGGCACGGTCGCGGTGACGGTGTCGAAGAACGCGACGTCCGCGACGTCCACCCCACCGGCGCGCAACCCGGCCGCGACCCGCGCCGCCATCGCATGGGTACGCGTCGCGATGGCGCGCAGCCCGTCCGGGCCGTGGTAGACGGCGTACATGCCGGCCATCACGGCCAGGAGCACCTGCGCGGTGCAGATGTTGCTGGTCGCCTTCTCCCGGCGGATGTGCTGCTCACGGGTCTGCAACGCCAACCGGTAGGCCGGGTTGCCGTCCGCGTCGCGCGACACCCCGACCAGGCGCCCGGGCAGCATCCGCTCCAGGCCCGACCGCACCGCCAGGTAACCGGCGTGCGGCCCACCGAAGCCCATGGGTACGCCGAAACGCTGGGTGGTGCCGGCGGCGATGTCCGCGCCGATCTCCCCCGGTGCGCGCAGCAGCGTCAACGCCAGCAGGTCCGCCGCCACGGTCACCAGGGCGCCGACGGCGTGCGCCGCCTCCACGAGGCCGGCGTGGTCGCGTACCGCACCGGACGCCCCCGGATACTGCAGGTGCAGGCCGAAGAACTCCGCCGGCAACTCGTCACGCTGCACGTCGAGGACCCGCACGTCGATGCCGAGCGGCTCGGCCCGGCTGGTGATCACCGCGATGGTCTGCGGCAACGCGTCGGCGTCGACGACGTACACGCCGCTCTTGCTCTTGGAAGCCCGCCGCGCCAGGGTCATCGCCTCCGCCGCCGCGGTGCCCTCGTCGAGCATGGAGGCGTTCGCGGTGGCCAGGCCGGTCAGGTCGGTGACCATGGTCTGGAAGTTCAGCAGCGCCTCCAACCGGCCCTGGCTGATCTCCGGCTGGTACGGCGTGTACGCCGTGTACCAGGCCGGGTCTTCGAGGACGTTGCGGCGGATCACGGCCGGGGTGTGCGTGCCGTGGTACCCGAGCCCGATCATGGAGACGGCGACGGTGTTACGCGCCGCGAGGGCCCGCAGCTCGGCGATCGTCTCGGCCTCGGTGGCCGCCGCGGGCAGGTCGAGGGTGCCGTGCCAGCGGATCACCTCGGGGATCGCGGCGTCCATCAGCTCGTCGATCGAGTCGTGCCCGACGACCTCCAGCATCCGACGCTCATCGTCGGGGCCGGGACCGATGTGACGGGTGGCGAACTGCTCTACGGTCATAGGGGGCGCTCCCGGGGCGAGGTCGACGTGTCGGCCTCCCCCTCTGTCGCACCCACAGGGGCACTCCACAGCGCCTGCCCACGAGGTCCTTTTGCCTGAGAGGTTCCGGGGAGGATTTGCCCCTTCGGCGCCGCCCTGCGTGCTGTCGGGCGGTCTCTCCCACGTGGGTGTTACCGGCGTGGTCAACGCTACCAGCGTCGGTGTTTCCGGCAGATGTCCTACCCCCGGGGGGCTGATGTTCCCCCTCCTGGCCGGGGTGCCCATCCGGGGCTGGCCCGTCAGACCCCCAGCGGCGTCCCGGCGCCGACCCGCGCGGCCAGCTGCGGCAGCACCGCGCCCAGCGGCGCGTCGACGCACACGGTGGCGTGACCGTCACCCCGGGTCGGCCCCTGGTTGACGATCGCGACCGGGATGCCCCGTTTCGCGGCCCGAATCACGAACCGGCGCCCGGACATCACCGTCAACGACGACCCGAGCACCAGCAACGCGCGGGCCTGCTCCACGGCCGCGAAACACCGCGCCACCCGCTGCGGCGGCACCGTCTCACCGAAGAACACCACGTCTGGTTTCAGCATCCCGGTGCCGCAGATCCCGCAGTCCACCGGCCGGAACGCCTCCACCTGCTCATCGGGGAGATCAACATCACCGTCCGGGTTGACGGCGGCGACGCGGGCCACGAACTCCGGGTTGGCCTCGCGCAACCGCCGGTGCAGTTCCTCCCGGGAGGTGAGGTTGCCGCAGTCCAGGCAGGTCACCTCGTCGAGGCGGCCGTGCAACTCGATCACCGACGGGCTGCCGGCCGCACCGTGCAGACCGTCGACGTTCTGGGTGATGACCGTGTCGACCAGCCCGGCGTGCTGCAACCCGGCCACCGCCCGGTGCCCGGCGTTGGGCGCCGCGCCCGCGATCAGCCGCCAGCCCAGGTGGCTGCGCGCCCAGTAGCGGCGCCGCGCGAGGGGATCGCGGGTGAACGCCTGGAAGGTCATCGGCGTGTGCCGCCGCGCGACCCCGCTGGGCCCCCGGTAGTCCGGAATTCCCGACTCGGTGGACAGGCCGGCGCCGCTGAGCACCACCACCCCGCCACCGGCCACCAGCGAGTGCAACGCGTCGAAGCTCTCCATCACCTCTCCATGCTGCCTCAACCGGGCCGCTGACGCCGAGCCCGCGCCGGGTGGGCGGCCCCACCCGGCGCGGACGACGGCCATGCGGCGATGACGGTTATGCGGCTAGGACGTCGGCGACGACGCAGGCGATGTTGTCCGGGGCCCCCTCGGCCCGCGCCAGATCGATCAGCGCCCGCACCGTGTCCTCGGGATCGTCCGTCGCAGCCAACGCCGACCCCAACCCGGCCCGGTCGACGACCGCGGACAGCCCGTCGGAGCACAACAGGTACCGGTCACCCGGCACCGCGGTACGCAGCGCCAGATCCGCCTCGACCTGCCGGCCGCCACCGAGGGCACGCACCAGCACCGCGCGCTGCGGATGCGTCGCGGCCTGGTCCCGGTCGAGCCGACCCTGATCAACCTGCGCCTGCACCCAGGTGTGATCCTGCGTGAGCAACGACAACTCACCGCCGCGCAGCAGGTAGGCCCGGGTGTCACCGACGTGCACCAGCGCCAGCCGGGAACCGCTGAGCAGCAGCGCGGTCAGCGTCGTGACGGGCTGGTCGGTGTCGGTGGCCAACCCGTGCACGGCACTGTCGGCGGCGCTCACCGCGCCGCCCAGCATCGTCAGCAGGTCCGCGCCCGGCACGTCGGTCAGGGCCAACGGCTTCAGGGCGTCGACGGCGGCGGCGCTGGCGGCCGCGCCGCCGGGCCCCCGCATCCCGTCGGCCACGGCGAGCAACCGCTCGCTGGCGTACGCGGTGTCCTCGTTGCTGTCGCGCACCAGCCCGGTGTCACAACCGGCGGCAGAGCGAACGACGACTGTGGGATTCGGGTCAGACATGGTGGTACCCCCTTCAGACAGGTGGTCCACGAGGAGGGTGGCGAGCCGGGCGCGGGCCGCGGTGTCGGCGCTGACCTGCCGCCAGTACGCGGTGACCGCGTCAGCCGCCGCTGCCGGCTCCAGGTCACACACGACCCGGATCGTCGCCAGCGGCATACCGAGCCGACGCAACTGGGCGACCAGCCGCGCCACCGGCAGTTGAGCCGGGTCGTAGAGCCGGTAACCGGACTCTGGATCGACAGCGGCCGGCACCAGCAGCCCACCCTGGTCGTACAGGCGCAACGCCTTCGGCGTCAGCCTCGCCGCCCGGGCGAACGCCCCGATGGTCATCAGCCCCACGTCGACATCCTCCTCGCGCCGGTCACGGCGACCGGCACCCACCAGGCTCAGGGTTGCCCGAAGGTCAAGGTCAAGCCGATGACGCCGGTAGGTTGGGCGCATGCGCGTCGTCATCGCCGGAGGCCACGGCAGGATCGCCCTACTGTTGCAACGCCACCTCGTCGGGCGCGGCGACACCGCCGTCGGCCTCATCCGCAACCCTGAGCAGACCGCGACGCTACGCGCCGCCGGCGCCACCCCCGTCGTCTGCGACCTGGAACACACACCGCCGGAACAGGTGGCCGAGCATCTGCACGGCGCCGACGCGGTGGTCTTCGCCGCCGGCGCGGGTCCCGGCAGCGGCGCCGCCCGCAAGGACACCGTCGACCGGGCCGCCGCCGCGCTGCTCGCCGACGCCGCCACCCACGCCGGCGTCCACCGCTACCTGCTCGTCTCCTCCATGGGCGTGGACACGCCACCCGCCCCCGGCACCGACGACGTGTGGGCGGCGTACCTGCGCGCCAAACGCGCCGCAGAGGACGACCTGCGCCGCCGCGACCTGGCCTGGACGGTGCTGCGACCCGGCCGGCTCACCGACGACCCACCCACCGGGCGGGTCACCCTCACCCCACACGCCGGTAGTGGCGCGATCAGCCGCACCGACGTCGCCCACGTCCTCGCCGCGCTGCTCGACGAACCGGGCACCACCGGCGCGACACTGGAACTCGTCGACGGACCCACCCCGATCGTCGAGGCCGTCCGCGCCGCCGCCAGCTGACCGACCCGTCGCGCCGCAGGGGCTCGGCTGACACCCACCCGCCAGGTGTGGCCCTCAGCCGCCGGGGCGGTGCGCGGCGACCAACACCGGCCCACCGGGGACCGTCGGAAAACGCCGAACGTCACCCAACCCGGCCTCCGCCAGCACCGCCGCCATCCGGTCGGCGTCGAAGGCGTTGCCGCCGTTGCGGACGGCGTTCCACCGGTCGACGGCCGCCCGCAACGGGTCCCCGGCCGGCGGATTGGTGCCAGCCACCAGCCAGCCACCGGGTCGCAGCGCCTGCACCAACCGGGGCAACGCGAGCGCCAACGTCTGCTGGGGAAGAAACGGCGCCGGCACCCACACCAGGTCGTACCCATCCGGCTCGGCCACGTCCGCGACGTCCTGCCGGCGCACACTGATCCGGTCCGCGACGTCGCGCGCCTCGGCCAACTCCCCGCGGGCCAGGTCCAACGCCCGCTGCAGCACGTCGATGCCCACCACCGACACCCGGGGCAACGCGCGGGCCAGGGCGACAGCCAACGCCGCCACGCCGGTGCCCACGTCCAGCACCCGGGCATCCGCCGAGTCCAAGCGCTCCGCCAGCCCCGCCAACTCGGGCACCACCCGGGTCGCCAACGCCCGGCCGGTCGCCGCCGACGCCCGACCCTGATGCAGCAACACCTCGTCGTCGACCTGCGCCCAGCCCGCGCCACCCCCGCCGGAAGGCTCCTGCGCCGCCGCGGCGACCGCCTGCCGCAGCGAACTCAACCGCGCCTGCACCGCGCTGCGCCCGGTCGGCCCGTCGGCAGGCACCAGCGACGGGTGCGCGACCGGCGTCCCGCCGTCCCAGGACAGCAGACCGGCCGCTTCCAGTACCGCGCTGCGGTGCGGCGACGCCGCGAGGACCTCGGCGAGCGGGGCCGACAGGGCGTCACTCATGGTGCCGACAGCGGCCGCCAGCGCCCACGCCGACGCCTCCAACGCGGTCAGCGGGTCCGCCGATCTGCCGGATGGAGACGGTGATACCGACACGACGGCACCTCTCCCCGGAGCGGGCCACCGGTCAGCCCCGCCTGACCCCTCCGACTATGCCACCGCCGCCAGCGCACCGGGTGGGGTCCACGTCAGCGCACCCCACCCGGCGACTCAGCGCTGCTGGTGCCGCGGCAACGCCGACTGACCCACCACACCACCCACGAACGGCGCCCCCGGCGTCTCCGCCGCGATCCGATCCATGGTGCGCGCCAACTGCTCACTGCCGTCGTCGAGATGCCGCGCCGCCGCCTGCATGTGCGACACCATCATCTCGCCGAAGATCCGCAACGCCTCCCGGGTCGCCACCGTGTCGTCGAAGCTCGACCCCGCCGCGCTGCGGTACTCCGCCACCGCCCGCTCCGCCTCCTGCTTCGCCTCCGCCTCCGCCGCGTGCAGGTAACTCTCGTACTGCACCCGGGCGTACTCGGCGACCCGACGCGCGTAGTCATGCGCCTGCGCGATTATCTGCTCGGCCTCCCGCTGCGCCGCCGACAGCAGATTCACCTCACGCGCCGCCGGAAGCTTCGCCGCCGCCCCCGTACTCGGGATCACCCCGTGCCGGTGCAACTCCACCCGGTCGGTCAGCCGCTCGTTCTCCGCCCGCAACGTCGCGATCTGCGTCGCCAACAGGTCCAACTCGTCAGCGACCTGCACCCGGAACCGGTCCACATCAGCGTTGTCGTAACCACGCCGAGCGAACGACGCCGCACCGAACTCCCACCGCCGAACCCGGTCGGCGGTCATCCGCACCTGCACACCGCCGGACACCTGCACCCCGTCATACCGACTGATCGGCGTCGCACTCACCTGTGCCCACCTCCCGAAGTGCCACCCGCAGCCGACTGCTGCACCGCCGTGCGCCACGCCGGGCCGTACCACTGCGCGCCCAGGCCCTCGTGGTGCACCTGACCCGCGTGGTAGCCCGCCTGCACCAACGTCCGCACCGCGTGCGACACCATCTCGTCCGACCCACACACGAACACGTGCCGGGACCGCCAGTCACCGTCGGCCAACGCCCGGTCCACCGCCTGTACGAACTCCCCCGGCCGGTGCATGTCGGCACCGACCACGTACGTCACCGTCAACCACGGATACGACGACGCCAACTTGTCGATCGCATCGCTGTCGTAGAACTCGCTACGGGACCGGGCCCCCACATACAGGTCCACCCGCCGGCGGGAACCCTCCGCGGCCACCTGCTCCACCAACGCCTTCATCGGCGCCCAGCCGGTACCCGACACCAACAGCAACAGGTCACTGGAGCCCGCCGCCCACAACCCCAGCCGGTCCCCCACCGGCGCCGCCAGGTGGACCGGATCCCCCACCGCCGACCCGTACACCAGCCGCGACGACACCGCACCACCCGGCGCGGCCCGCACATGCAACTCCAACGTGCCGTCCGCCCGCGGCGCGTTCGCCGGCGAGTAGTACCGCCACGACCGCACCGACGGGTGCGACACCCCGATCGACTGACCCGGCGTGAACGGCAACAGATACTGCGGACGCACCGTCAACACCGCCACGTCGAACGCCCGCCGCTCATGCGCCACGATCTCCGCCACCCACCACGGCGGATTGACCGCCTCAGCGGCCTGCGCGGCCTCCACCATCACCTGGGCGACCAACCCGTACGCCGCCGTCCAGTCCGCAGCCAACTCGTCGGTCCACTGCTCGGCGAGGAAATGCTGCAACGTCGCCACCAGCGCCTCACCGACCGCCGGATAATGCTCCGCGCGGACCGCGAACTTGCGGTGATCCGCGCCGAGATCCTGCAGGAAACCCACCAGCCGATCCACCTGGTCCACGTTGGACACGATGTGACCCAACGCGGTCACGAGGCGATCCCGCTGACCAGCCATGTTCGTGGGGAACATCTGCCGCGTCTCGGGATGAGCGAGGAACAACGTCGAGTAGAAGTAGAGCGGCACCTGGTCGCCGTGACCGGCGACCACCGACCAGCTCTGCTTGAGGCGAGCGGCGTCCACGCTCAGACGCCCGACCTGTTCCCGGCAGCCACCACCTGGCCCTGCACCTGCCCCAGCACCGTCTGCACATCGGCGATGACGTCCGCCGGCACTCCGAGCTCGGTCAGCGTCACCGTCAGGTACTCGCCCACCTTCGCGTAGTGGCCCGCCGTGATGTTCAACGGCTGGTGCGCCTCGTCCAACCCGCGACCCGTGTACTCGTTCGGGCCACCCAGCACCACCGTCAACATCAACGCCAGATGCCGCCGCTGACCCGCCATGTCCACGCCAGCGAAATAGCCCGCCAACTCCGGGTCCGCGAGCACCTTGTCGTAGAACAGCTCAACCGCCGCCTTGACCGAACTGGCACCGCCAATGCGGTCGTAGTGCGAGGCGGGAACAGTCTCTTCCGTAACAGTCACGGTCGTTCCTTCCGGGGGTGAAGGGTCCAGAACCGTGAGGGACCATAGCGTGTCAACCGCCCCCGGTCAGCGCCCCCTTATCGGATTCCCGACAACACGACGACACGGTGCGTCACCACTACCGATGGGTATCTCCACAATGGGCAACCGACACGACACCCACAGTATCCACAGTGGACCGACACGGTCGATCAACCCTCGCCACCGTCACCGACGGTCGCGAGAAAACAACCGGAAAAAAACCGAAAGATCGAACTGTCAGCCGGCGCGCCGCCGCGCCCGCCGCGCCGCCAACTCGTCACCCACCGGATCCGGGCCCGCCGCCACCACCGGCTCCACCGGGCCGCTCGTCGCCGGCTCCGCCGGCAGATGCGACAACGACCCCTGGATCTCCTTGAAAGCCCCACCGATCGCGATGCCGAAGACCCCCTGGCCACCCTGCAACAGGTCGACCACCTCCTCCGGAGACCGGCACTCGTACACCGTCGTCCCATCAGAGATCAGCGTGATCCCCGCCAGATCCTCCACACCACGCGACCGCAACGCCTCGATCGCCTTACGGATGTTCTGCAGGGACACCCCCGCATCCAACAACCGCTTCACGACCTTCAACACCACCAGGTCCCGGAACGAATACAACCGCTGCGTCCCCGAACCCGAGGCATCACGAACGCTCGGCACCACCAGCGTCGTCCGCGCCCAGTAATCCAACTGCCGGTAACTGATGCCCACCGCATGGCAGGCCGTCACACCCCGGTAACCAACCGAACCGTCACCCTCAGCCGCCACACCTGGCGACGAGGCACCCGACTCGTCGAACTCTGCACCCGGATCGGAATCCCGCGGCTCGTGCATCCGGACAACCTCCCCGTCAGTGTGGCGACGCATCGTTTCCTCCGACGCGCACCCCTCGACATGGAAACCCTATCGCCACCGTCAGGGGTTACCACGGAGGAACCGACGCGACACGCCGCGCAGCCACCGAGAAAGATCACCAACAGAGCCCAGGCACACCTCAGCCCGCGAAATCCTCCGGACGCACCTGCTCCAGGAACTCGCGGAACTTCTCCACCTCGTCCTCCTGCTCATCAGGGATAACGATCCCCGCCTCGCTGAGGACCTGCTCCGCACAACGAATCGGCGCACCAACCCGCAACGCCAACGCGATCGAATCGCTCGGCCGCGCCGACACCCGCACCCCATCGCCGATCAACAGATCAGCGTAGAAGACGTTCTCCTTCAGCTCGGTGATCTCCACCGCCTGCAAGGGCGCCTTCAACGCCGCCAACACGTCCCGCAGAAGGTCATGCGTCAACGGCCGGGCCGGCTTGACCCCCTGCTGCTCATAAGCGATAGCCGTCGCCTCGACCGCGCCGATCCAGATCGGCAGATAGCGGTCCCCCTCGACCTCCCTGAGCAGGACGATCGGCTGGTTGCTGGGCAGCTCCACCCGAACTCCGACCACGCTCAGCTCGCGCACCGCCGCCTCCGTGTCGTTGTCACCTACGCCGCACCGCGCCTTTCCCTGCACGGTACACGGACCGCAACACGGCCGTCCCATGCGCTACAGCACCACGCCCGCGCCGAAAAGGGGTTACCCCGGCAAGCCTACGGCACGCTTCCCGGAAGAGATCTTTCCGCTCAGCCGCCACCCACCGGGCACCCTCACCGACCCAACGTCGACCGCAGCCCCACCCGCACCAACGCCGCGTGCAACTGCTCCGACAACGCCACCAACTCCCGCGCCGTCTCCGCCGCCCGCGCCCGCGCCGCCGGATCACTCTGCCGCGCCAACGGCGCCACCAACTGCGCGAACAAACCGACCTCCCGGTCCGCCGCCGTCCGATAACCCCGCAGGTGCCGCGGCTCCAACCCGTACGCCGCCAACCCCGCCACCGCCGACGCGATGATCAGAGCATCACCGTCATACCAACCCGGCGGATCCGACACCAGCACACCGAGCCGCTCCAACTCCACCAACGTCGACTCGTCGATCCCACTGCGCGCCACCAGATCCGCCCGGCCGAGCCGCACCTGCGACGACTCGGCCGGCTCCGCGAACTCACGACCCGGCACCGCACCATCAGGACCAACCGCAACCAACGCCGGCCGCGACCGCTCCGGCTGCTCACCGGACGAATCCCACTGGGCCAACTGCTCCCGAATCACCCGCAACGGCAGGTACCTGTCCCGCTGCGCGGTCAACACGAACCGCAACCGCGCCACATCGTCCCAGCTGTACTTCCGGTAACCCGCCGCCGTCCGCTGCGGCTCGACCAAACCCTCGGCCTCAAGAAACCGCAGCTTCGAAATCGTGGTATCCGGAAAATCCACCCGCAACTGCCCAAGCACCTCACCGATGCTCATCAGCGGCTCAGACCGAGCCGCCCCGGGTGACATGGAGGCCGCAGGCTCGTTCACCCCCGGCCGGCCTCCTCCTCCGGGCGCGGACCGGCGATGAACACCACCCGGAACTTACCGATCTGAACCTCGTCACCATTGCTCAACGTGGCCGCCTCGACCCGCTCACGATTGACGTACGTGCCATTCAGGCTACCCACGTCCCGCACCGTGAACGTCCCACCATCACGGTGGAACTCCGCGTGCCGACGCGACACCGTCACGTCATCCAGGAAGATGTCACTGTCCGGGTGCCGGCCACTGGTCGTCACATCGTGGTCCAACAGGAACCGGGCACCCGCATTCGGGCCTCGACGAACCACCAGCAGCGCCATACCCGGCGGCAACGAACCGGACATCCGGCTCGGCACCACATCGGTATCCGGCCCCTCCAGCACTTCGTCGAGCGAACCGAGATTGAGCGTCGAAGTGACGTCGAGTGGGGGGAACTCGTCGTCTGGCCGCGTCATGGGACCACCTCACGGATCTGTTCGGTCGGCGTCGGGTAATGGCGGGTCTGGCCGCCGGGCACTTGAACACCCGGCGGCTGGCTCCCCGTGCCCGGGAAGGCAATTCCGCAACGCTCAACTATTGGGTTCTCGGTCGACTGGGCGAGCCTAGCCAGCGCCGAAATGCAGGGCAACCGGACGCGCGCAGACATCCCGCGCACCGGATCAAGCACACTCAGCCTTCGGTGATCTTCTGATACGCGGCCGCCGTCAGCAACCCATCCGTCGCAGTCGGATCGTTCGGCGTGATCTCCACCAACCAACCCTCACCGTACGGATCAGTGTTGATCAGCTCAGGCGTGTCAGCCAACGCATCGTTGCGCGCCGCCACCGTACCGGCCACCGGCGCGTAGATCTCCGACACGCTCTTGGTCGACTCGATCTCACCCAACGAGTCACCGGCCGCGACCACCGCACCCGCCTCGGGCAACTGCACGTACACGATGTCACCGAGCGCGTCCTGCGCGAAGTGGGTGATGCCGACCCGGACCGAAGCCGTGCCGTCACCCGCCACCCACTCATGCTCGGCGGTGTATCGCAGATCCTCGGGAATCACCAGACGCGTCCTTCATCCATCGGTGCCCCGGACCACCCGGGTCCGGCGCGGCCGCGCCGGTCAGGAGACCGGACGGGCGTGTTCCAACTTGATCGGCACGTGCAGCGCCGAAACCTCGGCAACCTCACGCTCCCCAAACGTCACGTTACCGCCGTCACCCCGGACCGACGCCACCACCCCACCAGGAATGTTCAACGCCGTACGCATCGTCGCCGGATCACCGATCACCGTGATCGTGTACGGCCCCGACAACCGACGCCCCTCCACGATCAACGACGCGTTGTTCTCCCCATCGAGGAAGTACGTCGACGCGATGATCCGCACCGTCGCCCGATCCCCACCGGAAATCTGCATCGCCTCGGCGCCCGCACCGCGCAGCTCCTGCACCGCGTCCAACACCCGGTTCGCCGAAATCGGCTTCACACCGGCGTCGAACTGCACAGTCAACCCCGGACCCACAGCCGGCAACGTCCCCGCCAGGATGCCCAACTCGTCCGCCCGCCGCGTCGCCTCATCCAACGCCGCCTGACGACCCTGCTCACCCGAGCGCAACTGCCGCTGGCTGTCCTCCAGAGCCCGGATGTCCTGCTGCAGGCGATTCTCCCGCGCATCCAGATCCGACAGGATCCGGACCAGGTCCTCCTGACGGGTGGCACCCAGAGTCGGGTCCGTCGACGTCGTCTTCAACTGCACGACCAACGTGAACCCCAGCAACGCCAACAACGCGGCGATCATCACCCCGGCCGCACTCCACCGGGACCGGCCAGCCACCACCGGCGCCGCCGACTCCGTCACCGGCTCCGCCAACCCGTCGGAACCCGCAACCGGCTGCTCCCCCGACCGCGACACCGCGCTCAGGTCCACCGTCGCACCATCGTCGACCGGCTCCACACCTGGCTCCGCCACAGGCTCGTCATCCGCCGGCGCCTGCGGCGCCAACGGGCTCAACTCATCCGGATCCGGCGCATCCGGCCGCGGATCCGGCTCACCCGCCGGCCCACCCGGCCGCACCGGACCCACCGGCTGCGGCCACCCGGTCCCCGTGTCGGTCTGCTCGTCACTCATCGCAACCCAACCTACGCCCGGAACAGGTGCCGACGGATCGCCGCCACGTTGCCGAAGATACGCACCCCCAACACAACGACCACACCGGTGGACAACTGCCCACCCACCCCCAACTGGTCACCCAGATACACGATCAGACCAGCCACCAGCACGTTCGAAATGAACGACACCACGAACTGCTTGTCGTCGAAGATGCGGTCCAACCGGGCCCGCACCCCACCGAAAACCGCGTCCAACGCGGCCACCACCGCGATCGGCAGGTACGGCTGCAACGCCGCCGGCACCGTGGGATCAAGCCACACGCCCAGCACCACACCGGCGAGCAACGCCAACACCGCGATCATCGGCCACCTCCGGAGGGGCTAACAGTCGTCCGCGGACCGGACGACCCGGGACTGCCGGAACGGACACCCGACGCGGAAGGGCTCGGACTGACCGACGGCTTGGCGTAGCGTAGCTGCGGCTCCGGCGCCGCCGGCAGGGTGAGGTCATCCGCCTCCCGCACACCGAACGACAACCCCGTCCCCTGCGCGACCTTCCGCATCAGCGCCGCATTCCGGCTGTCCTCGAACTTGCGCCGCATCGAACCCGGCCCAATCGCCGACACCTCGTACGGCCCGGTCACCGGCCGGAAATCAACGAGCATCGCCTCACCCGCCGACCGGATCGTCGACGTCGACGTCAACCGCTGCCCGTTGATGGCGATCGCCTCCGCGCCAGCACTCCACAACGCGTTCGCCACACCCTGCAGGTCGCTGTAGAGCACCCGCGGCGGCCCCGCGCCGGCACCGGTGACCGCGTCCGCCTTGTCCGGCGCGTCCGCCAACCGCACCACCACACCATCACCGCGGACCCGGCCCAACCCGGTACTCGCCTCCAGGTTGCGCAACCGGGCGGCGGCCGAACCGGTCAACGCCGCGTCCCGCTGCCGACTGACCTCCTCGCGCAGCTGGTCCGCCCGAGTGGACAACCGATCGGTCTGGCGCTCCCGCTCCTTGATCTGCGCCACCAGACCCGAACGGGCCTGGCTGCGCCCCGGCTCGTCCGCCATCGTCTGCCGGTACGCGACCGCGAACAGGAAACCGAGCATCACCACCACGACCAGGCTCACCGACCGTGCCGGCAAGGCCCGCCACCCGCGCGCCGGAGCGGACTCCGCCGAGCGCCGACGGGCGGCAGCCGCGTCCGCGTACCCCGGATCCAGCGGGTTGCGGAACAGCTCGGTGAGGAAGTCCGGCGCGTACACCCGGTCCTGGCCGGGCTTTCCCAGCCGAGGCGCGCTCACGCCGCCGCTCCCGGACCGCGCGCCGCGCGCACCAGCCGGGCCGCCTGCACGACGTACATCGCGCCGGCCACCCAGTACAGCACCAGCCCCCACCAGGCCAACGCCCAACCGATGGCGCTCGCCGCCGTCGCCACGTCGGTGGCCGCGCTGGCCAACAGCAGCACCGGGAACGCCGCGAGCAGCAGGAACGTGGCGGTCTTGCCCACGTAGTGCACCGGCGGCGGACCGTAGCCGTAACGACGCAGCACCGCCAGCGAGGCCAGCAGGAGCACCTCACGGGCCAGCAGCGCCGCGGTGAACTGCCACGGCACCACCTCCCGCGCGGTGAAGGCGATCAGGGTGGCGAGGATGTAGAGCCGGTCGGCGAGCGGGTCGAGCAACTCGCCCAGGCGGCTGACCTGGTGCAGGCGGCGGGCGATCCAGCCGTCGACCCAGTCGGTGGTGCCCCCGATGGCCAGCACCACGACCGCCGCCACGTCGGCCCGCGCCACCAGGAACAGGTAGAGGAAGAGCGGCACGCCCAGCAGCCGCCCGAAGCTGATCAGGTTGGGCAGGGTGAGGACCTGGTTGCCGGGAGTCTCGTCACCGGTGTCCCGCGGTTGCTCTGCCCGAGCCGGCCGACGCGACACCGATCCTCCTCCACGGCACGCGGGCCCCCGGCCGGCGCCGGGCGCGGCTGAGGGTCGTACGCGCTGTCGGGCCGACCAGCGCCGGCTCTCCCCTGTGGCCCCGGGCGGGGCCCCCTGCCCTGATACGGCCCGCGATCTCGATGATCGCGGGCCGGGTAGGTGCGCTGCCACTATATCGGGCTTCCTCTCGCTGGCCGGCCGCCGCTGCGGCCTGCCGGTGCGGCGGTGTCGCACTGTGGCGTGGATCACCACGCGTAAAGCGTCCTAGGATACTAGTGGAAGAGTGGTGGCGCTCAGGCCGTCTGGACGGCGGGATCGGTCTGCTGCTCGGGCACCGACGTCGCCGCCCGAGCGAACCCGGCCAGCGCCAGCAGCAGCTCGTGCTGCATCCGCGCCGGCATCCGGTCCAGCACCGCCTGCACCGCGCGCTGCCGCCGCTCGGCCAACTCCCCCAGCAGGGTCAGCGCCGCAGCGGTCGGCACCAACCGCACCTCACGCCGGTCACGCGGATCGGCCACCCGACGCAGCAGCCCGGTCGCCTCCAACCGGTCGCACAGGCGGCTCGCCGACGAGGGCACCACGTCCAGCAGCTCCGCCAGGCCGTTGACGTTGGTCTCCGGACGACCGCTGATCAGCGTGAGCACCCTCAGCTGGGTGGGCGGCACCTGGTGCCGCGACCCGGCCGACTCCAGCACGGCGATCAGCGTCTCGGCGGCCGTGGTGATCGCCGTGGCGAGATCCGCAGGTCGGTCCACCTGATGTCCCCTGCCGTTGTCGCGCTGGTGCCCGCCCGGCAATGCGGCGGCGAAACTCACGCCATGCTCCGCTCGCGTGGACCGTGCCAGTCCAGACAGACCACGACGGCGTCGTCACGCAGATCAGAATCTGCGTGATAGGCGTGTAGTTCGCGCATCACCGTACCAACCGCCTCGGCCGGCGGCTGCAACCGCGTGGCGCGCAGGGAACGTGCCATCGCCCGCTGCCCGTACGGCTCCTGGCCCGGCGGCTCGGCAGCCCACACCCCGTCGCTGACGACGAAGAGCCGGTCACCGGGGACGAGTTGCATCTCCTGAAGCTCGTAGCGGGTCTCGGCGAACATGCCCAGCGGCAGCTGCTGATCGAGTTTCATCGGCTCGACAGTGGACCCGCGCATCCGCAACAGGTGGGGAGAGCCCGCGTCGACGGCCCGCACCCGGCCGAGGCGAGTGTCCACCTCAAGCAGCAGGGTGGCCACGTACCGGGCGCCCCGGTGTTGGTAGAAGACCGTGTCCGATGCCAGCTCGGCCTGCTCCACCAGGCCGCCACCGGAGCGACGCGCGTTGCGCATCGCGTTGACAGTGACGGCTGTCAGCAGCGACGCCGCCAGCCCGTTGCCCTCGCCGTTGAGCGCCGTCACGGTGAGACGGTCGCCGTCCAGCGACCAGTCGAAGTGGTCGCCACCCACCGTGTACGCCGGTTCGAGCTGGCCGGCGAGGTCGAACGCGTGGTGGGACACACCACGACCGGGCAGGAGGTCCCACTGCATCTCGGCGGCCATCGTCAGTCGCTCCCGACGGCGGGCCCGCCGGTAGCGGTCGGTCTCCCGGTCCGCCGCGCGCATCGCCACCGCCAGAGCGCCGGCGATGTCCGTCGCCCGACCGGTGACCGCCGCGTTCGGTACGGCCGGCAGCTCGATCAGCAGCACACCCAGCCGCTCGCCCCACACGGTCAACGGCAGGTAGAGCCGGCAGGGGCCCTCACCATCGCGGACCGGCTGCTGGCTGCTGAAGCAGCGCTGCGCCATGGTGTGGCAGGCCAGGAAACCGGCCGCCGGCAGGTCCGGATCCAGCACCGGCCACAGGCCGCTGATCCGGTAGTCGGCGACGAAGACGTCGGTGCGCAGCGCGCCCATCGCGGACCGGATCGCCCGGTCCGCCGCCTCCGCCAACTGGTCGGGCGGAGCCTCGCGCAACGCGCGCGACACCACGTCCGGCGCGTCTACCATCGTCGACCTCCCCCGAAGCTTGCTGTAGGGCAAGCATCATACGGACGCCACCGGACGGGTGATCGGCGCGGTCAGTCACCCGCGCGGGTCGCGAGCACACCGTGGAACGCGTCGGGCACCTCGGCCGGCGGGCCTTCCGGGCGCCACTCGGCAACCGGGACGATCCCGTCCGCCGTGGGCACCCACCGACCCAGCAGGGGCGCGAACGCCGCCGGTGGACGCATCCGGAACTGCGGCCCCATCATGGCCAGCGCCTGCGGGTGACCGGCCAGCTCCTCGGTGTCGAAGTCCACAGCGAGCAGGCTGCCCGGCGCCGCGGCAGCGTACAGCTCGTCGAGGGTGCGGGTCAGCGTGGCGTCGTCGAGGAACGCGGCCAGCCCCAGGAAGACCACTCCGACCGGCCGCCGACCCCACCCCGCCACGAAACGGTGCAGCTGCGCCGGGTCGACGGTGCCGATGTCGGTCGCGTCGCCGAAGCCGTAGCCGGCCCGGTCGCTGCCGGCGAGGATGCTCTGTCCCAGTCGGATGGTGACCGGGTCGACGTCGGTGTAGAGGACCGTCGCGTCGGCGGCGACCTCGTGCACGTTGCCCATCGTCGGCACCCCGGCGCCGAACACCAGGAACCCGTCCACGCCCTGCTCGGCCATGGCCCGCACCGCCCGGCCCAGGAACGCCCGCAGCTCGCGGAACACCGGCGCGCACGGCCCATACGCCTGCTCGAACGCGTTCGCGGCGGCCACGTCCACGGGAAAGTGATGCTGCCCGCCGAGCCAAAAGTTGATCATGCGAGCGGTGCTCGGCTGGTCTGGTTCACCCATCGGCGGCGCTCCCTCCCCGGTCGTCGCCAGCGTACCGACCGGGACGCGCTCGGCGGTATCGCGACGCGGGGGCGTCCGGGCCCGCGATACTGGCCGCGAGCGGAGGTGGGGCCGTGAACTCGGCGAACAACGCGGCGGTGGTGGTCGGCGTCGACGGCTCGGAGTCGGCGCTGCGCGCCGTGCGCCTCGCCGCCACCGAGGCGGCCCGCCGGCACCGACCACTGCGGGTCGTGCACGGTTTCATCTGGCCGCTGCTGCACGTACCCGTCTCCCCCGCCCCGGACGCGCCTCCCGGCGGTGGGCTGCGCCACCGGGCCGAGGAACTCGTCGAGGCCGCGGTGCGCGAGGCCGAGGCGACAGTGCCCGGGTTGTCGATCTCCGGCGAGATCATCGACGGTGAGGCTTCCGCGGTGCTGGTGGGCGAGTCCCCCACCGCCGCGCTCATCGTGCTCGGCGATCGCGGGCTGGGTGGGTTCTCCGCGCTGCTGGTCGGCTCGGTCGCGGTGCAGGTCGCCGCGTACGCCGACTGCCCGGTGCTGGTCGCGCGCGGCACGCAACGCCCCGACGAGCCGGTCCTGGTCGCCGTGGACGGCTCGGACGCCTCCCGGCTGGCGGCGGACTTCGCCGCCGAGACCGCAGTGTCACTCGGCGTGCCGCTGATGGCGGTGCACGCCTACCGACATCCCGGCAGCAGCGGCCCGGGCGACATGCAACCCCTGGTGTACGACGAGGCGAAGCTGCGCGGCGAGCAGGAACAGATGCTCGCCGGGTGGCTGACCGGGCTCACCGAGGCCCACCAGGGTCTGCGGTTGACCTGCCAGGTGGTGCACGGCCGACCCGGCACTGTGCTCGCCGAAGCGTCCCGCTCCGCCCAACTGGCGGTCGTCGGTGGGCGCGGGCGCGGCGAGGTGACCGGGTTGCTGCTGGGGTCGGTGAGCCAGTCGATGCTGCACCACGCGCAGTGCCCGGTGGTCGTGGTCCGGGCGCCCCGGTAGTGCGCCGGGGTTGGTCCGCCGCCAGACGGGTAGACGGCCGCGGTACGCCCAGCGGACGGCGGGCAGCACCAGGTGCCCAGACCGACGAAGGAGGCACAGATGCCAGGACCACGGCCGGGCAGTAACGCGTACGACAAGCAGCGCGCGCGGTTGCGTAACGCGATCGACGACTCCGGACGCCGAGTACCCGACGGCAAGGCCAACCAGGTCGCGAACAGGATCCTCCAGGAGGATCGCGGTCAACGAGGCGTGGTGCGCGGCGACCGGACGTACGGCCCGAAGAGCGAGCGCGAACCGGGCGACCCGAAGTGAGGACGGTCGACGTGGCCGACGGCGCGATCGCAGGCGCCGTCGGCAGCACCGCGCTGAACGTGGTCAGCTACCTGGACATGGCACTGCGGGGACGGCCGGAGAGCGACGTCCCCCAGGAGACCGTCGACCGGCTGGCCGGGATCGCGCACGTCGACCTGGGAAACGGGGCCCGGGCGGCCAACCGCCGCTCGGGCCTCGGGCCGCTGATCGGTTACGGGTTGGGCGTCGCCGCGGGCGTCGGGTTCGCGCTCTACGCCGGTGGTCGACGTCAGCCGATGCCGGTGGCCACCGGTCTGCTCGGCGCGGGCGTCATGACCATGACCGACGGGTCGATCACCGTGCTCGGGATCAGCGACCCGCGTACGTGGCGGCGCTCCGACTGGATCTCCGACATCATTCCGCACATCGCGTACGGGCTGGCGGCCGCCGCCACCTGGAACAGGTTGCGACGGCCGCCAGGCCGCGGTCGCTAGGTCCGTCAGCGGGTGTCGCTGTCGTCCTCGGCCACCGGCTCACCGGCCGGGCCGTACGGCGACACCTGCCCCTTGGGCACCGGACGACCGGCGTCACCGCGCGACGAGCCGCGGTTGGCCGGATGCCCGCCCGGGGCGGGGCCCTTGTTGTCCTGGCTGGTGGCGCCCAGTGCGTTGCGGCGCAACTCCTGCTGCTGCGGGTTCGTCACGGGGTGTCTCCCTCCGGTACGGCAGGCGGCAGAAGCCGCCTCCACAGTCGGCATACCCGCCCGCCCCGATGGCATTCCGGCCTCGGCCAGCGGTGCGACGGCTAGCGGCTCCTCAAGTGGGTAACCCGACCGGGTGGGCAATGATCGAAGTGTGGTGCGGGTGTTACTCGACCGGCGCGGCCGCACGTACGCGGAGGAGGCCGGCATCCGGCTCGCCGACCGGCCGGGGCCGCTGTACCAGCTGCTGGTGCTGACCACGCTGCTGAGCACCCGGATCCGCGCGTGCGTGGCGGTGGACGCGGCGCGGGAACTGTTCGCCGCCGGCTACCGCACCCCACAGGCGATGGAGGCGGCCAGTTGGCAGGAGCGCGTCGACGCGTTGGGGCGGGGCCACTACCGCCGCTACGACGAGCGGACCGCCACCATGCTCGGCACCGGCGCCCGACTGTGCCTGGACCGTTGGCACGGTGACCTGCGACGCCTGCACCGGGAGGCCCAGGGCGACCCGGCCGGGCTGCGGCGGCGGCTCACCGAATTCCCCGGCATCGGCCCCACCGGCGCGGACATCTACCTGCGCGAGGCGCAGACGGTCTGGTCGGACGTGCGCCCGTACGCCGACCGTCGGGCCCTGGCCGGGGCGAAGCGGCTGGGCCTGCCGGGGTCCCCGGACCGGCTCGCCGGTCTCGTCGACGAACCGGACTTCGGCCGGCTCGCGTCAGCGCTGGTACGGGTGGCGCTGGGTGAGGAGTCCGCCGGTGAGGTCACCCGTGTCGCCGCCCGTTGAGGCGCTCACTTGACCGTCTTGTCGCCCGGGCGGGTCAGGTGCCACACCAGCAACGCGGCGAGCAGCGCCAGGACCACGACCCCGCCGGAGATGCCACGGCCCTCCTCGGGGCTGCGGCCGGCGCTGCCGAAGTAGATCACCGCGAGGCCGGCCAGCACCGTGACGAACGTACGCAACCCTCGGTCCTTCACGTCTGGCACCGTAGGCGTACCGCGTTCCCCGCTTTGCCGGTTTAGACCTTTTGTCAACCTTCTGGGTGAACGCTCAGCGTTCGGTGACGAACCCGCAGAGGCGTACCCGGCGCACCGCCCGGTCGGCGACCTCCACCACCTGCAGGGTCAGACCGGGCAGCCGCACCGTCTCACCCGGGGAGTCCGGCAGGTGCCGCAGTCGGGCCAGCACCAGACCAGCCACTGTCGTGTAGTCCCGGGACAACGGGAAGCTCAGCCGCACCCCCAGGTCGGGCAGGTCGTGCAGCGGGAAGTCACCGGGCACCAGCAGGGACCCGTCCGGTTCCCGGATCACCCCGTGCACGTCACGGTCGGTCTCGTCGTACAGCTCACCGACCACCTCGGCCAGAAGGTCCTCCATGGTGATCATGCCGTCGATGCCCCCGTGCTCGTCGACCACCAGGGCCAGTTGCTGATGCTCCTGGCGCAGCTGACGCATCGCGTCGGCGACCGGCAGGGTCACCGGGAGCAGCAGCGGCGCCTGGACCCGCTCACCCACTTCAGCGGTGCCGGCCCGCACCAGGTCGCGGATGTGCACCACCCCGAGCACCTCGTCCAGGCCGCCGGGGCCGGTGACGGGAGCGCGGGACCGTCCGGCGGCGGCGAGCCGCCGGACGCCCTCGTCGGCGGCCAGATCGGCGGGCAGTGTCGTCACCTCCCGCCGGGCGACCAGGATCTCCCGCAGCGTCCGGCCGGCGATGTCGAACGCGCCGGTCAGGATCTCCCGCTGCTGGGCCGACAGACCGCGCTGGCTGGCCAGCATCTCCCGCAACTCCTCCTCGGTCATCTCCTCCCGGTTGGCCCGCGGGTCACCACCGGCGAGCCGCACGACCGCGTCGGTGGCCCGGCTGAGCAGCCACACCGCCGGCCGGGACACCCGAGCCAACAGATCCAACGGGCCGGCGCTCAGCAACGCCCAACGCTCGGCCCGCTGCATGGCCAGCCGCTTCGGGGCCAACTCACCGAGCACCAGCGTGACGAACGTCAGCAGCACGGTCACCAGCAGAACCGCGGCGGGACGCGCCGCCGCGCCGAGGAAGCCCAACGGCCCGACCAGCGGAGAGGCCAACGACACCGCGGCCGCCGCCGAGGCCAGGAACCCCGCCAGGGTGATGCCGAGCTGAATCGTGGCCAGGTAGCGGTTCGGGTCGCGGGACAGCTGCACCAACCGGTCACCGGCGCGGCTGCGCCGGCCCAGCCGCCGCAACTGGCCCTCCCGCAGGGTCACCAGCGCCATTTCGCTGCCGGAGAGCGCGGCGTTGACCAGCACCAGCACGGCCACCAACGCCAACTGCCCGAGCTGACTGCCCATCGCGTGCCCCCGTCCGCCGCCTGAGGTCACTCAACCGCAGCGGGGCGCGGCGTGGGCGGTGTTTGCGACCGCGCCCCCGCTCAGTCGACCTCCAGGTCGTCCAGCGAGATGGCGTGGGTCATCAGCCACCGGGCCAGGGCCGACATGCCGAACAGCCACAGCGGCACCGACTCGGTGGGGCCGTTGGTGGCGTAGATGGCGAAACGGAGGTCCGGCGCCCGGTACGCCTCGATCCGCCACTTGTGCTGCCGGTCCCGCCAGACCGCCGAAGGGTCCATGGCGTCACCGTAGGTGACCATCGCCGACCTCGGGGCCGGTTGGCCCGGCATCGGCGGCTCAGCCCGGCACCACCGTCGTCCCGAACACGATGCGGGCAACGGACACCAGGAGGCTGCTGCCGACCGCGGCGAGGATCAGCCAGCCGAGCCCGCGCCACCCCGAACCCCGGTCAGGCACCGGCACCGGCGGTGGTCTCCACAGCTCCCGGTAGGTCCAGGCCAACACACCCGCCCCGAACGGCAGCAGCCCGACCCAGAACCAGAACCACCGGGTGCCGACCAGCGGCGGCGCGCCACCGATCAATCGGCCCAGCCAGAGCACGGTCAGCACACCGGCGAGCAGAGCCGCGGCGTTCCCGATCCGGTGCGCGGTGCCGCCCCCGGCCTGCCACGAACCGTCGACTGCGGCACGCCGCGCGTCCCACCCGGTGCTCGCCGACGAGTCCGGCCCGACGGTGGACGAGTCCGAGGCGAACGGCGCCCCAGCGGCGTACCGCTTCTGGCCGTTCGACACGGTCCAGGTCAGCATCCCCCCGTCGGCCGCGTACTGCACACGCGGCTGGCTCCCCCAGTACGCGCCGTCGTCGGCCCAGCCGGCCGCCCGCTGGTAGCTCACCACCCGGCCGGCCGCGAGATCCCGGTCGAGCTGGGCCTCGGTCGACGCGCGGGGCTCGACCCACCACGCCAGACCGGCCCACAGCACCCACAGCACCGGCAGCCCCCAGCGCAGCGCCACCGAGACGACGCGCCGCCGACCATCGCCCGGCCGCGCCCGGGACGGGGACACCTCGACCATCAGCCCACCGTCGCATCTCGGCGCAACCGTGTCAGCACCGGATCGGTCGCGGCGGTCAGCGGTCAGGTTGATCCTGGTCCGTCGGCTTGATCCTGGTCCGTCGGCACTGTGGCTCGCCGGACGCACTCGCGAAGCAGAGCACGACGTCGGGAATGCACGTCGTCACGTTCCTGACTGCTGGCCGCGTAGACGTTGCTCACCGGCGACCAGGCCATGGACATCGCGATGACCAGGGCCATGATGTCGAACGGGTCACCACCGCGGATCCGTCCGGCGGCCTGGGCCTCGGCGATTGCCGTGAGCTTGCGATCGTCGTAGTGCTGGTGGGTCTCGACGAGGTGTCCGGCGGGCCGGCGTTCCAGCCGCGTCCAGGTCGCGAGCCGGATGAGGTCGGGGCGGCGCAGGTATTCGTCGTAGAGGCGAACGGCCCAGTCCGCGAGATCGTCGGCGTCGATGGGCACGACGTTGGTGATGCGTTCCAGCGAGCTGAGGAAGATCGCGTCGAACAGTCGTTCCTTGTCCCCGAAGTAGGCGTAGAGCTGCGCCTTGTTGGTGCGGGCCGCCTTCACGATGCGTTCGACGCGGGCCCCGGCGATGCCGTGTTGGGCGAACTCCTCGGTGGCGGCGTCCAGGATGCGCTGGTAGGTCGCGGCACCTCGCGAGGTCAGGGGCTGCTCCGGCATGTTTCCACACTAGCAAAACAGAACAGTTGGTTTGCTTCGGCGCGCCGCCCGACCTAGGCTGCAACAGACCGAACAGTCTGTTTAAAGGAGTCGATCATGCGACGGACCACCGGATGGCGAGCGACCGGCCCGACGGAGCTGCGGCGTACCCCGATCGAGCGTCGTGACCTACGCCCAGACGACATCGCGGTGCGGGTCGACTACTGCGGGGTCTGCCACAGCGACCTGCACGCCCTGCGCGACTACGACCAGCACACCAACGCCCCACTGGTGCCCGGTCACGAATTCACCGGCGTGGTGACCGGCACCGGCCCCGAGGTGACCAGCTTCTCGATCGGCGAAAGCGTCGCGGTGGGCAACATCGTCGATTCCTGCGGCGCCTGCGCCATGTGCGCAGCCGGACAGGAGAACTTCTGCCACTCCTTCCCGACCCTGACCTACGGCGGCACAGACCGGGAGGACGGGTCGACGACCCTGGGTGGCTTCTCCCGCGAATACGTCGTGCGGAACACCTTCGCCTACCCGCTCCCCGCCGGCCTCGACCCGGCCGCAGCTGCCCCGCTGCTGTGCGCCGGCGTCACAGTGTGGGAGCCCCTGCGCTCCCATCGCGTCGGCCCAGGCACTCGCGTCGCCGTGGCCGGGCTCGGCGGCCTGGGCCACCTCGCGGTCAAGATGGCCGTGGCACTCGGCGCTACCACGACCGTGATCAGCCGCACCCAGGACAAGCGGGACGACGCCCGCCGGCTCGGCGCACACGGCCTCGTCGACTCCACCGATCCCCAGCAGATGGCTGCTGCCCGCGACACCTTCGACCTCGTCATCGACACCATCTCCGCACCGCACGACCTCGCCCCGTATCTGAAGCTCGTGGCGATGGACGGCACCCTCAGCCTGCTCGGATATCTGGGTCCGGTCACCGTCGAAACCACCGACCTGCTTGTCGGCCGCAAGAAGCTCAGCTCCGCCGGGAGCGGAGGCCGCCGCTCGACAGCTGAGATGCTCCAGTTCTGCGCCGACAACGGCGTCACCGCCGACATCGAGGTACTCACGTCGGCGCAGGTGGGCACGGCACTCGACCGCCTCCGGCGAAACGACGTCCGCTACCGCTTCGTGCTGGACATGTCCGACCTGGACTGAGAGTGGTTGGCGAGGTCACGGCGTGACGCTCAGGTGACGACGATCCGGGCGTCGTCGGGCAGCCGGCGGGTCGCGCCCCGCCGGTCCAGCAGTTCCAGCAGGGGCACCGCCACCCGGCGGGTGGTGTCCAACGCCTGCCGGGCCGCGGAGAGGGTGAACGGCTGCGGCAACCCGGCCAACACCCGGACCGCGTCGTCGAGCGCGTCGGGCAGCAGCACCACGTTGTCGGCCAGCCGCAGCAGAGCCCCGGCCCGCACCGCGGCGCCGATCTCCCGGGGGCCCAGGCCGAGGTCGACGAGGCGGTCCGCTTCCGGGGCGCGGAACGGCCGGTCGCCGTACTCGGCGCGGACCCGGCTCACGGCCAGGGCCACCGGTTCGGGCAGCGCGTTGGCGCTCGCCGCACCGACCCGACCGGCGTGGATCCTCAGCGGCGGCCGGACCAGCGCCTCGACCAGCACCCGGTCGGGCAGGGCGAGGCGCTGACGCAGGGCGTCCACCGGCATTCCGGGCTCCAACGGGTGCTCCCGCGCGTGCCGGGCGACCTCCTCGGTCAGCCGCTCGCCGAGCTGCCGCCAGTGTGCGGGGTCGGCCAGCCAGTCACCGGCCACCGAGGCTGCCCACGCCGGGCTGTCCCGCCCGGTAGGCACCGGCACACCCATCCGGATCAACGCGCCGGCCCGGATCAGTCGGCGACGGCGCAGCTCCCCCGCCAGGTCGGGTCGACCGTCCAACTCGGCGAGGACCTGCGAGCGGGCGGCGGCCGCACCCCGTCGGCCCAGCGGTGGCGGTGCCACGTCCAGCACCCGCACCCCGCCGCTGACGTGGTGGCGGCCCGGGTCCCGCAGCAGCGCCCGGTCACCCACCAGCAACGGCAGCGGGCGGGCCAGCCGCAGCCGGACGGTGTCCGGGCCGAGCGGGCGCACCCGTACCGGCACCGCCGCCGACCCGACGTGCAGGGTGAGGGTGGCCGGCAGGTCGCCGGCCGGGTCGCCGGTGAGCCGGACGTCGACGAGGTCGGTGTGGTGAAACCGGCCCGGGGTGAGCAGCGCGTCGCCCCGGCCGAGCCGGTCGCGCGGCGTGCCCCGAAGGTTGACCGCGACCCGGGCGACCGCCGCCGCCTCCGGGCGGGCCTCGCCCAGGCAGTGCAGGCCACGAACCCGGACCGGTTCGTCGGCGCCGGCGAGCTCCAGTTCGTCGCCGACCCGCAGCCGGCCGCCGCCGAGGGTCCCGGTGACGACTGTGCCGCTGCCCCGCACGGTGAAGCTGCGGTCCACCCAGAGCCGGACCGGGTCGTCCACGACCGGCGCGGGCAACTGGGCGGCGAGGCGGTCCAGGGCGGCCCGCAGCTCTGGCAGGCCGGCGCCGGTCAGGCCGCTGACCGCCACCGCCGGCACCGCGCCGAGGCTGGTCGCGGCGATCTCGGCGCGGGCGCGGGCCGTCGCCGGTCCCGGATCGGCCAGGTCCGCGCGGGTCACCGCGAGCAGGCCGTACGCGACGCCGAGCGCGTCGAGCGCGGCCAGGTGCTCGGCGGACTGCGGCATCCAGCCCTCGTCGGCGGCCACCACGATCAGCGCTGCCGGGACCGGGCCGACCCCGGCGAGCATGTTCGGCACGAAGCGCTCGTGCCCGGGTACGTCGACGAAGGCGACGGTGGCGCCGGACGGCAGCGTCGTCCAGGCGAAACCCAGGTCGATGGTCATCCCCCGGCGGCGTTCCTCGGCCCACCGGTCGGGTTCCATCCCGGTCAACGCCCGGACCAGTGTCGACTTGCCGTGGTCGACGTGCCCGGCGGTCGCGACGACGAACACGTTCAGTCGTCCCCGGGTACGCGCAGCACCGCCGCGCGGACGGCGTCGTCGGCGTCGGCGGGCACACAGCGCAGGTCGAGCAGGAGTCGCCCGCGCACCACCCGCCCGAGGACCGGCGGGTTTCCGGTGCGCAGCGGGAACGCGTACCGCTCGGGCAGGCTCAACGCCCACGAGTCCAACTCCACGCCGGGGGCGCCGCCCCCGCCGACCACCGCGACGGCCGGCACCACCTCCGCCTTGCGGCCGTCCGCGCCGAGGCGGTCCCGCAGGCGCTCCACCCGTTCCCGCAGAGCACCCGGCTCGGCGTGCAGCGCCGCGCGGGTCGGGTTGTGCGGTTGGTGCACTGTGGCGGCGAGCGCGGCCAGGGTGAGCTTGTCCACCCGCAGCGCCCGGGCCAGCGGGTGACGTCGCAGCCGGTCGACCACCTCGACGTCACCGAGCAGCAGCCCGGCCTGCGGCCCACCGAGCAGCTTGTCGCCGCTGGCGGTGACCAGCGTGGCGCCCGCTCGCAGGGTGCTGGACGCGTCCGGTTCGTCGGGCAGCAGCGGGTCCGCGCCGAGCAGCCCGGAGCCGATGTCCGCGACCACCGGCACCCCGAGCGTGGCCAGTTGCCGTACCCCGACGGCGGAGGTGAAGCCGGTGACCCGGAAGTTCGACGGGTGCACCTTGAGCACGAAACCGGTCTGCGGGCCGAGCGCGGCGGCGTAGTCCGCGACTGTGGTGCGGTTGGTGGTGCCCACCTCGCGCAGCCGCGCGCCGGTGCTCTCCAACAGGTCTGGCAGGCGGAAACCGTCACCGATCTCGACCAGTTCGCCGCGGCTGACCACGATCTCCCGGCCGGCGGCCAACGCGGTGGCGGCCAGCACCAGCGCGGCCGCGCCGTTGTTGACCACGTGCACGGCGCCCGCGTCGGGCACGGCGGCGGCCAGCGCGTCGAGGGCGCCCCGGCCACGGCGGGCCCGCCGGCCGGTGGCCAGGTCCAACTCGACGTCGGTGTGCCCGGCGGCGGCCACCACCGCGGCGACCGCGGCGGACGACAACGCCGCCCGACCCAGGTTGGTGTGCAGCACGACACCGGTGGCGTTGAGCACCACCCGGGGGCCGGGCGTGGGCAACGCGGCGACCGCCGCGTCGCGTACCTCGTCGGGGTTGAGCTCACCGCGACGGGCGCGGCCCTGCGCGTGGGAGACGACGGCCTTGACCTGCTCCCGGCCGAAAGTCACGGTGGCGGCGGCCAGCACCGGGTCGGCGAGCAGCGTGTCCGTACGGGGCACCCGACGTCGCGGGTCCACCGGGCCGTCGCCCATCACGTCATCTCCTGCAAGCGGTGTGGCGGAGACGGACGGGAATCGAACCCGCCTGGCCCGGGTCCCGGACCACTCCGGTTTTGAAGACCGGGAGGGGCACCAGCCGCCTGAACGCCTCCACCGGACATTCGATCACACCGCGGGCGGCTCCGCCCGATCAGATGGAAGATCCATGGCGGTTCGCCGCGCCTCGACCCGTTCGCGCTGCGGCACCACTGTGTAGCGGGGGTCACGGGCCGAGGCGACGCCGCCGTAGAAGATGCCGAACCGGGTCAGCACCGACGCGGCCAGCAGCGCGGTCCCCGAGAGCGCCCCGACCACCCGGCTGCGCCGGCCCAGCAGAGCACCCGCCACCCCGCCGGCGGTCAGCAACCGCCCGGCGCGCAGCAACCGACCCGGCCGACCCAACCGGTAGGGCTCGCTGAGCAGGCCGAGTCGGGTCTCCACCCGATGCGCGCCGTACAGCTCCAGGGCCGCGCCGGCCACCGCCATCCGGCGGGCCGGCCCGGCCTCAGCCGGCGGCGCGGCGAGCAGACCCACGCCGGCGCCGCTGGCCAACGCGCTGCCCGCGAAGATCACCGGCAACTCGGGGTACGCCTCATGCCACGACGGCACCGCCGTGTCGGCCAGCAACACCCCCGTGTACGTGGCCAGCGCCGGAGCGGTGCCGGCGGCGAGCAGCCCGGCGGCGTGCCCGATCGACGGCAGCGCCCGGCCGGCCAGCCCGAGCAGACCGCGCCGGGGCAGCACACCGGCCGCCTCGGCGATCGCGGCGACACCCGCCGCCGGACCGTACGCGGTGAGGATCCAGGTACCCATCGACATCGGTGAGGTCGGCTTGGCCACCCGCAGCATGTGGTGGAACCGCGCCGGCCGGCCCAGGTCCTTGACCAGGAAGACGGCGCTGGCGCTGACGGCGGCCAACGCGGTGACCCGACCGGCGCGCCGCAACGCGGGCCGCCCGGTGAGCTGCCCACCCGCGGCAAGCAGCGACGAGCCGGCTGCCAGCCCGCCGGTGAACAGGTACGCCGCGATGTCCCACTTCCACACCGGCCCCTTGAGGATGGGCCGACCGTAATAGGACGTGAACTCGGCCTCCGGCACCCGCAGTTCCTCGGCGCCACCGCCGCGCCGCCTGCGCCGCCGGCCGGGAGGTTCGCCGCTCCGCCGCACCGTCTGGTCACCCCCGGGGGTGCTCACCGAGGGTCGGTGACCGTTCTCGTCGGCGAGCCGCTCCCGGAAGCGACGGAACCGGTCGCCCACGGCGCCCGACGGGATCATGAGGAACCTCCGACGAACGCGGCGACGGTCGCCGCCGCCATGGCGAGAGCGGCGAGGCCGGCGCGCTTCCACATCTTCGGCAGGTCACGGGTGGTCACGACCGGGTCGGGCGGCAGCCCGTACACCTCGGGTTCGTCCAGCAGCAGGAAGAACGCGCCGTCACCACCCACGCCGTCGTCAGGGTCGTGCCCGTACAGGCGGGCCTCGGGGACGCCCCTGTCGTGCAGCGTCGTCACCCGGGCGGCGGCGCGTTCACGCAGCTCGTCCAGGGGCCCGTACTGGATCGACTCGGTCGGACACGCCTGCGCACACGCCGGAGTCATCCCCGCGCCCAACCGGTCGTAGCACAGCGTGCACTTCCACGCCCGACCGTCGTCCTTACGCTGGTCGATCACCCCGTACGGACACGCCGAGATGCAGTAACCGCAGCCGTTGCAGATGTCCTCCTGCACCACCACAGTGCCGAACTCCGTGCGGAACAACGAACCCGTCGGACACACGTCCAGGCAGGCGGCATGGGTGCAGTGCTTGCAGACGTCCGACATCATCAACCACCGGAAATCCGTGCGCTCCTCGACGCCCGTGCCCCGGCCCGGTGGTTGGGCCCCCGGCATCCCCAGGAACTGCGGTCCCGCGTCGACCGGCCGGGTCCGGTCGGCGTCGACCGGCGCCCCGAGAACGTCCGCCAGGGCGACACCATGCCCGGCCGGGCGGGGCTGCTCGATGAACGCGACGTGTCGCCACGAGTTCGCTGTCAACGCGCCGGTGTTGTCGTACGACATGCCGAGCAGGTCCAGGCCGCTCTCCGGAACGCCGTTCCACTCCTTGCAGGCGACCTCGCAGGCCTTGCAGCCGATGCAGACGCTGGTGTCGGTGAAGAACCCCATCCGCGGCGGCGCGTTCTCATAGCCTGCCTCGGGTGCCGGGTCCAGCGGACCGTACAGGCTGTTCGGGTCAGGGAGCACCGTGCTCCTTCCCCTCGTCGTCGGTGGTCACGGCCGGCGCGTGCTGGCCCGGGATGATCCCGGCGCGCCTCTGGTAGTCGGCCACCAGGTCGAGCAACGCCGGGCCGGTGGGACGACGGCCCGGCCGCACGTCGCAGGTGCCGACCTTGCTCTCCTGGATGAGCACGTTCGGGTCCAGGCTGATGCCGAACAGGTCGTTGGCCGAGTCGCCGGTGACCAGACCCTCGAAACCGAAGTGGTACGGCAACCACACCTGGTGGATGATCCGACCGTCCACCCGCAACGGGGTGAGCCGATCGGTCACCAGCACCTTCGCCTCGATCACCGCGCGGCCGCTGACCAGGTGCGCCCAACCCAGATGCGTCAGCCCGACCTCGCCGGCCAGGGCCGGGGACACCTCGACGAACATCTCCGGTTGCAACTCCGCGAGGGGTGACACCGTCCGGCTCATCGCACCGGCGGTGTGGTGCTCGGTGAGCCGGCTGACAGTGAACACGTACGGGAACACCTGAGCGTGCTCCTGCGGCGGACTCGGGTTCACCGAGTTCACCGGGTGTGCGTACATCTTGCGCGTCGGGTTGGCCTGCTGACCGTAGAGCGGGTTACGCACCGGCGACTCCACCGGCTCGTAGTGCGTCGGCAGCGGCCCGTCCAGGACACCGCTGGGCGCGTACAACCAGCCCTTGCCGTCGCCCTGCATGACGAACGGGTCGTCGCCCGCGATGCCCTCCGGCCCGGACGCGCCGGGCGGCGGCCGGTACGACGGTGGCTTGGTCTTCTCGAAGTCCGGCACGTCGTAGCCGGTCCACTCGGCCTTCTCCGCGTCCCACCACACGTAGCGTTTGCGCTCGGACCACGGGTTGCCGTCCGGGTCGGCGGAGGCACGGTTGTAGAGAATGCGCCGGTTCGCCGGCCACGCCCAGCCCCACTCGGCGGCCACCCAGTCCTGAAGGTGGCGGGACTTGCGCCGGGCCGCCTGGTTCACCCCGTCCGCGTACACGCCGGTGTAGATCCAACAACCGATCGCGGTGGAGCCGTCCGCGCGGGCGTCCGCGAAACTGGACAGCGGACGGCCGGTCGCCACGTCGTACCCGTTGATCTCGCGCAGCACCGCCTCGGCGCTCGGCTCCGCGTGCGGACCGTGCGTGGGATAGTCCCAGGTGAGGTCGAGCAGCGCACGGTCGCGCGGCAGCGGCGAGTCGGCCAGCTTCTCGCGCAGCCGGCGGCCCAGGTGGTAGAAGAACCACAGCTCGGAGCGGGCGTCACCTGGCGGCTCGACGGCCTTCTCCCGCCACTGCAACAGCCGCTGGGTCTGGGTGAAGGTGCCCTCCTTCTCCACATGCGACGCGGCGGGTAGGAAGAACACCTCCGTGCGGCACTCCTGCGGCACGATCTCGCCGGTGGCGACCTCGGGGCCGTTCTGCCAGAACGTCGCGCTCTCGATCATGAACAGGTCGCGGACCACGAGCCAGTCGAGGTTGGCCATGCCGAGCCGCTGCGCCCGTCCGTGCGCCGAACCGACCGCCGGGTTCTGCCCGAGCAGGAAGTACCCCTTGATCTTCCTGTCGATCATGTTCAGCACCTGCTGGTACGTGCCGTGATCACCGGTCATCCGCGGCAGGTAGCCGTAACAGAAGTCGTTCTCCGGCGTCGCCGCGTCACCCCAGTACGCCTTGAGCAGGCTGGCGGCGAACGACCCCGCGTTACCCCAGAAGCCCTTCTGCCCCGGATGGCGAATGCTGTCCACCCACTCCTCGAAGCTCGGGTGTTCGGCGTGGTGCGGCATCGGCAGATAACCGGGCAGCAGGTTGAACAACGTCGGGATGTCGGTCGAGCCCTGGATGCTGGCGTGCCCGCGCAGGGCCATCACCCCGCCACCCGGGCGGCCCATGTTGCCCAGCAGGAGCTGGATGATCGCGCCGGTGCGGATGTACTGCACGCCGACGCTGTGCTGCGTCCAGCCCACCGAGTAGATCAGCATGCCGGTCCGGTCCCGGCCGGAGTTCTCCGTCCACGCCCGCGCCAACTCCAGGAACTGTGCCTGCGAGATGCCGCAGACCCGCTCCACCATCTCCGGGGTGTAACGGGCGAAGTGCCGCTTGAGGATCTGGTAGACGCAGCGCGGGTGCTGCAACGACTCGTCGCGGCGGGTCTGGCCGCTCACCTGCGCGCCGTGCGACTCGTGCGTCAACCCCGCCGCGCTGTCCCGTTCCTGCGCCGTGTGCCCACTGCCCGACGAACCCTCGTGCCCCTCGTACTGCCAGCTGTCCTGCACGTAGGCGCCGGTCTCCGGGTCGAAGCCGGAGAAGAAGCCATCGCCGTCCTCGGTGTCGCTGAACTTCTCGCTGACGATCGTCGCCGCATTGGTGTACGCGAGCACGTACTCCCGGAAGTCCAACTCGTTGTCCAGGATGTAGCGCACCACCCCACCGAGCAGCGCTATGTCCGTGCCCGCCCGGATCGGCAGGTACTCATCCGCGACCGCACTCGTCCGGGTGAACCGCGGGTCGACGTGAAAGACCTTCGCCCCCCGACGCTTGGCCTCCATCACCCACTGGAAACCCACCGGATGTGCCTCAGCCATGTTGGAGCCCTGGATGACGATGACGTCAGCGTTGGCGATGTCCTGCTGGAAATCCGTCGCACCGCCACGACCGAAGCTGGCCCCCAGACCGGGGACGGTGGCGGAGTGTCAAATACGGGCCTGGTTCTCGATCTGCAGCGCCCCCATCGCGGTGAACAACTTCTTGATGAGGTAGTTCTCCTCGTTGTCCAACGTCGCCCCACCCAGGCTGGAGATGCCCAGCGTCCGGTTGAGCGGCCGGCCCTGCGTGTCGACGTCCTCCCAGGTCTGCTCGCGGGCGGCGAGGATCCGGTCGGCGATCATGTCGAGCGCCGTGTCGAGCTCCAGGTCCTCCCACTGCGTCGAGTACGGCCGGCGGTAGCGGACCTTGGTCTGCCGCAGCGGACTGGTCACCAGGCTCTTGCTCGCCGCGCCCTTCGGACAGAGCCGACCCCGCGAGATCGGACTGTCCGGATCACCCTCGATCTGGCTGACCCGCCCGTCCTTCACGAACACCCGCTGACCACACCCCACAGCGCAGTACGGGCAGACAGAACGAGCCATCGAATCGGCGTCATCGGTGCGGGCGGTCAGCGCCCGGGACCCATCGGACTTCGCCGCGGCACCCCGGCCCAGCGGGTCCGTGCCGGTGAGCTGGCGATAGACCGGCCAACCCTCGATAAAGGTCCGTAGACCCACCCCGACACCCCCTCCCACGCGAGCGACCCTCTGAAGATAGGTCAACTGAGACAGGTTCGCGAACCGAGGACGCACGACAGCGCCGCCCCCGGCTGGTGGGCCGGGGGCGGCGCTGGTGTCGGTGTGCAGGTCGCCTCTCGGCGAGTGGCACGACGCGGCTCCAGCCGAAC
>NZ_JBEXHV010000009.1:0-86740 GCF_040608275.1 Micromonospora sp. NPDC005205
TCGGCTGCACGGCGAGTTTCCGACGGTGCCCGACCCACGCAGGGATCAAGCCTGACCGCCCGGAGTGGGTCGGGCTGCCCCGGAACCCCACACCGCAACCCCCACCACCGCAAGCACAAAGATCAGTGATCGGCACTGTTCCAGTCCCGGCCCAGACCGACTGACACCTCCAGCGGCACCGACAACGGGTGAGCCTCGCCCATCTCCCGCCGGACCAGAGCCTCCAACGCCTCCCGCTCACCCGGCGCGACCTCGAAGACCAACTCGTCGTGCACCTGCAACAGCATCCGTGAGCCCAGCCCAGCCTCGCGGAGCGCGGTGTCGACGTGCAGCATCGCCACCTTGATGATGTCGGCGGCGGAGCCCTGGATGGGGGCGTTGAGCGCCATCCGCTCCGCGATGTCACGGCGCTGCCGGTTGTCGCTGACCAGGTCGGGCAGGTAGCGGCGTCGACCGAGGATGGTGGAGGTGTAGCCGTCCTGGCGGGCCCGGGCGACCACCTGCTGGAGGTAGTCGCGCACCCCACCGAAGCCGGCGAAGTAGTTCTCCATCAGCCCGCGCGCCTCTTCGGTGCTGATGCTGAGCTGTTGGGAGAGGCCGAAGGCGCTCAGGCCGTACGCCAGGCCGTAGTTCATGGCCTTGATCTTGCGGCGCTGGTCGGGGGTGACCTCGCCGAGCGGCACCCCGAAGACCGACGAGGCGGTGGCGGCGTGGAAGTCGGCGCCGGAGTTGAACGCGTCGATCAGCGCGTCGTCCGAGCTGAGGTGCGCCATGATGCGCATCTCGATCTGGCTGTAGTCGGCGGTGAGCAGAGACTCGTAGCCGTCTCCCACCACGAAGGCCCGACGGATCCGACGGCCCTCCTCGGTGCGGATCGGGATGTTCTGCAGGTTGGGCTCGGTGGAGGAGAGCCGACCGGTGGCCGCCACGGTCTGGTTGAAGGTGGTGTGGATCCGGCCGTCGTCGGAGACCGACTTGAGTAGCCCGTCGACTGTCGACTTGAGCTTGGCAACGTCCCGGTGACGCAGCAGGTGGGCCAGCACCGGGTGCGGCTGCTGCGCGTAGAGCCACTGCAGAGCGTCGGCGTCGGTGGTGTAGCCCGTCTTGATCTTCTTGGTCTTCGGCAGACCCAGTTCGGTGAAGAGGATCTCCTGCAACTGCTTGGGCGAGCCGAGGTTGAACTCCCGACCCACCGCCTCGTACGCGCCCTGCGCGGCGGCCTTCACCTCGGCGGCGAAGTGGGCCTCCAGCTCGGAGAGATAGTTGGTGTCGGCGGCGATGCCGGTGCTCTCCATGGTGGCCAGCACCCGCATCAGCGGCAGCTCCACGCCGGCCATCAGCCGGGCCGACTGCTCGCCGTCGCGGGACAGCTCGGCGTCGATCGCGTCGGCCAGGTCGAGGGTGGCGCGGGCCTGGAGCATCAGGTTCTGCTCGACCACCCCTTCGTCCCCGAGGCCGTCGAGGGTGAGCTGGCCGGACTCCGGGACGTCCACCCGCAGCTCGCGGTGCAGGTAGCGCAGCGCCAGGTCGGTCAGGTCGTAGGACCGCTGATCGGGGCGGGCCAGGTACGCGGCGATCTGGGTGTCCCGGACGATGCCGGCGAGCTGCCAGCCGTGCGCGGCGCAGGCCAGCACGGCCGGCTTGCTGTCGTGCAGCACCTTGGGGCGCTGCTCGTCGGCCAACCAGCTGGCCAGGGCACCCTCGTCGGTCGGGTCGAGCCTTGCCGGGTCGAGCCAGACCGCCGCGCCGCCGGCAGTGGCCAGCGCGAGACCGGTGATCGAGGCGGTGTGCCGGCGGTTGGGGCCGGTGTCGAGTTTGACCGCCAACCCGACCGGGGTGCCGGTCGGGACGTGCGTGGTCAGCCACCCGGCCAGCGCGCCGGGCTCGGTGAGCACCTCGCCGGTGAGGTCGAAGCCGGACTCGGCCTCCGGCTCGACCGCCTCCAGGTACTGGTAGAGGCGGTCGCGCAGGATGCGGAACTCCAGGGTGTCGAAGACCTGGTGCACCGCCTCCCGGTCCCAACCCGTCCAGCGGCTGTCCTCCGGGCGCAGCGGCAGCTCCAGGTCGGAGACGAGCCGGTTGATCTCGTAGTTGCGGATCACGTCGGCGAGCCGCTCCCGCAGGCTGTCGCCGGCCTTGCCTTTGATCTCGTCGGCCCGGGCGATGACGCCTTCCACCCCGCCGTACGTGGTGATCCACTTGGCGGCGGTCTTCGGGCCGACGCCCGGGATGCCGGGCAGGTTGTCACTGGTCTCGCCGACCAGCGCGGCGAGGTCCCGGTACTGCTGTGGCGTGACGCCGTACTTCGCCTCGATCGCCGCGGGGTCCATCCGGGCCAGGTCGGAGACGCCCTTGCGCGGGTAGAGGACGGTGATCTGATCGTCGACCAGCTGGAACGCATCGCGGTCCCCGCTGCTGATCAGCACCGACATGCCCTGGTCGCGGGCCTGGCAGGCGAGCGTGGCGATGACGTCGTCGGCCTCGAAGCCCTCTTTCTCCACCACGGGGATCTGCAGCGCGGCCAGGACCTCCTTGACCAGGCTGACCTGGCCCTTGAAGTCGGTCGGGGTCTCGCTGCGGCCGGCCTTGTACTCCGCGTACCTGTCGGTGCGGAAGGAGTGGCGGGAGACGTCGAAGGCCACCACGATGTGGGTGGGTTGCTCGTCGCGCAGCACGTTGATCAGCATCGAGGTGAAGCCGTACACCGCGTTGGTCGGCTGCCCCGTCGTGGTGGAGAAGTTTTCCACGGGCAGGGCGAAGAACGCCCGATATGCCATGGAATGTCCGTCAACGAGAAGCAGGCGCGGCGTCGTAGCTGTCACGGCAGCGACTCTAGTCCGCCGCTACGACAGGACGGGACACCGGCACGACGCCCGGCGCGGCCATTCGGAGCGGCCGCGCCGGGCACCGACTCAGAGCACCTTGGCCAGGAACGCCTTGGTCCGGTCGTGCCGGGGGTTGGCGATCACCTCGCGCGGCGCGCCGGACTCCACCACCACACCGTCGTCCATGAACACCAGCGAGTCGCCGACCTCCCGGGCGAAGCCGATCTCATGGGTCACCACGATCATCGTCATGCCGTCGCGGGCAAGGTCCTTCATCACGTCGAGCACCTCGCCGACCAGCTCCGGGTCCAGCGCGCTGGTGGGCTCGTCGAAGAGCATCAGCTTCGGCTGCATCGCCAACGCCCGGGCGATGGCGACGCGCTGCTGCTGCCCGCCGGAGAGCTGCCCAGGGTAGTTGCCCAGCTTGTCGCCGAGCCCGACCCGCTCGAGCAGCGCGGCGGCCCGCTCCCGGGCGGCCGCCTTGCGCTCCCGGCCCAACAGCACCGGCGCCTCGGCGACGTTCTGCAGGGCGGTCATGTGCGGGAAGAGGTTGAACCGCTGGAACACCATGCCGATCGCGCGGCGCTGGGCGGCGATCTCCTTCTCCCGCATCTCGTGCAGCTTGCCACCGCGTTCCCGGTAGCCGATCAGGTCGCCGTCCACCCGGATCCGACCGGCGTTGATCTTCTCCAGATGGTTGATGCAGCGCAGGAACGTCGACTTGCCCGAGCCGGAGGGCCCGAGCAGACAACAGACCTCGCCGCTGCGCACCTCCAGGTCGATGCCCTTGAGCACCTCCACCGGACCGAACGACTTGTGCACCTGCTCGGCGCGGACCATCACGCCGTCGGCGGCCGTCTCCGCGGCCTCCGCCGATGTCGTCACCTGCGTCATCACCGACCCGCCTCGCTCGCGCTGCCGCCGGCCTCAGCGGTGATCCCGCGCAGTCTGATCTTCGCTTGGGCGCTCCTGCCGAACCCCCTGGAGAAGTGTCGCTCCAGGTAGTACTGCCCGACGAGCAGCACGCTGGTCAGCAGCAGGTACCACAGGCAGGCCGCCACGTACATCGGGAAGACCTGGAAAGTCCTGTTACCGACGGCCTTGAGCTGGAAGAACAACTCGGTGGAGACCGGCACGAAGGCCACCAGCGAGGTGTCCTTGAGCATCGCGATGGTCTCGTTGCCGGTCGGCGGGATGATCACCCGCATCGCCTGCGGCAGAACGATCCGGCGCAGGATCTGGGTACGGCTCAGGCCCAGCGCCTGCGCCGCCTCGGTCTGCCCCTCGTCGACCGACTGGATCCCGGCCCGGACGATCTCGGCCATGTACGCCGCCTCGGAGAGCCCGAGCGCCAGCATGCCGGCGACGAATCCCGTGAGGATCTCCAGCGCGGAGAAGCCGAACAGACGTGCCTCGAAGTCGTCGACGCCGAAGAGCGCGCCGATCTGCCGATCGAACGGCAGGCCGAACTCGATCCGGGCCCAGAGGATGCCGAGGTTGCCGAAGAGGATCGCCAGCACCAGCCGGGGCACGGCCCGGAAGAACCAGGTGTACGCCCAGGAGACGCCCCGCAGGATCGGGTTCTCCGACAACCGCATGATGGCGACGACAACGCCGAGACTGACGCCGATCAGCATCGCGAGCACGGTCAGCGCGAGCGTGCCGCGCAGACCCTCCATGATCGGCGGCCGGAACATCTCGTCGACCATGAACGCCCAGTTGAACGCCTTGTTCGTCACCAGCAGGTGGACGAACATGGCCACCAGCACCCCGATCACGGCGACCGCTACCCAACGCCCGGGATGCCGGACGGGCACGGCCTGGATGGGTTCCGGCCGTGCCCGTTCGGTTGTGTCCGTTTCCGACGACATGCGTCAGCTGGCGGGGTTCAGCGCCGAGGAAGTGATGGCGCCGCCCTCGACGCCCCACTTCTTCAACGCGGTCTGGTACGAGCCGTCAGCGATGACCGCTTGGACGGCTTCCTTGAGCACCTCGGCGAAGGCGGTCTGGTCCTTCTTGACGGCGTAGCCGTACGGGGCGGACTCGTAGATGTCGCCGATCAGCTCCAGCGAGCCGTTGCTCTGCTTCACCGCGTACGCCCCGACCGGCGAGTCGGCCAGCATGGCGTCGTTCTTGCCGCTGAACACTGCGGCCGTGGCGTCGCTCTGCGCCTGGTACTGGTCGATGGCGATCGCCGGCTTGCCGCCGGTGGTGCACTTCTTCGACCGGGCGGTGATGTCGTCGAACTGCACGGTGCCGGTCTGCACGGCGATCTTCTTGCCGCAGGCGTTGTCAATGTCGATCTTGGCCGCGTTGCCGGCCTTGGTCACCCACTGAGTGCCGGCGGAGAAGTAGCTCACCATGTTGACGCTCTTGAGACGCTCGGCGTTGATCGTGAACGACGACACGCCGATCTCGTACTTGCCGGAGTCGACACCGGGCAGGATCGCATCGAACGGCGACGACTCGTACTCGGCCTTGAGACCGAGCTTCTGCGCCACCGCGTTGAACAGCTCGACGTCGAAGCCGACCACCGTCTTGCCGTCGGCGTCGAGGAACTCCGCCGGGGCGTACGTCGAGTCGGTGCCGACCTTGATCACACCGTCGGACTTGATGGCGTCGGGCACCTTCCCGGCCAGCGCCGAGTCGGCCGCCGCCGTGACGGTCGGGCCGGCACCGGGTGAGCCGCTGTTCTCCTTCTCCCCACACGCCGTCAGCGAGAGGGCGATCAGCGCCGCACTGGCGGCGCCGAGCGCCGCCCGCCGGGCACCGTTGGTAATGAACATTTCTGCACTCCTTGCGTGAGGGGTGTGACGGCCGCTCAGGCCACGCCGAGGTATGCCTCTTTGACCGCCGGGTCGTGCAGCAGCTCGGCACCGGTTCCGGTCTTGACGATCCTGCCGGTCTCGAGCACGTACGCCCGGTGCGCTCGGGCCAGCGCCTGCTGCGCGTTCTGCTCCACCAGCAGGACGGTGGTGCCCTGCTCGTTGATCTCCTTGATGATGTCGAAGATCTGCTGGATCAGCATCGGCGCCAAACCCATCGAGGGCTCGTCGAGCAACAGCAGCTTGGGCCGGCTCATCAACGCCCTGCCGACGGCCAGCATCTGCTGCTCGCCGCCGGACAGGGTACCGCCGGCCTGCTTACGTCGCTCCGCCAGCCGGGGGAAGAGGTCGAGCACCCGGGCCAGGTCCTCGGCGATCCCGGCGCGGTCGCGCCGGGTGTACGCCCCCATGTCCAGATTCTCGAGCACCGACATGCCGGGGAAGATCCCCCGACCCTCGGGTGCCTGGCAGAGCCCTCGCCGGACCCGCAGGTCGGCTCGGAGCTTGGAGATGTCCTCACCCTCGAAGCGGATGCTGCCGGTGGCGATCGGCCGAATCCCGGAGATAGCCCGCATGGTGGTCGACTTCCCGGCGCCGTTGGCGCCGATCAGCGCGACGATCTCACCCTCGGCCACGGTCAGGCTGATGCCGTGCAACGCCTGGATCCGCCCGTAGAGCAGGCTCACATCGTCGATCTCAAGCAACATCGTCCGGCACCCCCAGGTACGCCGCGACCACCTTCGGGTTGTCCCGCACCTCGGCGGGCAGCCCTTCGGCGATCTTCTTTCCGAACTCCAGCACGACGATCCGGTCAGTGACGCCCATGACCAGGCGCATGTCGTGCTCGATCAGCAGCACGGTCACGCCGGTGTCCCGGACCTGCCGGATGAGCTGGAGCAGCTCCTCCTTCTCCGCCGGGTTGAAGCCGGCGGCCGGCTCGTCCAGGCAGAGCAGCACCGGATCGGTGGCCAGCGCCCGGGCGATCTCCAGCCGCCGCTGCTCCCCGTAGGAGAGGTTGCGGGCGAACTCGTGCAGCCGGTGCCGGATGCCGACGAACTCCAGCAGCCGCTCGGCCTTCTCCCGTCCCTCACGCTCCTCGCGCCGGTGCCGAGGCAACCGGAACAGAGCGGAGATCACGCTGGTCTTGTGGTGCGCGTCCGCGCCGACCTGGACGTTCTCCAGGGCGGTCATCTCCGGGAACAGGCGGATGTTCTGGAACGTCCGGGCCATACCCATCTGGGTGATCTGGTGGCGCTTCTTCCCGCTGATCTTGCCGCCACGGAACCGGATCTCACCCTTGGTGGGCTGGTAGATGCCGGTCATCGCGTTGAAGCAGGTGGTCTTGCCAGCGCCGTTCGGGCCGATCAGCCCGAGGATCTCCCCCTTGTAGAGGGTGAAGTTGACGTTGTCGAGCGCGACCACGCCGCCGAAGCGCAGCGTGACGCCGTCGACCTCCAGCAGCGGCTCCCGGTTGGGGACCGCCTCCACCGCCGGCGCGCCGGCCTGCGCCGGAACAGCCGGCGTCTGATCGGTGTCACTCACCGACGATCACCTCCTTGCGACGGTCTTTGAACTCCGCCGCCCGTCGTCGGTTCGGAATCAGGCCTTCCGGCCGGAAGATCATCATCACCACGAGGACCAGACCGAAGATCAGGAACCGGTACTCGTACAGCTCCACGCCGAACAGCTCGATGCCGCGGAACCGCTCGATCATGTACGCCACCAGGCCACCACCGACGATCGCGCCGACGATGTTGCCCGAACCACCGAAGATCACCGCCGCCAGGATGATGATCGAGTTGAGCAGCTCGAAGTTCTGCGAGTTGACGAAGTTCTGCTTACCCGCGAAGAGCGCGCCGGCCAGGCCGGCGATCGCGGCACCCGAGGCGAACGCCCAGAGCTTGAACTTGAACGTCGGCACACCCATCAGCTGCGCGGCGTCCTCGTCCTCCCGGATCGAGATCCAGGCCCGACCGACCCGACTGTTCGTCAGGTTCCGCACACCGATCACCACCAGGATGATCAGCGTGAGCACCAGCCAGTAGTACGGCCGGGCGTCCAGCACGCCGAAGAACGGCTTGCCGTCGGCGTACTTGCCGGGCGGGTGCGGGATCTGGTTGAAGCCCCGCTGTCCCTTGAGGAACTCAGAGCTGACCGCGGCGATCCGGATCATCTCGGCGAAGCCGAGCGTCACGATCGCCAGGTAGTCACCGCGCAGACGCAGCGTCGGCGTACCGAGCATCACACCCGAGAGCATCGTCAGCCCGATCGCCAGCGGCACCACGAGCAGCCACGGCCAGAGCGTCTTGAGGTTGCTGCTCGGCGACGTCAGCACCGCGACGGTGTACGCGCCGACGGCGAAGAAGCCGAAGTAGCCCAGGTCGAGCAGGCCGGCGAAACCGACCACGATGTTCAACCCGACGGCCAGCAGCACGTAGATCGAGACGGTGAACAGCACCTGCGTGAAGTTCGCACCGGGGGTCGGGATCGGCCCGAGATACTGGTAGAACTCCCTGTTCGGCAGCGCGTAGAAGAACGCGATCACCGCGACCAGCAGCGCCCAGCGCACCCAGCGCGGCGCGCCACGCCACCGTTCTCCGGCCGCCTCGCGGCCGGAACGCACCCTCTCCAGGACGGTCGTCATGCCCGTGCCCTCCCCAGCGATTCGCCCAGCAGACCGGTCGGCCGGAACATCAGCAGCACCACCAACACCGCGAAGGCAGCGAAGTCCTTCCACTGACTGCCGAACAGACCTGCGGCGTAGTTCTCCACCACGCCCAGCAGCAGGCCACCGATCAGCGCGCCGCGCAGGTTACCGATACCACCCAGCACCGCGGCGGTGAAGGCCTTGAGCCCCAGCAGGAAACCGACGCTGTAGGTCAGGGTCTGGATTCGCACGTCGTAGAGCAGACCGGCCACGCCGGCCATGGCACCACCGGTGATGAAGACCATCAGGATGATCCGGTCCTTGTTCACACCCATCAGGGCGGCGGTGTTGGCGTCCTGGGCCACGGCCCGGATGCCCCGGCCGGTACGGCTGCGGTTGATGAAGAGGTCCAGCAGGACCATCATCAGCAGCGCCGCGCCGACCGTCAGCAGTTGCACCGAGTCGATCGGCACGCCGAAGAGGTGGAACAGCGGCTTGCTGCTCACCAGGCTGGGCGCGCCCTCCGGCAGTCGTCGGGTCCAGATGCCGAAGGCCTCGGAGATCGCGATCGAGGCGCCGATCGCGGTGATCAGGAAGGCCAGCGGCGGGGCGTTGCGCTTACGCAACGGCCGGTACGCCACCCGCTCGATCACCGTCGCGGTGCCCGCCGAAGCGATGGCGGCGACGATCATCGCCACCAGCAGGTAGAACAGGATCGAGCCGATCCCGCTGACCTGTGAGTTCTGGTCGAGTCCAAAGCCGTTCCAGGTCCAGATCGCTGCGAACGCGCCGGCGATGAAGACCTCGGAGTGAGCGAAGTTGATGAGTCTCAGCACGCCGTAGACCAGCGTGTAGCCGAGCGCGACCAGGGCGTAGATCGCGCCCTGGGTCAGGCCGGTCGTGGTGAGTTCTCCGAAGTTGGAGAACAGTCCATTGAAGTCCAAGGGAGGGACGCTCCATCACGTCTGGAGAGAAAAATGGGGCGCGGCCGGGAGCGAGCAGCTCCCGGCCGCACCCGCGATCACAACTCAATCGCCGTAGCAGCGACCAACATCAGGACTTGGGGATCTCCTGGTCCGGGACAACCTTGCCGCCCGTGACCTTGAAGGCCCAGACCTTGACCTGTGCCGGGTCCAGCTCGCCGGTCTCGGTGAACTTGTAGCTCGCCGCGACACCCTCGCCGCTGTAGCCCTTCACGAACTCCAGCAGGCCCTCACGGGTGGTCTTGCCAGCCTTGATGCCGGCCAGCAGGATGTTCGCCGCGTCGTAGGCGGTGTCGCTGTAGGTGCCCGGGTCGGTGCCGTGGAGCGCCTTGAACTCCTGCACGAACGTGCCCCGGGCCTCGGCGGCCGGCTGGCACGGGCAGGTGAGGATGGTGCCCTCGGCTGCCGCTTGACCGGCGGAGGTGATGTACGCACCGTCGTTGACGCCGTCGCCGGCGACCAGCGGCGCGGTGACCCCGGCAGCGGTGAGCTGCTTACGGATCAGGCCGGCCTCCTGGTAGTAACCGCCGTAGAAGATCGCCTTCACGTTGGCGGCCTTGACCTTGGTGACCACACCGGAGAACTCGACCTGCTTGCCCTCGCCCTGGACCTTGTCCGAGCCGACGACCGCCGAGCCGAGGACCTTCTTGACCTCGTCGGCCAGGCCGGCACCGTACGCGGACTGGTCATCGATGACGTAGACCTTGTCGGCCTTCATCACGTTCTTAATGTAGTTGCCGGCCGCCGGGCCCTGGCTGAAGTCGTTGCCGACCGCGCGGAAGAAGGTCTTCCACTTCTGGTCGGCCAGGCTGGGCCGGGTCGCGGACGGGGTGATGGTCACCAGGCCGGCCTCGTTGAACAGCGGGCCGGCCGCCTCGGACTCACCCGAGTACGCCGGGCCGACGATGCCAAGGATCTTGGTGTCGTCGATCGCCTTCTGCGCCAGACCAGGCGCCTGGTCGGGGCTGCCCTGCGAGTCCAGGGCGGCCAGCTCGACCTTGCAGTCGGCGTTTTCCTTGTTGTACTTGTCGACGGCGAGCTTGACACCGTTGTTCTCGTTGATGCCGAGCGCGGCCGAGCTGCCGGTCAGCGCGCCGAAGAACGCGATCTTGCTGCCGCAGGCGTCACCGCCGCCGCCTGCCGAATCGTCGCCACTGGAGCATGCGGTTCCGCCGGCGACGAGCGCCACCATGGCGACCCCACCGATAACGCGCGCGAGCTTTTGCCTCAAGGCCCGAACCCTCCTCGTCCCATGGTCCGAACCACCCGCTGGCTATTGGCCCTTGCGGGGGCGGACGAACCAGACCGTCGTCGCCGGTCTGGGGCCGGACGTTATCCCACCGTGGAGCTGTGACGTAAGCCCCAAGCGAGCGGGTTGACCGAACCGTTACACGCCGTGGCGGATTGGAAACGATCCCTGTAAGAACCTTCGGTTGTGAAGCTTTTTCACCTTCGTTTCGTCGGCGCCGGCCAAAGGGCTTCCATCAGCTACCGATCAAGGTCCGACACCCCGGCCCACCAGGCACGCGACGTTTTCCCATCGTCGGCCACCAACAGCAGTCGATCTCCAGTCGAGGTCACCGAGACCGCAGTATCTCCGCTGTCCGGTACGGGCCGCGGCATGCTCACCGCCCGCCATGACTCGCCCATATCGACCGAGAGCCACAGTGCGTGACGGTCCCCGTCCCTCGTCACCGCCACCAACCTCTGCCCGACGGCCACCAGCCCGGCCGCCGACGCCACACCTGGTCCGACCGCCCCGAACCCGCCCGCCGGCCGCCAGCCCTGCGTCGTCAGCCGCCAACTGCCGAATCCAGCCCGCACCGGCCCGACCGCCACCGGCACGCCGCCAGCCACCGCCACCCGTTGCGCCTGCCCCCGCCCATCCACCACCGGCAGGGCGGCCCGTCGCCAACTCCGGCCGTCCGCCGAGGACCAGGCCAGCGGCACCAGCGCCGTACCCCCGGGCGGCAGCAACGACCCCACCATCAGCCAGCCCGACGGCACGGCGACAGCGTCGTACGCCGCCGTCCGCCCCCGCTCGTCACCGGCCAGCTCCGGCGCGCCCTCCACCAGCGCGAACGCGGCCGCGTCCGGGGAGATCCAGACCGCCGCACCGTCGATCCGACTACCGGCGATCAACCAGCCCCGCGGCCCCGCCGCCAACCGGGCCACGCTGACCGCTCGCGGCCCGGCGTACCGCTCGAAGGGCGCATCCACCTCGTGCAGCGTGCCGTCCGACGCCTGCCTCCAGGTGCCGGTGCGGGGATTGCCGTGCGCACCCCCGTTCTTCGCCCCGACCGCCGCCAACCGTCCGTCTCGGCAGGCCGCAGCGGAGAGCACGTGCTGTCGGCCGTAGAACGTCACCGACGCCGTCGGCAGCGGCACCCAGGAACTGGCGTCCGGGCTGGTCCAGGCGGCCGGGTGGGTCTCCCCGGCCAGATCGACCACGCCGCCGACCACGTACCACCGACCGGCACAGGCGGTGGCGTCGCGCAGCACCGGTCGACCCGGCACACCCGGTGTCTCCGGCAGGACCACCGACTGCCAGGCCGGCCGGACCGGTCGCGGCGGCTCCTCGCAGTCGGGACAAGCCGAGGCCTGACAGGCGGCCACCAGCACGGCGAGAACGCCGAGCACCGCCCCCATCCGCCTCGACACGGGTCGACCCCGGTCAGGGTGCCGGCAGTGTCACCTCGCCGCCGGCGGTCTCCGCGAGGATCCGCTCGGCAACCTCTTTCATGGTCATCCGGTGGTCCATCGCCGTGCGCTGGATCCACTTGAACGCCTGCGGCTCGGTCATCCCGTACGTGGTCATCAGCGCACCCTTGGCGCGCTCCACCGACTTACGGATCTCCAGGCGGTCGGTCAGGCTCGCGACCTCCGCCTCCAGGGCCGCGACCTCCGAGTAACGCGACAGCGCGATCTCCACCGCCGGGACCAGGTCGCTCTTCTGGAAAGGCTTCACCAGGTACGCCATCGCGCCCGCCGCCCGCGCCCGCTCCACCAGATCGCGCTGGCTGAACGCGGTCAGGATGATCACCGGGGCGATCCGGGCGCCGGCGATACGCTCGGCGGCGGCCAACCCATCCATGATCGGCATCTTGATGTCGAGGATGACGAGGTCGGGCTTCAGCTCCTCGGCGAGGCGTACGGCAGTCTCGCCGTCACCGGCCTCCCCCACCACCTCGTAACCCTCTTCGACGAGCATCTCGGCGAGGTCCAGCCGGATCAGCGCCTCGTCCTCGGCGATCAGTACGCGCCTACGCTCGGCATCCGTCGGCGTCTCAGCCACCAGCCCTACCCCCACCAGTCATAAGCCGACACCAACCCGACCGGGTGTCGCCGCCCTCAGCGTAGTAGGTAACCTATGGAAGGCCACCAGAGCATTCGGCCAAGCGTCCCCGTATTCCAACCGGCAGAGAAGCGGAGCTCAAACCTCCGACAGTGTGGGTTCGAATCCCACCGGGGGCACCAAAAGTGTCGTACGGCTGTTCCAAAATTGCGCTGTGCACCCACCTGAACTGCGCCTGCAGGCGCGGCAGCAGCACCTTGCCGGCAGCACGGTCGCCGAGGTCGCCCGACGCCTGAGCCTTCCCTATCCAACCGTCCGAGGCTGGTGCAGGAAGCAGGCTGAGCCACGACAGCAGGGCACTGAGTCCCGTTGTTTCCGCTGCCGGCCTGGCGTCGACATTCAGACAGACCCCTCTGCGTACCTATACCTGCTCGGCCTGTACCTGGGCGACGGTCACCTCGTCACGTCCGCCCGCGTCCCGGTGCTGCGCATCGCCTGCAGCGACAGCTGGCCAGGCCTGATCAAGGCGTGTGACGCCGCTATGCGGGAAGTGCTCGCCGCGAAGGTGCAGCATGTCCAGCAGGCCGGTTGCGTCAGCGTGCAAAGTTCCGGCAAGCATTGGCCCTGTCTGCTCCCCCAGCATGGCCGTGGCAAGAAGCACGAACGTCCGATCATCTTGGCTGACTGGCAACGCGATCTCGTGACGGCACAACCGGGCGACTTCCTGCGCGGGCTGTTCCACTCCGACGGTTGTCGGTTCGCCAACCGGGTGACAGTGCGCGGCAAGACGTACATCTACCCGCGCTACATGTTCGTCAACGAGTCGGCCGACATCATGCGGCTCTGCCAGTGGAGCCTCGACCTGCTCGGCGTCACCTGGCGGATGAACCGACGCAACTCGCTGTCGGTGGCCCGGCGCGACGCCGTCGCCACGCTGGACCGGCACGTCGGTCCCAAGTCCTGACCGGCACCGCGCACATCACGCCGACCGTGGCAGCCTGGTCGACGCGCCTCCGGACGGCCGGTGGCGGTGGCGGCGACAGGGGTGCGATCTGATGCGGGTGGTTGTGTTCGGTGCGACCGGGATGGTCGGTCAGGGTGTGTTGCGCGAGTGCCTGCTCGCCGATGATGTGCGCGAGGTGCTGACTGTCGGTCGGCGGCCGACTGGTGCGCGGGACCCGAAGCTGCGGGAGTTGACGGTCGCGGACGTGGGCGAGTTGGACGCGGTGCGGGCTGAGTTGACAGGTGTCGACGCGTGTTTCTACTGCCTCGGGGTGTCCTCACTGGGTCTGGACGAGGCCGCGTACACCCGGGTCAGCTACGACTACCCCCTCGCTGCGGCACGGTTGTTGGCCGAGGTGAGCCCGCAGGTCACCTTCGTCTACGTCTCGGGGCAGGGGACCGACTCGTCGGGTCAGGGTCGGGTGATGTGGGCGCGGGTCAAGGGGCGTGCCGAGAACGCGATCATGGATCTGCTGCCCAACGGTTACGCGGCGCGGCCGGGGTTCATCCAGCCGACGTACGGGGCGGTGTCGAAGACGCGGTGGTACCGGCTCGGGTATGCGGTCACCCGCCCGCTGTTTCCGGTGCTGCGTCGGTTGCTGCCCAACCAGGTCACCACCACCGACGGAATCGGTCGGGCGATGTTGCGGGTGGCTCGGCAGGGTTCGCCGGTTCGGGTGTTGGGCAACCGCGAGCTGCGCTGACGGTCAGGCGATCGTGTCGAGGGCCTGGGCCAGGTCGGCGCGCAGGTCTTCGGGGTCTTCGAGGCCAACCGAGAGGCGCAGCAGCGCGGCGGCGGGTTTGGCGTCGCCTTCGACCGGCCGGTGGGTGAGTGAGGCGGGGTGCTGGATGAGGGTGTCGACGCCGCCGAGGGACACCGCGTGGGTGATGAGCCGGCAGGCACCGGCGACGGCGGCGGCGGCGGGCGCGCCGCCGCGTACCTCGAAGGCGAGCAGGCTGCCGGGTCCGGACATCTGCCGCCCGACCAGCGCCGCCGGGTCGTCCACCGAGGGGTGGTGCACCCGGTGTACGGCGGGGTGGTCGGCGAGCCAGCCGGCGAGTTTCTCGGCGGTGGCCTGTTGGGCGCGGACCCGCAGCGGCAGGGTTTGCAGGCCGCGGTGCAGCAGGTAGCCGCCGAGGGGGTGCAGGATCGCGCCGGTGACCGCGCGGACCTGGCGTAGGCGCACGGCCCAGGTGTCGTCGCAGGCGACGACGCCGGCGAGGACGTCGCCGTGTCCGCCGATGCTCTTGGTGGCGCTGTGCAGGACGAGGGTGGCGCCGTGCCGGGCGGGTTGTTGCAGGACGGGGGTGGCGACGGTGTTGTCGACCAGCAGTGGGATGTCGCCGGCCGCGGCGGCGAGGGCGGCGATGTCGACCAGGTCGACTGTGGGATTGGCGGGTGTCTCGACGATGACCAGTGCGGTGTCGGGGCGGATGGCGGTGGCGACCTCGTCGGGGCGCGTCCAGGTGACGGTGGTGCCGAGCAGGCCGGTGGCGAGGACGTGGTCGGTGCCGCCGTAGAGGGGTCGGACGGCGACGACGTGGCGGCGGTCGTCGCGGGTGGCGGCGAGCAGGGTGGCGGTGAGGGCGGCCATTCCGCTGGCGAAGGCGACGGCCTGGGTGGTGCCTTCCAGCTCGGCGAGGGCGGTTTCGAAGCGGGCGACGGTGGGGTTCCAGAGCCGTTGGTAGACGGCGCCGCCGTCGGCGGGGAGCGTGCCGCCGGTGGCGAGTTGCTCGTACGCGGCGCCGCCGTCGTCGACGGAGGGCAGCGGGTTGGTGGTCGACAGGTCGATGGGTGGTACGTGCACGCCGAGGGTGCGGAGGTCGTCGCGGCCGGCGTGTACGGCCCGGGTGTCCATCGGTGTCATGGTCGGTAGCGTCGAATATCTGCCGAGTGACAAGCAATAGATTGGCATATCATTCTGTGAATCGGGTTGGTTTCCGCGTTGGGTTCGGGCGAGGATGGCGTCATGCCCCTTGAACCGAATGATCTGCGGCCGTATTCGGCGGTGGACGAGGTGGACCGCGCGATCCTGACCGAGTTGGCGGCGGACGGCCGGCTGCCGAACAATGCCCTCGCCGAGCGGGTGGGTGTGGCGCCGTCGACGTGTCTGACGCGTACCCGGGCGCTGCGTGATCGCGGCGCGATCCGTGGTTTTCACGCCGAGGTGGATCCGGCGGCGCTCGGTCTGCCGTTGCAGGCGTTGGTGTCGGTGCGGTTGACCGCGCATGAGCGGGCGGCGGTGGACGGGTTCCGGGCCCGGTCGGTGCGGCTGCCGGGGGTGGTGTCGGTGTTCCACGTGGCCGGCGCGGAGGACTACGTGCTGCACGTGCGGGCGGCGTCCGGTGACGCGTTGCGGGACTTCGTGCTGGACCATCTGGCGGTGGACCCGGTGGTGCAGCACACGCAGACCAGTCTGATCTTCGAGCAGGCGCGCGGGATGGGCTGAGCGGCGGGTGAGGTGGCCGACGAAAACCCGCATGGTGGAACAAAGCCGGTCGGTGGCGGGTTGGCTGACCGTGTGATCACCGTACCGTTGTCTGTTCTTGATCTTGCCCCGGTCGCCAAGGGCACCACCGTTGGCGCGGCGCTGCAGGCCACCACCGAGTTGGCCCGCCGCACCGAGGAGTTGGGCTACCACCGGTTCTGGGTGGCCGAGCACCACAACATGCCGGCGATCGCCAGCTCCGCCCCCGCGGTGCTGCTGGCGCACCTGGCGGCGAACACCTCGACGATCCGGCTGGGCTCGGGTGGGGTGATGCTGCCCAACCACGCGCCGCTGGTGGTGGCCGAGCAGTTCGGCACCCTGGAGGCGCTGCACCCGGGTCGGATCGACCTGGGCATCGGGAGGGCGCCGGGCACCGACCAGGTGACCGCGCTGGCGTTGCGGCGCACCATGGAGGGCCTGTCGGCGGAGGGTTTCCCGCGCGAGCTGACGGACCTGATGAACTACTTCAGCGGGGAGAAGCCGGGGCAGATCATCGCCACGCCGGGTCGCGGTGAGCAGCCGGCCGTGTGGCTGTTGGGCTCCAGCGGTTTCAGCGCCCAGCTCGCCGGTCTGCTCGGTCTGCCGTTCTCCTTCGCGCACCACTTCAGCTCCCAGAACACCCTGCCGGCGTTGGCCCTGTACCGGCAGAACTTCCGGCCGTCGCAGTGGCTGGACAAGCCGTACGCGATGGTGGCGGTCAACGCGGTGTGCGCGGAGACCGACGAGCGGGCCGAGTGGTTGGCCGGGCCGAGCGCCCTGTCGTTCCTGAAGTTGCGCTCCGGGCGGCCGGAGCCGCTGTCCACGCCCGACGAGGCGGCGGCCTACCCGTACTCGGAGATCGAGCGGGAGTTCGTCGTGTCGCGCCGTGACGGCCAGGCGATGGGCTCGCCGGAGACGGTGCGTCGGCAGCTGACCGAGCTGGTGGAGCGCACTGGCGCGGACGAGCTGATGCTGACCACGCTGGTGTACGACGTGCAGGACCGGGTGCGGTCGTACGAATTGATCGCCGAGCAGGTGGCGGGCGGTCTACGCCAGGGCGCGTGAAACACGATCTTCACGTCAGCGTCACCCCGCCGACCCCGACGGTGCCTAATGTTGGTGCCGGTGGTGGTACGGCATTCCCGGTCGGGACGGGTTGGGAATGCCGCGGTGTGGCGCACCGGGCCGGAGCTGAGCGGATTCCGCGGCTGCGGCCCGGTGCCTGCCACCCTAGGCGACCCCGCTCGGGACCGCCAGGGTTTTCATCAACGTAGGTGAATGTCCGGCGTGGGTGGCGTGTTCATTCCGTTGCCGATGAAGAACCCCGGGTGCGGCGGTTGGTTGTAGGCGGTGTTCTGCCACGCGATCGCCACCCGATACTGCGGGTCGTGCATCAGGGTGTAGATGCGGGTGCTGGTCGGGGTGGGTGTGCTGTAGATGCGCAGCGCCCGACTGTCGGTGGTCCGCCAGATCACCTCCTCGCGCCAGTCGCCCAGGATGTCGCCGGAGAGCGCCGGCGTGGACTTGGTGCCGTTGTTGGACGCCACAGCACTGCCGTCGAGCAGCCGGGTCTCACCGCCGGTGCCGTACTTGTCGATCTTCGTGCCGTCGAGCAGTTCCCGCACCGGGTCGCCGTCCCACCAGGCGAGGAAGTTGGCCGAGGACGGCTTGCGTCCCACATTCTGCCCTCTGGTGTTGGCCAGTCCGGCGACCGCTGACGACCACGACTCCGCGCCGGGGCTGCCGGCCCAGATGTCCGCGGAGACGCCCCGGCCGTTGTCGCCGGACGCGGGCGTGGACCAGAGGACCTGACCGGTTCGGGCGTCGGCGAAGTACGAGCTGGGCTTGCTGGCGTCCTCGTCGACCTTGAACACCTCCAGGCCGGCGCGGCCCGGGTCCAGGTCCCCCACGTGCATGGCGTCGCCGTGGCCGTTGCCGGTCGAGTGGAGCAGCCGGCCGTTGTCGTCGATGGTGGCGGCCCCGTACACGATCTCCTGGCGACCGTCGGCGTCGACGTCGGCCACGGAGAGTTGGTGGTTGCCCTGACCCGCTGCGGCGCCGTTGCCGGAGGAGTTCGAGTCGAACGTCCAGCGCCTGGTCAGCGTGCCGTTGCGGAAGTCCCAGGCGGCGATCACCGCGCGCGTGTAGTAGCCCCGAGCCATGATCAGCGAGGGGCGCTGCCCATCCAGGTACGCCGTGCCGGCGAGGAACCGGTCCACCCGGTTGCCGTACGAGTCGCCCCAGGACGACACGGTGCCGCGCGGCGGGTCGTAGCTGACGGTGGAGGCGATCGCGCCGGTCTGCCCGTTGAACATGGTCAGGTACTCCGGGCCACTGAGCACGTACCCGCTGGAGTTGCGGTGGTCCGCCGACGACGAACCGATGAGCTGACCGGTGCCGGAGCGGGTGCCGTCGGCGGTCTTCATGGCCACTTCGGCACGGCCGTCGCCGTCGTAGTCGTACACCTGGAACTGGGTGTAGTGGGCGCCGGCCCGGATGTTGCGGCCCAGGTCGATGCGCCATAACCGGGTGCCGGTGAGCGTGTACGCGTCGACGTAGACGTTGCCGGTGTAGCCCGACTGGGAGTTGTCCTTGGCGTTCGACGGGTCCCACTTGAGCACGATCTCGTAGCTGCCGTCGCCGTTGAGGTCACCCACCGAGGCGTCGTTGGCGCTGTACGAGTAGCTCTCCCCGCTCGGGGTGGTGCCCCCGGCCGGGACCTGCAACGGCACGTCCAGGTAGCCCACGCCGAACTGCAACGCCGGCGCCGACGCCGCCTGCTCGACGCCGCCCACCACAGCCCGCACCGTGTACGCCGAGCCGGCCGCCGCCCCGCTGTCGAGATAGTTGGTGGCACCGGTGATCGGGGTGGCGTTGACCTTGGTGGCTCCCCGGTAGAGGTTGAACTCCACCCCGGTGGTCTCGGTGCCGAGCAGCCGCCAGGAGACCAGGTTGGCGCTGCCGGAGCGGACGCTGACCAGCCCTCGGTCCAGCTTCTCCATCTGCACCACCCCTGCCGACGGCGGAGGCGTGGTCGGGGGTGGGGTGGTGGGTGGCGGGGTGGTCGGGGGTGGGGTGGTCGGTGGCGGTGTGGTCGGCTCGTCGGTGGGTGGGGCTCCGGTGCAGGTGGCGCCGTTGAGCGCGAAGCTGCCCGGCACCGGGTTACTGCCGGTCCACGAACCGTTGAAGCCGAACGACGCGCTGCCGTTCGTGGCGATGGCGGTGTTGTGGTCGACATTGCGCGCGGTCACCTGGGCGCCGGACTGGGTGACGGCGACGTTCCACGCCTGGGTGACCTGCTGGCCCGCGGCGTACGACCAGGTGACGGCCCACCCGTTGACGGGGTCGCCGAGGTTGGTGACTGTGACGTTGGCGCCGAAGCCGCCCTGCCACTGGTTGGTGATCTGATAGTCGACCCGGCAGCCGACGGCGGCGGCCGAGGCGACGACCGCGCCGAGGGTGCCGGCCACGACGGTGGCCGCCGTCGTGGCGGCGAGCAGGATCAGCCGATGTCTGGACGGGTGCATGCGCTGCCTCCGGGGATCCGGTGATGATCGCCACGACCCACCGGCCCTGCCCGGGAAGCACAGTGGACCAACCCACCGCGATGACGGCGGACGGCGATCTGATCGGGGTGGAACGCCCTGGAACTCACGGATCCGACTCACCGCGCATCGTATGGCAAGCGCTTTCCGACACGCAACATCGATCAGCGTCGCTCGGTTGCGAGATCCGCGCCTGCCTCGGTGGCGTCTCGCTCCTGCCTCGGTGGCGTCTCGCCCTTGCCTCGTTGATGGATGCCTGATCAACTCGTCCGGGTGAGCGTTCACCACATGGACCCTGCCGAGTTCCGTCGCGCCGGCCACGCCGTCGTCGACTGGATCGCCGACTACTGGGCGACAGTGGAGCAACGACCGGTCGCCCCGGCCGACCCCCCGGGCACAGTGGCCGCCGCCCTGCCCAGTGAGCCCCCCACCACCGGCGGCGAACCTGTCGAGGCGATCCTCGCCGACCTTGACTCGATCGTCGTACCGGGGCTGACCCACTGGCAGCACCCGGGCTTCTTCGGCTACTTCCCTGCCAACACCTCCGGCCCGAGCGTGCTCGGCGACCTGGTCAGCTCCGGGCTTGGCGTACAGGGCATGCTCTGGGCCTCCAGCCCGGCCTGCACCGAGCTGGAAACGGTGATGATGGACTGGCTGGCCCACCTGATGGACCTGCCACAGCGGTTCCGCTCCACCGGCGCCGGCGGTGGGGTCATCCAGGACTCGGCGTCCTCGGCGACGCTGGTCGCCACCCTGACCGCACTGCACCGGGCCAGCGGCGGACGCTGGCGGCACACCGGCATCGACCGGCGCTACCGCGCCTACACCTCCATCCACGGGCACTCGTCCATCGAGAAGGCGGTGCGGATCGCCGGGCTGGGCAGCGACGGAACCCGGTCGGTCGAGGTGGACCCGGACACCGAGGCGATGCTGCCAGGCGCGCTGCGGGCCGCCATCGAAGCCGACCTGGCCGCCGGTGACGTGCCGGCCATCGTGGTGGCGACCATCGGCACCACCTCCACCACCGCCATCGACCCGCTGCCGGAAATCGGAGCCATCTGCGCCGAGTACGGGATCTGGCTGCACGTGGACGCCGCGTACGCGGGCGCCGCCGCCGTCTGCCCCGAACTGCGGTGGACGCACGCCGGCCTGGAGTACGCCGACTCCTACTGCTTCGACCCGCACAAGTGGCTGCTCACCGGCTTCGACTGCGACGCGTTCTGGGTGGCCGACCGGGCCGAACTGATCGAGGCGCTGACCGTACTGCCGGAGTTCCTGCGCAACGCGGCCTCCGAATCCGGCGCGGTGATCGACTACCGGGACTGGCAGGTGCCGCTCGGCCGGCGGTTCCGGTCCCTCAAGCTGTGGTTCGTGCTGCGCTGGTACGGCGCCGAAGGCCTGCGGGCGCACATCCGCTCCGGGGTGGCGCTGGCCGAACGGTTCGCCGAGCGGGTCCGCGCCGACGACCGGTTCGAGGTGGTCGCAGCGCACCCGTTCTCACTGGTCTGCTTCCGACTGCGGGCCGACGACGACACCAACGCGGCGTTGCTGGCCTCGGTGAACGCCACCGGACGCGTGCACCTCACGCACACCCGGGTCGCCGGCCGCTACACGCTGCGGCTGGCGGTCGGCTCGCCCCAGACCACCGAAGCGCACACCGACGAAGCCTGGACCCTGCTCTCCGAGACGGCCACCACCCTGCTCACCCCCTGACCCGCCATCGCCCCAAGCGCTCCCCCGCCCGCGCCGCGCTCCCCCGCCCACGCCCCGCACCCGCCCGCGCCCGCGCCCGCGCCCCGCGCCCCGCGCCAAGATCTGCGCAACTTCGCCGATGTTGCTGCCTCCGCAGCGCGAGAGGCAGCAACATCCCTGATGTTGTGCGGATCTTGGGGACGGACACCGTGCCCGACCGACCGGGGCCAGGATTAGTGCGCCCACCGCCGTCAAGGTCACGCTCGATCCTGGATGTAGTGGCCACGACGAGCTGGGATGCCACTACATCCAGGATGTTGCGCGATCTTGGTGACTCAGCCGCGCCAATGACGACGTTCGAGCCGGCATCGGCGGGTGGATGGGCGCAACGCGCGGTTCAGCGTGGGGTGGGCGTACCCGTTGCGGCCAGACCGGCAGGGACCTCGCCGACGGATGCAGCGTCGGAGGCCTCGGCGGGAACACCGACAGCGATGGCGGGAGCGGCGGCGGTGGCGGGAGCGGCGGCGGCTTCGGCGCGGGCGCGGCGGGTACGGCGTAGGGCACGGACGGCCAACACCAGGGCGGCCAGCCAGCCGGCAGCCAGCAGGGCGTACAGGGCGGGGCGGGCCGGACCGTCCAGTTCGGCGGAGCGGATCAGGGTGCGGGCGTTGGTCAGCACGATCACGCCGCCGACTGCCGCGCCGAGCAGTTGGGCGGGCACGATTCGCACCAGCCAGGCGGCCAGCGGGGCGGCGATGAGGCCGCCGATGAGCAGTGCGGCGACGGTGGGGAGCAGGAATCCCTCCGAGCCCAGCCCGATCAGGAAGCCGATGCTGGCCGCGCCGGCCACGACGAACTCGGCGGTGTCCACGGAGCCGATCACCTTGCGGGGTTCCATCCGGCCGGAGACCAGCAGCGCGGGGGTGGCCACCGGGCCCCAACCGCCGCCGCCGGTCGCGTCGACGAAGCCGGCGACCAGGCCCAGGGGGCCGAGGAAACGACCGCGGAGCCGTCCGCCCACCCGGTCGGTGCGCAGTGGTCGGGCGAAGCGGATCAGGAGGTACGCGCCGAGCGTGAAGAGGATGCCGGCCATCCACGGTCCGGCGGCCTCGGTGGAGATCGAGCTGAGCACGGTGGCTCCGGCGAAGGCGCCGACAGCGCCGGGTAGGGCGATGCGGGTCACCACCCGCCAGTCGACGTTGCCGAACCGCCAGTGCGCTACCCCGGCGGCGAGCGTGGTGCCAATCTCGGCCAGGTGCACCGAGGCCGAGGCGGCGGCCGGGGCGACCCCGGCGACCAGCAGCAGAGTGGACGAGGTCAAGCCGTATGCCATGCCGAGCGAACCATCGATCAGTTGCGCGACGAGCCCGACCAGAGCGAGGACCAACAGCTTGCGCACGAGCGCCCCCAGACTTTTCGGCATCTCCTATCGACTTGGTCGACAATGCGGGATGGGGCAGCCGGGGTCAAGCCCCCGATCGGTGGATGGGACGCGACCGGACGGTGCGCCTGGTCAGCGACCCGTGGCGCAAGGCCGGCAACCGAGCGGCGGCAGTCCGGGCACCAGGGGCAGGGATCAGGTGACGTGTGGCCGGAGGTGAGCCGGCGCTCAGATCCAGGCGCGCGGGTCGGCGGCCAGCTCGGTGACCCGCGCGGGCAGGTTGCCGGCGGCGACGTCAGCGACGCTGACCAGTTCCAGGATCTCCCGCTCGCTTGCCCGTAGCGCGATCCAGACTTCCTGGAGGGCCTGTGCCGGGCCGTGGTAGCCGAGCTGCTCGGGGCGTTGCCCGCGTACGTGGGCGAGGGGCCCGTCGATCACCCGGATGACCTCGGCGAGGGAGATCTCCTCAGCGGGGCGGGCCAGCCAATAGCCGCCCTCCGGGCCACGCTGGGCGTGCACGATGCCGCCGCGGCGCAGCTGGAGAAGGATGCTCTCCAGGAACTTCGGCGGGATCTCCTGGGCGCGGGCGATCTGGTCGGCCGTCACCGGCCGGCCGCGCCCGGGGCCGCTGGCCGTCGCGGCGAGTTCGGCGGCCGCGCGGAGGGCGTAGTCGACCCGAGCGGAGAGGCGCATGTCGGCAAGGTTAGTCGCTGGTCAACCGGGCGGGCGGGCGACCCTGGGCCGATCGGCCACGCATCGATGGGAAGTAGCGCCGCTGGCACCCGGCCGGGACCGTTGGACGGCCGCCGGTCGGGACTGCTGAAGTCCGTCATGATCCACCGTGCGGTGGCGGCGAAAATGCCGTTCCGGAGCGTCCCTATGCTGGGCGTGAGTACGAATGTCTGGCCGTTTACCCGGCCGCCAGCAACATATTGATAAACACCCGGGTGCGCTCGGGGGGAAGGCAACACGATGACCGATATCGCCACACGCACCTGGGACGGCATGACCATCCCGGTGGCCGGCACCTATCTTCTCGATCAGGCGCACAAGCGGATCGGTTTTCTGTCCCGGCACATGATGGTCAGCCCGGTGCGCGGCGAGTTCGCCGAGGCCACGGCGGAGATCTTCGTGGCGGAGGACCCGCTGCTCTCCTCGGTGACGGCCACCATCATGTCGGCCAGCATCACCACCGGAAGTGTCGACCGGGACACGCATCTGAAGAGTGCCGACTTCCTCGACGTGGAGCGTTTTCCCACGCTCGAATATCGAAGCACCGGCATTAAGTGGCAGGGCAACGAGGACCCTATATTCCAGTGGGCGCGTCTGCGCAACCACCGGTTGGGCGGGCGAGGCCGAAGTCACATTGTTCCGCCGCAGTCCGACGGCATTCCCGGACGATTCGTCCTCACCGGTGAGTTGACAGTGAAGGGGATCACCCGGCCCGTCGACCTGGTGGTGAATTTTGGTGGTGCCCGTCAGGATCCGTACGGGCAGAACATCTTCGGATTCAGCGCGACGGCCGAGATGAACCGTGAGGACTACGGTCTGCTCTGGAATGTCGTCCTGGAGAGCGGCGGGGTGCTGGTCGGCAAGACGGTGCAGATCGAGATCGCCGGCGAGGCCATCTACCAGGCCTGAAACACGTCATCCCCGCCAGTTGCCTGGCGGGGACGAGCGACGGGATCGAGCGACAACCACCTGGCGAGGTCGAGCGACAGCGTCAGGCGCCGACGCGGCGCAGCAGACCCTCCTGGACGGCGCTGGCGATCTGCCGGCCGTCCGTGGTGAACATCCGGCCGGTGGCCAGCCCGCGCGCCCCGGACGCCGACGGGCTCAGGCAGTCGTAGAGGAACCACTCGTCGGCCCGGAACGGCCGGTGGAACCACAGCGCGTGGTCCAGGCTCGCGCCGACCAACCCGCCCGGCCCCCACACCTCGCCGTGCGCGGAGAGCACCGAGTCCAGCAGGGTGAGGTCCGAGGCGTAGGTGAGCGCGCAGGCGTGCAGCAGGGGGTCGTCGGGCAGTTTGCCGTCGATGCGCATCCAGACGCGCTGGTGCGGGTCGGCGGGCCGGTCGCCGGGGCGGACCCAGCCGGGCTCACCCACGTAGCGCACGTCGATCGGTCGTGGAATCTGGCCCCAGATGCCCAGCCGCTCCGGGTAGCGGGAGAGCCGGTCGGTCATCGTCGGCACGTCCTGCGGCAGGGGTACGTCCAGCGGGGACGTGGCCTGGTGGTCCAGCCCCTCCTCGGCCCGCTGGAACGACGCCGACATGAAGAAGATCGGCTTGCCGTGCTGGAGGGCCACCGCGCGGCGGACCGAGAAGGACCGGCCGTCGCGGATGTTCTCCACCTCGTACGCGATCGGTTCGACCGGGTCGCCGGGGCGGACGAAGTAGCCGTGCAGCGAGTGCACGAACCGCTCCGGGTCGACGGTGCGGCCGGCGGCGACCAGTGCCTGACCGGCGACCTGGCCGCCGTACACCCGTTGTGGGCCGACCTGGGGGCTCATCCCCCGGAAGGTCATCTCGCCGGTCGGGTCGAGGTCCAGCACTTCCAGCAGCTGGTCAACCGCCGCCTGGCCGACCGCGACCCGACCGTCGCTCACTGCAGGGCCCGCGCCGACGCGGCGTCGACCAGCGAGCCGAGCTGGTGTACGCGCAGCGTGTTGGTCGAACCGGGGGTGCCGGGCGGGCTACCCGCCACGATGACCACGTAGTCACCGGGGTTGGCCCGGTCGAGGCCGAGCAGCGCCTGGTCGACCTGGCGGAACATGTCGTCGGTGTGCTGCACGAACGGCATCAGGAAGGTCTCCACACCCCAGGTGAGGGCGAGCTGGTCGCGCACCTCGGGGACCGGCGTGAAGGCCAGCAGCGGCAGGTCGCAGTGCAGGCGGGACAGCCGTCGCACGGTGTCGCCGGTCTGCGAGAACGCGACGAGCGCCTTGGCGTTGATGGCCCGGGCGATCGACGAGGCGGCCACCGTGAGGGCGCCACCGTGGGTACGTGGGTCGTGCTGCAGGCGCGGCACCCCGATGGAACCGGCTTCGGTGGTCGTCACGATCTTGGCCATGGTGCTGACGGTGAGCACCGGGTACTTGCCGACGCTGGTCTCGCCGGAGAGCATGACCGCGTCCGCGCCGTCGAGCACCGCGTTGGCGACGTCGGAGGCCTCCGCGCGGGTGGGGCGGGAGTTCTCGATCATGGAGTCGAGCATCTGGGTGGCCACGATGACCGGCTTGGCGTTCTCCCGGCACAGCTGCACGGCGCGCTTCTGCACCAGCGGGACCTCGTCCAGCGGCATCTCGACACCGAGGTCACCGCGGGCGACCATGACGCCGTCGAAGGCCAGCACGATGGCCTCCAGGTGCTCGACCGCCTCCGGCTTTTCGACCTTGGCGAGCACCGGCCGGAACACGCCTTCCTCGGCCATGATGTTGTGGACGAGCTTGATGTCCTCGGCCGAGCGGACGAAGGACAGCGCGACCAGGTCGACGCCGAGACCGAGGGAGAAACGCAGGTCCTCGGCGTCCTTGTCCGACATGGCGGGCACGCTGACCGCCACGTTGGGCAGCGACACGCCCTTGTTGTTGGAGACCGGGCCGCCCTCGGTGACGAGGCAGCGGATGTCGTTGCCGGTGACGTCGGTGACCTCGACGGCGACCCGACCGTCGTCGATCAGCAGCCGGTCACCGGGCTTCACCTCGTGCGGCAGCTTGGTGTAGGTGCAGGAAACCCGCTCCTTGGTGCCGATGACGTCGTCGCCGGTGATCACGACGGTGTCACCGGTGCGCCACTCGTGCGGGCCGTCGGCGAACTTGCCGAGCCGGATCTTGGGGCCCTGCAGGTCGGCGAGCACGGCGACCGGCTTACCCGTTGCCTCCGACGCCTCCCGGACCAGTCGGTAGACCGCCTCGTGGTCGGCGTGGCTGCCGTGGCTGAAGTTGAGCCTCGCCACGTTCATGCCGGCCTCGACAAGACCCCGGATGCGCTCCGGGGACGAGGTGGCGGGACCCAGAGTGCAGACGATCTTTACGCGGCGTGTCACGCCCATCAGGCTAGTCTCTCCTTCAGGTCGGACTCGGGGCCGACCCCTTGCAGGCAGCGGAACAGTTGTCCAACGACGCGCGGCGCGCGTCGGGCCGGCGGGCGGAACCGCACCGGGAACGTTGTGGCGACGGGCATCAGCGACCGCGCGCCGGGAATCGTACGCCTCCGGCGGCGTGCGCTGTCGGGGTGCTCCCGGCGGCGGCTCATTCCGGGTGCCCCGGGGGCGGCAGGCGGCGGCCCATTCCGGGTACCTCGGGATACCGCGGGCGGCTGCTCATTCGGGGTGCTCCGGGGGTGGCAGGGTGGGCACCGCGTGCAGCAGGTGGCGGGGGTCGTAGCGGCGCTTGGCCCGGCGCAGCCGTGCCCAGTTCGCGCCGTACGCGAGCCGGACCCGGTCGGTCTCCTCCGGGGCGAGCAGGTTGGGGTAACCGCCGGGCAGGGCGTGCGGGGCGAGCGCCGCGGAGGTCCGCTCGGCCCACTCGCGGTGCGGACCGGCGTCATCGCCGGGCGCCCACACCGCGATGATCTCGGCCATCAGGTGATCGGTGCGCAGCCCGAACGCCGTGTCGGCGGATCGGACCCGGGTGGCCGCGCCGTGGAAGTGGTGCACGGCCAGCGCGGAGAACGGCGAGGTGACCTGCCGGGCCGCGTCGACGAGCGTGTCCACAGCACCGTCGGTGAGCGCGGGCAACCACCGGGTCCGCAGCAGGTAGTGGTTGCCGTCGACCATTCCACCGTCGAACATCCGCAGCGCGTCCGCGTACGGCATCGGGCCGATCTGGTCGACCAGCGGGGTGCCCAGCGCGCGGAGCCGGTCCATCCACGGCGCCCCGGCGTCCAGGTCGGAGCCGCTGTAGAACGGGCAGACGAAGATCACCGGCTCGCCGGCCGGGCCGGGCAGGAAGCCGGCCATCACGGTCAGCTCGTCCGGAGCCTCGGCGACCAGCGCGCCATAGCCGCGCAGCACGGCCGGCGCCTCGGAGAGCGCGAACATGATCATCCCGGCCAGCACGCCGGGCAGCCGGTGCGCGCGGAAGCGCAGCTCGGTGACGATGCCGAGGTTGCCACCGCCGCCCCGCAACGCCCAGTACAGCTCGGCGTCGTGCCGGGAGTCGGCGGTGACCCGGCGGCCGTCGGCGAGAACCACCTCCGCGCCGAGCAGGTTGTCCAGGGCCAGACCGAACCGGCCACACAGTGGGCCGTACCCGCCGGCGAGGGTGAGCCCGGCCATCCCCACGGCGCCGACCACGCCGGTGGGGACCACCAGGTCGTACTCGCGGGCGGCGGCGAGCAGCTCGGCCGCCGTGACGCCGCCGCCGATGGTCACAGTGGCCGCGTCCGGGTCGACCCGGACGGCGCGCAGCCCGGTCAGATCGAGCGCCAGAGCGCCGTCGCGCAGCGCCCGGCCGGCCCAGTCGTGGCCTCCGGATCGGACCGAGAGGGGCAGGTGACACCGGGTGGCGATGCGGACCGCCTCGGCCACCTCGTCGGAGTCCTGAACTGCGGCGACCAGCGCGGGCGTGCGCGTCACAGCGCCGTTCCAGAGCCGAGTGGTGACGGCGTAACCGGGATCGCCCGGCTCGTGCAGCCGGTCGCCGAGCAGGGCACGCAGTCGGGCGGAGGCCGACGCGACATCGGGGGTGGCGGCGGAGACCATGGCGACTCCTCGACCGGGGCCGACCCACGACACCGGGTACGCCCCGGCGGCGGCCCGCGCTGGGCGCGACCGTAGCACCGGCAGGCGGTCGAGCGCCGTCACCATCACGACAGCCACCGATGGACCGGCGGCTCAGCTGTCCGCCTTGACCAGCGGGAACTCCAGGGAACCGGCCGGGCAGAGGAAGGTCAGCACCTCCACCCGGTACAGCCCGGCCTGCACCGCCGGGTCGGCCTCCAGCACGCTGCGGACATCCTCGACGCTGCCGGTACGGGCCAGACCGAAGCCGATCGGCGGATCCGGCTCGCGCGCCGGCCCGTCCACCGAGCCGGCGACCAGGACGATGCCGCGTCGCTGCAACGCCTGCATGTGTTCGGCGTGCTCGGCCTGCAACCGTTGCACGGTCTCCGGGGGCAGGGCCCGCCCAGCCGCGCCGGGATAGATCACGATGCACTCGTACGTGTCGAGCGCGAAGTTGACCTGCGGCACTCCCATGGGTGCTCCCTCCGCCGTCACGCCGGAACGCACCGGCTCCGGCCAGCGTCGCACGGACACCCCGGTCGTACCGGGCGCTTCCCGGCAACTCGCTTCGGCGCGCTGACGGCGTGTCCGCGCCCACACTCGGCCGACCGGCGGCATGGCGGGAGGGTTCCGGGGGATGATCCATCGGTGGCGGGTGGGCTCTTCACGCCCGCGCTGTCCAGGCCCGCCACGACGAGACGATTGGGGATCGGGCAATGGCGACAAATATCAGTGAGCAGCCCGCGAAGGCGTCCGGCACGTACCGGATCGGTGGCGATGTCACAGTCAACCGGCTCGGCTACGGGGCCATGCAGATCACCGGCCCGGGTGTCTGGGGTGACCCGAAGGACCCGGCCGAGGCGGTTCGCGTGCTGCGCCGTGCGGTCGAGCTGGGCGTGACGTTCATCGACACCGCCGACTCGTACGGGCCGTTCGTCTCGGAGATGTTGATCCGGGAGGCGCTGCACCCGTACGCCGATGACCTGGTGATCGCGACCAAGGCCGGGCTGAGCCGCTCCGGCCCCGGCGACTGGCGTGCGCTGGGCCGCCCGGAGTACCTGCGCCAGCAGTGCGAGCTGAGCCTGCGTCACCTCGGCCTGGACAGCATCCCGCTGTACCAGCTGCACCGGATCGACCCGAAGGTGCCGCTCGCCGATCAGCTCGGTGAGCTGGCGCTGCTGCGGGATGAAGGCAAGATCCAGCACATCGGGCTGTCCGAGGTCAGCGTCGCGCAGATCGAGGAGTCCCGGGCGATCACCACTATCGCGTCGGTGCAGAACCTGTACAACCTCGCCAACCGCAGCGCCGAGGACGTACTGGAGTTCTGCGAGCGCAACGACCTCGCGTTCATCCCGTGGTTCCCGATCGCGACCGGTGAGCTGGCCCGCCCGGGCGGCCCACTGGACGCCATCTCCAACGCGCACGGCGCGTCGCCCGCGCAGCTCGCGCTGGCCTGGCTGCTGCGCCGCTCGCCGGTGATGCTGCCGATCCCCGGCACGTCCTCGGTGGCGCACCTGGAGGAGAACGTGGCCGCCGCCGACGTGCGGCTCACCGACGACGAGTTCGAGGCGCTCGCCAAGGCGAGCTGAGCCGCAGTTGCAGTGTGGGTGGTCCCGGTGGGGACCACCCACACTGATCGTTCAGAGGGCGAGGCAGTTGGGTCGCACCGGGCCGTCGACCAGGGCGCCGCGCACGATGGTGTACGCCGTGCCGTCGAGCACCAGGCCGAGGTGCCCCACCACCCGCAGTGGACAGTACGACTGGATCAGCACGTTCGTCGCGCCGTCGTTGACGGCGGCGTTTCCGGTCGGACGGACCAACTCGTCCTGCAGGGTGCGGATGGTGGTGTAGCGCACCGCGCCCGGGGTGTCGTCGCCGGCGTTGAGGTCGGCGAGGAACGCCGAGCCGATTGTCATCTGTTGGCAGGCCACGACACCGGCGCAGCTGCCCAGGCCCAGAAACGCCACGATGTTGGCGACGTACGTGCCGTACTGGGGTGTGCCCAGGCTGACGTAGCGACCGACGGTGGCGGTGCCGCCGAGCCGCTTGAGGTAGTACCTGCTGACCAGGCCCCCTTCGGAGTGGGCGACGACGTCCACGCTCGCCGCGCCGGTGGTGGCGCGTACCTGGTCGACGTAGTTGGCGAACGCGCGCGCCGAGGTGGGGATGTCACCGAGGCCCAGCCCGGGTAGCTGGTAGATGAAGGTGCGGTAGCCGTCGGCGCGCAGCCGGGCGGCGATCGGCTCGTACGCGACGGCGACGCCGCTGAGCCCGCCGACCACGATCACTGGGTTGGCCGCCGCGGCGGCGAAGGGCGTCGTGCTGGCGGCGGTGGTGGAAGCGGGGGCGGCGGTCGCCGTGGCGGTGGACGCGAGCAGCGCGCCGGTGGCGAGGGCCAGGACGAGGGCGGTCTTTCGGAGCAGCATGGCTGCACCTCCGGGGGGAGGCACCCGGCGAACCGGGCAGGTGGGTGGGGGTGTCCGGTCGACCGTGCGACGATCATGCCCGCAACAATTTAGAAACGTCAATGACTTGTTACGCGCCGGTAACCCGTTGTTCCGGCGGGGGCGTAAACGGTCATACCGCTCCGCTCCATATCGGACACCGGCGGTCGCTGGCATGCTGTGGCCGTGGCTGTCGACGAACCCACCGAGCGCGAGCTGCGGGTGATGCCGTGGTGGCTGGTCCTGGTCGGCCTGCTGGTCGCCATCGCCCTGGGCTGGCTGGTGCTGGATCTGCTGCTCAGCGAGGCCGACCGGGCCAGCCAACCGGACACCCGCGCCACACTGCGCATCGACGCGATCCGCACCGGCCTGACCGTCGTCGCCGGCACCGGCGGAGGGCTCGCGCTGCTGCTCGCCGCCCGCCGCCAGTGGATCGCCGAACGCGCGCAACGGCACCAGGAGAGCGTCGCCGCACGCGACCAGGTGCACCGGGACCGGGTGCAGGCGCACGCCGAAGCGGTGGCCGACGCCGCGCAGCGCCACCAGGACCGGCAGTCCGGGGCCGCCGAGCACGACGCGGCGGAGCGTCGACTGACCGAGCTCTACACCCGGGCGGTCGAACTGCTCGGCAACGACAGCGCGGCGGTACGCCTCGGCGGCCTGCACGCGCTGGAACGCCTCGGCCAGGACAACCCGGGGCAGCGCCCGACCATCGCGGCGGTGCTGTGCGCGTACCTGCGGATGCCGGCGCCTGACGGCGAGCCGCGCGAGACGGAGGTCCGGCGCAGCGCGCAGCGCGTGCTGACCCGGCACCTGCGCGCGGACGACGCCGCACACTGGCCGGAGCTGACGCTCGACCTGGCCGGCGCCACGCTCGTCGACTTCGACGCCGCCGGCTGCACGCTCGTCGACGCCAACTTCACCGAGGCGGTGCTCACCGGCACGACCACCTTCGCGGGCGCGACGTCGCGGGGGCGGCTGCTGTTCGGTGCGGCGACCTTCGACGAGGTGGTCTTCGACGGGCTCGCGGCCGGCGGCGAAGTCGTCCTCGACGGCATTCGCGTCGGCCGCGAGGCCAGCTTCGACGGTGCCGCCTTTCCCGGCGGTCTGTCCTGCCGGCGAGCCGGCTTCACCGGCCCGACCTCGTTCAGCCGGGTGACGTTCGGCCAGCCGACCAGCTTCGACGCGACCCGCTTCGAGGACGTCACCTCGTTCCGGGAGGCCGTCTTCGAGGGCGCCCTGTCGATGGAGCACACCGAGTTCGGCCGGTCGGCAAGCTTCCACGCCGTCCGCTTCACGAACATGGCGCTGTTCCGCTGGACGGTGTTCGGCGCGGAGGCGCTGTTCGACAGGGCCCGCTTCGTCGACGCCGCGAACTTCGGCCGGGCCCGGTTCCACAGCATGGTCAGCTTCCGCGACGCCGAATTCAGCCGGCCGCCGCAGGTCGAGCAGGCCCGGGCGGTGGCCGACAGTGGCCACCGCTGGCCGGCGGGGACGACAGTGGAGCGCCTCGACGACGAGTGGCTGCTGCTGGTCGACCGCTGATCGGCGGGGCGGGCGGTCAGCGCCGCGCGGGCGGACGCGGCGTTCAGCGCCGCGCTACCGGGGGTGGGGCGTTCAGCGCGGCGCGGTCGGACAGAGCGTCAGCGCGGTGTGGCGGGCGGGCGCAGGCCGTCCAGGGCCACGCCGAGGACCCGGTCACGCTGCTCGGGTGACGGGAACTGGGCCATGGTCAGGCCACTGATCAGCCGCACCACGTCGTCGAAGCCGATGTCGTCACGGACCACACCGGCGACCTGCGCGCGATGCATCAGCGGCTCACCGGCGGAGAAGATCTCCGCCCGGCAGCTGGTGAAGATCTCGGAGTCGTGCAGCAGTTGCTCGGCGAGCGCCCGCTTGGTGGCGACGTACGCGACGAAGCGGTGCAGCCAGGCGACGAGCGCGTCCCAGGGTGGCAGCTCGGCCAGACCCTCGGCGGAGTGACACAGCGCCCGGACCTCCTCGACGTAGACGGCCTCGAACAGGTGCCGGCGGGTCGGGAAGTTGCGGTAGAGCGTACCGATGCCCACGCCGGCCCGGCGGGCCACGTCCTCCAGGGAGGCGGCGGCGCCGTTCTCGGCGAACGCCTCGCGCGCAGCCGCGATCAGGGCGTCGTAGTTACGCCGCGCGTCGGCCCGCTTGGGCCGCTGGGCGAAGACCTCGGGCGCCTGCCCCGGGCTGGTCATGACGTGCGTCACCTCACTCTATTTGCATCCGGAGGACGCCCTCCGCTAGCTTAGCGGAGGCACCCCTCCGGAATCCCGGAGGCCTGCCTCCGGTTACTCTACCTCGGGACCCGCCCGATCGCCGCCTGGCCACCCCGATCGCCCGGACCCCGACAGACCACCCCGTCACGGACGACGGGTGACAAGCCTTCATTCCCGTACGTAATCAGGGAGTTTTCTCTCGTGGCAGTGACCTCCCGGCGCAGCTCGCGTCGGCTCACCTTCACCGTGCTCGCGGCCGGCGCCGGGTTCTTCGCGATGCTCCAGTCGCTGATCACCCCGGTGCTGCCGACCATCCAGCAGGACCTGCACACCACCCAGAACACAGTGACCTGGGTCCTGACCGCCTACCTGCTCAGCGCGTCGATCTTCACGCCGATCCTCGGACGCGTCGGCGACATGGTCGGCAAGGAGCGGATGCTTGTCGTCTCGCTCGCCGCCCTCGCCCTCGGCTGCCTGCTGGCCGCCATCGCGCCGAACATCAGCGTCCTCATCATCGCCCGGGTCGTGCAGGGCATCGGCGGGGCGGTCTTCCCGCTGTCCTTCGGCATCATCCGCGACGAGTTCCCGGCCGCCCGGGTCTCCACAGCGGTGGCCGCCATCTCGGCCATCGTCGCCGTCGGCGGTGGCCTGGGCATCGTGCTGGCCGGCCCGATCGTCAGCACCCTGGACTACCGCTGGCTGTTCTGGATCCCGATGATCGTGGTCGGACTGACCGCCGTGGCCGCGCACCTGTTCGTGCCCGAGTCGCCGGTCCGCACCCCCGGTCGCATCGACTGGCGCGCCACACTGCTGCTCTCCGGCTGGCTTGTCGCGTTGCTGCTGCCGATCAGCCAGGGTGCCGCCTGGGGCTGGACCTCCACCCGGGTACTCGGCCTGCTCGCCCTCGCCGTGGTGCTGCTGGTCGGCTGGCTGGTCACCGAGCTGCGTTCCAGCAACCCGCTGATCGACATGCGGATGATGCGCCTTCCCGGTGTCTGGACCACCAACCTGGTCGCCCTGCTCTACGGCGCGTCGATGTTCTCCATGTACGCGTTCCTCCCGCAGTTCCTGCAGACCCCGACCGCCGCCGGTTACGGCTTCGGGGCGAGCATCAGCCAGGCCGGTCTGCTCATGCTCCCGATGGTCAGCGCGATGTTCGTCGCCGGCGTCATCGCCGGGCGGCTCCAAGCCGTCTTCAGCGCCAAGGCGCAACTCGCCACCGGTGCCACGTTCAACGTGGCCGCCTCCGCGATGCTCGCCACCGCGCACGACACCCGCTGGGAGGTCGCCATCGCCGGTGGCCTGGTCGGCCTCGGCATCGGCCTGGCCTTCGCCTCGATGGCCAACCTGATCGTCGCCAGCGTGCCCGCCAGCCAGACCGGCGTGGCGACCGGCATGAACGCCAACATCCGCACCATCGGCGGCGCGATCGGCGCGGCAGTGGTCAGCGGCGTGATCACCGCGCACCCCCAGGCCAACGGTCTGCCCCGGGAGGCCGGCTTCACGACGGGGTTTCTCGTCCTCACGGCGATCGCCCTGGCCGCCGCGCTCGCGGCCCTCGCCGTCCCGTCCGCCCGGCGGGCGTCGGCCGGTCGCCGGCCGTCCGCCGCGACGATCGTCGAGTCCGAGCTAGCCGGCGAGTTCGCCACCATGCCGGCAACCCGCTGACGGTTCGCGTCGCGGCCCGGGCGGTTCGCCGCCCGGGCCGCGACGCATTCCGGAGTACGCTGACCGCTCCCCATCCGTCGTTCCTCAGGAAGCGCCCATGCCCGAGTTGCTGACCGCCGACCGCATCGACGAGATCGGCGCCCTGGGCCTCAAGAGCCCCGACCCGGCCGCGTTCGTCGCCGAACTGGTGGGCGCCGTCGACGAGGGGCGGGTAGCGGACCCCGACGACACCGGGTACGCCCTGCTGGTCGCCGCGGACATCCTGGAACAGGCCGGCGACCTGGCCGACGCGCTCGCCCTGGCCACCCGCGCCATCGCCGAGCAACCGGACGACAACGCGTACGCCCGAGCGGTGCGCGGCGGTCTGCTGCTGCGCCTCGGCCGCTCGGACGAGGGCATGGCCGAGCTGACCGCCCTGCGTCCGCTGCTCGAAACCGACCCCGCAGCCTCCTACCTCGTTGACGAGCTGGCCGAGTCCGACCGCGCCGACACGGCGTTGGACTGGCTCACCGGGGCGCTCGACGCGATCCTGGAGAGGACCCGCACCCAGCAGCACGCGTCCGAGGACGCCCAGGACGAGGCCGCGGCCATGATCTACGGCCTGGCCCAGCGGCGACACGACCTCCGCGAAGAGGCAGGCCTCCCCCACGACGAGTACGACAACCTCGCCGACCGGCTGCGCGCCGCGAGCACCCACGCGCTCGACGCCGTCGACGACGGCCCGGCGACGCTGCTCTTCTGGCCGCAGGCGGAATTCGACGCCCTGCTGGTGCGCTGGCCGGCGCTGGCCGACAGCTACCCGCCCACCTGGGACGAGCACCGCGCCCAACTCGAACGCGCCCTCGTCGACGCGTCCGCGATGGGCGGCGCCGACCTGGGCGTGGTCGCCGGCACCGTCGACGGTCTGGCGGCCTTCGCCGAACGCACCGGCAGCGACCCCACCGACGAGGAAACCCTCGACGAGTACGCCGACAGCCTCGACGAAGCCGGCGTGACCGCCTGGCCACCCGGCCGCAACGACACCTGCTGGTGCGGCTCCGGCGCCAAGTACAAGAAGTGCTGCCTGCCCCGCTCGCGTAGCTGACATTCCCTCGCCGCCGTGTTGCTTACGCCTCGGAGGCGGTGTCCCCTGAGAGCGCGATGCCGGTGAGTCATCCTGATGACTCACCGGCATCACACGCGTTACTGAACTCGACCGGAGTGCCGCGACCAGGCGCATCGGCAGCACGCCACTGAACCTGAGCGCCGACTCCAGTCCGGAGATCCACGTACGACCGCGAGATCGCGGTCATCGTCATCGAACGCGAGCCCGCCATCGTCACGGGGCGGATGTCCGCGGAGGGGCGGCTGGGCAAGCAGCGCGGCAATGGTCACCAAAAGTAACGCATCGACGACGCGCGGTAGGATTGGATGGATCGCTCTCGAGGCGACCCGCGGCCCTCTCTCAATGTGGGTAGCGGCACTGACCGGAAAGGACAATCGCCCATGGCAGGCGAACAACCTCCCCAGACGAACGAGGGCGTGCCTCGGCGGGAAAGCGCGCCAACGTCTGAAGGAGCGCCGGGCGACGCCGCAGTTTCAGGTGCCTTTCCGCGATTCGATCAGGATGACCTTCGGAGCGGTGCAGAGCAGGCCGGATTTCCGTTGACCGACGCATCTGGGGCCGGAACTCAGGATCAGCACCGATCCGCGTGGACGGGGATCCGCCGCGCGCTGAGTTCGGCCCCAGGAATGATCGCCGTTGTCGCCGGACTGGTCGGAATCATTGCCGGGCTGGCCGGGCTCGTCCCCGCCATCGCGCCATTGATTCCGGATAGGACCAAGCCGACGCAGACTCCGGAAGAGGCCAGGCCCAACCCGTTCGAGAAGGCCGTATTCACAGAGCCGTTCACGTCAGCCAACCGCGATCCCGTCGATGTTCGGAAGAGATTCGCCATGTGGCTCGACGCTGCGACCGACGGTAGTGACGACGACGTGTGGACGACCGAGGTCGACACCGCTGCGGGCCTGTTTCGACTGTCGAACCAGGCTGACCCGAACGCGGTGCGTTATCGCTGGCTCAGCGCCACCAACGGCGGAGATCTGGTGCCCGTCAACTTAACCAACCGGCCGATCGCTGTCGACGTGCGCCTATCCAAGCGCTTGCTGTCGACCAGTGCGGCCGGACTGATGTACAGGTGGTCGGACAAACCCAAGACCTACTACGCCTTTCTGCTCTCCGGGGACGGCACATACTCGTTCGTCGCGCGCAGCGATGGGCTCGGATTCTCCTACCGACTCACGGAGCGCTCCGAGCGGATAATTCCCGACGGTTGGAACACTCTGGCGATTGCCGGCAGGGACGACCAGCTTGATCTCTACATCAATGGAGCGCTGGTAAAAACAGTCGACGCCACCGACTTCCCCTACGGGAACATCGGAGTCATCGCGGCGAGCACCGGAGTCTTCGAGTTCGACAACTTTCGGATATTCGAGTAACCGTCGCCACTATCGCACGATCTCCACGCAACACCCGGCACGGGCGCGGCAGCGCCCCACCCACCTCCTGAGCGAGCCCTTCGTGCGTTCTGCGGCACCCCCACCCCGCAACGCAGAAGACCGCAGGAAGTGCTACCTGCCGCGTTCGTGAGCGCCACCACCCGTGGTCAGTTTCCCAGCGCTCGTACCTTGGCGATCGTCTCCTGCACGTGCTGCTTGGCCGGGTCGCCACCCTGCGTCGCCTGCGCGAGCGCCTGACGGTACGAATCGATCATGCCGACCAGCGGACCGGCGGCCACACCCTCCAGCGCGCCGGCGACGAGTGCTCGCGCCTCGGCGGCGTCCTGTGCTGCCGCTGCGGTCTTGGCCTTCGCCTCGTCCAGCTTCTGCGACGCCGCCGCCAACCTCGCGATGATCTGTGCTGCGCTCACGCGCACCTCCCCGTGATCGACCATCGCCTCCACCACCGCACCGGCAGAGACCACATGGGAGCGTACGAGATTCGCGTACCCAGCGCGACCGGCCGCCCGCTCCCGCGTCACCGTGGGCATTGTCGCCCACGCTGGTCACTCTGACGGAGTTTGCCCACTGGAGCCAAGCTCGGGGACCACGCCCGAGTGCGACGCCTCCTAGACTCGGTGACAGCTTGCTGAGGGAGTGACGGGGTTTGACGGTTCAGAGGACAGACACGACATCGGCTGGTCGTGGTCGCCGGGCTCGCGTCATTGGGCTGTCCGGGGCTCTCCTCGGGCTTCTCGCCCTCCTGCTTGTCGTCTCCGTCGCGACCGGCGACGGGCAGAGCATCCTCAGCAGCCTTCAGTCATCGTCGTCCGCAACAGCCGCGCCCAGTCCGACCCCGGCGTCTCGGGCAGCGCTCTACCGGTCCTGCATCGCCAAGATCCATGGCGATGACGCGTTGGTCTACTTCCGACGGGAGATCCCCGAAAGCCGGTGGGGAGAACCGCTGCGGGGCACTGCCTCGACGAGCAGTGAGCCGTACGTGCTGTGGATTTTCGACGCTCAGTGTGAACCGCACCGGGCGATCGAGGTGGGACGGGCCAGCAGTCGCACGTTCAGGGCCGAGGTGGGTCAGGTCTGGTACTACGCCGAGGCGTCGGCGGGGCCTCCCGCCGACGACTGCTCCTGCCGCGTCTTCAGCCCTTCGACCAGCGGCACCGAGCAGCAGTTCAGCGACGCAGGCGGCGTCATCTACCACCTGGACTGATCCGTGCCCAACAGTCGGCGCCCCTGCGTGGTGACGACCAGTCGCCACTCCAGGTCGATCGTCAGCGCAGACCGCGGACCAGCAACAGATACGCGCAGTAGGCCATCGGCACCACCAGGAAACAGATCAGGAACCCGAGCGGCAGATATCGCGGCGGGGTGCCGGCGACCATGGCCGGCCGCCCCCAGCGGCCCAGCACCAGGTAGCCGCCGAAGAACGCCACCGCCGGCAACCCCGCGCAGATCCACGCGCCAAGGGTGAACCCGTCCACCAGGCCGACCCCGGAGGCGAGCACCAGCATCAGCACGAGCACCCCGGCCGCCGCGCCGCACCCGGCGTAGACGGCGACCGCTCTCGCCAGCGGCGACCACGTCGGCAGCAGCGCCGGCCGCTGGGCCAGCAACTCCGCCTGCTGCCCGTGCCGGTCGGCCTCGTCGGCCATCCGCCGGGCCAGCTCCAACTCCATCGCCGGGTCCGCCGTGGCCGCGCGCTGCGCGGGCACCCCGCCGCCCGCCGGGCTCACCGCCGTCGGCAGCGCCAGCCGCGCCTCCCCCGCCGGCAGCTGGGGGTACGCCCCGACCTCCGCCCGCCCCGGCGCGCCGGCTGCGCCGGCGGGTCCACCGTTCCCGGTTCCGGGTGCGGTGGGTGAGCCGGAACCGGCGGGCAGGCCGGAGCCGGCAGCGGAAGACGGACCGCTGCCAGTGCCGGAGGGCGACCCGGCGCCGGACGGTGGGCTGGGCCACGCGGCGGCCTCACCCGGCGCCATTGGGCCCGGGCCCGCGGCTGGACCTGGGCCTGGGCCTGGACCTGGGCCTGGACCTGCGGCGGGGGCGGCGGGTGGTTGGTCGACGCCGATGGCTCGGCCGAGCTGGTCGAGGCGCTGCCCCTGGGCCGTGAGCCGCTGCTGGAGGTAGTCGACGGCGGCGTGCAGGTCGCGGCGGCGCGCGGACTCGGCGGCGGCGTGCTGTTCCCCGGCGCGGTGCTGGGCGGAGAGTTGCCGGGCCAGGGCCGCGTACTCCTCGAAGGACACTGTCAGCGCTCCCCGTCCGGGTCGTGCCCGTCACCGACGAACGGGACGATCAGCCGGGTGCGCTGGTCGTGCCTGTCGATCAGCAGTGCCCGGTCGGGGCGGGGCGTGTAGGTCAGGTCGTGCGCTCCGAGGTGCAGGGCCAGTTCGGCGCCGGGCACGTTGAGCGCTACCAGGCAGGCGACGTCGTCGCGGTTCTGGGTGCCGCCGAGGTCGTCGCCGAGCCGGCGCAGCCCTCTCCACCAACCGAGCAGGTGCACTCCCTGCCCGGGGCCCTGGCGCAGGACGGTGCGCAGGTCGTCCAGCCCGGAACGGAACGTGCCGGGGTCGGTGGCACCGAGGACGGGCGCGGCGGCGTCCATGCCGAACACCACCAGGTATTCGCGGCCGGTGGGTTCGGCGGCCAGCGCGGCGATCCGGTCGCGCAGCCCGGCCGCGTCGAGGCGTCCGACCGGGTGGCCGGCGGCGCGCAGGACGGCTTCGGTGTCGTCGGCTACCGCGTCGGCGGCGCCGACCAGGCAGGCCAGCTCGAACCGGGCGTCGCCGGGGGTGTGCTGGCGGGCCAGGCTGAGCGTCGCGGCCCGCAGCACGTCCGCGCCGGTCGGCGCGGTGCCCACCACGGCGAGGTGCCGACCGGGGGTGGTGTCCATCAGGAACAGTGCTGTGGTGCCGTGCACGTCGACGGTCCGGCCGACCAGTGCCATCGGGCGTCGACCACCGGGGCGCAACCCGGCGAACGTGCTGTCGTCCTCGACCCGCGCGGCCTCGTACCCCTTGAAGACCGCTGGGGCCCGCGAGCCCGGCGGGCGGGCCTGCCACAGGTCGTGGCGTAACGCGGCGAGGTCCGCCGTGGCGGCGTGCGCGTCGGGGAAGCGCAGCACGGTGTCGGCGCCGACCGCGCCGGCGGCGGTGTTGACCACGGCGGAGCCGACCGGCAGGGCCGCCGCGGCGTCGTTGAGCTGGTCGAGCACCCCACCCCCGCCGGGCAGCGCCACCCGCAACGCGAACTGCCCGAAGATCGCCTCGGCCCGCCCGTAGAGGGCTTCGATGCCGGTCATGCTCTGGCTGGCGAGCACCAGGTGGATGCCGTACGAGCGACCCTTGCGGGCCAGGTCCTCCAGCAGGTCGACGGCCTCCCGGGCCAGCGCGTCGTTGCCGGCGAGCAGCACGTGGAACTCGTCGACGACCGCCACGATGCGCGGCAGCGGATTGTCGCGGGGCAGGTCGGCGAGCTTGGTGACGCCGTGCCGCTTGAGCGCGGTGGCCCGGCGCTGCGCCTCCCGGCGCAGCTCGCGCAGCACGGCGAGACCGTACTCGCGGTCGGACTCGATGCCGACGGCACGGGCGTGCGGCAACCAGGACGGGTCCCGGTCGGTGGGCACGAACTCGGTGAAGCTCACGCCCTCCTTGAAGTCGAGCAGGTAGAGCTGCAACTCGGCCGGCGAGTAGCGGGCGGCCAACCCGTAGAGGACGTCGAGGAGGAAGACGGTCTTGCCGGCGCCGGTGCGCCCGCCGACCAGCCAGTGCGGGGTGGCGTCGTCGAAGGCGAGCGTCAGCGGGGTGTCGAAGGCGGCAGCGCCGCCGGCCCGGCCGACCACCGTCCGCAGGCCGTTGCCGGCGGACTCGGCCCAGCGCCGTTCGGGCAGCAGGTCGGTGAAGGGCAACGCGTCGGCGCGACGGGTGGCGGTGCCGAGGTGCTCGGCGAGCGCGCGGACCGACGCCGGCGGTGGGTCGCCGTCGAGCAGGACGGGTGCGGCGAGCCCGCTGCCGTCGGCGCTGAACGGGGTGCCGGGTGGGTCGCCGACGTGCGCGTACCCCTGGTTGAGCCGCACGGCTGTGGTGCCGCCCAGCGGGGGCGCGGTCTCGCCGGGCAGCCGGGACGGGTGGCCGGCGAGCAGCACGCACACGGCGGCGGCCGGGCCGGCGTGGGTGAGCGCGGCGAGCCGAGCCAGCTCGCGGGGCGGCGGCGCAGCGGTGGCGACCACCACCAACAGACGACGGGCCGCGGGCTGGCCGTGCTGCGCGGCGCGGGCGTGCTGCTCGGCGGCGTCCAGCAGCGCGGCCACCTCGGCCTCGCCGGTGGCCGGCGGGTCGAGCACCCCGGCGTCGAGCAGTGGTCGCAGCGGGCCGAAGGTGGCGCCGAGCGCGGCCGTGTCGATGCCGGCGACGCGGACCTGGCCGGGCGGCGCGGTGGCGACCAACCGCAGCACCAGCGCCCGCAGCAGCCCGGCGACCTGCGGGTCCCGGGCGTCGGTGTCCAGGGCGAGGTGGTGGCCACCGCCGAGCGGGACCAGCACCGGAAAGCCGCCGTTCGCTGTGGACGCCTCGCCGATCCGCACCGCGGCCGGCTCGTCGGTCAGCGGGGTGACGCCCGGGGCGGGGGTTGCCAGGGCACCGCCGAGGCGGGCGAGGCGGGTCACCAGGTCGTCGACGCCGGTGGGCGCGACGGCGGTCGGTGCCGCCCCCAGGGCGTTGCGGGCGGTGTCCAGATGCGCGCGAGCCGCCCGGTGGGAGTTGACCGCCTGCCCGTACGCCGACGCGAGCCTGCCCACCCTCTGCCCCCAACGCCACGGCCGCCTGGTCCCAGGAACCCTAACGGACACCGGTGGCACCCGGACAGTCCTGCGAGGACGTGTCACGCCGGACCGGTCAGGCGGGGCCGCACGTCGGCGGGCTGGACCCGTCGGCCGCCCCGCAGCGGAACACCTCCACCGGCGCCTTCGCCACGTCGGGCACCTGCTCGACCCGCATCAGGGCCAGTCGCTTGTCGACCGGCTCTCCCGAGTCGGGCGTGAACCGGATCAGCCCGGCCACCCCCGGGTAGCCCTGCCCGGCGTTCTGCCGGAGCACCTCCGCGTGCACGGCCACCGGGTTGACCGAGTCCGGTTCCCAGCGTTGCCGCGGGTCGGCGTGGTGCAGCCGGGCGGCGAGACTCTCCACGGCCCGGATGAGCATCATCGACGCGTCGTAGGCGAGACTGACCCGCTCACCGACCTGTTCTTCGGAGTCGGGTCGGCAGCGCGGCGGGTCGAGCAGGTCGTCGGACTGGATCCAGGCCAGGAAGGTCGCCCGGGCGTCGTCGCGCCGGTCCTGGGCGGCCCGCAGCGCCGCGCAGGTGGCCAGGGCCGCCTTGGAGACGTACGTGACGGGCAGGTTGCCGGGGGCGGCCGCGCGCAGCCCCGGGTTGGCCATGTACCGGTTGGCCGAGTCGTCGGCGACGAGGTGTCGGGGCGGGTTGCCGCCGCACTCGCGCAGCGCCCGCAGGAAACCGTCGAACTCCGACCACCGGCCGGCGTAGAAGAGCAGCCCGGGGTAGCCGCACTCGTCGGTCAGCCGCTGCCCGGTGCTCCACTCGTCGAGGCGGGTGATGCGGGGGCCGAACTGTTGTCGGAGCCCGTCGACGAGGGTGCCCACGTAGAGGTCCTCGGTGAGCGTGCTGCCCTCCAGGGTGGTGTAGAAGACGTGTGCCTCGGCGACCTTCAGCACCTGCTTGGCGTACGCGTCGACCAGCTTCACCTGGTCCTTGTTCGGTGCGGAGATCTGGAGGTAGAGGCGGGAGTTGGCGTCCATCTTGTCGGCGGAGAGGGTGGGCGCCAGCACCGGCAGCCCGACCTGGTTCAGCTCGCGCAGCGCGCGGGCGGTGCTGGTGCGGCTCTCCACCAGCCCGACCACCCCGAGCACTGTGGGGTCGTCCCGGGCCAGTTCGGCCAGCATCGCCACCGCCCGGTCGGCGTAGATCATCTGGCGGCCGGCGTTGGCGACCACGATCCGCAGCAGCGCGGCGCCGTCGGCGCCGGCCGACTCCTTCAGCAACGCGTACTGGGCGGTGGCCATCCCTTCGAGCTCCTCGCGCTCGGAGACGTACGACTCCTCGTCCGCGCGGGTCCGGTTGCCGGTGAGGGTGCCGAGGTAGACCAGCGTGAGGATGGGCCGCCGCCGGTCGCTGCGCTGCCAGACCTCCTCGGCGGCGCGGTTCTGCGCGAAGATGCGCTGCTGGATCTTTCGCAGGCCCTCCTGTCCGGGGTCGTTGTTGAACACCTGGGCAGCGCTGTCGCTGTAGCCGACACACTCGCCGCTGCCGGCCACCTCGACCGACACCTGGCCGGTGAGCGAGGGGTGACAGCCCGGCCCCCACCGGCTGGCCACCCACAGGCCGAGCACCGCCACCAGCACCAGGCAGAGCGCCGTCGGCAGGAAGCGTCGCGACCACCACGGCGGGTCGGGCGCGGAGAAGGGCCGCAGCCCGCCACGCGACGGTGGGCCGGTGTCGGTCTCGTCGGGGCGCAGGGCCACCAGCCAGGTGGCTGGGCGGCGCAGCCGCCGCATCTCCGGCAGCGCACCGGCCCACTCGTCGTACGCCTCGTCGGCCTCGGTCAACGGGTGCGGTTCGGGCAGGTCCGGTGGGGGTTGCCCACCGGACGCGACGATCAGCAGCGGGTCGTTGCGGCCGGTCTCGGTGCGAACGTCACCGATCAGGCGGACGAGTTCCCCGCCGACGTTGCCGGGGGCGACGTGATCGATCAGCAGAGCCGGGTACGCGGTGCGCCGCCAGTCCGACGGACGCCACGGCCGACGCCGGTACGCCTGCCGCAGGTCCTCCAGGAACGCGTGCAGCAGCAGCTTGTTGACCTGGTCGGGTTGCTCCCCGTCGCGCCAGCCGGCGGTGAGGCGCTCGGCGAAACCGAGGAAGGTGACCGATTGCCGGGGTGCCAGATACTGCTGGCGCATGAACCAGTTGTAGTGCCGCCCGAGCACCGGCACCCGACCGGAGACGGCAGCCCGGAAGACCACCCCCGGCACGGCGCGACGGACCAGCCAGAGCAGCACCTGCGAGACGATGCTGACCGCGTCGCCGCCGGAGGGCAGCGCCTCCGGCGTGCGCGGGCCCCTGCGGTCGCGCAGCCGGCGGACCAGGGCCGCGCGGCTGTCGTCGGCGTCGATGCCCAGGTTGAGGCTCTGCTGCATCAGCCAGTCGGCGAGCGGATAGTGCCGGAAGCGCAGCCGGGCGGCACCGAAGGCCTCCAGGGAGAGCTGCCGGTGCAGCTCGCGCAGCAGCGCCGGCACGTCCCCGGCGCCGGGCGGCGCTTCGGCGTCCAGCACGGCGTGCGGCACCCGCCGCCGGGGGCCCTGGCCGAGGAACCGACGCAGCGGCACCATCAGATCCGCGGTGTCGGAGCGGACCAGCCACAGCAGGGGCAGCCGGCGCTCGCCGCGGCGGGGTCGCCGAAACAGTCGGGCGAGCAGCGTGAACAACTCCAAGCCGCCGGCCGGCAGGCGTTCCCGACCAGCTGTCGACTGTCGTTGGCCGGTCAACTCCCGCCTGGGTACCTCCGAGCGCCGCACGTGTCACCTCCGATCAACACAGTGTGACCTTGCGGTGCAACGCACGCCAGAGGACGACGACCGCCGATGGGTGTGGCGGCCAGCGACGTTCACACTTGTCGATTAGGTTGACCTGGCGAACACCCGATGGAGGGAGTCCACCCCGTGCGACGAGTCCTCACGGCGGCCACCACCGCCCTGACCCTCACCACCGCCGGCACCATGCTCGCCGGCACCCCCGCCCAGGCCGCCCCGACGGGCTGGGGCCGTCCGGTCGTCTCCGCGGCGCCGCAACCCGGCGCGCCCGGACTGGGCGACAGTTACTTCCCCGACTACGGCAACGGCGGCTACGACGTCGAGCACTACGACGTCCGGCTGCGCTACGAACCGGCCACCGACCTGCTCACCGGCACCACCACGATCCTCGCCACCGCCACTGAGGACCTCTCGACGTTCAATCTGGACTTCCTGCTCGACGTCGAGTCGGTCCGGGTCAACGGTTGGGCGGCGAGCAGCACCACCGCTGGGGCGCACGAGTTGGTGGTCACCCCGGCCCGCACGGTGAGCCGGGGCCAACAGCTCACCATCGTCGTGCGGTACTCCGGTGTCCCGTCGGAGGCCCTGGTCAACGGCTACACCGGCTGGACGCGTACCGACGACGGCGCCCTCGCCGTCAACGAGCCCGAGTCGGCGTGGTGGTGGTTCCCGAGCAACGACCACCCGCTGGACAAGGCCACCTACGACATCTCGGTCTCGGTGCCCACCGGCGTCGAGGTGATCAGCAACGGCGTGCAGCCGAGGCCGCCGCTGGCCGAGGCCGGCAACCGCACCCGGTGGATCTGGCGGACCACCTCCCCCACCACCACCTACCTGGCCTTCATGGCCATCGGCCAGTACGACATCGTCACCGACACCACCCCGGGCGGCCAGCCGGTGATCAACGCGTACAGCACGTCGCTGGGCGCACTCGGGCCGGCCGCACGGGCCAGCATCGAGCGGACCGCCGAGATCGTCGACTGGGAGAGCGGGATCTTCGGCCCGTACCCGTTCGAGGCGCAGGGCGGTGTGGCAGGGCCGATCGACGGCATCAGCTTCGCCCTGGAGACGCAGACCCGCCCGGTGTACGGGCCGGGCTTCTGGCGACGCGGCGCCAACACCTACGTGGTGACGCACGAGCTGGCCCACCAGTGGTTCGGCGACTCGGTCTCGGTGGCCGACTGGCGCAACATCTGGCTCAACGAGGGCTTCGCCTCGTACGCCGAGTGGCTCTGGTCGGAGGAGCAGGGCGAGGGCACCGCCCAGGAGGTCTTCGACTTCACCTACGCCAGTTACCCGGCTGACGACGGGTTCTGGCAGGTGCTGCCCGGCGACCCGGGCGCTGCCCGGGTCTTCGACAACGCCGTCTACGACCGGGGTGCGATGGCCCTGCACCAGCTGCGGCTGGCCGTCGGTGACGACGCGTTCTTCGAGATCCTGCCGACCTGGACCGCCGAGCACCGGTACGGCAACGGCACCATCGAGCAGTTCCAGGCCCTGGCCGAGCGGGTCTCCGGACTGGACCTGGACGACCTGTTCACCACCTGGCTGTTCACCGCCGGCCGACCCGAGGTGGCCAGCGCCGCCCGCAAGGCCGCCCCACCGACCGAGCCCAGATCCTGGGCCAAGATCCGCGAGTCCCACGAGCTGATGTCCCACTAACCCCCACCCCACCCCACCCCACCCCCACCCCGCCACGTCGATCATGGAGTTGTGGTGCCTGACATATCAGGCAAGGGCGTATCTTCTGCCCACCACAACTCCATGATCGACCGGCGGGGGTCGCGCGGCCCGGGGTTACGGGGTTACGGGGTTACGGGGTTGAGGCTTCTACGGCGCGGATGTGCCGGTACGCGAACCAGAGCGGTGGGAACGCCCCGACCGCGAAGGACAGGTCGACGAGCGTCCAGAACCAGAGGATGTCCCGGATCGGGCCGCAGATCAGCGCCAGCGGAACGATGCCGGCGCAGGCGATCATGCCGACCTGCACCACCCAGACGTTGCGCACCGGGTCGCGCAGCGGCCCCCAGAAGGCCACTGCCAGCACCAGGTGGGCGAAGGCCAGCCAGTCGGTGCCGTAGAGCAGGAACGGGTAGTCCTCGCCGGCCGTCACGAGCCCGGTGTGCACCCGCTCGATCCAGGCGACCAGCGCGGGCAGTTGGCCGGCGAGCGGATCCAGTACGCGCAGCAGCCAGCGCACCTCGATCTCCAGCGGAAACGCTGTGACACCACTCAGGAAGAGCCCGATCAGCACGACCCACAGCCATCGGCGGGTTCGCCGTAGCCGCTCCTCATTGTCCATGATCGCAGCGTAACGATGATCTTCAGTCTGCCCTGTCCCGGAAGCGGGCCACCGAGGGTGACCGCTGTCTCAGCGGTTCGCCACCGGCCCGGCGGTGGCCAACTCCCGGAGTCGGACCCCGCCCGACCGCACCGCACCGGCCTCGGCGGGCACGATGACGCAGACCGCACCGGTGGGCCGCACGATGCGGGCGGCCCGGAACGCCGCTCGTCGTACCGGATGGCGGGGTCGCGGAACGACGAGCGCGAGGGTCGCCGCGCGGCCGCGCTGCCGATCGAGGGCGACGCCCGCCGCCGTCGTGGCGATCGCCGCTACGGCTCCGGCGAGGACGAGCGTCTGCCGGGGCCCGGCATGTTCGGCGAGCCAGCCGAGCAGCGGGGCGCCGACCGCGGCGGAGACCGAGCCGGTGACCGCCAGGGCGGCGAGCACCCGGCCCCGCATCGCGCCGTCGGTGTCGAGCTGGGCGCGGGTGCCGACGGTGGTGTCGATGACCACCGCGGCGGCGGCGATCGGCAGGATCACCGCGGCGAAGCTCCAGGTGCCGGGCGCGAGGCCGGCGACGATCTGCAACCCGCTGGCGAACAGGCCCGCGACGACGAGCGTCCGGTAACCCAGGGAACGCCGCCGGGCCGCGACGAGCGCGCCCACCACGGTGCCGACCGCGAACACCGTCGACAGCAGGCCGTACCCGGAGGCACCGGCGTCCAGCGGCCCGTCGCTCATCGCGGCCATGGTCACCTGGTAGTTGCGGCCCAGGCTGCCGAGCACGAACGACAGGGCGAGCGCGAGGAGCAGCACCGGCTGCCCGCGCAGGTAGGCGAACCCGGCGCGGACACCGCCCCGCGTCCGGCCGGCGTCCGGGACCGGGAGGCCGGGCACGCCTGCCGGGCGTACGGCGAACAGCGCCACCACCACGGCGGCGAAGCTGACCGCGTTGATGCCGAACAGCAGGGCGGGTCCGACGGCGGCCACCACCACGGCGCCGAGGCTCATGCCGAGGATGCGGCCGGCGGAGTTGCTGAGCGAGCCGAGCGCCAGCGCGTTGCCCAGCGTCTCCCGGTCGACGAGGCTGGCGGCCCAGCGTCCCATCACCGGGCCTTCGATCGCCGAGACGACACCGGTGGCCAGCGAGATCGCGAAGATCATCGGCAGGCCGCCGACCCCGGTCAGGGCGACCGCCGCCAGTCCGGCGGCGAGCACCGCGTGGGCGCACTGGGCGGCGATCAGCAACGGGCGGGCGGGCAGCCGGTCGGCCAGCACGCCACCCCAGACGCTGAGCAGCAGGGTGGGCGCCGCCTGGAGCAGCACGGCGAAGCCCATTGAGGTCGCGGAGCCGGTCTCCTTCAGGACGTACCAGTTGACCCCGAGGACCTGCATCCAGGTGCCGATGACGGAGACGAAGCCGGCGAGCGCCCAGATCCGGTAGTTGCGGTGGCGCAACGCGGCGAAGGTGGCACCTCTGGCCACGACGAACCTCCAGCGATCGGCAGCATGATCATTCACACCGATCGCGGCGCGGTTCGGCAGCCGGCAAGTCTTGCCGGCTTAAACCTTTTTGCCCACATTTGTGAGCGGCTTCACCAGCGGGAATGCCCGGCCGATGCGGCGGCGGACCTGCCGCACCGACCGGACGCCCGCACCTCAGCGAGCGGCGAGAGCCTGCGCGGCCGGGCCCACCGGGGCCGGCAACGCACCGACACCGCCCAGATAGCCGTGGATGGCCGCAGCGACCGCCCGCCCCTCGGCGATGGCCCAGACGATCAGCGAAGCGCCCCGGTGCATGTCACCAGCCACGAACACCCCGTCGGCGTCGGTCTGCCAGTCGTCGCGGGCGTCGATGGCGCCCCGCGGGTTGCGGGCCACGCCGAACTGGGCCAGCAGCGGCTGCTGCTCGGTGCCCTCGAAACCGATCGCCAACAGCACCAGATCGGCCGGCAACTCCCGCTCGGAGCCCGGCACCACAGTGACGACCCGCCGGCCGTCGCGCTTCTCCACTGTCACCTCGGCGATCCGCACCGCCCGCACCTGGCCGGTGCCGTCGTCCACGAACTCCTGCACCGCCACGGCGAAGACCCGCTCGCCACCCTCCTCGTGCGCCGGGTAGCTACGCAGCACCCACGGCCAGGTCGGCCACGGATCCCGTGCCTCGTCGCGCTCCTGCGGCGGCTGCGGGTACAGGTCGAGCTGGTGCACGCCCGCGGCGCCCTGGCGGTGCGCGACGCCGAGACAGTCGGCCGCCGTGTCACCTCCGCCGATGATCACCACGTGCTTGCCGGCCGCGTCGATCGGCGTGCCGTCGGGCAACACCGCGGGCGCCAGCCGACGCTCGGCGGTGGCCACCACGCCGGCCTGGTCGGTGGCCGCCGTGGCGACCGCGCGATTCGCCGCGACCAGGTGCGCCATCGCCTGGTGTACGCCCCGAAGCGCCCGCCCCGGGGTCTCCGGGGTGTCCCGGCCCTGCAACGCCCCACAGGCCAGCAGCACCGCGTCGTGCTCGGCGCGCAACTGCTCGGCGGTGACGTCCACGCCGACGTTCACGCCGGTGCGGAAACGCACCCCCTCGGCGGTGAGCTGGGCCAACCGGGCATCGATGTGCCGCTTCTCCAACTTGAAGTCGGGAATGCCGTACCGGAGCAGGCCGCCGATCGCGTCGTCGCGCTCGTACACCGTCACCGCGTGACCGGCACGGGCCAGCTGCTGGGCCGCGGCGAGCCCGGCGGGCCCGGAGCCGACGACGGCGACCGACCGGCCCGACGGCGCCGGCACCGGGCGGGGGGTGAACCCGCGCGCCGCGGCGGCGTCGGCGATCTCCACCTCGACCTGCTTGATGGTCACCGGTTGACCGCCGGAGATGCCGAGCACGCAGGCCGCCTCGCAGGGCGCGGGGCAGAGCCGGCCGGTGAATTCCGGGAAGTTGTTGGTGGCGTGCAGCGACTCCACCGCGGCGTCCCAGTTGCCGGTACGCACGAGGTCGTTCCAGTCCGGGATGCGATTGCCCAGCGGGCAGCCGTCGTGGCAGAACGGGATGCCGCAGTCCATGCATCGGGTGGCCTGCTCACGGACCAACTCCTCGCCGGCCGGCGGGTACACCTCCCGCCAGTCGCTGATCCGCACCGGCACCGGGCGGCGGGCCGGCAGCCGCCGGTCGTAGCGCAGGAAACCGTTCGGGTCAGGCACGTGCCACCTCCTGGGCAGCCACCCGCGGGGCGGGCGGCACCGGCGCGGCCGGCGCGCTCAGCGCGCCCATCACCGCGTCGTCGACGTCGCGGCCGGCTGCTTCGGCGGCCCGCATGATCTCCAGCACCCGGCGGTAGTCGCGGGGTACCACGGCGGTGAACTCGGCCACCGCCTCCGGCCACCGCTTGAGCAGCTCCTCGGCGACCGCCGACCCGGTCTCGGCCACGTGCCGTTGGACCAGGTCGTGCAGGAGCGACTGCTCCTGCTCGCCCACCGGCAGCAGGTCGACCAGTTCCGCGTTGACCCGGGCCCGATCCAGGTGGTGCACGAACGCCGTGCCGCCGGACATGCCCGCCGCGAAGTTCCGGCCGGTCGCGCCCAGCACCACCACAGTGCCGCCGGTCATGTACTCGCAGCCGTGGTCACCAACACCCTCGACCACGGCGACAGCGCCCGAGTTGCGTACCGCGAACCGCTCACCCACCCGCCCGCGCAGGAAGACCTCGCCCGCCGTGGCCCCGTACAGGATGGTGTTGCCGGCGATGATCTGATCCTCGGCCCGTTGCCCCGGCTCGGCGTCCGGGTCGAGGAACGGCGCGGCGGCGTCCGGATGGACGATGAGCCGACCCCCGGAGAGGCCCTTGCCCACGTAGTCGTTGGCGTCGCCGTGCAGGCGCAGGGTCACGCCGCGCGGCAGGAACGCGCCGAACGACTGCCCAGCCGTGCCGTGCAGCACGAACTCGACGGTGTCCTCGGGAAGGCCGGCGCCACCGAAACGACGGGTCACCTCACCACCGAGCATCGCGCCGACGCTGCGGTGCTCGTTGCGCACCGCCACCTCGACCCGCACCGGCGCACCGTCCGTCAGAGCCGGACGCGCCAACGCGATCAGCTCGTTGTCGAGCGCCTGCTCCAGGCCGTGATCCTGAGCGCGAACCCCGCGTCGGGCCGCGTCGGCGGGCAGCTCCGGCAGGTGCAGGACGGGCGCCAGGTCCAACCCGTGCGCCTTCCAGTGCGTCAGCGCCGGGGCCACGTCGAGCAGCTCGGACTGCCCGATCGCTTCCTCGATCGAGGAGAAACCCAGCTCGGCCAGGTACTCCCGGACCTCCTCGGCGAGGAAGAGGAAGAAGTTCTCCACGAACTCCGGCTTGCCGGTGAAACGCTCCCGCAGCACCGGATTCTGCGTGGCGATGCCGACCGGGCAGGTGTCCAGGTGGCAGACCCGCATCATCACGCAACCCTCGACGATCAGCGGCGCGGTCGCGAAGCCGAACTCCTCCGCGCCGAGCAGCGCCGCGACCAGGACGTCCCGGCCGGTCTTGAGCTGGCCGTCGACCTGCACCGTGACCCGGTCGCGCAGCTTGTTGAGCAACAGCGTCTGCTGCGCCTCGGCCAGCCCCAGCTCCCACGGGGTGCCGGCATGCTTCAGCGAGTTCATCGGGGAGGCGCCCGTGCCGCCGTCGTGGCCGGAGATCAGGATGACGTCCGCCTTGAGCTTCGCCACCCCGGCGGCGACGGTGCCGACACCGACCTCGCTGACCAGCTTGACGTGCACCCGGGCCGCCGGGTTGACGCACTTCAGGTCGTGCACCAACTGGGCGAGGTCCTCGATGGAGTAGATGTCGTGGTGCGGCGGCGGGGAGATCAGACCCACGCCGGGAGTGGCGTGCCGGGTCCGGGCGATCCACGGCCAGACCTTGTTACCGGGCAGCTGACCGCCCTCGCCCGGCTTGGCGCCCTGGGCCATCTTGATCTGGAGGTCGTCCGCGTTGACCAGGTACTCGCTGGTCACACCGAAGCGGCCGCTGGCGATCTGCTTGACCGCCGAACGGCGGGCCGGGTCGTGCAGCCGCTCGACGTCCTCGCCGCCCTCACCGGTGTTGGACTTGCCGCCGAGCCGGTTCATGGCGATGGCGAGCGTCTCGTGCGCCTCCGCCGAGATCGACCCGTACGACATGGCGCCGGTGGCGAACCGCTTGACGATCTCGGTGGCCGGCTCGACCTCCTCGATCGGCACCGCCGGACGGACGCCGGTGCGCACTGTGAACAACCCACGCAGCGAGCCGGCCTGCGCGGCGAGCGCGTCGACCTTTGCGGTGTACTGCCGGAAGACGTCGTACTGCCGGCTGCGGGTGGCGTGTTGCAGCAGGAACACCGTCTCGGGGTTGAACAGGTGCAACTCACCCTCGCGGCGCCACTGGTACTCGCCACCGACCTCCAACCGGTCGGAGGTGGCGGTGCCGGCCGGCGGCCAGGCCAGCGCGTGCCGGGCGGCCACCTCGGTGTGCACGCCCGCGAGACCCACCCCGCCGATGCGGCTGGGGGTGCCCCGGAAGTAGCGCTCGACCAGCCGGCTGTCCAGGCCGACCGCCTCGAAGACCTGCGCACCGCAGTACGAGGACACCGTCGAGATGCCCATCTTGGACATGATCTTCAGGACGCCCTTGCCGAGCGCCTTCGCGTAGTTGCGCACCGCGGCGGCGGGCTCCACCCCGGCGAGAGCGCCCGTGGCGATCATGTCCTCGACCGACTCGAACGCCAGGTACGGGTTGACCGCCGCCGCGCCGTAGCCGATCAGGACCGCCGCGTGGTGCACCTCCCGGCAGTCCCCGGACTCGACGATCAGCGCCGCCCGCGTACGGGTCTGCTCGCGGACCAGGTGCTGGTGCACGGCGGCGGTGAGCAGCAGCGACGGGATCGGCGCCAGGTCGGCGTTGGAGTCCCGGTCGGAGAGCACCAGGATGCGCACCCCGTCCTCGATCGCCTCGGAGACGTGCCGGCAGATCTCGGTCAGCCGCGCCTTGATCCCGGCGGCGCCCTCCCGGATCCGGTACAGCCCGGAGACCCGGACCGCCTTGAAGCCGGGCAGGTCGCCGTCCTCGTCGATGGAGAGGATCTTCGCCAGCTCGTCGTTGTCGAGGATCGGGTGCGGGAGCACGATCTGACGGCAGCTCGCGGCGCCCGGGTCGAGCAGGTTGCCCTCCGGCCCGATCGTCGACGCCAGGCTGGTCACCAACTCCTCGCGGATGGCGTCCAACGGCGGGTTGGTGACCTGGGCGAAGAGCTGGTGGAAGTAGTCGTAGAGCAGCCGCGGTCGGGTGGACAGCGGCGCGATCGGGGTGTCCGTACCCATCGAGCCGAGCGGCTCGGCGCCGGTGCGGGCCATCGGCCCCAGCAGGATCTTCAGCTCCTCCTGCGTGTAGCCGAAGGTCTGCTGCCGGCGGCGCACCGAGTCGTGCGTGTAGACGGTGTGCTCGCGCGGCGGCAGGTCGTTCAGCTCGATCAGCCCGGCGTGCAGCCACTCGGCGTACGGCTGGGCGGCGGCCAACTCGGACTTGATCTCCTCGTCGTGCACGATCCGCCCGGCCACGGTGTCGACCAGGAACATCCGGCCCGGCTGGAGCCGCCCCTTGGCGACCACGTGGGCCGGGTCGAGGTCGAGCACGCCCGCCTCGGAGCCGAGCACCACGAGCCCGTCGTCGGTCTGCCACCAGCGCCCCGGACGCAGCCCGTTACGGTCCAGCACCGCGCCGACGATCTCACCGTCGGTGAAGGCCACCGACGCCGGGCCGTCCCACGGCTCCATGAGGCTGGCGTGGAAGCGGTAGAAGGCGCGCTTGGCCGGGTCCATCCCCGGGTCGTTCTCCCACGCCTCGGGGATCATCATGAGCACCGCGTGCGGCAGGCTCCGCCCGGCCAGGTGCAGCAACTCCAGGACCTCGTCGAAGTTCGCCGAGTCGGAGGCCGCGGGTGTGCAGACCGGGAAGACCCGCCGGATGTTGCCCGGCACGTTCGGCGAGCGCAGGAGCGCCTCGCGGGCCTGCATCCAGTTGCGGTTGCCCCGGATCGTGTTGATCTCGCCGTTGTGGGCGATGAACCGGTACGGGTGCGCCAGCGGCCAGGACGGGAAGGTGTTCGTGGAGAAGCGGGAGTGCACCAGCGCGATGGCGCTGTCCACCCGCTCGTCGCGCAGGTCCGGGTAGAACGCCGGCAACTGGTCGGGCGTGAGCATGCCCTTGTAGACCATGGTGCGGCTGGACAACGACGGGAAGTACGCCGGAACGCCACGCTCGGCGGTCTCCCGCTCGGCCTGCTTACGCAGACAGAACGCCACCCGGTCCAGCTCGAGGCCGCGCAGCGGGGAGCCGGCCGGCCCGTCGGGTGTGTCGGTGAGACGGTGCGCCGCCAGGAAGAGCTGCCGGACCCGGGGCATCGCCGCCAGGGCGGTCTCACCCAGGTCACTCGGGTCGATCGGCACGTCCCGCCAACCGAGCAGATCGGCGCCCTCGACCAGTGCGTACTTCTCGACGACCCGGCGGGCACGCGCCTCGGCGGCATCGTCGTCGGGAAGGAAGACCAGCCCGGTGGCGTACTCGCCCGCTGGGGGAAGCGCGACGTCGGCCACCGCGCGCAGGAACGCGTCGGGCACCTGGATCATGATGCCGGCGCCGTCGCCGGTGTTCGGCTCCGCGCCCCGGGCGCCCCGGTGGTCCAGCCGACAGAGCGCGCCGAGCCCGTTGGCGACGACCGAGTGTGAACGCCGGCCGTGCAGGTCCGCCACGAAGGCCACGCCGCAGGCGTCGTGCTCCTGCGCGGGGTCGTAGAGACCCTGGGCGGGCGGACGGGGGTGGGGCGTCGGGGACGCCTGCGGGCTGTGCGGGTGCGGCTGTTCTGTGTCCGCGTACGGCTGAGCCACCGGGCCTCCTGTCGTCACTCAGGTTGGATCATGGTGGGGACGACGTCGGCCCGTGGGTCTATTGAGTCTACGTTAGGGCCGGGGTCGCACGGCCACCCGAGATTGATCACACCGTCCACAGGCTGGGACGTGTAGTCTCGCGCGGTGGATCCGCGACACAGGCACGTCTTCGACCGGTTGGAACGCTTCTACGACGCGGTGCCCCGCGACGTCGCCGGTGCGGAGGAGCATGGCGCGTTGGTGCTGTTCGTCCGCGAAGGCGCCGGTTGGCCGTTCTATGCCCGCCCCCGGATCGACGCCACCGAGCCGCCGTCGCTGGCCGACGTGGTCTCGGTCCGCGAGCGCCAGCGGAAGCTGGGCCTGCCGGAGGCCTTCGAGTGGGTGCACGAGACGACCCCGGAGCTGCTGGCGGTGGCCCGCTCGGCGGGGCTCAGCGTGCTGGAGGCGCCGCTGATGGTGCTCGACCCGAGCGCGCTGCCCGACCCGGCGACGCTCTCCGACGCGGCGGTGCGGGTGCTGGCCGCTGACTCCCCCGGTTTTGCCGCCGATGTCGCCGCACGGCGTGCCGTGGCAGCGGTGGCGTTCGCCGCCGCCGGCACCGCTCCCGGCGAGGCGGGTCCGGCCGAACGCGACGCCGCCGTCACCGAACTCGAACTGGCCGCACTCGAGGAGGAGCGCGTCCGGATCGCCGACGGGCGACGGATCTCCGCGCTGGCCGGCACGCCGACCGAGGGCGCGCTGGCCAGCGGCATGGCGATGCGGGTGGACGACGTCGCGGAGGTCGCCGGGGTGGCCACCCTGCCGTCCGCCCGACGACGCGGGCTGGGCGCCGCGCTCACCGCCACCCTGGCCCGGGAACTCCTCGCCGCCGGCACCGAGCTGGTCTTTCTCTCCGCGGGCAGCGAGGAGATCGCGCGGGTCTACCTGCGGGTCGGCTTCCGCCGAATCGGCACCGCCTGCATCGCCGAACCCGCCGCCCTCATCCCCTGAGCTGCCCCGCTCCACCGACCCGCGTCGCGGCCGAGGTCAGGTCGGTGGGCGCCACTGGGCGGCGGAGGCGGCGGCGCTGGAGAGCAGTCGGGAGTTGATCGTGCCCAGTGCGGCGTCCCGGGCGCGCAGCGCCAACCGGCCCCGGGTCTGGAGCACCGCCGACATCCGCCGGGTCTGCCGGACCACTGTCGCTGCCCGGGGGCGGCGCACCCGGTCGTACGTCTGGACGGCGTCGGGCAGCCGAGCCTCCCGCAGCAGCGACGCGAGCGTCGCGGCATCCTCGAACGCGAGGCAGGCGCCCTGCCCGAGGTGCGGCGGCATGGCGTGCGCCGCGTCGCCGAGCAGCACCACCCCACCGGGCCCGACCGGAAAGCCGTACGCCCGGGGCAACGGGCGCAGCTCGCGAACCTCCTGTTGGACCAGGTCGGCCGGGTTGGTGGCGTCGAGCAGCGCGCCGACCGGCGCGGGCCAACCCGCGTACCAGCGACGCAGCAGGGCGAGCTGGGTCTCCGGTGGTTCCGGGCGGGGCGCGCCGGCGGCGGTGGCCACCCAGTAGATGCCGCCCCGGGTGGACCCGCCCGAGGAGCCCCGCTCGCCCAGCGACGCGGCCACGAACCGGTAACCCGCGCCGAGAATCTCGCCGGCCAACGGCTGATCGTCGGGGAGCCGAGGTGCCTGGTACCAGGGGATGACCGCCCGCCAGGCGGCGCATCCGGAGCTGACCACCCGGGACTCGGGCGCGAGTTGGCGACGGATGCCGCTGTCAGTGCCGTCGGCGGCCACCACCAGATCGGCCTCGATGGTGTGCCGCCCGTCGCTGACGCCCGGCCGCTCGCCCGGCTCGACCCGGACGTGGCGAACCGTCACACCGGTCCGCAACTCGACCCGCTCGCCGAGGCCGGCGATCAGCGCGTCGTGCAGATCCTCCCGGTGCACCACGACCGGCATCCGGTCGGCCGGAACGGGCCGGGGCTGCACGAGCCAGTGCCCGTCCGGGCGACGGACCCCACCGTCGGGCAACGGGGTGGCGATGGCGGCCAGGCCGGCGCCGAGGCCGAGGGCCTGGAGCGCGCGGACACCGTTGGGCCAGAGCACCACAGCGGTCGGCTCGGGCCGGACCCGTTCAGCGCGTTCCAACACTGTGACCTGCCAGCCGGAACGCGCCAGCGCGCCGGCCACCGCGAGGCCACCGACCCCTGCGCCGACCACCACCGCGCTTCGCATCGGTGCCGCTCAGCTGTCCCGGTCGGCGGGACGCGCGCCAGTGGCGTCGGCCCGGTCGGTGCGAACGGCGGACGGCGCGTCCGCCGGCTCGTCGTCGCTCGGCGCGACGTCGTCGGCGACCGCGTCGCCGGACGGCTCGCCGTCATCCGGCCCGGAGTCATCGTCGTCCGCCGGCGGTACGACGCCGGTGTCCTGCCAGGCCGCGTACTGCTCCTCGCTCACCACCCGGTAGCCCTCCGGCGCGGCGGCCCGCGTGGGGGTCTCCCGCTCGGAGAGGTCGACCTGGGACAGGTCGGACGTGGGGGGCGGGGTCGTCGTCCCCGCCGGGCCGAGTGGGATCAGGTAGTCCCGAGGGCCACGCACCCGTACGAAGTAGATCAGGGCGCCGAGGAAGACCAGTGCGGCGGTCCAGACGTTGAGCCGGACGCCGAAGATCTGGTTGGCCTCGTCGGTGCGCATCAGCTCGATCCAGAACCGGCCGACGGTGTAACCCATCACGTAAAGCGCGAACGCCCGGCCCCGGCCCAGCTTGAACCGGCGGTCGAGGACGAGGACCAGAGCCACGACGCCGAGGTTCCACAGCAACTCGTAGAGGAAAGTGGGCTGGTAGAGGCCCGGTTCGAGGATCGGCTGCCCGGCGTCGTCGCGGAGGGCGTGCCCGGGGTTGTCCGGGTCCATCCGGTGGATCTCCAGGCCCCACGGCACTGTCGTCCGGCCACCGAAGAGCTCGTTGTTGAACCAGTTGCCGAGCCGGCCGACGGCCTGGGCCAGCGGCAGACCGGGGGCCAGAGCGTCAGCCACCACGCCGAACGGAATGCCGAGCTGTCGGGCCGCGATCCAGGCACCGACCGCGCCACCGGCGACTGCGCCCCAGATGCCGAGACCGCCCTCCCAGATGGCGAACGCCTTCATCGGGTCGCCACCGGCCCCGAAATATTTCTCGGGTGAGGTGATCACGTGGTAGATCCGGGCGCCGATGATGCCGGCGGGCACCGCCCAGACGGCGATGTCGAGCACCGCGCCGGGCGCGACGCCGCGCTGCCGCAGCCGGCGCTCCGTCACCCAGCAGGCCAGCACGATGCCGGCGATGATGCAGAGCGCGTAGGCCCGGATCGGCACCGGCCCGAGCTGCCAGACCGCGGTGCTGGGGCTGGGCAGGGCCGCCTGGGGGGAGAGCGAGGCGAGGGTCACGGGTGCACACGCTACCGCTGCACACCCCCGCAGCGGCACCCCGGGCCGCTGGAGGGCGCATCCCGGTGACTTCTGGTTTGCGCCACCGTAGGCTCTTTGTCCATGAGCGCGCTCACCTGGGCGGTCGCCGCGGTCGTCACCGACGACACCGGTCGGGTGCTGCTCTGCCAGCAGGGTCGGGGGGACCGCCGCCGCGCGTTGCCCGGTGGGCGGCTGCGCCCGGCCGAGAGCCCGGTACGGGCGGCGCTACGGGACATTCGCGCGGAGACCGGCTGGGACATCGAGCTGACCGGCCTGGTCGGCATCTACCAGGTGAGCCGCCCTTCGGGCGAGGCCGCCGCCGGACGCGCCGGCCCGCTGCCGGACGTCCTCGTGCACGTCTTCCGGGCCCGCGCGGCCGGGGTCCGACCCGCCACCGACCCACCGCCGGGCTGCCGACTGTCCTGGCACTCCCCCGACGCGCTGCCCGAGGTGGTCACCCCGCTCACCCGAGCCGCCGTCACCGACGCGACCGCCGGCCGCTTCGGCGTACTCCGCGACATCGACTGTGCGCCCGGCACCGTCGCCACCGCGTCGCTGCCGGCGGCCCGCCCAGCCGAGGACGGCCGGCCGACGGCCGACCAGGACACGCGGTGCGCCGGGCCGGGTTGAGCCGGGCTGGGCGACGCGGGCTCAGCGGGTGGGGTTACGGACGCCCTCGGCGAGTTCGGCGCTGAGCGTGCGAAGCGCGGCCAGCCCGTCGGCCTCGGTGGGCGCGTCAAGCACACAACGGACCAGCGCGCTGCCCACGATCACCCCATCGGCGTAACCAGCGACGGTGCCGGCCTGCGCGCCGGTACCCACACCCAGGCCGACGCCGATCGGCAGGTCGGTGACCGCGCGGGCCCGGGAGACCAGCGTCGGGGCGGCGTCGGAGGTACGCGCCCGGGCACCGGTCACCCCCATCACGGCGGTCGCGTAGACGAAGCCGCGGCAGTGCTGCACCGTCATCGCCAGCCGAGCGTCGGTGGACGACGGCGAGACCAGGAACGTGCGGTCCAGCCCGTGCGCGTCCGAGGCGGCCAGCCACTCGTCGGCCTCGTCAGGGATGAGGTCCGGGGTGATCAGGCCGGTGCCGCCGGCGGAGGCCAGGTCACGGGCGAAGACGTCCACGCCGTACCGCTCGACCGGGTTCCAGTAGGTCATGGTGACCACTGGGGCGCCGGTGGCCGCCACCGCCTCGATGATGCGCATCGTGTCCGCGGTGCGTACGCCACCGGCCAGCGCGATGTCGCTGGCCCGCTGGATCACCGGCCCGTCCATCACCGGGTCCGAGTAGGGGATCTCCACCTCGATCACGTCGACGCCGGCCTCGACCATGGCGGTCATCGCGGCGATGCTGCCCTCGACGGTGGGGAAACCGGCCGGCATGCAGCCGACCAGCACTGCCCGTCCGTCGGCGCGGGCCTTGTCGAAGGCCACCCCGATCCGGCTCATCTCACCGCTCCTTGTCGAGGATGCCGAAGTAGTCGCCGGCGGTGTGCACGTCCTTGTCGCCCCGCCCGGAGAGGTTGACCACGATGGTGGGCTCCCGGCCCAGCTCCGCGGCGAGCTTCGGGGCCAGCGCGACGGTGCCGGCGAGCGCGTGCGCGCTCTCGATCGCCGGGATGATGCCCTCGGTACGGCAGAGCAGCTCGAACGCGGCCATCGCCTCGTCGTCGGTGACCGGCAGGTAGTTCGCCCGGCCGGTGTCGTGCAGCCACGCGTGCTCGGGGCCGACGCCCGGGTAGTCCAGGCCGGCGGAGATCGAGTGCGACTCCAGGGTCTGCCCGTCGGCGTCCTGGAGCACGAAGGTACGGGTGCCGTGCAGCACCCCGGCCGACCCGCCGGTGATACTCGCCGCATGCCGGCCGGTGGCCACCCCGTCGCCACCGGCTTCGAAGCCGTACAGCCGAACGGCCTCGTCGCCCACGAACGCGTGGAAGATGCCCAGCGCGTTGGAGCCGCCGCCGACGCAGGCGGTGACGGCGTCCGGCAACCCGCCGGTGAGGTCCAGGCACTGCCGACGGGCCTCGTCTCCGATGCCCCGGACGAAGTCGCGCACCATCGCCGGGAACGGGTGCGGGCCCGCGGCGGTGCCGATCAGGTAGTGCGTCTCGTCGACGTTCGCCACCCAGTCGCGCATCGCCTCGTTCATCGCGTCCTTGAGGGTGCGCGAGCCGTTGGTGACCGGGACGACTGTCGCGCCGAGCATCCGCATCCGGGCCACGTTGAGCGCCTGCCGCTCGGTGTCGACCTCGCCCATGTAGACCACACACTCGAGGTCGAACAGGGCGGCGGCGGTCGCGGTGGCGACACCGTGCTGACCGGCGCCGGTCTCCGCGATCACCCGGGTCTTGCCCATCCGCTTGGTGAGCAGCGCCTGGCCGAGCACGTTGCGCACCTTGTGCGCACCCGTGTGGTTGAGGTCCTCGCGCTTGAGCAGCACCCGCGCGCCGACCTTCGCGGAGAACCGCCGGGCCTCGTAGAGCAGCGAAGGCGTGCCGGCGTAGTCGCGCAACAGCGCGCCGAACTCCGCCCGGAAGGACTCGTCCTCCATCGCCGTACGCCACGCCCCGTCGAGCTCGTCCAACGCGGCCACCAGGGCCTCGGGAACGAACCGACCGCCGAAGCGGCCGAAGTGGCCGGCGGAGTCGGGCTGCGGGCCGGCCACCGGGGCCAGCGCGTCGGCGCTCATCGGGAATCCTCTCGGTGGGACGTCAGCCCGGCGCGGGGTCAGCGCACCGGCCGGGGCGTTGCCGGGTGGTTGCCGGCGTTGACCAACTCGGCGACCGCCTCGCGGGGGCTTTTCTGGGTGACCAGGCCCTCGCCCACGAGGACCGCGTCGGCGCCCGCGGAGGCGTACCGGATCAGGTCGTGCGGGCCACGAACGCCGGATTCGGCGATCTTGACGACGCTGCTGGGCAGGCCGGGCGCGATCCGCTCGAACACCGACCTGTCGACCTCCAGGGTACGCAGGTCACGGGCGTTGACCCCGATCACCTGCGCGCCGGCCTCCAACGCGCGGTCGGCCTCTTCCTCGTCGTGCACCTCGACCAGAGCGGTCATGCCCAGCGACTCGATCCGCTCCAGCAGGCCCATCAGGACGTTCTGCTCGAGTGCGGCGACGATCAGCAGAACCAGGTCGGCGCCGTGCGCGCGGGCCTCGTGGATCTGATAGCTGGAGACCACGAAGTCCTTACGCAGCACCGGCACGGTGACCGCCGCACGGACCGCCGCCAGGTCGTCCAGCGAACCGCCGAACCAGCGCCCCTCGGTCAGCACGCTGATCGCCCGCGCCCCACCGGCCGCGTAGTCGACGGCGAGGTCGGCCGGATCGGCGATCTCGGCCAGCCGGCCCTTGGACGGCGACGAACGCTTAACCTCGGCGATCACGGCCACGCCGGGCTTGCGCAGCGCCGCGTACGCGTCCATGGGCGGCGGCGCCGCCGCTGCCAGTTCACGGATCCGCTCCAGCGGAACCTGCTCCTGGCGTCGGGCGACGTCTTCACGCACGCCGGCCAGAATCTCGTCGAGCACGCTTACGGACGCTGCCTGGCCGGCCTCGTCCCCCTCCGCGTGCGCATGCTCAGCAGTCACGAACGGACTCCCCTCTCCGGGCGTCATGGGCCGATGCTAGGGGCAGCCGACCGACGCCGAATGCCGGGGGTATGGCGCTGCTCACGAAAAGGGCTGCGGCATAATGGCCGACTTGCCGTGAAGGGGTTGTCACGCAGCGCCACCTCCGGTATCGATCACCGCCACGCGGTATGGAGCCTGGCGGCCGCGGTCAGACCGGGCCGGTCCATCGATCATGCCATCAGTTACCGCTCGGCGCGCGACAGCAACGACGCCCGTCGATGTTGTGAGCAAGCTCAAGGTTTGCCGGACGGCCCTGGTCACGGACAAGGCGAGACAGTTGACCGGGTGGTCACCGCGGCGAAACGTCGACGGGCGAGCATCGTCCTCAGGCAGACTCGATGGCGCGCCTGCCCCGACCGTCGCAACTCCTCGCGCGAGGTGATCATGAGCATTTCCGAGCCGCACCCGACCATCGGACTGACCACGATCTCGCGGACGGTGGCATCGCTCGCCGTCGGCGTGGTGCACACCGTGGAACGGGCCGTGGTGGGCGAGGGACGGATGCGGACAGCACGGGGCAACGCCTGGGAGGCGGTCTGCGCCGACCGGGCCCGCGCCGACCAGCGTGCCGAACTCAACCGCCTGGTCGAAGAGCTGACCGCCGCCCGCGTCGCCAGTAGCCGCACCCAGTGGGAGCGCCAGCCGGTCGGCTGACAAACCTCCGGCCTGCGCGTCAGCCGCGCGTCGCGACCACCGGGCCAGTCGAGCAGCGGGCCACCGCGATCAGCGGGCGCACCGCGTCAGTCGGCCGTCGGGTCCTCGCCCCGGTCCAGCGCGTCCCACGCCTCGGTGGTCCGACGCCCCGCCAACGGCGTCGGCGGCCCGGTCGGGTCGCTCTGCGCCGGCGCGTCCTGCGGCGCGCTCCGCGCCGGACGCTCGTACCGGGCGCCCATCGCCGGCCAGTCACCGCCACGCACCGCCGTCCACCAGCCTCCGCCGGCGGCCAACAGGCCGCCGAGCAGGCACAGCGCCGGCCACTGCCGGCTCACAGCGCCGCTCACGTCGGCCACCAGCCCGTACCCGCCGCCGGCCGCCACAGCCAGACCGAGTACGCCGAGCAGCGCCCCGAGCACCCGACGCAGGCGGCCCCGGGTGGCCAGCACCGCGCCACCCCCGGCCAGGGTCACCAGGGCCAACGCCGGCAGCCAGGGCAGCAGGCTCGCACCGCTGCGGGTGTCACGCACCGGCGGCAGCGGCGCCGGACGTACCGTCAGCTCGACCGACCAACCGCGCGTCGCGGCCCACAGCGCCAGGCCCGCGCCGGCCAGGCAGAGCAGCACGGCGTACGTCAACGCGCGCCGGCCCACGACGGACCGCTCCCCGCCGCTCACGAGCTCATCCCATCGTCCGCGACCGCCAGGCACCGCTGCGCCGCCGCGCTCCTCGCGCTCACCGTGCTGGTCCTTCGTCAGCGACTGCGGGGCAACGCTGCGCCGAACTCCTCGCGCTCACCGAGCCGGCCGGAGGGTTTCGGCGGCTGCGATCGCGGCCAGCACGGCCGCCGCCTTGTTCCGCGTCTCCTGGTCCTCGGCGGCCGGGTCCGAGTCGGCGACCACCCCCGCCCCGGCCTGGACGTAGGCGCGGCCGTCGCGGATGAGCGCGGTCCGGATGGCGATCGCCATGTCCAGGTCGCCGCCGAAGCCGAAGTAGCCGACGGTGCCGCCGTAGAGGCCACGACGGACCGGCTCCAACTCCTCGATGATCTCCATGGCGCGCACCTTGGGCGCCCCGGAGAGCGTGCCGGCCGGGAAGGTCGCGGCCAACGCGTCGAAGGCGCTCTGGTCGTCACGCAGCGTCCCGGTGACGGTGGAGACGATGTGCATCACGTGGCTGTAACGCTCGATGGTGGCGAACTCGGGCACCTCCACGCTGCCGGGCTGACAGACCCGACCCAGGTCGTTGCGGCCGAGGTCGACAAGCATCACGTGCTCGGCTCGTTCCTTCGGGTCGGCGAGCAGCTCGGCGGCGAGGGCGGCGTCGGCGGCGGGGGTGCCGCCCCGCGGCCTGGTGCCGGCGATCGGGTGCAACAACGCCCGGCGTTGCCCGTCCGCGGCCCCGGTGACCTTCAGGTGCGCCTCCGGGGACGAGCCGACGATGTCGAACCCGTCGAAGCGCAGCAGGTACATGTACGGGCTGGGGTTGCTGGTGCGCAGCACCCGGTAGACGTCCAGCGGGTCGGCGTGGGTCGTCCGCTCGAAGCGCTGGGAGAGCACGATCTGGAAGCACTCACCGGCCCTGATCGCCTCCTTGGCCGCGTCCACCGCCTTCGGGTAGCCGCCGTCGGGCGTACGACAGAGCACCTCGCCGGCCGGCGGACGCTCGACCGTGGAGATCATCGGCGGGATGGGCCGGGACAGCGCCGTGGTCATCGCATCCAACCGGCCCACCGCGTGGTGGTAGGCGGCGGCGACCTGCGAGGCGCGGTCCGGGGCGTCCAACGGCGGCAGCACCGCGTTGGCGACCAGGATCGCGGAGCCGTCGTAGTGGTCGAGCACCACCAGGTCGGTGGCGAGCATCATGCCCAGCTCCGGGACGCCCAGGTCGTCCTCGGTCAGCTCGGGCAACCGCTCGAAGCGCCGGATCAGGTCGTAGCCGAGGTAGCCGACCATGCCCCCGGTCAGCGGCGGCAGACCGTCGGACGGGTCCCCGACCGGGCCGGCCAGCGCCGCCACCGTCTCGCGCAGCATCCGCACCGGGTCACCCTCGGTGCTCAGGCCGGCCGGCGGCTGGCCCAGCCAGGTCGCCACGCCGTCGCGCGCGATCAGGGTCGCGCTGCTGCGTACGCCGATGAACGAGTACCGCGACCAGGCCATGCCGGCCGAGCCGACACCCTGCTCGGCCGATTCCAACAGGAACGTTCCCGGTCCACCGGCCAACTTCCGGTAGACCCCGACCGGGGTCTCCGCGTCGGCCAGCAGCCGCCGGGTGACCGGCACCACCCGCCAGTCGGCGGCCAGCTCGGTGAAGGTGGCCAGGTCGGGGCTGACGGTGCCGTCGGTCATGGCAGTGCCTCCGGAGTAGAGACGGGCAGCTCGGTGAAGAAGCAGGTCCGGTGGCCGGTGTGGCAGGCCGCGCCGACCTGGTCCACGCTCACCAGCAGCGCGTCCCCGTCGCAGTCCAGGGCGACCGACCGCACGTACTGGTGGTGCCCAGAGGTGGCGCCCTTGACCCAGTATTCGCGGCGGCTGCGCGACCAGTAGGTGGCCCGGCCGGTGGTGAGGGTGCGATGCAACGCCTCGTCGTCCATCCAGGCGACCATCAGCACCTCACCGGAGTCGTGCGCGCGCACCACGGCGGCGACCAGACCGTCGGCGGTGCGGCGCAACTGGGCGGCGATGGCCGGGGCGAGCCGGGACGGGCGCGCCGTCGCGGGCGCGGCCAGCTCGTTCGGATCGCTGGGAACGCCGGTCACCGGCGGATCAGGTACGGGCACAGTCACCAATTCTCCCGCACGCGGCGCGGGCACCGCCGACCGCTCCCGCCACGGCTGCGGCGGAGGCCCCGAGAGCCATGGCTGCGACGAGGGCCGAGGCTCCGACGAGAGCCCGGACTGCGACAGGGGTCCGGACTGCGACGAGAGCCCGGACTGCGACAAGGGCCCGGCTGGCCGGGCCAGCTGGGCGACGTAGCGGTCCAGCCGGCCGTCGACCAGGGCGGCGGCCAGGTCCGCGCCGGCCGTGTCGGCGATCTCCTCGGCGTACGGCCTGATCAACGGCAGCGTGCCGGCGACCAGCCGTACGGCGGCGGCCCAGAGCTGCCCGGTCGCGCCCGGGCGCAGCCCGAGGCAGAGCACCATGTCCGTCCGGTAGCCGGGTGGTGCCACCGGCAGTTCCAGGGCCGCCGCGAAGGCCGCCCGGCGGGAGTGGACCCGCACGGACGGGTTGGCCGGCCGCAGCACCGAGGGGCAGAGCCGCGCCAGGTCGGCGACGGCGAGCCGGACCCCGAGACGGTCGCTGGCCGCGCGGGCGGCGGCGGCCTTACCCAGCGTGGCGATCATCTCTTCCAGTCGCGGTGGCTCGGCGGGCTGGCAGAGCACCGGCAGGTCGATCCGGGGCCGCCAGTGCGGGTCGGCCCAGAGCAGCCGTGCCGGCGCGGTGACCGGCAGCCCGAAGGCCCAGTCGGCCGGTTCGCCCAGACGGTGCACCCAGGACCGGATGTCCCGGGCGGCCACCGATACGTGAGTGACCTGGCCTGCGGACTCGTCCAGGTAGGCCCGGCGGGCCGCGTACGGGGCACCGCCGACCAACACGTCGAGGTCGACGTCGCTGTGCGCGGTGGCGGCGCGGCGGGCGTGGCTGCCGCGCAACAGGATGCCGACCACCGGCCGCTCGGCGGCCTGCCGCAACCGCGCGGCCCAATCCTCAAGAAAACCGCTATCCGGTAACGGAGCGTGACCCACCGCGCCATCGTGCCGTACGTCCGATCGGCGCGCAATGCCCGTTGGCGGACTTCGTGTCCGGTCCGGAGCCTACTGCCCGTTCTCGCGCTCCGCGCGACGGTCGCCCCGCCCGACACCACTGCGGGCGTTGCGCCCGGCGCGATATTTCATCTAGCGTTGAGTTCAACAGGTGATGAGTTTATGCGGAGGTGCATGATGGACGATGCGATAGCCGTCCGAGACCTGGTCGTGGACCGGGGTGGGCGGCGGGTGCTGGACGGCATCAGCTGCCGGGTCCCGCGCGGCGCGGTCACCGGACTGCTCGGCCCCAGCGGCAGTGGCAAGACCACGTTCATGCGTGCGGTGGTCGGGGTGCAGCTGGTCGGTGGCGGGACGGTCACAGTGCTCGGTCAACCGGCGGGCACCCCCGCGCTGCGGCACCGGGTGGGCTACCTGACCCAGGCGCCCAGCGTCTACGCCGACCTGACCGTCCGGGAGAACGCCCGCTACTTCGCGGCCCTGTACGGGCGGGGGCGCGCCGAGGCCGACCGGGCGATCAGCGACGTCGGGCTGACCGAGGCCGCCGGTCAACTGGTCGCCACCCTCTCCGGTGGTCAACGCAGCCGAGCCTCGCTGGCGTGTGCCCTGGTCGGGGAGCCGGAGCTGGTCATCCTCGACGAGCCGACCGTCGGCCAGGACCCGGTGCTGCGGGCCGATCTGTGGGCCCGGTTCCACGCGATGGCCGCCGCCGGCACCACCCTGCTGGTGTCCAGCCACGTGATGGACGAGGCGGCACGCTGCGACCAACTGCTGCTGATCCGCCAGGGGCGGTTGATCGCCGATGACAGCCCCGCCGCGATCCGCGCCGCCGCCGGTGTGGACGACCTCGACGAGGCGTTCCTGCGGCTCATCCGGGCCGGCGAGACCGCCTCCACCAGCACCGACGCGACAGCCGCACGGGAGACAGCATGAACGCGCGAATTCTCGCCGCCACCACCGGGCGCATCCTCCGTCAGCTCCGGCACGACCGGCGGACCATCGCGCTGCTCGTGGTGGTGCCGGCCGTCCTGCTCACCCTGGTCTACTTCATGTACGCCGACCAACCGACCCCGCCCGGCCAACCCACCACCTTCGACCGGATCGCGCTGGTGATGCTCGGCATCTTCCCCTTCGTGATCATGTTTCTGGTGACCAGCATCGCGATGTTGCGGGAACGCACCTCGGGCACGCTGGAGCGGCTGCTCACCACGCCGCTGGGCAAGCTCGATCTGCTCTTCGGGTACGGCATCGCGTTCGGGCTGGCCGCCGCCGTGCAGGCCGCCGTCGCCGCCGCGGTGGCGTACTGGATCTTCGATCTGGAGACCGCCGGCAGCATCGGGCTGGTGATCGGGATCGCCGTGCTCGACGCCGTGCTCGGCGTCGCCCTCGGGCTGCTGTGCAGTGCCTTCGCGCGCACCGAGTTCCAAGCAGTACAGTTCCTGCCAGTCGTGGTGGTCCCCCAACTGCTGCTCTGCGGGCTGTTCGTGGCCCGTGACCAGATGGCCGGCTGGCTCCAGGCGCTCAGCGACGCCTTCCCCCTGTCGTACGCCATCGAGGCGTTGCAGGAGGTCGGCGCCCACGCCGAACCGACCGGCCGGATGTGGCGCGACGTCGCCGTGGTTCTCGGCGCGGTGGTGCTGGCGCTGGTGCTCGCGGCGGCCACCCTGCGCCGACGCAGCGGCTGACCGCCAGCGCCGGGGGCGGCGGCCGGCGCGGCAGCCGACCCCGGCGTGGGCCGGGCCGGCACGACGGGCCGAGGCGGACGAACGAAGGGCGGCGATGACGCGGCGGACCGGCCGGCGACCCGGCAACCCGGGCACCCGGGAGGCGATTCTCGACGCGGCGCGGACGGCGTTCGCCGAACGCGGTTACGACGCCGCCTCGATCCGGGGCATCGCCGGCACGGCGCAGGTCGACCCGGCGCTCGTGCACCACTACTTCGGCAGCAAGGACCAGCTCTTCCTTGCCGCGATGAACTTTCCGGTCGACCCCGGTCAACTGGTGCCGAGGGTGCTCGCCGGCGACCGGGACGGCGTCGGTGAGCGGATGGTGCGCATCTTCCTCGGCGTCTGGGACTCCCCGGCCGGCAGCGCCGCACAGGCACTGCTGCGCTCCGCGGTGAGCAACGAGTGGACCGCTCGGCTGCTGCGCGAGTTCGTCACCACCCAGGTGCTGCGCCGGGTGCTGGAAAACCTCGACGTCGACCCGGTCGAGCTACCGCTGCGGGGCTCCCTGGTGGCCACCCAGATGATCGGCCTGGCCATGATGCGGCACGTGGTGCGCCTTGAGCCGGTCGCCTCGGCGGACCCGGAAACCCTGGTGGCCGCGATCGGCCCCACGATCCAGCGCTACCTCACCGGCCCGCTGCCAACCTGACCCGCCAACGCCCCGCTCAACCTCGAACGCCCCGCGCGATCTTGCACTTTCTGCCCCGACCAAAGGGACACACCACGCGTAACAGCAACCAGAATTGCAAGATCGACGCGGGCCTGGGGCGGGGCGGGGGCGCGGCGGGGCTTGGGCGGGGCGCGGGGCGGTTAGTGCGGGGGGCGGGCGTCGGCGGTTGGTTGTAGCGGTGGCAGCAGCTGTGGCAGGTCGGCCGGGTCGGTCACCGGGCCCGGGAAGGCCAGCCGGACCCGACGCCGGGCGCCGGGTCGGCCGAGGGCCACCACCAGCCCGTAGCGGTCGATGCGCACCACCCGGGGCGGCCCGTCCGGGGTCTGCTCGGTCAACCCGAGCTGCTGGCGCAGGTACTCCGTCACCTGGGCGCCGTGGCACTCGGCGAGGTCGGCGAGCAGCCGGGCCTCGACCGGATGCACCGGGTCCGGCTCGGCCTCGGCGTACTCCACCGGGTCGATCCGGTGCACGACGCCGGCCCGCTCCCAGCGGACCTCGACCACCTCGAAGCGGAACAGCCGGAACCGGGTGCCCAGGTCGAGCAGGTCGCCGGTCGGCTCGACCGCGGCGAACTCGACCGCCGCGTGGCGGGCCTCGTCGCCGCGCAGCTCGGCCGCCCAGCCGGACACCCAGGCGCGACCCAGGCCGGGCGCGCCGGCGGCGGGCGGCAGGTCGAGCACGTCGAGCACGACAGCGACGTCGCTGCCCCCGGCGGCCGGTTGCAGGGCGGCGGCCAGGTGGCTGGTCACCGGCACCAGCAGCAGCACCCGCCCGTCCGAGTCGGTGACGTGCCGGGCGTGGTGCGGGCCCGGCCGGTGGGCCAGGTGCACGAGGCCGGGCAGGCGGCCGGCGACGAGGGTACGGACGATCTCGGCGGAGTTGGGCCGCATGGGCGCGACCTCCTTCGAAGGTTAGGCTTACCTAACCCGGAGCCTAGAGCACTCGCCCGCCCGCGTCCACCACACCGCCGCACCTCACCGGGTCTGCTCCAGCCAGGAGGCGTAGAGCAGGCCGTACACCGAGTCGGCGTCGCGAACAAGCTCGTCGTGCGGGCCGCGCTGCACCACCCGACCCCGGTCCACCACGATCACCTCGTCGGCGGCCTGCGCCGTGGAGAGCCGGTGCGCGATGGCGAGAGTGGTCCGACCCCGGGTGACCGCGTCCAGCGTGCGTTGCAACCGCACCTCGGTCGCCGGGTCCACCGCGCTGGTCGCCTCGTCGAGCACCAGCAGGTCCGGGTCGGCCACGTACGCACGGGCCAACGCGACAAGCTGCCGCTCCCCGACGCTGAGCGCCTCACCGCGCTCCCCGACCGGGGTGTCCAGGCCCGCCGGCAGACCCTCCAGCCAGTCCGACAGGCCCAGCTCGGTGAAGGCGGCGCTCAACTGCTCGTCGGTCAACTCCGGACGGGCGAACCGGACATTGTCCCCCACCGTCGCGTCGAAGAGGAACCCGTCCTGTGGCACCATCACCACGCGGGAGCGCAGCGAGCCGAACCGGACGTCGGTCAGCGGCACCCCGGACAGCAGCACCGCCCCGGCCGACGGATCCATCAGCCGGGTCAGCAACTTGGCGAACGTGGTCTTGCCGCTGCCCGTCTCACCGACCACCGCCACCCGACTCTTCGCCGGGATCTCCAGATCGATGTCGTGCAGCACCGGCGGACCACCCGGATAGGCGAACCGCACACCGGCGAACCGGATGTCCAACGGCCCGCCCGGCAGCTCCCGCCCCTGCTCCCCCGGGTCGGCCACGTCCGGCGCGACATCCAGCACGTCCAGCACCCGACGCCACCCGGCGATCGCGTTCTGCGCCTCGTTGAGCACCTCGGTGGCGATCTGCACCGGCTGGATGAAGAGCGTCACCAGGAAGAGGAACGCCGTCAGCTGGCCGATCGACAGCGTGCCGTCCACCCCCAACAGCACGCCGAGCACCACCACGCCGGCCAGCGCCAACCCTGCCGCCAACTCCCCGACCGAGCTGCCCACGATGCTGATCCGGATCGCCCGCTGCTGGGCCAGCCGCTGGCTGTCGATCGCCTCGTCCAGCCGCCGCTCGGTGCGCCCGGCGATCCCGTACGCCCGGATCACCGGCGCGCCCACCACGCTCTCGCCGATCGCGCCGAGCAACGTCCCGGTGCGTTGACGCACCGTCGCGTACGCGCCGCCGAGGCGACGTTGCAACTGCCGGATGACGAACACCGCCGGCAGGAACGCGGCCAGCACCACAAGTGTCAACTGCCAGGAGTACGCCAGCATGACGGCTGTGGTGACCACCAGCTGACCGAGGTTGACCAGCAGGATCACCCCGCCCCACTGGAGGAACTGGGTGATCTGGTCCACGTCGCTGGTGACCCGCGAGACCAGCGAACCGCGTCGCTCCGACTGCTGGTGCAACATCGACAGGTCGTGCACGTGGCGGAACGCGCGCGTCCGGACGTTGGCCAGCGCCGTCTCGCTGACGGTGAACAGCCGGCGCATCATCAGGTAGCCGCAGATCGTGGTGACCGTCAGGATCGCCGCGGTGACGGCCACCACCGTCCACACCACGTTCAGATTCAGACCACCGACCAGGCCCCGGTCGATGCCCTGCTGCACGGCGACCGGCACGGCGACCCGACCCACCATGTAGACCAACGCCAGGGCCAACGTGCCGGCCAGACCGATCCGCAGCTCCGGGGAGAGCGCCAGGCCGCGACGCAGCGTCTGCCAGGTCGTCTCCTGCCGGGCGTCGTCCATCTCGCCTTTCGCCGTCACCGGTCCACCTCGATCTCCAGGCCCGACGGCAGCGGCGCCACGTCGTCGCCGTAGGAACTTTCCTGTGCCCGCTCCACCTCGGCCTGCTCGTAGGCGGTGACCAGGTCGACGTAGCCGGGCACGGTGGCCAACAACTCGCTGTGGGTGCCCCGGGCGACCACCCGTCCCTGCTCCACGTAGATGACCTCGTCGGCGAGCGCAATGGTGGCCCGGCGGTACGCCACCACCAGGATCGACGCGGCGGGAACGCCTGTCTGCGTGGTCGAGGACCGCAGCCCCGCCAGGATGGCCGCCTCCACTCGGGGGTCGACAGCGCTCGTCGCGTCGTCGAGCACCAGCAGGCGCGGTCGACCGGCCAGCGCGCGGGCCAGGGTGAGCCGCTGCCGCTGACCGCCGGAGAGCGAGGTGCCCCGCTCGCCGACCATGGTGTCCAGACCGTCGGGCAGCGCGGCGACGAAACCGTCCGCCTCGGCCAGCCGCAGCGCCGCCCAGACCACCTCGTCGTCGACACCGGGCCGGTCGAGGGCGATGTTGGCGCGGACCGTGTCGTCGAAGATGAAGGGCACCTGGGCGACCAGGGCCACAGTGCCGGCCAACGACGCGGAGGTCAGCTCGCGCACGTCCACGCCGTCCAGGCTCACCGTGCCGGAGTCCGGGTCGACGAGGCGCACCGCCAGCGAGGTGATGGTGGACTTGCCGGCGCCGGTCGGCCCCACCAGGGCCACCGTCCGACCGGACGGCACCGTGAAGCCGACCTCGCCGAGGACCTGCGCACCGGGCGGGTGCGCTTCGGCCGGCGGGTAGGAGTAGTGCACGTCGGTGAAGGTGAGGGTGGCCGGGCCGGCGCCGTCCGGGTCGAGCACCCGCTGCCCGTACGGCATCTCGCCGGTGGCGTCGAGCACCCGGCGCACCCGGTCCCAGCCGGCGACGCTGCGCGGCAGCTCGGCCAGCACCCAACCGATGGCCCGCACCGGGAAGGCCAGCACGGTGAAGAGGAAAGCCACGCTGACCAGCTCGGTCACGCTGATCGCGCCCTGCCGCAACCGGAACGCCCCGACCACCAGTACGGCCAGGGTGCCGAGGCTGGGCAGCGTCTCCAGCAGCGGGTCGAAGATGCCGCGCAGCCGACCGACCGCGATCAGCGAGTCGCGCAGCTCGCCGGCGCGGCCCGCGAACCGGGCGGTCTCCTGGGCCTCGCGGCCCATCGTCTTGACCACCAGGGCACCGTCGAAGCTCTCGTGGGCGATGCCGCTGACCTCGGCGCGCAGGCGCTGCGCCCGGGCCTGCCGGGGGGCCATCCGACGGGAGTAGACGACGTTGAGCGCGAACAGGGCGGGGAAGACCGCGAGCCCGACCAGGGCGAGCGCCCAGTCGGTGGCGAAGAGCGACACGATCGCGCCGACCAGCATCACCAACGTGCCGACGGCGAACGGCAGCGGCGCGATCGGGTACCAGGCCGCCTCCACGTCGGAGTTGGCGTTGGACAGCAGGGTGCCGGTGGAGTTGCGGTGGTGCCAGGACAGCGGCAGCTCCAGGTACCGACGGGTCACCCTGCGGCGGTAGGAGGCCTGGAGGCGGTACTGCATGTAGCCGGCGCCGAGCCGGCGGCCGACGATGCCCGCCACCCGCAGCACGCTGATCCCGAACAACGCGGCCGCGGCCAGCGCCAGGGTGCCGGCGCCCACCTCGCCACGTTCGATGGCCGGAAGCGCCACCTCACCGATGACCGACCCGACGACCCGGGCGCTGACAATGATCATCCCGCCGAAGAGCACGCTGCCGACGACCGCCACCGAAAAGATCCGCGGCTGCTCACGGATCGCCTGCCGCAGGACGCCCAGCCCTCGACTGAGAACGTCCCGACTTGTCTTGCTCGCCACGCTCTCCCCCGCCGTAAGCCGCAATTATCTCCCTCATCCTTACCGCTCGGGGCCAATGCCGCCGACCCTGACTGCATATGTCGACCATCACGTACCGGGCGGCGGCGTGCCGCAGGTGCCGACCGGCGTCGGCCGCCGCGCGCCGACGGACCACCGGGCCTACGATCGGGCCATGCCGCGGTACGCCCGAGCCGAGCGCGAGGCGCTGGCCGATCTTCTACTGGCCCTCGGGCCGGACGCCCCTACTGTCAACGAGGGCTGGGCGACCCGCGACCTCGCCGCGCATCTGGTGCTGCGGGAGCGCCGTCCGGACGCGGCGGGTGGGATCGTGCTGCCGCCGCTACGGGGCTATTCCGAGCGGGTCCGTCGGCGACTCGCCGCACGGCCCTACCCCGAACTGGTGGCACAGGTGCGCCGACCGCCGCTGTGGAGCCCGGTCAGCAACCCGCTGACCGACGAGGTGGCCAACACGATGGAGTTCTTCATCCATCACGAGGACGTCCGGCGTGCCGGCTCCGGGTGGCAGCCGCGCGATCTGTCCACCGGCCTGCAGGGCGCCCTCTGGAAACGCGCGGCCCCGATGGCCCGGCTGGCACTGCGGCGCTTTCCGGCGGACCTCTACGTGCAGGCGCCCGGCCACGGCGAGGTCTCCCTCGGTCGCGGTGGGGAGCCACTGCGCCTGGTCGGCCCCCCGGCCGAACTGGTGCTGTTCTTCTCCGGCCGGCAACGGGTGGCCCGGGTCCAGCTGAACGGTTCGGCGGAGGCGGCTCGGCGACTGCGGGCCGCCGACCTGGGAATGTGACTGCCTGTACGTAAACGGTCACCAAACGGCTGTGGAATTTCCCACACCCAGCGATACATGCAGATACCTCCTCCCGTACGCTTCACCGCGCCGCTCCGCGCCGGGCGGCACGGAGTGGGGGCTCACTGTGCGGGACTTCGCGATCTCGGCGCTGCGGGAACCCCCGTTTCCCACGGGACGCCACGAAGCCACCGACCAGGTAGCGGGCGAGAGTATCGACTGGGCGCGCACGTTCGGGCTGGTCGATTCCAGCCAACGGGCGCACCGCCTGGAACGGGCCGACGCCGCGGGACTTGCCGGCCGCGCCTGCCTGGACGGCTCGGTGGAGGGCCTGCGGCTGCTCACTGACCTGATCAGTTGGCTCTTCGTCATGGACGACGCCTGCGACGAGGACGGCCTCGGTGCCGACCCGGTCCGACTGGGCCCGGCGATCAGCACACTGCTCGACGTGCTGGACCGGTGCGGTGACCCGTACGTCGCACCGCCCGCCGTCGGGCCACTGGGTGACGCGCTGCACGACCTCTGCCGCCGGACCCGACTGCACGATCACGCCGGGCTGCTGCTGCGGTTCGTCAGCCAGATGCGCGAGTACCTGTTGGCGCTGCTCTGGGAGGCTGGCAACCGGGAGCGTCGGCGGGTACCCGAGGTGGCGGAGTACGTGCAGCTACGCCGGCACATCGGGGGCGTGCATCCCTGCCTCACCCTGACCGACCTGGCGTCGACGCGGCCCACCGGGCCGACCCAGCGCGCCAACCCGGGGCTGGTTGCCCTGGACCTGCTGGCGGTGGACCTGGTCTGCTGGTGCAACGACCTCTTCTCCTACAGCAAGGAGAGCCAGGTCGACCCGGACGCGCACAACCTCGTCACGGTGCTCGCCCAGGACAGCGACGCGGACGAGGTGACGGCGCTCCGGAGTGCGGCAGACCGGTTCAACCAGGGCTTGGCGACGTACCTGGACGCGGAGGAGGCGCTGCGGACCACCGACGACGACGGGATCCGCGACGCCCTGGCCGCCCGGCGCAACTGGGTCCGGGCCACCTACGACTGGTCAGTGGTGGCTGCCCGGTACGCCTGATCGGCCGTACCGCTTGGTGAGATGGGCCGGCCGGACGATCACCAGGGCTAGCCGATGCACGGTGACAGGCAATACTGTTCGGTAACCATCATGACGTGACGACCGTCACGCCACCACCCCCGAAGGCGGCTACAGCGATGGCTCTCGATGTACCGTACCGCTCCATCCCGGACATGTTCCTCAAGCGTGTGGCGGCCACCCCCGACCGGCACGCGTTCGCGTCCCCGAACCCCGACGACTCGGGGCCTGTCTGGCTGACCTGGGCTCAGGTCGGTCAGCGCGCCAAGGCGGTCGCCGCCGGCCTGCACGGCCTGGGCGTCGGCCAGGAGGACCCGGTCGCGATCCTCGCCAACACCCGGCTGGAGTGGGTGATCGCCGACCTCGGCATCATGTGTGCCGGCGGCGCGACCACCACCGTCTACCCGACCACCGAGCCGGCCGACGCGACGTACATCATCGCCGACTCCGGTTCGAAGGTGCTGTTCGCGGAGAACCCGGCCCAGGCGGCGAAGATCGCCGGGGCGACCCTGCCCGCGCTCACCCACGTGGTGCTTCTCGACGGCGCCGTCGACCCGGACGCCGCTGTCGCGCAGCTGACGCTCGCCGACCTGGAGGAGCGCGGCACCCAGGCGCTGGCCGCCGAGCCGGAGCTGATCGACATGCTGGTGGCCGGCATCGGCCCGGACCACCTGGCCACCTTGATCTACACCTCCGGCACCACCGGCCAGCCCAAGGGCGTCGAGCTGCTGCACGGCGGCTGGTGCTGGGAGGCGGTGGCGCAGGCGGAGGTCGGGCTGCTGCGCGACGACGACCTGCAGTACCTGTGGCTGCCGCTGGCCCACTCGTTCGGCAAGACCCTGCTCTGCGGCGCCATCCACGTCGGCCTGCCCACCTACGTCGACGGGCGGGTGGACAAGCTGGTCGAGCTTCTCTCGGTCATCCGCCCGACGCTGATGTGCGGCGCTCCCCGGGTGTTCGAGAAGGTCTACAACAAGGCAGTGACCACCGCGCAGGGCGCCGGCGGCGCCAAGGCGAAGATCTTCGGCTGGGCCGTCGGCGTCGGCAAGGAGAAGATCGCCCTGGAGCAGGCCGGCAAGCCGGTGCCGGCCGGGTTGAAGGTGCGATACGGGCTGGCCGAGAAGCTGGTGTTCAGCAAGCTCCAGGCCCGTCTGGGCGGCCGGATGCGGGTGCTGGTGTCCGGTGCCGCGCCGCTCAGCCCGGAGATCGCCACCTTCTTCGCCGCCGCGAACCTGCCGATCTCCGAGGGCTACGGCCTGACCGAGACCAGCGCGGGCAACTTCGTCAACCCGCCGGCCGGGCTGCGGATCGGCACCGTGGGCCGGGCCATGGGCGACCTGGAGTGCAAGATCGACACCGACGGGGAGATCCTGGTGCGGGGTCGGCCGGTGATGCGCGGCTACCACAACCTGCCGGAGGAGACCGCCGCCTCGTTCACCGAGGAGGGCTTCTTCCGTACCGGTGACATCGGCACCCTGGACGAGCAGGGCTACCTCCGCATCACCGACCGCAAGAAGGACCTGGTCAAGACCTCGGGCGGCAAGTACATCGCACCGTCGCACATCGAGGGCATGTTCAAGGCCATCTGCCCGTACACCTCGCAGGCGGTCGTCGTGGGTCAGGCCCGCAACTTCTGCACGATGCTCGTCACCCTGGACCCGGACGCCATCCGGGGCTGGGTCGCCGGCGGCCCGCTGGAGGGGCGCAGCTACACCGAGATCGTCACGTCGGCTGAGGCCCAGACGATGGTCGAGGAGTACGTCGCCCAGCTGAACTCCAAGCTCAACCGCTGGGAGACGATCAAGAAGGTGGCCATCCTCCCGCGCGACCTGACGATCGAGGACGGCGAGATCACCCCGTCGTTGAAGATCAAGCGGCGTGGGGTGGAGAGCAACTTCGCCACCGAGATCGACAAGATGTACGCGGGCACGCTCGCCGAGCTGTGAGCCGACCGAGGGTCCCGTGCCCGGCTCCCCGCCGGCACGGGGCCCTCACAGGTGGTGGCCCCGCCACCTCGTGTGCTCCTCCTCCGCGGCGAGCTGCTCCTCGAACGCCGTCTGCCGAACCCCGGCCCGGCGCCGGGAGTCGACAACCGTCTGCGCCGCGACCGCCACCGCCGTGGCGAGGGCCACCATGGCCAAGGCGATCAGCTCGGGTAGCGACCCGGCAGCCGGCACCAGCACAATCAGCAGCAGGATCCCGCCGATCGTGGGCCAGCGGGGGGCGCCGAGCATCCGCCGGCCGAGCACGATGAGCGCGAGCAGGTAGAGCGCGACCCCACCGTAGAGCGCCAGCAGGTCGAAGCTCGGCAGCGGTACGCCCCAGCTCGGTGTGGTGGGATCGGCGCCTTCGTGGATCAGCCCCTTGAGCCCGAGCGCGAACAGGATGACGCCGGCGATGACCGGCAGGTGCAGGTAGCTGTAGGCGTTCCGGGCCAGGGCCGCGCGAGCGTCCGGGTCGCGGGTGCGGTGCAGGGTCTGTTCCATGCCGAGCGCCAGGGTGTCGAAGTACGCCCACCACATCGCCGCGGCCACCGCGATGCCGAGCACCGCGGCGATCAGCACCGGCCAGGTCAGCGGCAGACCGGCGGTTCCGCTGGGACTGAACCCGAGTGCGATGATGGCCTCGCCGAGAGCGATCAGGACGATCTGACCGTGCCGCTCCGCCCAGTGCCCGGCGGAGAGCACTGTCCACCCGGTGCCCCGCAGCGCGAGGCCGGCCCCGTACTCCACGCCGAGGGCCGCGAGCCAGCACAGCAGGCGGGCCACCGACTCGGCTGTTCCGTCGAAGAGCCGCTGCGGCAGCAGCCCGGCGGCCACGATGAGGGCCGTGGCCACGACCGCCGGCAGGGCGAGCAGCTGCCAGCGTCGACGCACGTCGCGGTTCCGGCGGCCGATCCACAGGAAGATCACACTCTCGCTCACCCGGACGAGGAAGTAGCAGGTCGCGAAGACCAGCGGACCGAACAGCCCACCGGGACGGTCGACGAACGCCTTCGGCAGACTCAGCGCCAGCACGAAGGCGGCGGCGATGGTGACGAAGCCGACCGCCGGGACGATCCCCTGGTCGGTACGGATCAGGTTGCCCAGCAGGGCGAACGCCGACCAGCACCACCAGAGCAGGGCCAGCAGCACCAGGCACTGGACCAGGCCACGGGCGGTCGGATTGGCGGAGGCCACCGTGGTGACGTGCAGGAACGCGAAGACGAAGACCAGGTCGTAGAAGAGTTCCAGCGGGGTCGCCCGCGAGCCCGGCGCACTGCGGCGGACCCCGCGTGTCCCGCTGTCCTGGCCCACCAGGGGAGTCTGACAGCCGAGCTGGGGCGGATGACGCATTCCCGGCATAATGGTGCTGGCGGATGCCGCTGGTGGTTCGGCGCTGGCTCAGGCGATGACGGCGGGCTCCCGCCACCGCTGGCGGCCGGTACGGTCCAGGTCGTAACGCACCGCCGCGATCCGCCCCACGGCCTCCACCAGGTCCGCCGCGGGCAGGGTGAACGGCAGCCGCAGGAACCGCTCCATGGTGCCGTCCAGGCCGAACCGTGGGCCGGGGGCCAGCCGTACGCCGACCTCCTCCGCGGCCCGGGCCAACGCGCTCGAGACCGGGCCGTCCAACTCGGCCCACAGCGTCACGCCACCCCGCGGCACTGTGACCCGCCACTCCGGCAGTTGGTGCGCCAGCGCGCCGAGCAGGGCGTCCCGCTGGACGGCCAACTGGACGCGCCGGTCGGCGACGATGGCCTCGGCGTGAGCGAGCAGGTGCACCGCGACCAGTTGGTCCAACACCGGGCTGGCCATGTCGACCCCGACCCGCACGGCGGCCAGCCGCTGCACCTGCGGCGCGGACGCGCGCACCCAGCCGATCCGCAGGCCACCCCAGTAGGGCTTGCTCATCCCGCCGATGCTGATCACCCGGCTGTGCCGGTCGTAGGTGGCGACCGGGGGTGGCACCTCGGTGCCGTCCATCGACAGGTCCACGAAGGACTCGTCGATGATCAGATCGGTGCCGACCGCGTGCGCGGCGGCCACCACGCGCTCGCGCAGTGAGGCGGGCATCAGGTGACCCGTCGGGTTCTGGAACTCGGGAATCAGGTAGGCCAGCTTGGGCCGGGTCTGTCGGAGACTGCCCAGCAGCAGGTCGGGTTCCCAGCCGGCGTCGGCGGCCAGCCCGTGGGTGCTGATCCGAGCCCGACGGCCGGCCAGGGCGGCGAGGGCGTTGGGGTAGGTCGGGGACTCGACCAGCACGGTGCCGCCCGGGGTCAGGGCAAGCCGCAGCACCAGATCCAGTGCGTGCTGGGTGCCGCTGGTGACCATGATCTGGTCGGCCGAGGTTGGCAGACCTCGGGCGGTGTACCCGTCGGCCACCGCCTCGCGCAGCTCGATGACGCCGGTCGGGTGGTAACCGGCCCCGCTCAGGTAGCGGGGCAGGTCCTCGGCTGCGGCTCGCGCGGCCGAGAGCAGTTGCGGCGGTGCGGCCAGCGCGGCGACACCGAGGTCGAGCATCTCCCGGTCGTCCAGCGGGGTCCACAGGCCGGTGCTGGCCACCCGGTGGTTGCCGGGCAGCATCGTCCAACTGCCGGCGCCCCGCCGGCTGGCCAGGTGCCCGGTCTCGCGTAGCTGCCGGTAGGCGGCGGTCACCGTGGTCCGGCTGATCCGCAGCGCCTCGGCCAGCTCCCGTTCGGCCGGGAGGCGGACGCCCAGCGGCAGCCGGCCGTCGGCGAGGAGCCCGCGCACCGAGCCGGCCAGCGCGGCGTAGTCGGGGCTGCGGCGGCGGCCCGGCAGGGCATGCCACTGCCCGAGCAGACGGGCCAATTGGACGCCGCGCACCTGCCCGGTCATAGCCACTCCTCGAATATTGGCATCTTCCTCGACGAGGATTGGCACCTAGGGTGGCACGCATGGCACTGCTTGGCAATCTGCGACACCGGCCGGTTCGACGGTTGGTCCAGCTCTACCTCGGGCTCATTGTCTACGGCGTCAGCATGGCCCTCATGATCCGCTCCGGCCTGGGCCTCGACCCGTGGGACGTGTTCCACCAGGGGCTCTCCAAGCGGACCGGGCTCTCCTTCGGCACTGTCACCATCGCCGTCGGTGCGCTGGTCCTGCTGCTCTGGATCCCGCTGCGGCAGCGCCCCGGCCTCGGCACGGTCAGCAACGTCGTGGTGATCGGCCTGGTCGTGGACGCCACACTGGTCCTGCTGCCCGCGGGCGGGCCGCTCGGCGTCCGGATCGCGATGCTGGTCAGCGGGATCGTCGCCAACGGCGCCGCCACCGCTCTCTACCTCGGCGCCCGGTTGGGGCCCGGCCCCCGCGACGGTCTGATGACCGGGTACGTGGCCCGCCGACCCGGCCTGTCGATCCGACTGGTGCGCACCGTCATCGAGGTCACAGTGCTGGCGCTGGGCTGGCTGCTCGGCGGCACCGTCGGTCTGGGGACCGTCGCGTACGCACTGGCCATCGGTCCGTTGGCCCAGTTCTTCATTCCGCTGTTCGCCGTGCCGGAGGCTGCCGCACCGGACACTGCCGCGCCCCCGCCGGGCAACTCCGCGCCGGCCGCCCCGGCCGGCTGAACCTCACCGACCGTTCGCGAACCGGTACGTGGGGGTGGTCCCGCGCACCGGTTCGTGGGTGGGTGTTCCCTTCCGCGACGCGCGCCGTCATCATCTGTGCATGGGGGAGAACGGTTGGCGCTGGAACGACGCCTGGATCTTCGTGTCGCTCGTCATCGCGAGCGGCGCCGGACGGCACCGTCGGTCGGCGACAAGCCGCCGGCCGGAGGGCGTCCGCCTGACCGACGTGCTCTCCACAGCCGACCACCTCAACCATGCGATTCCGCAGCGACACGAGGTGGAGGCCGCGGTGCAGCGGCTGGTCGGCGCCGGGCTGGTCAGCGTCGCCGACGGTTGGTTCCGGATCACCGCCGAGGGTGAGCAGCTGTGGCGTACCCGCCCGCGTGCGGGTGTCGCGACCACAGTGGACACCGTGCAGGGTGTGTTGACCCGCCGGCACGCGCCCGGCAGCGCGGACTGGATCCTGGACGAGGCCGACCACGCGGCCGCCGTCCAGGAGTACGCGGTCCGTTCGATTCCGACCCCGCGTCGGTCACCGGAGGGGCAGTCCGGCGAGCGCTGAGCTGCTCAGCGCACCGGGTGGCCGCCGAGGCGCAGCGCGTCCTTGACCTCGGCGACGGTCAGCTCTCCGAAGTGGAAGACGCTGGCGGCGAGCACCGCGTCCGCGCCGGCGCCGATCGCTGGCGGAAAGTGGGCCACCTCACCGGCGCCCCCGCTGGCCACGACCGGCACGTCCACCACCGCGCGCACCGCGGCGATCAGCTCCAGATCGAAACCCGCCTTGGTGCCGTCGGCGTCCATCGAGTTGAGCAGGATCTCCCCCGCGCCCAACTCGGCGCTCCGGTGCGCCCACCACACGGCGTCGATGCCGGTGCCACGCCGACCCCCGTGGGTGGTGACCTCGAAGCCGCTGGGCGTGCCGCCGTTCGGCGAGCGCCGCACGTCGAGGGAGAGCACGAGCACCTGCCTGCCGAACCGGTCGGCGATCTCGGCGATCAGCTCCGGACGGGCGATGGCGGCGGTGTTCACGCCGACCTTGTCCGCACCGGCGCGTAGCAGCGTGTCCACGTCGCCGACCTGCCGGACCCCACCGCCGACGGTCAGCGGGATGAACACCGACTCGGCGGTGCGGCGCACCACGTCGAGCATGGTGCCCCGGTCGCTGGAGGACGCCGTGACGTCGAGGAAGGTCAACTCGTCCGCGCCGGCCCGGTCGTACGCGGCGGCCAGCTCCACCGGATCGCCAGCGTCACGCAGGTCGAGGAAGTTGACCCCCTTGACCACCCGCCCGGCGTCCACGTCCAGACACGGGATCACCCGTACCGCCACCGTCATGCCGCGAGCCTATCCTCCGGACGCGGCACGGCGGTCGACCCGATCGGGTCGACCGCCGCGAGAGAGGTCTGCGTCACACGCGGACGAGCATCTTGCCGAGGTTGTCGCCGCGCAGCAGGCCGAGGAACGCGCTCGGTGCGTTCTCGATGCCGTCCACGATCGTCTCGTCGTAGGACAGCGTGCCGTCGCGCAGCCAGCCCGAGACGTCGCGCACGAACGCCGCCCGCACGTCGTTGTGGTCGTTGACCAGGAAGCCGCGCAGGGTGAGCCGCTTGCCGATGACCAGCGCCAGGTTGCGCGGCGCGGCCGACGGTTCGGTGGCGTTGTACTGCGAGATCATGCCGCAGATGGCGGCCCGACCGTGCAGGTTCATGACCGAGATGGCGGCCTCCAGGTGGTCGCCGCCGACGTTGTCGAAGTAGACGTCGACGCCGTCCGGGGCGGCCGCCCGCAGCGACTCGCGGACCCCGTCGTGGTAGTCGAAGGCGGCGTCGAAGCCCAGCGCCCGCAGCCGCTCGACCTTGGCCGGCGAGCCGGCACTGCCGATCACCCGGCCGGCGCCCTTGAGTTTGGCGATCTGGCCGACCAGGCTGCCCACCGCGCCGGCCGCGGCGGAGACGAAGACCGTCTCGCCGGGCTTCATCGCGGCCACCTCCAGCAGCCCGGCGTACGCGGTCAAACCGATCATGCCGAGCACGCTCAGGTACGCGCTGGCCGGGGCGATGCTCGGGTCGACGGGGCGGGCCGCGGCGGCGTCGAGCAGCGCGTACTCCCGCCAGCCCAGCCCGTGCAGGACTGTGGTCCCGACGGCGACGTCCGCCGCCTCGCTGGCCACCACCTCACCGATCGCGGCACCGTCGAGCGGCGCGTCGAGCGCGAACGGCGGCACGTACGACTTGACGTCGTTCATCCGTCCGCGCATGTACGGGTCGACGGACATGTACTGGTTGCGGACCACGATCTGGCCCGGTCCGGGCGTCGGCACCTCGGTCTCGACGAGCCGGAAGGTGTCTTCGGTGGGCCAGCCCTGGGGGCGGCTGGCCAGGTGGATCTCGCGGTTGCTGGTCACAGGGTGGTCGTCCTCTCGTCCGCGGATGGGGGCCTGGGGCCGCGAGGTCACGCGGCCAGGGTCTCGCGGACGGTGAGGGTGACGTCGACGTTGCCACGGGTGGCGTTGGAGTACGGGCAGACCTGGTGGGCCTGCTCGACGATCTGCTCGGCGACCTCGCGGGGCGCGGCGGGCAGGTCGACGACGAGCTGCACGGTGAGCCCGAAGCCGCCGCTGCCGTTCGGGCCGATGCCCACCTCGGCGCCGACCACGGAACCGGTCACGTCGGCCTTGGCCCGGCGGGCCACCAGCCGCAGCGCGCTGTGGAAGCAGGCCGCGTAACCGGCGGCGAAGAGCTGCTCGGGGTTGGCCGCGCCACCCGCGCCACCCATCTCCTTCGGCACTGCCAGGTCGAGTGCGAACGTGCCGTCGGAGGTCTCGACGTGGCCGTCCCGGCCGTCGCCGGTGGCGGTCGCGGATGCGGTGTAGACAACCTGCATGGTGGTCACTGCTCCTTCTGTCGGTGGATGGTGTCGGTGACCCGGGTGAGGGTGTCGCGCAGCGCGACGAGCTCGCCGAAGCCCAGCCCGGTGGCCTGCGCGATCCGCAGCGGGACATCGCAGACCCGCTCGCGCAGCGCCCGGCCCTGCTCGGTGAGGCCCACCTCGACCCGCCGCTCGTCGCGGGCCGACCGCCGCCGCACCACCAGGCCCGCCCCCTCCAGCCGCTTGAGCAGCGGGGAGAGCGTGCCGGAGTCCAGCCGCAGCTCGGAGCCCAACTCGGACACCGTGGGGGCGTCGTCGGGACGCTCCCAGAGCACCAGCAGCACCAGGTACTGCGGGTAGGTCAACCCGACCTCGTCGAGGATCGGCCGGTAGACGTCGGTCAGTGCGCGCGACGCGGCGTAGAGCGCGAAGCACACCTGCCGGCGCAGCACCAGGTCATCCGTCACCACTGAACCGTAGCCCACAATTAAGTTGTGCACAACTTATCGGGCTGCGGGACCACCCGGCGGGCCGCGAGGGCGGTCACCTCAGCGATCGCCGAGGTACGCCTCCAACTCCACCTCGACCAGGTGCTCCGGGTCCAGCAGACCGGCCACCACCACCAGGGTGGCCGCCGGCCGCACCGCACCGAAGACAGCATTGTGCGCCCGGCCCACCTCGTCGGCGTGCAACCGGTCCGTCACGTACATCCGGGTCCGGACCACATCGCCCGGCTCCGCACCCACCTCGGCGAGCGCGGCCAACCCGATCCGCAGCGCCTGCGCGGTCTGCGCGGCCGCGTCACCGACGTGCACCACCCGGCCGTCCACCGTCGCCGTGCAACCGGCCGTCCAGGCCCGCTCACCGGCCCGGACCACCCGGGAGTACCCGTAGCGCTGCTCCCACGGGCCGCCCGACCCCAGCCGGGTCGTCGTCACGCCTCGGCCAGCGTTCGCAGCGCCTCGGCCACCGTGAAGGCACCCGCGTAGAGCGCCTTACCGGCGATCACGCCCTCCACCCCGGCCGACTCCAGGCTCGCCAACGCCCGCAGGTCGTCCAGGGTGGACACCCCACCCGAGGCGATCACCGGCCGGTCCGTACGGGCACACACCTCGCGCAGCAGATCCAGGTTCGGCCCGCGCATCGTGCCGTCCTTGGTGATGTCGGTCACTACGTACCGACTCGCGCCCGCCTTGTCCAACCGCTCCAGCACCTCGTACAGGTCACCACCGTCGCGGGTCCAACCCCGCGCCGACAGGGTGTTACCCCGCACGTCCAGCCCGATGGCCACCCGGTCGCCGTACTCCGCGACCACCCGGTCACACCAGACCGGGTCCTCCAGGGCGGCGGTCCCGATGTTCACCCGGGCCGCTCCGGTGCCCAGCGCCGCGCGCAGCGACTCGTCATCACGGATGCCCCCGGAGAGCTCCACCTTCACGTCCAGCTGGCGCACCACCTCCGCGAGCAGGTGCGCGTTGGTGCCCCGACCGAACGCCGCGTCCAGGTCGACCAGGTGGATCCACTCCGCGCCGTCCTGCTGCCAGGCCAGCGCCGCGTCCAACGGGTCGCCGTAGATGCTCTCGCTTCCGAGGGCGCCCTGAACGAGCCGGACGGCCCGGCCGTCAGCAACATCCACGGCGGGTAACAGGGTGAGGCTCAAGGTCTTCTCCTCGATCAGGTACGACGGTCCAGGGCGATCACCACGATCGCCGGCAGTACGAGCAGCAAGAGCGCGATCAGCGCGATACGCAACGCCAGGTTGTCGACAAACGTCCAGATCAGGAGCAACGCCGCGCCGGTGAGCAGCACGATCGCGGCCCGCTCACCCCTAGTGTGCCGGGCCAGCCGGCCGGAGCGACCCCGCCGCAGCCGTGGCGTCAAACTGCGGACCACCGCGCGACGGCGTTGCCGGCGGGCGACCTGACGCTGCCGGACCGCCCGTTCCCGGGCCTGCTCCGCCTCCCGCTCCGCCCGTCGGCGAGCGCGCTCCCGGCTCACCGCGACGCCCGTTGCTCGGGCACCGCGCGACGGCGCTCAATCACCGCTGGGCAACGTGGCGAGCCAGTTGCGCAGCAGCGCGGCACCGGTGTCGGCGGACTTCTCCGGGTGGAACTGGGCCGCCGACAACGAGCCACGCTCCACCGCCGCGACGAAATCCGTGTCGTGGTGGGCGGTGGTCACAGTGGCACCGGCAGCGACCAACGCCGCCGGGTCGCCCATCGCGTACGAGTGGACGAAGTAGAACCGGCTCTGCTCCGTCAACCCGGCGAACAGCACCGACTCCCGCGGAGCCCGGACCGTGTTCCAGCCCATGTGCGGCAACCGGGCGGCGGCCAACCGGGTCACCCCGCCGGGCAGCAGCCCCAGCCCCTTGGTCACCACGCCATGCTCGTCACCGTGCTCGAAGAGCACCTGCATGCCCACGCAGATGCCGAGCACCGGCCGGCCGGCAGCCACCCGTTCGGCGATCACCGGACCGGCGCCCAGCGCCTCGATCCCCGCCATGCACGCCGCGTACGCGCCCACACCCGGCACCACCAGACCGTCGGCGGCAGCCGCCGCGGCCAGGTCGTCGGTCACCCGGACGTCCGCTCCGGCGGCGGCCAGCGCCCGCTCCGCCGAGCGCAGGTTGCCCGAGCCGTAGTCGAGCACCACCACGTCACTCATGTCGTCACCCCGATCACCCGTTCTCCGGCAGCAGCCGCAGCACGCCGGCGACAGTGGCGAGCACCGCGAGTACCGCGGTGATCAACACGGCGGCCTTCGGCGCGCCCTGCCGGTAGAGCGACCAGGTGCCGCCCACCAGCACCCCGGCCAGGATCAGCAGCAACGTCGGCAACGCGGCACCCATCAGAGCCACCCTCCATTCGCGACTGCGGGGC
>NZ_JBEXHV010000009.1:86837-286567 GCF_040608275.1 Micromonospora sp. NPDC005205
GGCTCCGCTGCGCTGCACTCCTCGCGCTCATCAGAGCCACCTTCCATTCGCGACTGCGGGGCTCCGCTGCGCTGCACTCCTCGCGCTCATCAGAGCCACCTTCCATTCGCGACTGCGGGGCTCCGCTGCGCTGCACTCCTCGCGCTCATCAGAGCGCGCCCTTCGTGCTCGGGATCGCTCCGGCGGAACGCGGATCGATCGAGGTGGCCTCGCGCAACGCGCGGGAGACCGCCTTGAACTGCGCCTCCACCACGTGGTGCGCGTCAGGGTGACCACCCGGACGGGCCGCCCGCAGCACGTCGACGTGCAGCGTGACCCGGGCCGCCTGACCGAAGGACTCCCAGATGTGGCGGGTCATGCTGGTCGCGTACACCGGCCCGATGTACGGGGCGAGCACCGGCTCGTCGTGCACCACGTACGGCCGACCGGAGAGGTCCACGGCGGCCCGCACCAGCACCTCGTCCATCGGCACCGTGGCCGAGCCGTACCGCCGGATGCCGGCCTTGTCGCCCAGCGCCTGGTCGAACGCCGCACCCAGCGCCAGCGCGGTGTCCTCGATCGTGTGGTGCGCGTCGATCTCCAGGTCACCCACCGTGCGCACGGTCAGGTCGAAGCCGCCGTGCCGGGCGATCTGGTGCAGCATGTGGTCGTAGAAGCCGACGCCGGTGCTGATCTCGGCGGCACCGGTGCCGTCGAGATCGATCTCGACGAGGACCTTGGTCTCCTTGGTGATCCGTTCCACCCGGGCGGTCCGACTCATTGCGAAGTCTCCATTGCAGAAAGGAAGGCGTCGGTCTCGGCGGCGGTGCCGGCGGTCACCCGCAGCCAGCCGGGCAGGCCGACGTCACGGACCAGCACCCCCTGTGCCAGCAGGGCGTTCCAGACGACTGTCTGGTCGCCGCCCACCTCGAAGAGCACGAAGTTGGCGTCGCTGTCGGCGACCCGCAACCCCCGCTCGCGCAGCGTCGCCACGATACGGTCCCGCTGCGCCATGATCGCGCTCACCGTACCGAGAAGGGCGTCGCGGTGCGCCACCGCCGCACGTGCGGCGGCCTGGGTGAGCGCGGAGAGGTGGTACGGCAGACGGACGAGCTGCACCGCCCGCACCACCGCCGGGTCGGCGGCCAGGTAACCCAGCCGGCCACCGGCGAAGCCGAACGCCTTGCTCATCGTCCGGGTGACCACCAGTCGCGGGTGGCCGGGCAGCACCGCGAGGGCGCTGACCGTCCCGGGCCTGGCGAACTCGGCGTACGCCTCGTCCACTACCACCATGCCGGGCGCGACGTCGAGCACCGCGGCGATCACCGCCGGGTCCAGTGCGGTGCCGGTGGGGTTGTTCGGCGAGCAGAGGAAGACCACGTCCGGCTGGTGCTCCCGGACCTGGGCGACCGCCTCCTCGGCGGTCAACCCGAAGTCGACGCCGCGCGCGGCGGGCACCCACCGGGTGCCGGTGCCGAGGGCCAGCAGCGGGTGCATCGAGTACGCCGGAACGAAGCCGAGCGCCGTGCGCCCCGGCCCCCCGAACGCCTGGAGCAGCTGCTGCTGGATCTCGTTGGAGCCGTTGGCCGCCCACACCTGCTCGACCGTGAGCCCGTGCCCGAGATAGTCGGCCAGGTCGGCGCGGAGCGCCACCGCGTCCCGATCCGGGTAACGGTTCAGCTCGCGCAGCTCGGCCGCGAGCGCCTTGCCGATCGCCTCGACCACCGGCTCCGGAACCGGGTGGGAATTCTCGTTGGTGTTGAGCCGCACCGGCACGTCCAACTGAGGCGCCCCGTACGGCGACAGCCCCCGCAGGTCGTCGCGGATCGGAAGATCGTCCAGACTGGTCACGCCGACCCTCCCGGGAAACGGGCCTGGACCGCCTGGCCGTGCGCGGGCAGGTCCTCCACGTTGGCCAGGGTGACCACGTGCGGGGCCACGTCGCGCAGCGCGGCCTCTGTGTATTCGATCAGGTGCACACCGCGCAGGAAGGACTGCACGGACAGGCCGGAGGAGTGTCGGGCGCAGCCGCCGGTGGGCAGCACGTGGTTGGAGCCGGCGCAGTAGTCGCCGAGCGACACCGGCGACCAGGCGCCCACGAAGATCGCCCCGGCGTTGCGGACCCGCAGCGCCCACTCCCGGGCGTCGACCGTCTGGATCTCCAGGTGCTCGGCCGCGTACGCGTCGACCACCCGCAGCCCAGCCTCAAGGTCGTCGACCAGGACCACGCCGCTCTGCTCACCGGTCAGCGCCGTGGTGACCCGCTCGGTGTGCTTGGTCGCCGGCACCTGCCGGGCCAGCTCCGCCTCGACCGCCCCGACCAGCGCCACCGACGGGGTGACCAGCACGCTCGCGGCGAGCGGGTCGTGCTCGGCCTGACTGATCAGGTCGGCGGCCACGTGCGCCGGGTCGGCGGTGTCGTCGGCCAGGATGGCGATCTCGGTCGGCCCGGCCTCGGCGTCGATGCCGACCACGCCGCGCAGCAGCCGCTTGGCGGCGGTCACCCAGATGTTGCCGGGGCCGGTGATCAGGTCGACGGGCTCGCACCGCAGCTCACCGGCCGGGTCCACCGCCGCGCCGTACGCCAGCATCGCCACCGCCTGGGCCCCGCCCACGGCGTACACCTCGTCGACGCCGAGCAGCGCGCACGCGGCGAGCACCCGGGGATCGGGCAGGCCGCCGTTGTCCTTCTGCGGCGGGCTGACCACCACCAGCGAGCGCACCCCGGCCGCCTGGGCGGGCACCACGTTCATCACCACCGTCGACGGGTACATCGCCAGGCCACCGGGCACGTAGAGGCCGACCCGGTCGACCGGCAGCCACCTCTCGGTGACAGTGCCGCCGGGCACCACCTGGGTGACGTGATCGGTGCGCCGCTGGTCGGCGTGCACCCGGCGGGCCCGGGCGATGGACTCCAGCAGCGCGGCACGCACCGCCGGGTCGAGCACCCCCTCCGCCTCGGTGATCGCCTCGACCGGCACCCGCAGCACCTCCGGGGAGATGCCGTCGAACCGTTCGCTCGCTTCCCGGATCGCCGGGTACCCATGCTCACGGACCGCCTCCACCAGAGGACGGATGCGCTCGACGGCGACGGACACGTCGAGCTGGGCACGGGGCAGCAGACGGCGCGGGTCACCGAGACCGTCGCGCAGGTCGATCCGATTCAGCACCCTTGCGAGTCTAGGCGGCCCGCCCGACGCCCACCCGAGCCGCCCGTACGCCGGGACGGTGAGCCGGGCCACGCCGCCGCGGGCGAGATTGGTTAGGCTCGACCATGTGACCGCACGGCTGCCGGTGTTCCCGCTCGCAACGGTGCTCTTTCCCGGGTTGGTGCTGCCGCTGCACATCTTCGAGGAGCGCTACCGGGCGCTGGTCCGACACCTGGTCGGCCTGCCCGACGGTGCCCCGCGCGAGTTCGGCGTGGTGGCCATCCAGGCCGGCTGGGAGGTCGCGCCCGCCGGTCCCGCCGGTGCCCCGGCCATGTCGGGCGTCGGCGAGGTGACGCTGCACGAGGTGGGCTGCACCGCCGAGCTGCGCCAGGTGACCGAGTTGACCGACGGTGGCTTCGACATCGTCACTGTCGGTCGGCGTCGTTTCCGGATCGCCGAGGTCGACGACAGCGCCGAGCCCTACCTGACCGCCGACGTCGAGTGGCTGCCCGACCCGGGCGGCCCGGACGAGGTGGCCGATCTGCTGGCCGCCCGGGTGATCGCGGTGTTCCGGCAGTACCTCGGCCTGATCCGGTCCGACCCGGAGGAGATCTCCGAGCAGTTGCCGGAGGACCCGACAGTGCTCTCGCACCTGGTGGCGGCGACCGCGGCGCTCACCGTCGACGACCGGCAACGGCTGCTGGCGATCGACGACACCGCCTCCCGGCTCCGCGCCGAGCTGCGGTTGCTCAACCGCGAGGCGGCTCTGCTGCGTCAGGTGCGGGCGGTTCCGGTGCCGCTGTCGGAGCTGGCGTCCCCGCCGACACCCAACTGAACTCCCCCGGCTCGGGTTCGGGGCGTAGCCCCGGCCACCGCGACCAGCCGGCCAGCAGTGTGTACATGACCGCGGCCCCGAACGCCGGCAGCAGCAGGTTGCCGTGCGGCACCGGCAGCACGCCGAGCAGCCAGTCCACGCCACCGGCACGCAGGTCGGCGGGTTTGCTGAAGGCCTGCCCGGCCGGGGCGGTCGCCAGCAGCCGTTCGAAGGTGGCCAGACCGATCCGCCGTCCCACCTGCCAGGCCACCGGCGCGGCGACCAGGGCGCCGAGCACCGCGGCGAGCAACCCGACCGGGCCGCGCCGTCGTCGCAGCACGAACCACAGGGCGAGGGCCACGAGCAGCCCGAAGGCGAGCCCGAGCAGGCTGAACCAGCCGTCGGCGGCGATCGGCTGCTCCGGTTGCGGCTCGGCGTAGATCGCCCCCTCGGCGGTCTTGAGCACCGGGGTGTCCGGCGCGAGCGCGGCCCAGAGCAGCCCGAGCGGAACACCCAGCGCGGCGAGCGCGAGCACGCCGCCCAGCACCGTCGCCAGGGCACGCAGCGGACGACGCGGTTCGTCGAACCGCAGCTCCAGCGAGCTCCCGTACGCCGCCGAGGGCGGCAGGTGACCCGGACCGAACTCGCCCGGCGCTGTCCCGGCCGACGGGTCGGCCTCCGGCGGTGACGCGTCCGGCGTACGGGGGGGCGTGGGTTGGTCGGGCTCGTCGACGGGCCGCTCACGGTCGGGGTTGTCCGGGCTCACCCGATGATCCTCTCAGGCCCGGTGCCCGGCCGGGGCTCCGGTGGCGGCAGACCAGCTCACCGGGCGAACGGCTCCACCATCATCGCGGCGGCCCGCAGCCACGCCTGCCGGGTCTCCGGCTGGAGCTGGTGGTACTCGATCGACGACCCGGTCTCCAGAGCCGGGTCGTACGGTACGACGGCCACGCCCCTGGTACGGGTGGCGAAGTGCCGCTCCAGGTCGTCCTGGAGCGTCGAGCGACCCGGGGTCGGGCAGGAGATGAGGGTGATCGCGTTGTCCGCCAACTCGCCCATGCCCTCCTCGTGCAGCAGGTCGAGCATCCAGTCCGCGCTGAACGCCGCGTCCTCCCGGGGCACTGTGGTCACCACCAGCTGGTCGGCGGCCTGCATCACGGTGCGCCAGTTGGGGCTCTCCACGTTGTTGCCGGTGTCGACGCAGACCACGTCGTGGGTGCGCCGCAGCAGCTCCAGCACCCGTCGGACGGTGAACTGGTCCAGTCGCTGGGCGAAGCGCGGGCTCTCCTCGCCGGCCAGCACGTCGTACGAGCCGTCGGAGGCGTGCCGCAGGTAGTCGTCCAGCCGGTCCAGCAGGGTCGCGCCCTCCAGGATCTCGATCTGGGCCAGGTCGCTGATCAGGTGCCGGATCGTGCGGGCGTGCCGGGCGCTGCCGGCGCGCAGGCCGAGGGTGCCGCGCAACTCGTTGTCGTCCCAGGCCAGCACACCCTTGCCGCGGACACTGCCGACCGTCGCCGCGGCGAGCACTGTGGCGGTCGTCTTGTGCACTCCACCCTTGGGGTTGGCGAAGGCGAACACCCGGGGCGTGCCGAGGTCCCGTTGGAGCACCGCGTTGGCGCGCTCCTGCTCCTGGTCGACGGCCGGTGGGCGCCATTCGACCCGGGCCGGGTAGGGACGTTCGGTGACCGCCAAGCCGACCGCCGGGGCGGGTGGTGGCGGGACGGGCACGGCGACCGGCGGCGGGGGCGGCGGGGCGACCGGCGGCGGCGGCGGGGCGACCGGCGGGGCGGCCGGGTAGCCGGTCTCCGGCTGGTAGCCGGTCTCCAGCAGGGCGTACCGCGATTCCACCGGCGGGTCGCCCGGTCGGTAGCCGTTGTCCAGCAACGCGTAGCGCGACGGGACCGGGTCGGGGCCGAGTGCCGGCGGCTCGGGCTCGGCCCGGTACGCCGGCTCGGCCCGGTAGTCCGGCTCGGCCCGATAACCCGGCTCGGCCCGGTACGCCGGGTCCGCCCGATAGTCCGGCTCGGCCCGGTAGCCGGGCGTCGCGCGGTAGTCCGGCTCGGCGCGGTAGCCCGGCTCGGCCCGGTAACCCGGCTCAGCGCGGTAGCCCGGCTGCTCGGTCCGGTACGCCGGCTCCGCTCGATAGTCCGGCTCGGCCCGGTAACCCGGCTCGGCCCGGTACGCGGGCTCGGCCCGGTAGTCCGGCTCGGCCCGGTACGCGGGGTCGACCCGGTAGGTCGCCTCGGCCCGGTAAGCAGGCTCCGCGCCGTACGACAGGTCGGCCGGATGCCCGATGGCAGGTGCCCGCCCGGCGTAGCCGTTGGGGGCCGCACGCCGTGGCAGCGGGTCCGGCGGCGGTTCCTCGCCACGCGGCTCCGGCTCGGTCTGCTCCGCGCCGCGACCGCCCAGCCGGGCACGGTCCAACAACGCACGCCACCGCGGCGCTGGTTCGGCCGGCCGGCCCCAGCCGGTCTCACTGCCCTCCACGGCCCGCCCTCCCAGCGCCATCGATCTCTGTCTGACAGGCTACGAACCCAACCCTATTCGGACCACACCTCAGAGCGCACACCAGCCGGCGCAGATCACGACGACGGCGATGGCGTCAACGGCTCGGTGAGGGTGGCGTCCGGCGAGGTGGTGACACTCGGCGGCGTCGACTCGGTGGGCTCCGGCGTCGACGGTGCGGGTGACGGAATCGTCACGACTGGTGCGGGTTCCGACGATTCGCCCACGGAGGCCGACGGCGCCGGGGCGCTGATCATCGGCGCTGGCCGTTCGGACCGGGTCGGTACGGGGCTCGGCCCCGTGTCGGCCGGCGGACGCACCACGTCACGCTGCTCCGGCAGGGGTGGCGTGAAGACCGTCCGGTCCAGCCGGTAGACCTCGGGGGCGGGGTCGACCGCCCGTACGTCCGGCCGGGCCGCCACACCGCGCAGCGCCACCGGCGTCGCGCGAACCACCGCCGCGTAGACGCAGGCGCAGCCGGTGCGGTACGCGGCCGCCTCGGCGGCGGCCACCTCGGCGCCGCTGACGTACTGCTCCCGCAACTCCCGCTCGCCAACCCCGTCGCCGTCGACGGCGGCGGCCCTGGCCCGGTAGTCGGCGGCCTCGGTCTCCTTGCGGGCCGCCACCTGCCCCATTCCGGCGACCACGTCGTCGGGCACCCGCAGCGCGGGGATCCTGACGATCTCGGTCTGCCGGCCGGGCAGCGGAACCCGCCCGAAGACGGTGGAGACCCCCACGTCGCCGAGCACCGTCGCCAACCGCTGCGGAGGCAGGTACGCGTCGAGCGTGACCAGCGCGTACGTCCCGCCCTCGGCGGCCGGGGCGGACGCGGGCAGCGCCGCCAGGTCGGCCGCGGCGGACCGCAGGTAGCCGGGGACGGAGTCGCCGTCGGCAACGCCGACCCGGGTGACCTCGCCGACAGTCCGGTCGCCGACCGGGCTGTCGTCGACGGCCCAGAAGGCGGTGCCCAACACCGCCGCCGCGGAGAGCACAGCGGCCCAACTGAGCACGCCGGAGCGCGCCGACCGGTCGCCCAGCCGGGCCACCGCCCGGGTCAGCGGCGGCAGCAACCGCTGGTCCAGCTGCCGCAGCAGGTTGCCGGCGCGCACGGGCGGGATCCCCTCTGTGAAACGGTGTCGGGCGGTCGCCGCTCAGTCACGCAGGATCTGAAGCGCACGTTCCAGGTCGTCAGGGTAGTCGCTGACGAACCGGACCTCGTCCCCCGTTCGGGGGTGCACAAAGCTCAGTTCGCGGGCGTGCAGCCACTGTCGGGCCAGGCCGAGACGGGCCGAGAGGGTGGGATCGGCGCCGTAGGTGAGGTCACCCACACAGGGGTGCCGCAGGGTGGAGAAGTGCACCCGGATCTGGTGGGTCCGGCCGGTCTCCAGCCGGACGTCGACCAGACTCGCCGCCGGGAACGCCTCCAGGGTGTCGTAGTGGGTGATGCTCGGCTTGCCGCCGGACACCACAGCCCAGCGGTAGTCGTGGGTGGGGTGCCGGTCGATCGGCGCGTCGACGGTGCCCCGCAGCGGGTCCAGGTGACCCTGCACCACCGCGTGGTAGCCCTTGTCGACCTCGCGGTACTTGAACGCCCGCTTCAACGCCGTGTACGCCTGCTCGCTCTTGGCCACCACCATGATCCCGGTGGTGCCCACGTCGAGCCGGTGCACCACGCCCTGGCGTTCGGCGGCGCCACTGGTGGAGATGCGGTGCCCGATCGCGGCGAGCGCGCCGATCACCGTCGGCCCGGTCCACCCGGGGCTCGGGTGGGCGGCCACCCCGACCGGCTTGTCGACCACGACGATGTCGTCGTCGGCGTAGACGACCCGCAGTCCGGGCACCGCCTGCGGCACCACGGTCGGCGGTGCGACCGGGGCGGGCAGCGTGACGTCCAGCCAGGAGCCGGCCTTGACCTTGTGCGAGTTGGGCCGGGCGGAGCCGTCGACCAGCGCGTCCCCGGCGTCGACCAGGGCCGCGGCGACGGTGCGGGAGAGCCCGAACAGGCGGGACACGGCCTGGTCCAGGCGCATGCCGTCGAGGCCGTCCGGAACCGGAAGGGAACGGTGGTCGCCGCCAGCGGCGAACGCCGAGGTCATGCCCGCTCCCGCTGCTCGGTGCCCGGCGCGGCGGCGTCCGTCGTGGCCGGGGCGCCGTCGCGCCCCGCCCGCCGGCCGTCACGCTGGCGGCCGGTCAGCTCCAACAGGACGGCCAGCAGCACGCCGCAGACCAGCGAGCTGTCCGCCAGGTTGAACACCGGCCAGACCTGACCGTACGGGTCGAAGAGGCTGATCATGTCGACCACGTGCCCGTGGAACGGGGACGGCGCGCGGAAGATCCGGTCGACGAGGTTGCCCAACGCGCCACCGAGCACCAGGCCGAGCGAGACCGCCCAGGGCAGCGAACGCAGCCGCAGGGCCATCCAGACGATCCAGCCGACCACACCGATGGTGATCAGTGGGAAGACCCAGGTGTGGTCCGCGCCGATGCTCCAGGCCGCACCGCTGTTGCGGGTCAGGCTCAGGTAGACGAACCCGCCGAGCAGCCGGACCGGCTCCCGGTCGGTCAGCGCGGCCAGCGCGAGGTGCTTGGTGACCAGGTCGGCCAGCAGGGCCACCAGGGCGACCCCGGCGAGAATCGCGACGGCCCGGGGCCGGCGGGTGCCGCCGCCCGGATCGGTGCGGCCGGGTTCGGCGGACGGTACTGCGGTCATGCGCTCCCCATCGACAGTCTTGGCGGTGATCTCTCACCGTCTCATCGCCGCCGGGGAACGGACCTCAGCGCCGCTCCTCCAGCTGCTTGCACGTCACACACAGGGTGGCCGACGGGAATGCGGCGAGGCGCTCGACCGGGATCGGGTTGCCGCACCGTTCGCACCAGCCGTAACCACCCTCGTCGAGGCGCTCCAGAGCGCGCTCCACCTGCGTGATCCGTTCCAGAATGCTGTTGGCGAGAGAGATCTCCTGCTCCCGCTCGAGCGTCTTGGTGCCCGTGTCGGCCTGGTCGTCCCCGGCCGAGTCGGTCAGCCGATCGCGCTGCAGCTCGGTGATCTCACTCAGCGTCTGATCGTACTCGGCACGAAGCTCGTCCCGCCGCGCCGCCAGCGCCGCCCGGATCTTCTCGGTCTCCGCCGTGCTGCGGGTGGCCTTCGCCACCGGCTTGCGCCCGGCGGTCCTGGTGTCGGATGGCTTCGCCATGGGTCGCTCCCTAGGCCGGGGAACCGCGCGGTCCGCGGCGCCTGGTCAGGGGGCGCCGACAAAGGCGTCCCCTATGGACGAAAAGGGGCGCACGGCGACGATGGCCGCGCACTCCCGAGGTTGGCAAGAATACGGAACGTACAGGCGTCCGACAACGTGCCGCACCGTCGCACCGTCTAACAGCCCCTAGCCCTGCCTAACTGGGGCAAAGGGAACGCTAGCAGATCAATTGGGCACCTCATCCCCGTACTCACCAAACCATCGGGCCAGACGACCCCGCCGACTGACCGCCCGCAGCCGCCGTTCCGCCGCGTCCCGCACCCCTGCGGTCGCCACGATCAGCAGACTGTCGCCGGTCTTCAACCGGGTGTCGGGTGCGGGCACGAAGCCCACGCCGTCGCGCAGCACCAGGGTCACCGACGCGCCCACCGGAAGGCGCAGTTCGTCGACGTGCACCCCGGCCAGTCGTGAGCCTGGTGGCACCTCCACCTGGAGCAGGTCCGCCCGCATCCGCTCCAGCGGCGCGGTCTCCACGTGGATCTCGGCGGCCTCGGCCGGCGCGGTCACCCGCAACCGGCGGGCGAACGGCCCCAACGTCCCGGTCTGCACCAGTGTGAAGATCACCACCAGCACGAAGACCACGTCGAAGAGCCGCTCCGCGCCGGGCACCCGCTCGGAGAGCGGAATGGTGGCCAGCACGATCGGCACCGCCCCGCGCAGCCCGGCCCAGGACAGGAACGCCTGTTCCCGAAGCCCGACCCGGAACGGCAACGCCGAGACGGCCACCGACAACGGTCGGGCCAGGAGCACCAGAGCCAGCCCGGCGACCACCGCGGGCAGCACCGCCGCGTCCAGCCGGCCCGGCGAGGCCAGCAACCCGAGCAGCACGAACAACCCGATCTGGGCGAGCCAGGCCAACCCGTCCGCGAAACCGAGAATCGCCTGCCGGTGCGACAGGCGGGCATTGCCCAGCAACACCCCGGCCACATAGACGGCGAGGAAGCCCGAGGCGTGCAGAACGGCCCCCGCGGCGTACGCCAGCACGGTGATGCCCACCGCGGCGATCGGGTAGAGCCCGGCCGAGGGCAGCGCGGCCCGGCGCAGCGCCCAGGTGCCGGCGACGCCAGCGGCAACGCCCACCGCCGCACCGACGCCCAGCTCGTAACAGACCAGCGCGACCTCGTACCACCACGGGTGCGCGAAACCCCGGTGGGACAGCAGCACCACCAGCAGCACCACCGGGGCGTCGTTCATCCCCGACTCGGCCTCCAGGGTTGCCACCAGCCGGGGCGGCAACCGCAGTCGGCGCAGAGTGGCGAAGACGGCCGCCGCGTCGGTGGACGAGAGCACCGCGCCGTAGAGCAGCGCCAACCGCCAGTCCAGCCCCAGCAGCAGGTGCACGGCCACGCCGACCACCACGATGCTGACGATCACGCCGACGGTGGAGAGTGCGGAGGCCAGCCCGAGCACCGGGCGCAGCGTGGTCCACCGGGCGGTGAGCCCGCCCTCCGCGATGATCACGATCAGCGCGCAGAAGCCGAGGGTCCGGGTCAGCTCGACGTCGTCGAAACGGATGCCCAACCCGCCCTCGCCGATCGCCACGCCCAGAGCCAGGTAGACCAGAAGGCTGGGCACGCCGAGCCGGGTGGAGAGTCGCACCGCGCCGACAGCGACCAGCAGCACTGCCGCACCGAGCAGCAGGGCGATGTCCAACCCGGGAGTCACGGCTGCCTTGCCTGGGCTGTCCTCACTCGGCGGATCCGTCGCGCAGACGGCGCAGCACCTCGGGCAGGTCCGGGCCGGGCCGATCGACGAGGAAGAGCTTGTCCCGGCTGGCCGCTCCGGCGCGCAGCGACACGACGGCCGGCCGGACGCCCAACGCGCCGGCCAACGCCCGCCGGGCGGCCTCGGTGGCCCGCCCGTCGACGGCCGGGTCGTGGACAGCGATCACGAGGGCGGGCCCGTGCGGGCCGTCGAAGCGGCCACCCACCCGGTCCCGGGAGGCTCCGGGCTTCACCCGTACCGCCACTGTGAGCGTGTCCTGCGCGGGCACCGGCGCCGCTTCAGATCGGACGGGCGTCGGCGAGGAGAGCGGTCGCCGGCGCGCAGTGCGCGCACGGGGTGAAGCCGAGGTCCACGGCCTCGGCGACCGGCAACGTCTCGGGCTGCCAGCCGATCAGGTGGGGGCAGCCGTCCAGGTGGTAACGGGGACGGCCGTCGACGACCTCGACAGCGTCGAGCAGTCGGGCCACCCGGGCCGCCTCGGCGGGCGTGATCTGCTGGGCGGCCGGCTCGTCGACCGCCGCGACCGCCGGGTCGAACACGTCGCCGGTCGACGCCGCGAGGGGCGACGCCGGGCTGACCGGCCGGGCCCGCGCGGGCACCTCGTCCGCCGCACTCACCATCGGCGACGCGTCCTCGACGCGCGGCGGGTCGACCGGGGACACCTCATCGACCGGCGGCACATGGTCGACCGGCGGCACATGGTCGACCGGCGGCTCGGGTGGTTGCCGCCACCCGGTGCCGCCGGTACCAAACGTCGTGGGCACGTGCTGGACCGGCACCTCCGGCTCGACCAGCGGTGGCCCGTACGCGACACCCGGTGTGGCCTGGCTGGCCGTACGGGGCGCGTCGGGGTGCTGCCGGTCGGTCCGGCCGGGATCCGCCATGGCGCGGTTGGCGGCTGCCTGGCGGGCCCCCACCACCAACGCCACGGCGGCCAGCAGACTGGCCGCGATGGAGATGACCAACAAGAAGCTGGAGCCACCGGCCAGGCCGAGCACCAGTAGCACCACCGCGACGAGGATGAGCAGAAGACTTGCGACTATCACGGCTCACCCCCGCCGCGTCGAACCGTCCAGGCCGGGCCGGCGACCGTCACCATTGGCGGACAGCGATCGCCGGCCGGTGCTCAGCGTCCGGCTTCGAGGGCGCCGGAGCGCCCGCCGCCGCCGTACGAACCAGCGAGACCCGCTGCGGCCAGCCCGTTGCCGCCAGCGACCCGGCCGGCTTCGGAGCGGGTCATCTCGGCCTCGAGGCCCTGGCCACGACCGTCGAGGTCACGCAGCTGGCTCTCCAGGTACGCCTTGAGCCGGGTGCGGTACTCGCGCTCGAACTGCTTGAGCTCCTCGATGTGCTTCTGCAGCGCCGTGCGCTTGGCGTCCAGGCCGCCCATGGCCTCCTGGTGCCGCTGGCGGGCGTCCCGCTCAAGGGCGTCAGCCTTGGCGCGCGCCTCCCGGGTCACCTCCTCGGCCTTGCCGCGAGCCTCGGACAACAGCTGGTCGGCCTCGCGGCGAGCGTCGGACACGTGGTCGTCGGCGGTGCGCTGGGCCATCATCAGCACGCGCAGGGCCTGCTGCTCACCGTCACCGGTGACGCCGCCGGCCGGGCCGCCGGTCGAGCGGACCTGCTCCAGCTCGGCCTGCATCGCGCGGGCAGCCTGCTCGGCCGCCGACTTGTCGCGCTGCACCCGGTCCAGTTGGGCCTTGACATCGTTGAGCTCCGCCGCCAGTCGGGCGTCGCCGCCGGGGCCGGCGGGGGCGCCGCCACGGCCGCCGCGCTCCACCTGGGCGCGCAGCTCGTTGTTCTCCTCGATGAGACGGGCGAGCTCGCGCTCAACCTCGTCCAGGAAGGCGTCGACCTCCTCCTCGTCATACCCCCGTTTGCCGATCGGCGGCTTTTTGAAGGCGACGTTGTGGACGTCGGCCGGGGTCAGCGGCATCGAAACTCCTCGGGTCAGTTGCGGCCGCGAAAGCGCGTCGGTCATCAGGCAGATGCCCTGATCGACGGCCCTAACACGAACTCCATCAGCACGAACAGGATAACCAGGAGCACAAGGGAGGCCAGGTCGATGCTCACGGTACCAATTCGCAGCGGAGGGATCACACGCCTCAACGCGTTGAGAGGGGGATCAGTGACGCTCCACACGGATTCCAATCCTGCCGATGCTCCACGCCCCGGTTGCCAGCGACGGCCGTACTGCAGGACGGCGCTCAACACGAACCGGGACAGAAGAAGGAGCAGGAAGACATAAAGGATCAGGTACAGCACTTGCAGTAAGATCGACAACACGGTCAGCGACGTCCCTCGGGTCGGGCGGGATCAACTCAGACTGAAAAAGCCGCCCTCAGCGATCTTGGCTTTGTCCTCTGCGGTGACCTGGACGTTAGCCGGTGAGAGCAGGAACACCCGATTGGTCACGCGCTCGATCGTACCGCGCAGGCCGAACGCCAGCCCGGCGGCGAAGTCCACCAGACGGCGGGCATCCGCCTCATCCATCTCGGTGAGATTGATGATCACCGGGACACCGTCGCGGAAGTGCTCACCGATGGTGCGCGCCTCCCGGTAGGTGGTGGGGTGCAGCGTGGTGATCTGGTAACGCTGCTCCTCCTCGGGCAGAGCCCGCTCCCGCGACGTGACCTGCGGCGCGAGGGCCAGGTTGTCCCGAGTGTGGTAGGTCAGCGCACCGGAGGTCTCGCCCGCCGACGACCGGGTGATCGACCGGACGCTGGACCGCTCGATCCGCTCCGGCCGCTCACCGTCGCCGCGCTCGGACTCGCTCAACCGCGCGCTCGACCGCTCGGAGAGTCGGCCCCGCCCGCTGTCGCGCGGCCGGGGAGCCGGCGGCTCCTCGGCGTCGTCCTCGTCGTCGTCGGCGAACTCCTCGGCGTACCGGCTCTGCCGGTACCGCGAGTCGCGGTAGCCACCCTTGTCGTAGCCACCGTCGTCGTAGGCCCGCTCGTCGTCTTCTTCGACCAGACCGAGCCAGACCCCCGCCTTGCGCAGTGCACCCATCCCGCGCCCTTCCGTCCGCCGTGCGGCACGCGCCCCCGTGCCATGTCGCCCGTCGCGAGTGGACAACCATGCCCATCGGACCGGAACAGCAATCCCCCCGGCGCGCGATTCGCGTCGCGCGCCACGACCCCCGACCGGGAGACGCCCGCCCCTGAAACAACACTGATGTAATTTGCTTGTCTCGCGGTCAGGCTACCGCAGCGTGGGACGCATTCCGAGCAACGCGCTACCGACGCGGACATGTGTCGCGCCGTAACGGATCGCTATTTCGAAATCCCCGCTCATACCGGCGGACAGCGCGGTGGCTCCCGGGTGGACAGACCGAAACGCGTCGGCGACCTCCGCGAGCCGGGCGAACGCCCGCTCCGGCTCCCATCCCAGCGGAGCGACAGCCATGAGGCCGACCAGACGCAACCCCTGCGCGTCGGCGACCGCCTCGGCCACCGGCTCCAGCCCGGCGGCCGGATCCGCCGAGCCGGGCAGGGCGCCGCCCCGGGCCGCGTCGCCGTCGATGCTCACCTGGATCAGAGCGTCGAGCGGCTCCTGCCGGTCCGCTGTCGCGGTTGCCAACGCCCGGGCCAGCCGGACACTGTCGACGGAGTGCACCACGTCGGCGTAGCGGACCACCGAGCGGGCCTTGTTGCGCTGCAACTGGCCGATGAAGTGCCAGCGGGGACGCACCCCGGCGGCAGCCACCTCGGCGGCCTTGCCGGCTGCCTCCTGGTCGCGGTTCTCCCCCATGTCGGTCACCCCGAGCCCGGCCAGCGCCAACACGTCACTGGCCGGGTAGGTCTTCGTCACCGCGATCATGGTCACCTCGGCCCGGTCCCGGCCGGCCTGCGCGCAGGCGTCATCGACCCGGGACCGAACCTGGGCCAGACCGGCCGCGAGTTCGGCGTGCCGATCTGGCCCTACCGTGGCTGAACTGTCGGTCATCGGCGGTGCTCAGGACCCGTTCTTCAGGAAGTCGGGAACGTCCACGTCGTCGAAGAGCACGCGACGCGGCGACTGGGCCGGAGCCGGGTTGGTGGCCGGCGCAGGCGCCGGGGTGCTCTGCGGTGCCGGCTGGTTGGTGTTGGTCTTGCGGGTCGGCTCGGCCGCCTTGTACGCGGGCGTGCCGCCGTCGAAGCCCGCCGCGATGACAGTCACCCGCACCTCGTCACCGAGCGCGTCGTCGATGACAGCGCCGAAGATGATGTTGGCGTCCGGGTGAGCCGCGTCGGTGACCAACTGGGCGGCGTCATTGATCTCGAACAGGCCCAGGTCGGAGCCGCCGGCGATGGAGAGCAGCACGCCCCGCGCGCCGTCCATGCTCTGCTCCAGCAGCGGGCTGGAGATGGCCGCCTCGGCCGCCTCGACCGCGCGGTTCTCGCCGCGGGCGCTGCCGATGCCCATCAACGCGCTGCCGGCGCCGCTCATCACGCTCTTGACGTCGGCGAAGTCCAGGTTGATCAGACCCGGGGTGGTGATCAGGTCGGTGATGCCCTGCACACCCGAGAGCAGCACCTGGTCGGCCGTACGGAACGCGTCCATCATGCTGATGTTGCGATCGCCCAGGGCCAGCAGCCGGTCGTTCGGGATGACGATCAGCGTGTCGCACTGGTTGCGGAGCTCGTCTATCCCCGTCTCGGCCTGCACCTGGCGGCGCTTGCCCTCGAAGGAGAACGGCCGGGTCACCACGCCGATGGTCAGCGCGCCGAGCTTGCGGGCGATGTTGGCCACCACGGGCGCGCCGCCGGTGCCGGTGCCGCCGCCCTCGCCGCAGGTCACGAAGACCATGTCGGCGCCCTTGAGCACCTCTTCGATCTCGTCGCGGTGGTCCTCGGCGGCGTTCTTCCCGACGTCCGGGTTGGCCCCGGCCCCCAGGCCGCGGGTCAGCTCCCGACCGACGTCGAGCTTGACGTCGGCGTCGCTCATCAGCAGCGCCTGCGCATCGGTGTTGATCGCGATGAACTCGACGCCCTTGAGCCCAACCTCGATCATCCGGTTGACGGCGTTGACGCCGCCACCCCCGATGCCGACGACCTTGATGACCGCCAGGTAGTTGTGCGGAGGTGTCATCTCCGGTCCTTTCCTTCGAGATTGGCTTCGGCCGACCGGTTACGGCGTGGCCAGACCAGCGGCCGACGACAGCTGTCTCCAACGAGGATCAGGGGTGAACCCTAACCCTCTACTAGAGGCTTACAGTTATGTCAACCACTGAAGCTCTTCGGGGCAACGTAAGCGCCACCGCGCCATGAGCCAAGGACCCGGGCGGCGTGTCGCCGCGCGGAGCGCCACGGGTCACGCCGCGCACGCTCCCTGGTCAACGAAAGGTCACCACATCCGGCGCGCTCACGTCGATCCGGTCGGCGTCCTCGTCGAGCAGCGCGGTGGCCACCCGAGCCTTGTCCGTACCCCGGGTCGCGTCGCCCCAGACCACCGTCCGGTCGCCGCGCAACCGCAGGCTGATCCGGGCCAGCCCCGCAACGTTCACGTCCACCAGCTCCGCGCGCAGCTGCGGCGTCAGCGCGACGAGCACCTCCAGCGCGGCCCGGGTGCCCGGGTCGTCGGCGGCCGGGCGGGCCACAGTCACCTGTGGCAGGTCGCCCGGGCGTCGCTCCACCGTCCGGAACGCCACCCCACTCCGGTCGATCAGGGCGAACACCTCGCCCTGCGGCACCACCGCCACCGCTGTCCGCTCGGTCACCCGCACCACCAGCGCGCCGGGCCAGTCCCGGGAGACCGCGGCCCGCTCCACCGCCGGCAGCGCACCGACCCGACGGGCGACGGCGTCCAGGTCCACCCGGGCCAGCGGCACGCCGTCCGGCACCCCTGCCGCGTCGTGCACCTGCACCGGGGTGACCAGGTCGGCACCCTCCACGCGCACCTCCCGCACACCGAACAGCCCGGTGCCGAGCACCGTCCAGGCGACCAGCCCGGCCAGGGCGAGCACGCCGGCGGCCACCGCCCACGGCAGCGCCGCACGCATGCGGCGCTGCCGGGCACGGGCCATGAACCGGCGGGTCGAGGGCGGCACCGCGTCGCGGCCCGCCCGGACCAACTGCCACCGCCGGGCCGGACCGCGGCGCGGAGCGCCACCGTCGGCGGCGCTGGTCCGCCCTCGGGCCGGGCCGGGACTCATCCGGCCGTGGGCGCCGAGCCGCCGGGCACGGCAGTGCCACCGAGAGCCGCTCCGTCGCCGCCGGACGTCGCCCCACCCGGCACCGGATCACCGATCGCCGGGGTGGTGGCCACCGGGTCGACGGTCGCTGTCGGTGCCGAGCCGGCCGCACGCTCACCCAGGGCGGCCAGCAGTTCGTCGCCCATCAGCGAGATCGGCGGGGCGCCCATGGTGACCACCACGTCCCCGGCGCGGGCGCGACGGGCCACCTCGATCGGGGCCTGCTCCCACGACTCCACGAAGACCTTGCGGTCGGCGGGCAGATCCACCGCCGCGATCAGTGCCGCCGAGCCCTCGCCGGGCTGACGCAACTCACCCGGCCCGAAGACCTCCAGGAGCACCACCTCGTCGGCGATGGCCAGCGCCTCGGCGATCTCCGCCTGGTTGTCGCGGGTGCGGTACAGCCGGTACGGCTGGAAGACGACGATCAGCCGGCCGTCCCCGGCGACCTCGCGCAACGTCTGGTTCGCCAACGTCATCGAGGTCGGGTGGTAGGCGTACTCGTCGTAGACCAGCACGCCGTCCGCGACACCCTTGCGCTCGAAGCGCCGCCGCACCCCGGGAAAGACCGCCAGCGCGGCCTCCGCCGCCTCCAGCGGCAGTTCCAGCAGGTACGCGGCCAGCACCGCGGCGGCGCTGTTCAGCCCCATGTGCCGGCCCGGCACCGGCAGCCGGAACTCGCCCAGCGACCGCCCGTCGATCGCGGCCAGGTAGCGCACTCCACGCGCGGAGGAGACCATCTCGGTCAACCGCAGGTCGGCGTCGGCGGCCTCGCCGTAGGTGAACACCTGTCGTCCCTCGGACCGCAGGCTCTCGGCCAACCGCCGACCGCCCGGGTCGTCGACGCAGGTGATGATGAACCCGTCCGGGTCGGTGAGGCGGGCGAACTCCACGAACGCCGCCTCCAGCGTCGCGTAGTCGCCGTAGGTGTTCAGGTGGTCCGCCTCGACGTTCGTGATGATCGAGACGTACGGGCGGTAGATGAGGAACGAGCGGTCGCTCTCGTCCGCCTCGACCACGAAGTGCTCGCCGGTGCCGTGGTGGGCGCCCGAACCGACCTCGGAGATCTCCCCGCCGATCACGAAGGACGGGTCCACACCGGCCTGCTGGAGCACCATCGTCACCATCGAGGTGGTGGTGGTCTTGCCGTGCGTGCCGGCGACGGCCACCGCCCGACGGCCGGTCATCGCCGCGGCGAGCGCCTCCGAGCGGTGCAGCACCCGCAGGCCGCGCCGACGCGCCTCGACCAGCTCCAGGTGGTCCTGGGGGATGGCCGACGAGTAGACGACCGTGTCCACGCCGTCCAGGTTGCTCACCTCGTGACTGAGGTGGATGGTGCCGCCGAGCGCCCGCAGGCCGGCCAGCGAGGGCCACTCCCGCAGGTCGCTGCCGGAGACCCGGATACCGCGGGTGAGCAGCAGCCGGGCCACGCCGAGCATGCCCACCCCACCCACTCCGATCAGGTGGACGGCGCCCAGGTCCTCGGCGGTGAGCGTGCCGGCCGGGGTGAACTGCGCGGTCATCGGGCCACCGCCGCCAGCACGAAGGAACGCAGCGCCTCGTCGCCGTCGCGCCGGCCGTAGGACCCGGCCGCGGCACCCATGTTGTACAGCCGCTGTGGATCACGGATGAGGGGGATGACGGTCCGCTCCAGCCAGTCCGGGGTGAGCTCCGCGTCGTCGACCAGCAGCCCACCGCCGGCCTCCACCACGGGCAACGCGTTGCGCCGCTGCTCCTGGTTGCTGTGCGGGTACGGCACGTAGATCGTGGGCAGCCCGATCGCGGCCACCTCGGCGACGGTCATCGCCCCGCCCCGGGCCAGCATCAGGTCGGCGGCGGCGTAGCCCAGCTCCATCTCGGACAGGTACGGCAACGTCACGTACGGCACCGGCAGGTCGGTGGGGATCGGCACCGGCTCGTTGCGGGCGCCCATCACGTGCAGCACCTGCACGCCGTTGCGGGCCAACTCCTTGGCCGCCCCGGAGACCGCCAGGTTGATGGAGCGGGCGCCGGACGAGCCGCCGGACACGAAGAGCACCGGCAGGTCCGGGCGGAGCCCGAAGTGGGCGCGGGCGGCGTTACGCAGCGCGTACCGGTCCAGACCGGCGATGGCGCGGCGCAGCGGCACACCGACGACTGTGGCGTCCCGCAGCGACTCGGCCTGGCTCGGCTGGTTCGGGAAGCCGACGGCCACGTTCTTGGTGAACTTCATGCCCAGCTTGTTGGCCACGCCCGGCGGCACGTTCACCTCGTGGATCACCATGGGCAGCTCGCGGCGCCACGCCGCCAGGTAGGCCGGCACCGAGACGTACCCGCCGAAGCCGACGACAACGTCGGCGCGCACCTCGTCGATCACCTTGCCCGCGGCGCGCGCCGCGGTCCACATCCGACCCGGGGTGCGGACCAGGTTCATGTTGACCGACCGGGGCAGCTGGTACGCCGGAATCTGCCGCAGGTCGTAGCCCTGCGGCGGGATCAGGTCGTTCTCCATGCCCCGTGGTGTGCCGAGGCAGGTGATCCGGACGCCCGGGTCGTGTCGGCGCAGGCAGTCGGCGAAGGCGAGCAGCGGGTAGACGTGCCCCCCGGTGCCACCTCCCGCGAGCACCACCGAACGCAGCGGACCCATCAGCGTCTCCTCTCGCTCGCCGTACCACCGCGGCTTCGGTCCTGTCGGACCCCGCGCGGCGCGGCCTGATCGTCATGGCGCCGCTCGCGGGACCGGGGTACGGACCCTCGGCCAGCGGGCGGCGTCGCCGGTCGGCGACGCCGGCCGGGAAGCGGCGGCAACGGGGCCCAGAGTAGTCGGACCCACCGGGCCGGCGGACGGGCATGCAGTGCTCTGGCCGCATCGGGTTCGGCGCGGGCGAAGGACGCCAGCATGCCGATGCCGGCCAACGTCACCACCAGGGCACTTCCACCGTCGGAGATGAACGGCAACGGCAGACCGGTGATCGGCAGCAGCCCCACCACCCCACCGATGTTGATCACAGCCTGGCTGACCAGCCAGGTGGTCACGGCGGTGGCGGCGAGCCGGCGGAACGGGTCGTCGACCCGCCGGGCGATCCGGAAACCGGTGTACGCGAGGACCGCGAAGAGGGTGAGCACCACGACGCACCCGATCACGCCCAGCTCCTCGGCGATGATCGCGAAGATGAAGTCGTTGTGCGCCTCGGGGAGCCAGTCCCACTTCAGGCTGCCCTTGCCCAGCCCGACACCGAACCAGCCACCGTGCTCGATGGCCAGCCGCCCCTGGTAGAACTGGAGGCAGTCGTTGAGTTTGCAGGTCTCCGGGTCCGGTGGATTGAAGAACATGTCCAGCCGGGCGAGGCGGTAGTTGTCAGCGCCGCGCTCGCCGGAGCCGGCGCCCAGTGAGGCCACCGCCACGAGCAGGCCGATCCCGACCAGCCCGGCCGCGGCCAGGGCCCCGAAGACCCGCATCCGCACCCCGGCGGCCCAGAGCAGGCCCACGACCAGGGCCAGCAGGCAGAGCATCGTGCCCGTGTCGTTGTAGCCGACCAGGACGAAGAGCAGGCCAACCACCGGGAAGAGCGGGGTGGCCAGTTCGCGCCACCACCCGAGCGCGGCGCCCTTTCGGGCGACGAGGTGCGCACCCCAGAGCACCATCGCGAACTTGGCCAACTCGGAGGGCTGTAGCTGGATCCCGCCGACGAACAGCCAGTTCAGCCGGGCCTCGACCGGCCCGAAGCTGGCCGACTCCTGCTTGGTCAGGCGGGCGATCGCGACCAGCAGGTTGAGCACCACCAGGAGGGCGACCGAGGCGAACAGCAGCGGCCGCCCCAGCGAGCGGTAGGTGCTGGCCGGCAGGCGCTGGCAGACCCAGAACGCGCCGATGCCGATCACCGCGAAGATGGCCTGCTTGGTCACCGAGGCCGAGGCGTTGCCGTCCTCGGCGTAGTCCTTCACGCTGGTCGCCGAGAAGACCATGGTCAGCCCGATCAGCAGCAGCAGGCCGGCGCAGGACAGCAGCAGGTAGTAGGAGGTCAGCGGCCGGTCCAGCAGGCCGCGCAGCGCGGCGAGCCCGCCGGCCGCGTCGAAGCCGCGCGGCGGTGTCGCCGCTACGGCCTCCGGCCCACGTCCCGCCGCCCCGGGCTCCCGTGCCCCGGGTTCGCGGGCCGCCGCGCCGCGCTCCGAACCGCGTGCCCCGACAGCCACCGGTGTACGCGCCGCGCTCGGCGACCGTCGCGGTCGTCCGACAGTCTCATCCTCGGTGCCGATTTCCTCCCCCACCCCGACATCATCACCGCTGAACACGCCCCACCGCCCCACAACGCCTCACCGGGCGTGTCGAACCCGCCCCGACGCCGCCTTCCCGAGTCGGATGAGGGGGTGGGGCGCGGGGCGCCGGTCCTGCGGATCAGGTCATGTTGGCGAGGAACTCGCTGTAGAACAGGCCCAGGGCGATGGCCACGCCGATGCCGGCGATGATCCAGAAGCGCACCACGATGTTGACCTCGCTCCAGCCGGCCAACTCGAAGTGGTGCTGGAGCGGGGACATTCGGAACACCCGTTTACCGGTGGTCTTGAAGGAGATGATCTGGATCACCACGGACATCGTGATGATCACGAAGAGCCCGCCGATGATCGGCAGCAGCAGGATGGTGCGGGTGGACATCGCCATGCCGGCGATCAGACCGCCCAGCCCCAGCGCCCCGGTGTCGCCCATGAAGATCCGCGCCGGGGAGGTGTTCCACCAGAGGAAGCCCACACAGGCTCCCGCCGCCGCCCCGGCGATCAACGCGATCTCCAACGGGTCGCGGACCTCGTAGCAGTACGGCTGGGTGTAGTTCGGGTCGGCGCACCAGTGCCGGTACTGCCAGAACGCGATCAGCGCGTACGCGGCGAGCACCATCACCGACGCGCCGGTGGCCAGGCCGTCCAGGCCGTCGGTGAGGTTGACGCCGTTCGTCGCGGCCATCACCACGAAGATGAAGATGATCACCGCGCCGACCTTGCTGACCTCCAGGAAGTCGATGTCCCGGATGAAGCTCAGCGTGGTGCTGCCCACCGTCTCGGTGTTTGTCGCCAGGCCCGACCCGTTTGTCATCGTGCTCGGGAACCACAGCGCGATCACCCCGAAGACCGCACCGACCAGGATCTGCCCGAGCAACTTGCCGCGCTTGTTCAGCCCGGCGCTGTTGCGCTTGCGCACCTTGAGGAAGTCGTCGAGGAAACCCACAGCGCCGGAGAAGACCATCAGCCCCAGCAGCACCAGCGCGGTGATGGTCGGCTCCACCTGGGCGATCTGCTGGTCCGGCAGGCTGGTCAGGGCGAGGTGCCCGGCCACGTACGCGATCACCGTGGCCAGGATGAAGACCACGCCACCCATCGTGGGCGTGCCCTTCTTGCCCTGGTGCATCGCGGGGCCGTCCGACCGGATCGGCTGACCGGCCTTGAGCCGGGTGAACAACTTGATCGCGATCGGGGTGCCGAACAGCGAGACGAGGAAGGCCACCCCGACGGCGACGATGACCGCCCTCATCGGGTCGGCTCCCCACCGGCGTCGGCGCGCAGTGCGTCGGCCACCTCCCAGGTCCGGTACCGGGAGCCCTTGACCAGGACGACGTCACCCGGTCGTAGCTCGCTGCGCAGCACCTCGACGGCCGCCGCCTGATCGGTGAGCAGCACCGACTCTCCTCCCCAGTTTGCTACCGCTGTCGCGCCTTCGTGGATCGGCGCGGCCGGCTCACCCACCACGAGCAGCCGGTCGACACCCAGCTCGGCCGCGAGTTGGCCGACCTCGGCGTGGCCGTCGTACTCGAACGGGCCCAGCTCGGCCATGTAACCAAGCACCGCGACGGTACGCCGCCCCTGGCCCATGCTCGCCAGCGCCCGCACCGCCACCGCCATCGAGGCCGGGTTCGCGTTGTACGAGTCGTCGATCACGGTCACCCCGTCGGGGCGGTCGAAGACGTCCATCCGTCGGGTCGAGACCAGCCCCAGCTCGCCGAGGGCCGTGGCCAGCTCGGCCAGCGGCATGCCCAGCTCCCGGGCGACCGCCGCCGCCGCGAGGGTGTTCCAGACCTGGTGGCGGCCGGCCAGTCGGAGCCGCACCGGCGCGCGCCCCTCCGGGGTGACAAGGGTGTACGACGGGTGACCCCGCTCGTCGAGCGTGACGTCCTCGGCACGCACGTCGGCGTCGGGCGCCTCGCCGTAGCGGACCACCCGGGCCTGAGTGCGGCCCGCCATCGCGTCCACCAGTGGGTCGTCGGCGTTCAGCACGGCCAGCCCGTCCGGCGGCAGCGCCTCGACCAGCTCGCCCTTGGCCACGGCGATGGCGTCCTGCGAGCCGAACTCGCCGATGTGCGACGTGCCGACGTTGAGCACCACGGAGATCCGGGGCGGCACCAGCTCGCACAGGTAGCGGACGTGCCCGATCCCGCGCGCGCCCTTCTCCATCACCAGATAACGGGTGTCCGGGTCCGCCCGCAGGGCGGTGTACGGGTGCCCCAGCTCGTTGTTGAACGAGCCGGGTGGCGCCACAGTGGCCCCGAGCCGGGAGGTGAGCTGCCCGATCAGGTCCTTCGTGGTGGTCTTGCCGGACGAGCCGGTCACGCCGATCACGGTCAGCCCGGTCAGCCGGTCCACCGCCGCGCGGGCCAGTCGGCCCATCGCGGTCAGGGCGTCGTCGACAAGCACCATCGGCACCCCGGGCACCTCTCGGCTGCCGAGGACCGCCACCGCGCCGGCCTGGATCGCGGTCGCCGCGTAGTCGTGCCCGTCGACCTTCTCCCCCGGGAAGGCCACGAAGAGCGAGCCGGGCCCCACCTTGCGCGAGTCGAACTCCACCGAACCGGTCACTGTGGCGGCCGGGTCGGCGGCCACCAGCCGCCCGTCGACCGCCTCGGCCACCTCGGCCAGGCTCAGCGTGATCACCGCTGACCCGCCAGGTCCCCGAAGCGGGCCCGCAGCGCCTCGGCCAACTCGATGCTGTCGTCGAACGGAAGCACCTGACCCGCCACCTCCTGGCCGCGCTCGTGGCCCTTGCCGAGCAGCGCGATCACGTCGCCGGGCTCCGCCAGCCGTACCGCCTCGTCGATCGCGGCGCGGCGGCCCGCCACCTCGATGATCCGGGCGGCCGTGCCGGCCCGGTACGCCCCGGCCAGCACCTCGGCGCGAATCTCCCCCGGATCCTCGGTGCGCGGGTTGTCGTCGGTCACCAGCACCACGTCGGCTCCCTCCGCCGCGGCGGCGCCCATCACCGGCCGCTTGCCCCGGTCCCGGTCCCCACCGGCGCCGATCACACAGATCAGTCGGCCGGCGCTCAACTCGCGCAGCGCGGCAAGCGCGGCCACTATCGCGTCCGACTTGTGGGCGTAGTCGACCACCCCGCGCACCGGCGCGGCGACGTCGACCAGCTCCAGCCGGCCCGGGACTCCCCCGCAGGCAGCCACACCGGTCGCAGCGGTCACCGGGTCCACCCCGGCGCCGACGAGTGCGGCGATGGCGAGCAGCGCGTTGGCCACGTTGTGCCGGCCGGGCAGCGCGACACCGGCGGACACTGCCACGCCGTCCGGGCCGTGCGCGGTGAACCGCTGCGCGTACCCCTCGCCACCCACACCGTCGGCCCACCAGGTAGCGCCCTGCTCACCGGCCGCCGAGTAGGTGACGGTGGTCGGCTTGAGCAGCGGCGTCAACGCCGGGTCGTCGTGGTTGAGCACCTCGACCGCGCAGCGCCCGTCGAAGAGCTGGGCCTTCGCGGCGAAGTAGTCGTCGCTGTCGGCGTGGAAGTCCAGGTGGTCGGAGCCGAAGTTTGTGTAACCACCGACGGCGAACCGGACCCCGCCCACCCGGCCCATCGCCAGCGCGTGGCTGGAGACCTCCATGACCACGGCGGTGACCCCACGCTCGCGGGCGGTGGCCAGCATGGCGTGCAGGTCGGTCGCCTCGGGAGTGGTGCGCACACTGTCGATCACCAGATCACCGAGGCGGGTCTCCACAGTCCCGACCAGCCCGGTGGTGTGCCCGGCGGCCCGCAGCCCCGACTCGATCAGGTACGCGGTGGACGTCTTGCCCGCGGTGCCGGTCACCCCGATCACTGTGAGGTCGGCGGTCGGGTCGCCGTACACGGCCGAGGCCAGCTCGCCGAGCACGGCGCGTGGGTCGGGCACCACCAGGGCGGGCAGGCCGGTTCCCGCCGCCAACTCCGCACCGGCCGGGTCGGTCAGCAGCGCCACGGCACCCGCCTCGACGGCACCGGCGGCGAACTCAGCCCCGTGCCGACGGGCACCGGGCAGCGCCGCGTACAGGTCGCCGGGGCGAACCTCCTGGCTGGCGTGGGTGACCCCGGAGACGACCACCGCGGCGGCGTCCGCCGGAAGGTCGACGGCGAGCCGGACGGCGAGATCACCGAGCCGGACTCCGGTCACGGTACGTGGACGTGGATTGCCGGGCACGGCGTCAGACCCTACCCGGTCGTCCGGTTCCGGCCGCACAGCCGCCCCGGTGGTTCGTCGGCACTCACCGATGATGTCCCGCCATCGCTGCTCAGCGCGGATAGACCACGAACTTGGGCGCGGATCCGCCGGTCGAGGGTGGCACGCGGTAGTGACGCAGAGTGAACTGCATCATGTCGCGGAACGCTGGATTGGCGATCGCCGCACCCCCGCCGTTGGGCGCGTACACGAAGACCGCGATCACGTAGCGGGGGTTCTCGGCGGGGGCCATGCCGATGAACGAGGACACCTTGTCGGGCTCTATCTTGCCGTTGACCAGCCGCGATCCGGTGCCGGTCTTGCCGGCGACCCGGTAGCCGGGGACGGCCGCGGTGACTCCGGTGGCGCCGTCGACGGTGGTGACCGCCTCCAGCATGGTGCGCAGGGCCGCCGCGTTCTGCGGGCTGAGCACCGACCGGGTGACCGGGGCCGGCGCGGGGGTGCGCTTGCCGTCCGGGCCGATCACCTCCTTGACCAGGTGCGGCTGCACGTACGTGCCGTTGTTGGCGATCGCGGCGTACGCGGCGGCCATCTGCAACGGCGTGGCGTCGACGCTGTGCCCGATGGGCACCGACCCACGCGACGATCCGCTCCACTCGTCGGCCGGCAGCAGTCGGCCGCTGGCCTCCCCGGGCATCCCCTCGCCGGTGGGCTTGCCCAGCCCGAACCGCTTCTGGTAGTCGATCAGCCGGTCCCGGCCGAGCTTCTCGGCGATCGTGATGGTGCCGACGTTCGACGAGTAGGCGAGCATCCCCGGCACGCTCATCCGCCTGCCGTTGGCCGGATGGGTGTCGGAGAACCAGGTGTCGCCCATCTTGATGTTGTTGGCGATCGGCAACGTGGTGTCCGGCGTGATCACGCCCTCCTGCAACGCCGCGCCGTAGGTGATGGCCTTGTGCACCGAGCCGGGGTCGACCACGAAGCTGGTCGCGGCGTCCTCCCGGGCCACCGGGTCGCTGGGCGTCGGCTTCGCCGCGTTGTACGTCGGGTTGCTGGCCTGGGCCAGCACCGCGCCGGAGGGAATCTCCATGACCACTGCCGCGCCGGTGCCGCCCGGCGCCTTGGCCATGCCCGCGCTGAGGATCTGCTGGGTTCGGAACTGAAGGTCGCGGTTGAGGGTGAGAGCGAGCGAGCTGCCCGGCTTGGCCTGAGTGGTCCGGCTGTAGCCACCGGGAATCGGCGCGGCGAGGTCGCCGAGGCCGGCCTCGTACACCCGTTTGCCGTCCTGGCCGGCGAGCACGTCGTCGTAGCGGGCTTCCAGCCCTTCCAACCCGACCATGTCCTGACTGGTGAAGCCGATCAGGTTGGCCGCCAGGTCACCACCGGGCACCTCACGGCGCTCGTCGCGGTGCACCCCGATGCCGGACAGTTCCAGCGCCTGCACCCGCTTGGCGGTGGAGATCTCCACTCCCCGCGCCAGGTACACGAATCGGGACGGCTTGCCGTCCTCCAGCTTGCGGGGCTTCATCTGCTCGACGAGCTTCGACACCGCGATGCCGAGCAGCGGGGAGAGCGCCTTGGCGACGGCGGCCGAATCCTCCACCTCGGTCGGGTCGGCGTACACGTACCGTGCCTCGACACTGCGGGCCAGCGGCGCGCCGGTGCTGTCGTAGATCGCGCCCCGCGGCGCCGGCAGCTCGACGGTGCGGAGGCGGTCGGCGATGCCGCCCCCGGCGTACGCCGGAGCGTCGACCGTCTGGAGGAAGATCAGCCGGATCCCGATGGTGGCGAAGAGCGTCAGGGCGAGCACTGTGCCCAGCCGCAGCCGCAGCCGCGAGTCGGCCAGCTTCGGTGGGCGTCGTGGCTTGCGCGACGGCCGCCGGGCCGCCGGTCGGTCGGTGCGCCGCGGCGCGCGTGGCGTGGTCCGGCGACGCGGCGGCGGCTCGTCGCCACCCGGGCCACGGGGGGTACGCGGTACGACGGTGCGCACCACCCCGCCGCGTCCGGCGGCCGGAGCGTCGCGCCGGCCGGCCCGGGCGGCGGCCCGACCGCCGTCGAGCACCTGCAACGCGGGCCGGAACGGGTCACCGGACCGGGTGCTGCGGGGCGTACGCCGCTGTTCGGCGCCCTGACCGCGTGCCGGCGTGCCGCGCTCCTCGCGGACGGTCCGGCCCCTCGGGGTGTACGCCCGGGCGCCGGAGATGCCCCCGATGCCCGGCTCGCCGGTGCGTGGCTCGCCGTCGGCGGCCCTGGCGTCACGTGCAGAACCGCGCCGGGACCCCGTAGGGTCCCGGCGCGGCTCGTCCGACCTTGGTGGCACCGGTCAGCCTCCCGCACCCTGGCTCGTCACCGACGGCTGGCCGTTCGCCGGCTGCGGCACACCGATCGTCTTGCCGTCCGGCAGCCGGATGTAGCCCGGCTCCCCGGCGTCGACCAGGCCCAGCCGCTTCGCCTCGGCGGTCAGGTTGCCCGGCGCCTCGGCGTCGGCGATCTGCTTGTCCAGTTGCTGCTTCTCCAGGTCCAGTCGAGCCTGCTGCTGCTGCAACCGCTCCAGCCGGAACGCGTTCTCATTGATCTTGGTGTTGACCGCCAGGATGCCCAGCACCCCGCCGACCACCAGCACCACGATCAGCGCCGCGAACGGCGCACGCGGCACCGAGATCGGCGGCGGCGGCGCCACCCGCAGCCGCGGCGGCCGGGCACTGGTGGCGCTGGCGGCCTTCTCGACCGGTCGCAGTGCTGCGGTGCCCTGAGTCGGGAACTCGCGCGCCCCCCGGGCGCGAGTCTCCCCCTGCCGATTCGTTCGATCGATGCGTGACGTACCGTTACCGAGGCGCGGAGCCCGCTCCGCCGCGGTCCGGCCCCCCGACCGCGGTGCGCGCTGCCCGCCGCCGGTGACGTCCCGGCGGTCGCGCTTGTCAATGCTCATGTCCCTCCCCCTCAACGTCCGTCCCTCTAGCCGTCCCGGTGCCCCTGACCCCCCACGGATCAGGCGGACCCCGTGCCCGGTTGGTGCATTCCCTTCACCCGTCGGCGAGACCGTTCGCGGTCGGTCCGCCCCTGCTCTGTCGCGTTCGGATCGAGTCGCTCCGCGGCCCGCAGCCGCACCGAGGCGGCCCGCGGGTTCGCGGCGACCTCCGCCTCCCCCGGCAGTTCGGCGCCCCGGCTGAGCAGCCGGAACGTCGGACCGGACCCGGGGAGCTCGACCGGGAGGTCAATCGGGCCCTTACTGCGGACCCGGTCCGTGAGGGCCGCCTTGGTGAGCCTGTCCTCCAGCGAGTGGTAGGACAGGACCACCATGCGACCGCCCACGGTCAGTGCGTCGAGTGCAGATGGCAACGCTGTCTCCAGCGCTGCCAGCTCTCTGTTTACCTCGATCCGTAAAGCCTGAAACGTTCTCTTTGCCGGGTGCCCACCCGTTCGTCGGGCTGGTGCCGGAATGGAATCCCGAACCAGCTCCGCCAGCAGCGCGGACGAGGTGATCCGGGCCCGCTCCCGCTGCCGGATGATCGCCGAGGCGATCCGGCCGGCGAACTTCTCCTCGCCGTAGACCCGCAGCACCCGGGCCAGGTCCGGATGCGCGTACGTGTTGACCACCTCTTCGGCGGTCACCCCCCGGGTCTGGTCCATCCGCATGTCCAACGGCGCGTCCTGGGCGTAGGCGAACCCTCGGTCGGGCGCGTCCAACTGCAACGACGAGACACCCAGGTCGAACAGGATCCCGTCGATGGCCGGATAGCCCAGCCGGTCCAGCACGTCCGGCAACTCGTCGTAGACGGAATGCTCCAGGTGCACCCGGTCGGCGAACCGGGCCAGCCGGACCCGCGCGTGAGCGAGCGCCTCGGTGTCCCGGTCGAGCCCGATCAGGACCGTCTCCGGATGCGCCTCGAGCACCGCCTCCGCATGCCCGGCCAGACCGAGCGTCGCGTCGACGTGGACCGTCCGGCCGCCTCGACCCAGCGCGGGGGCCAGCAGCTCGAGACACCGCTCGAGCAGCACCGGCACGTGCGTGCCGCGCAACTCCCCCATGATGACCCCCACTGGTTGAAACGTCCGTTCTTCTCGTGCGCCTGTCGTCGGACGGCGCTGCCGTCGTACCGCCAGATCCCCATCCGCTCCCGCCTGACACCGGACCGTCGCCCAATGACTGGATCGTGCGCCTGGCACCGGGGAAGTGATGCCAGGAACTCGAAAGCGGCTGGAGATCTCGCAGTACGTCGGGCGCCGTTACCGCCCTACAGACCGCCGGGCAGCACCCCCTCCTCGATGTCGGCGAAGTCGTCTTCGCTCTCGGCGAGGTAGGTCTCCCAGGCGACCTTGTCCCAGATCTCCACCCGCGTGCTCGCGCCGATCACCACCAACTCGCGGTCCAGTGCGGCATAGGCCCGTAGGTGAGCCGGAATGGTCACCCGGCCCTGCTTGTCCGGAACCTCGTCGTGCGCGCTGGCGAAGAAGACCCGGCTGTAGGCCCGGGCCGCCTTGTGGGTCATCGGTTGTGCGCGCAGCTGCTCCGCGATCCGCTGGAACTCAGGGGTCGGGAAGACGTAGAGGCAGCGCTCCTGCCCTTTGGTGACCACGACACCCCCCGCCAGCTCATCCCGGAACTTGGCCGGAAGGATCAACCGGCCCTTTTCGTCCAGGCGCGGAGTGTGGGTGCCGAGAAACATCGGCCCAACCCCCTCGCCCTTGAGCGGCGTTCGCGGCGCCGCTGACCCCCCGGGCCGGTGAGCCCTCCCGGCCTCACCATTGGTCCCCACTCTACTCCACTTCCCTCCACCCGCAACCAAATTCGCCCGCGTGGCGCGCCTGACCCGGGGGCAAAACCGCACGTCACAGGGGGTGGAGCGGAGTGGAGGGCTTCAGCCGCCCCTCGGCGTGGTCCGCTTTCCGACATTGATCGACTCCGTCCGGGGGACGCCGACCCGGCCGCCCGCACGGTCACCACGGCCGAACGGTTCACCGTCGGCGGCGATCTGGCGAGGCCGGCGGTCCGGTAACCTCGCTCGCGTGACGGACGCGAAAATGCCCCTACGGGCCAAGGTGGCCAGCTCCGTGTCACGGACCGCCGCGGCGCTCTCCCGGGCGGCCGGCCGTGGCGACGGTTCAGTGATCGGCGGGTGGATCGGCCTCAAGATCGACCCGGACCTGCTCGCCCACCTGTCGGCCGGGCGCGCGATCGCGCTCGTCTCCGGCACCAACGGCAAGACCACCACCACCCGGTTGACCTCCGCCGCGGTCGGCGTGCTCGGCCGGGTCGCCACCAACTCGTTCGGCGCCAACATGCCCAGCGGGCACACCTCGGCGCTGGCCAAGGCCGGCAGCACCCCGTACGCGGTGCTGGAGGTCGACGAGCACTACCTGGCGCAGGTGCTGGAGGCGACCGAGCCGCACGTGGTCGCGCTGCTGAACCTCTCCCGCGACCAGCTCGACCGCGCCAAGGAGGTCGCCATGATGGCGCAGCTCTGGCGTGCGGCGCTGGTCCGGCACACCAACGTACGGGTGGTGGCCAACGCCGACGACCCGCTGGTCGTGTGGGCCGCCACCCCACCGGGTGACCCCGCCCGGGGCATCAACCCGCCGCACGTGACGTGGTTCAGTGCCGGCCAGCGGTGGCACGACGACTCCTGGGTCTGCCCGGAGTGCGGCTCCACCATCCAGCGCTCCGGCGAGCAGTGGTGGTGCACCGGCTGCCCGCTACGCCGACCGGAGCCGCACTGGGTCGTCGAGGACGAGGGCGTGCTCGATCCCACCGGCGCCTGGCACAAGGTCTCCCTCCAACTGCCCGGCAAGGTCAACCTCGGCAACGCGGCGACAGCGCTGGCGGTGGCCGCCGAGTTCGGCGTCCGCCCGGTCGACGCGGTGTCCCGCCTCGGCATCGTCACCTCGGTCGCCGGCCGTTACGCGCAGGTCGACAAGGACGGGCGCAACATCCGGCTGCTGCTGGCCAAGAACCCGGCCAGTTGGCTGGAGGCGTTCGACATGGCCGACAACGCGCCGACCCTGCTCTCCATCAACGCGCGCGATCCCGACGGTCTGGACACCTCCTGGCTCTACGACGTCGACTTCGCCCCGCTCCGGGGCCGGCAGGTGTTGATCACCGGCGACCGGGCATACGACCTGGCGGTTCGACTGGACGTCAACGACGTGCCGTTCCAGCACGTCCGCACGTTCGACGACGCACTCCGGTCGGTCCCGCCCGGGCGGCTGGAGGTCATCGCGAACTACACCGCGTTCCAGGACATCCGAGCGGAGTTGGACCGTGTCATCTGAGAGTCTGCGCATCGTCTGGATCTACCCCGACCTGCTCTCCACCTACGGAGACCGGGGCAACGCCCTGATCCTCGCCCGGCGGGCCCGTCAGCGTGGGATGCCGGTCGAGGTGCTGGAGGTCCGCTCCGACGAACGGCTGCCCGCGACCGCCGACATCTACCTGGTCGGCGGCGGCGAGGACGGCCCGCAGGCGCTCGGCGCCCAGCGGCTGCTGGCCGACGGCGGTCTGCACCGCGCCGTCGCGCAGGGCTCGGTGGTGTTCGGCGTCTGCGCCGGCTACCAGCTGCTCGGCACCTCGTTCTTCGCCAAGGGTGTGCAGTGCCGCGGGCTGGAGCTGCTCGACCTGCACTCCGACCGGGGCGAGAGCCGGGCCGTGGGCGAGCTGGCCGGTGAGATCGACCCCCGGCTGGGCCTGCCCCCGCTGACCGGTTTCGAGAACCACGGCGGCCGCACCCACCTCGGTCCGGAGGTCTCCCCGCTGGCCCGGGTCACCGCCGGAGTGGGCAACGACAGCGCCACCGAGGGCGCGTGGCGCGGCAAGCTGCTGGGCACCTACTCGCACGGGCCGGCGTTGGCTCGCAACCCGGCCCTGGCCGACCTGCTGCTGCGCTGGGCCACCGGGGCACACCAGCTCCCGCCGTTGGACGACACCTGGTCGGACCGGCTCCGCAACGAGCGCCGCTCCGCGGTGGCCGCCGCTCGGGCATGATCCGTGCCGTCCGGCGGCTGCTCCGGCAGCCGTCGGCCGCCCGGTTCGCCCTGCTCGTGCTGCTGATCGGCGGGTGCGGGTTACTGCTGCTGCTGGTGCCCCGGCCGGATCCGGCGCAGTTGCCGCTGGTCGCCGACCGGCTGGGCGACCTCGCCCCGGTGGCGGCGATCCTTGGTGGTGCGCTGCTGCTTGTCGCGCTGGTCCCCCGGACCTTCATCACGCTCGCCGCAGGTGCGATCTTCGGTCCGCTGGAAGGCGCCGCGTACGCCCTGGGCGCCGCGCTGGTGGCGGCGGCGATCGGGTTCACTGTCGGCCGGTTGCTCGGTCGGGAGTTCGTGGCCGAACGCGTCCGCGGTCGACTGGCCCGCCTCGACGGGTGGTTCGCCCGGCAGAGCGTGTTCGGCGTGATCACCGTCCGGCTGCTGCCGATCGCCGGCTTCGGCCTGGTCAGCTACGGCTACGGCACGACCGGCGCCCGAGTGCTGCCGTTCCTGGCCGGCAGCGTGATCGCGTCCGCGCCGACCGCCTTCGGCTACGCGGCGATCGGCGCGGCGGTCAGCTCCCCCGGCCACGTCAACTGGTACGCGGCCGCCCCGGCCAGCCTCGGCCTGATCGCCAGCCTGGTCCTCGTCCACCAGTGGTGGCGCGCCGAACGCCGCCGCCGTCGCACCACATTGGTCTGACCGCCCCATCCCGCGCTCAACCTCCGCGATCTTGCACTTTCTGTCCCGGCATTACTGGACACAAAGGGCATGAACCCAACCGGAACTGCAAGATCGCGGAGGCGGGCGGGGCGTTGCGGTGGGGTCAGGCGACGACCGAGACCATCCGGCCCTTGACCACGATGACCTTGCGCGGCTCCTTGCCGTTCAGGGTCGTCGCCACCGCGTCCAGGGCCGCCGCGCGGACGCTCTCCTCGGAGGCGTCGGCGGGGACCTCGACGCGGCCGCGGACCTTGCCGTTGACCTGCACCGGGTAGGTCACCGTGTCGGCCACCAGCAGCGCCGGGTCGGCGGTCGGGAAGTCCGCGTACGTCAGCGAGGTGTCGTGGCCCAGCTTGCGCCACAGCTCCTCGGCCAGGTGCGGGGCGAACGGCGCCACCATCAGCACCAGCGGCTCGGCCACCTCGCGGGGCGTGGCCGCCAGGCCGGTCAGCCCGTTGGTCAGCTGGATCAGCTTGGCGATCGCTGTGTTGAACCGGATGCCGTCCATGTCACCACGGACCCCGTCGATCACCGTGTGCAGCAGCCGGCGGGTCGCCTCGTCGGCCGGGTCCTCGGTGATCCGCAGCGCGCCGGTCTGCTCGTCGACGACGGCCCGCCACACCCGCTGCAGGAACCGGTACGACCCGACCACCGCCCGGGTCTCCCAGGGGCGGGACACCTCCAGCGGGCCCATCGACATCTCGTACACCCGGAAGGTGTCAGCGCCGTACGCGGCGCACATGTCGTCGGGGGTCACCACGTTCTTCAGCGACTTGCCCATCTTGCCGTACTCGCGGTTGACCGCCAGGTCTTCCAGGTAGTACGCGCCGTCGCGCTCGACCACGTCCTCGGCCTGCACGTAGCTGCCGCGCGAGTCGGTGTACGCGTACGCCTGGATCATGCCCTGGTTGAACAGCTTGCGGAACGGCTCGAACGACGACACGTGCCCCAGGTCGAACAGCACCTTGTGCCAGAACCGCGCGTACAGCAGGTGCAGCACGGCGTGCTCGGCGCCACCCACGTACAGGTCGGTGCCGCCGCAGTCGCCGTCGGCGCGCGGGCCCATCCAGTAGCGCTCGTTCTCGGCGTCCACGAACCGGTCGCTGTTTGTCGGGTCCAGGTAGCGCAGCTCGTACCAGCAGGAACCGGCCCACTGCGGCATCACGTTGGTTTCCCGGGTGTAGCGCTTCGGCCCGTCACCCAGGTCCAGTTCGACTTCGACCCAGTCGCGCCGCCGCGACAGCGGGGTCTCCGGGTTGCTTCCGGCGTCGTCGGCGTCGAACGTCTTCGGGGAGAAGTCGTCCACCTCGGGCAGCTCGACCGGCAGCATCTCCTCCGGCAGGGCGATGGCCGCGCCGGTCTCGTCGTAGACGATCGGGAACGGCTCGCCCCAGTAGCGCTGCCGGGAGAACAGCCAGTCACGCAGCCGGTAGGTGACCGCGCCGGTGCCGTGCCCGTTCGCCTCCAACCAGGCGATGATCGCCGCCTTGGCGTCGGTGACCCCCAGCCCGTTCAGGTCCAGGCCGCGTTCGGGCGCGGCGCTGTTGATCGCCGGACCGTCCCCGGTGTACGCCTTGCCGTCGAAGCCCTCCGCCGGCTGCACGGTACGCACGATGGGCAGCTCGAAGACCTCGGCGAACGCCCAGTCCCGCTCGTCCTGCGCCGGCACCGCCATGATCGCGCCGGTGCCGTAGCCGGCCAGCACGTAGTCCGCGATGAAGATCGGGATCTGCCCGCCGGTGACCGGGTTGGTGGCGTACGCGCCGATGAAGACGCCGGTCTTCTCCTTGGAGTCGGACTGCCGCTCGACGTCGGTCTTGGCGCCGGCGGCCTTGCGGTACGCCTCGACGGCCTCGGAAGGGCTGGCGTGTCCGCCGGTCCAGGCGTCCCTCGTCCCGTCCGGCCAGGTGGTCGGCGCCAGCGTGTCGACCAGCTCGTGCTCCGGTGCCAGCACCATGTAGGTGGCCCCGAAGATGGTGTCCGGCCGGGTGGTGAACACCCGGATCGACTCACCCGCGGTGGCGAAGTCGATGTGCGCCCCGGTGGAGCGACCGATCCAGTTGCGCTGCATCATCTTGATCGGCTCGGGCCAGTCCAGGCTGTCCAGGTCGTCCAGCAGCCGGTCACCGTACGCGGTGATCCGCATCATCCACTGCTTCAGGTTGCGCTTGAAGACCGGGAAGTTGCCCCGGTCGGAGCGGCCGTCCGCGGTGACCTCCTCGTTGGCCAGCACGGTGCCCAGCCCGGGGCACCAGTTCACCGGGGCCTGCGAGACGTACGCCAGGCGGTGGTCGTCGACGACCTGGCGGCGCTCGGCGACGCTCAGCTCGGCCCAGGCGCGGCCGTCCGGGGTGGGCCGGTTACCGCCCTCGAACTCGGCGATCAGCTCGGCGATCGGACGGGCCCGGCCAGCGTCGCGGTCGTACCAGGAGTTGAAGATCTGCAGGAAGATCCACTGGGTCCAGCGGTAGAAGTCGGTGTCGATGGTGGCCACCGAGCGGCGCTCGTCGTGCGCCAGCCCCAGCCGGCGCAGCTGCGTCTTGTACCGCTCGATGTTCGCGACGGTGGTGGTCCGGGGGTGGGTGCCGGTCTGCACCGCGTACTGCTCGGCGGGCAGGCCGAACGCGTCGAAGCCCATCGCGTGCAGCACGTTGCGGCCGGCCATCCGCTGGTAGCGGGCGTAACAGTCGGTGCCGATGTAGCCCAGCGGGTGGCCGACGTGCAGGCCCGCTCCGGAGGGGTACGGGAACATGTCCAGCACGTACAGCTTCTCCGCGCCGGCGCGTGGGTGGTTCGGGTCGGCCAGCGGGCCGGTCGGGTTCGGTGCGTGGAAGGTGCCCTCGCGCGCCCAGGTGTCCTGCCAACGAATCTCGATCTCGTCGGCCAGGGCCGCGGTGTACCGGAACGGGGGGATGTCGCCCGCCGGTGCGGCTGCCTCACTCATCGTCTCTCCTCGCTTCGCTTCGCTTCGTCTCGGCACCACCGGGCCGGGCCGGCGGAGGGCACAAAAAAGCCCCTCGCGCAGGAGGGGCCGCCGTGCTGTCGCTGGGTTCAGCGCATCAGCACGGCCCGGTAAGAAGCAGGAAGACTCCGGCCATGCCCGCAGTGTACCTCTTCCAGGGTGTGCCCTGCCGGCCCCCGGGCGGTGTCGAACCCGTTCCCCCGACCTGGCGAATATCGGTGCGTAACCGACGGACTACCTGCGGGGGTCGGCGATAACGACAAACATGGTTAGCCTGAGAGACTAGTGAGATTCCTGCGGCAAACGAGGCTCGACGTCGCGAACCCAACGGCGGGTCCAGGTGCTCTCTAGAGAGCTGCCGTGACGGCGACGAGGAGGAGGCCCGTGACACAACAGACCTGGGACGAGGTGGGCGGCCTGTTGCCGCACGACGAGTTCCGAGCCGCCAGCGAGGCCATCGTGGCCAACATCGAGCAGGTCATCGAGGGTAAGACCGCCACAGTGCGGCTCGCCCTTGCCGTCCTGCTCGCCGAGGGTCACCTCCTGATCGAAGACGTCCCGGGTGTCGGCAAGACCAAGCTTGCCAAGGCCCTCGCGCGGTCCATCGACTGCACGGTGCGACGGATCCAGTTCACCCCCGACCTCCTGCCCAGCGACGTCACCGGGGTCAGCGTCTACAACCAGGAGACGCACGACTTCGAGTTCCGCCCCGGTGCCGTGTTCGCCAACCTGGTGGTCGGCGACGAGATCAACCGGGCCTCGCCGAAGACCCAGTCGGCGTTGCTGGAGTGCATGGAGGAGCGGCAGGTCACCGTCGACGGGGTGACGTACCAGCTCCAGACCCCGTTCATGGTGATCGCCACCCAGAACCCGATCGAGATGGAGGGGACCTATCCGCTGCCGGAGGCGCAGCGCGACCGGTTCACCGCCCGCATCGCGATGGGTTACCCGGACTCCAACGCCGAGCTGGCCATGCTCGACGGGCACGGCGGCACCGACCCGCTGCACGAGCTGCGCGCGGTCTCCGACGCGGCCATCGTCCGGCAGCTGATCGCCACCGTCCGGCAGGTGCACGTGGCGGACGCGGTCAAGCAGTACGCGATCGACCTGGTCACCGCCACCCGCGAGGCCCCCGACCTCCGGCTCGGCGCGTCCCCCCGGGCGACCCTGCAACTGTTGCGCACCGCCCGGGCGGTCGCCGCCCTGGAGGGCCGCGACTACGTTCTCCCCGACGATCTGCAGGCCCTGGCGGTGCCGGTGCTGGCCCACCGGATCATCCCGACCGCCGACGCGCAGCTCGCCCGGCGCACCACCGACGCGATCGTCTCCGAGCTGGTGCACCGCCTGCCGCTGCCACACGACAGGCAGCGCAATCCGTACGACACCCGGCCCCCCGCCACCGGCAACGGTCGCGCACCCTACGAGCCGCGGAGGCCATGACGTGCGTGCCGGGCTACGCGGGCTGACCACCCGCGGGCGGTCCTTCCTTGCCGCTGCGGTCGCGGCGGCGATCTCAGCGGGCATCCTCGGCGAGAAGGACCTGCTCCGGGTGGCAGTGCTGTTGGCCATCCTGCCGTTGCTGGCCGCCGCCTACGTCGGGCGGAGCCGCTACAAGCTGGCCTGCAACCGTTCGCTGGACCCGCACCGGGTTCCGGTCGGTGCCAACTCCCGGGTGGTGCTGCGCCTACAGAACCTCTCCCGGCTGCCGACCGGCACCCTGCTCCTGGAGGACCGGCTGCCCTACGCGCTGGGCAGCCGGCCCCGGGTGGTGTTGGAGCGGCTCGGCGCACACCAGGCCAGCTCGGTGGCGTACACGGTGCGGGCCGACGTGCGGGGCCGCTACGACGTGGGCCCGCTGGTCGTCCGGATGACCGACCCGTTCGGCCTCTGTGAACTCACCCGCTCCTTCCCCAGCACCGACCACCTGACGGTCATCCCGCAGGTCACCCCGCTGCCGTCGGTCCGGCTCCCCGGGGAGTACGCGGGCAGCGGCGACAGCCGGGCCCGCTCGGTGGCGGTGCACGGCGAGGACGACGCGGCGACCCGGGAGTACCGGCGCGGCGACGACCTGCGCCGGGTGCACTGGAAGTCCACCGCCCGCACCGGTGAGCTCATGGTGCGCCGCGAGGAGCAACCGTGGGAGAGCCGGGCCACCGTCGTCCTGGACACCCGGGCGTACGGCCACCGGGGCGAGGGGCCGACCGCCAGCTTCGAGTGGTCGGTCTCGGCCGCCGCGAGCATCGCCGTCCACCTGCGGCAGGCCGGTTACAAGTTGCGCCTGGTCACCGGCTCGGGGGCCGATGTGGACGCCTCGGAGGCCGGCGGGGACGGCACGCTGCTCGATCACCTCGCGGAGGTCCGACTGGACCAGCGTGCCGAGGTCACCGGCCTCGTGCAGCGGGTCCGCCAACGCGCCGACGGCGGCCTGATCATCGGCCTGTTCGGCACGGTGAGCGTCGCCGAGGCGGAGGTGCTGGCCGGGCTGCGGGGCAACGGCGCCACCTGTGTCGGCTTCCTCCTGAACAGCTCCACCTGGCTCAGCCTGCCGGAGAAGGCGCGCAGCGAGGCGGAGCACGCCCACGCCGCCGCCGTCCTCGCCATGTTGCAGAGTGGCTGGCGGGTGGTCGGCGTCGACCACGGCGGCCGGCTGCCGGCGCTGTGGCCGCAGGTCGGCCGGGGCGCCCAGGGGTTCGCCCTGCGGGCCGCGCTGGCCGAGACGGTCGCCGGCGGTGTGCGATGAACGGAAGGCTCCCCTCATGATCAGCAGTCGGAACATCGGCATGGTGGCGGCCGCTGCCACGCTGCTGGCCGCCGCGCCGCTGTCGGCCATCTTCCAGGGCTGGACGTGGTTGATCGAGTCCATCATCGCGGTCGCCGTGGTGGCCGGGGTGGCCGCGCTGACCCGCCTCGCCCGGGCACCTCTGTGGGCTCAGGTGCTGGGCATGCTGGCCGGGCTGATGCTCGCCCTGACCTGGTTGTTCCCCAGCGGCCAGGAGCTGTTCGCGATCCTGCCCACGCCGGGCACGTTGGCGTACTTCGGCGACCTGCTCGCCGGCTCCATGCAGGACATGCGCTCGTACGGGGTCGAGGTCCCGGACACCGACCCGTTGCTGTTCATCGCCGTGCTCGGCGTCGGCGGGGTCGCCGTGCTGGTGGACGTGCTGGCCGTGGGGCTGCGCCGGCCCGCGCTGGCGGGGCTGCCGATGCTCGCCATCTACTCGGTGCCGGTCGCCGTCTACGTGGACAGCGTCCCCGCCGTGCCGTTCGTGGTGGGCGCCGCCGGTTACCTCTGGCTGCTGGTCACCGACAACGTCGACCGGGTGCGCCGCTTCGGGCGGCGGTTCACCGGCGATGGCCGCGACGTCGACGTGTGGGAGGCCTCTCCGCTGGCATCCGCCGGCCGCCGGCTCGCGGCGGTCGGGGTGGCCCTGGCGGTGGTGCTGCCGCTGGCGGTGCCCGGCATGACCGGCGGGCTGCTCGACTCCCTCAGCCGAGGGCCGGGCAACGGCACCGGCAACGGGTCCGGCTCGGGCGGCACGTCGGGTCGGATCGACCTGTTCGCCTCGCTCGCCGGCCAGCTCAACCAGTCCCAGGTAGCCGACCTGGTGAAGGTCAAGACGTCCGAGCAGAACCCGTTCTACCTGCGCTACGCGGTCGCCGACGAGCTACGACCCGCTGGTTTCCAGGCGCGCAACCCCAGCGGCCGGTCGGTGAACCGGGATCTGCCGAACCCGGCCGACCGGGCCGGTCCCGGCGTGAAGCAGACCACCTACCAGGCGACCGTCGAGGTCACCAAGAGCCTGAGCATGGCGCTGATGCCGGTGTACGCCGAACCGACCCGCGCCGACGACCTCAGCGACAACTGGCTCTACGACGCCAACCAGCAGGTCGTCTTCTCCAACCGGGAGAACTCCCGCGGTCGGAAGTACTCCTTCGACTACGTCCGCTCGACCTTCACGCCCGAGGCGTTGCGGGCCGCGCGATCACTGCCGACCGAGCACCCCGTACGCCGACAGATGACCGCCACCCCCGGGCCGGTGCCCGAGGTGGAGGAGCTGGTCAAGGGGCTGATCCAGGGCAAGCGCACGGACTACGACCGGGTGCTGTCGATCTACCAGCACTTCTCGGCGGACAATGGTTTCAGCTACCGGTTGAGCACCGAGAGCGGCAGCAGCGGTCAGGACATCGTCAACTTCCTGACCAACAAGGTGGGCTACTGCCAGCAGTACGCCGCCGCGATGGCCTGGCTGGTCCGCTCGGCCGGCATTCCGGCCCGGGTGGCGTTCGGGTTCACCAACGGCAGCAAGCGCGACGGTGACACCTTCACGCTGACGAACCTCAACCTGCACGCCTGGACCGAGGTCTACTTCGACGGGGCTGGTTGGGTGCCGTTCGACGCCACCCCGGCGTACGGGGTGCCCGGCTCCACCCGGTCGGCCTGGGCACCGGACACTGACGCGCCGGAGGCGACCAGCCCGAGCTCCGGCGCCACGAGCGCCCCGACGGACCCGGGCACCTCGACGGAGCCGACCGGCCCGGACAACTCCGACCGGGACACCGACGACGGGCTCTCTCTCGGCGGGACGACGCCGAACGAGCAGCCACCGGTCTGGCCCTGGTGGGCAGCGGGGCTGGTGGCCCTACTGGTGCTGCTCGCGGTGCCCGCGCTGCGCCGGATGGCCCTGCGCCGCCGACGCAGTGGCCGCGCGGCGAGCGGGGCGATGGCCTCCGCCAGGGTCGACGGCGACAGCGAGCCGGGGGCACGTCCGGTGGTGGTCAGCGCGGACGCCACCCGGGCCCGCGCGGACGCGCACGCCGCCTGGGCGGAGCTGCTCGACACGCTTGTGGACTTCCGGGTCCCGGTCGATCCGACCGAGACGCCCAGGGCGACCGCGGACCGGCTGGTCCGGGACTCCCTCGACGATGACGACGCGATCGGGTCGGCGCGGCTGCTCGGCCGGGCGGAGGAGCGGGCCCGCTACGCGCGGGACCCACTGACCGGTGAGCCGTTGCTGCCGGCGCTGCGCGCGGTCCGTGCGGCGCTCGCGACACGGGCGGACCGACGGACCCGCCTGCGCGCCGCCGTGCTGCCGCCCTCGGTGCTGCTGCGCTGGCGCACCACGATGGCCGACAGTTCCAGCCGGATGGTGGCGCTCACCGGGCAGGCCCGGTACCGACTGCTGCGGTGGAACCCTCGACGGCTGCTGGCCGGCCGGGCAGCTCGCTGACCGACCGGTTCCCTGGCAGGGGACGGCGGCCCACCCGCCGCCGTCCCAGCCCCGGCCCGGCATCCCTGCGACCGGCTCACCGTCTTCAAGATCAGGTAAAGAGAAACAAGATAACGCCATTGCGTTAGGCGGAGCGACTGCTCGTCACCGGCGCCACCTCGCCGATCATGCACTTGTGGTGGGCAACAAAACGCCCGCAAACCGCCAAGCCGGGCACCACAACTCCATGATCGCCCCCGCCGCGCCGCGCGCCCCGCCTGCTCCGCGATCTTGCACTTCCTGTCCCGACACAAGCCGCATCCCACCCATGTCGACAACCGAAACCGCAAGATCGGCGCGATCTCCTCGCTCCACCTACGGTGATCGACCAGGAGCCCCCTCTCCAGCACGGGTTGACCTGCCGGCCACAGCGCCAACGCAACGATGTTGAGAAGCAAGATCAGGTGATGAGAAGTAGGCACGGAACGTCCCGGCGACCTACTTTTCATCACCTGATCATGCGATGGCTGCCGGCGCGCGGCGCGGCCAGCACGGCGGCGCGGCCCGGACGGCGCGGCGCAAGCCGGGGGGCCGGCGAGGCTGGCCCAGCCGCAGGCCGGCGAGACTGGCAGCAGTAGAGGGCGTGCGGATACGACGGAGGTCGCCGGGGGCTGTGCCCGGCGACCGCTCGTCGCGGCGTACGGTCCGCCTCAGCGGCGGGACCGGCTCAGCGGTGCCCCTCCGGGCGCTGCCGCCACCTGTCCTCCATGCGGTCCAGGATCGACGACCGGCGACCGGATCGGCCACCGCGGGAACGACGACGACTCGTCGTGCCGCCCACCACGTGCAGGTCGGGTGACTGCCCCCGCCGGTGCGACTGCACCGCGAACGCGGCCGACGCCAGCATGACGACGAAGCCCGCCACCGCCAGTGGTGGAGTCTTGATCACCGCGCCATAGACCAGTAGAGCCAAGCCAGCGATGATGACGCCGGCGGCGACGAGCAGGCGACGCCGCGCATGGAAGCGCGGATCGCTGGCGCGCACGGCCGAGGCGAATTTGGGGTCCTCGGCAAGCGACCGCTCGATCTGCTCGAACAGCCGCTGCTCGTGCTCCGAGAGCGGCACGGCACTCCTCCCCGGTCACGTTGGTCGGGCCCAGTCGGGCCGTCAGACCGTGGCAGCCAACCGGCTGCTTACCCGCAAGTCTACGAGGGGGGTCGCGCGTCGGAAAGCGGGACGACCTATGGGCGGGGTGGATTTTCGTTTCGACGGGGATCACGGTCGCCCATCAGACTGGCCGGACCTATGACGGACCGCCCGAAACGGGCAGCGGCGGCGTCCGCGGCAGCTTCCGCTTCGCGCCAGCCGCGCTCGGGCGCGCCGAGGGTGAGTTGCCGGGGGGCGCCCTGCGCCGGGGCGAGCCCTTCCACCCGGACACCGACGAGTCGGATTCGCTCGCCCGGGTCCAATGCGGTGTAGAGCGCCCAGACCGTGTCGAACATCTCGCGGGCGGTGTCGGTGGGGACGTCGAGGGTGCGAGACCGGCTGACGGTGCGGAAGTCGGCCAGCCGGACCTTGAGTGAGACGGTGCGCCCGACCTGCCCGGAACCGCGCAAACGGACCCCGACCTTCGCGCTGAGCGCCAGCAACGCGCGGCGGATCTCCAACGGGTCGGCCACGTCGACGTCGAAGGTCACCTCGGCGCCGATCGACTTGTCGACGTGCTCGGGGCTGACCCCGCGCGGGTCGCGCCCCCAGGCCAACTCGTGCAGGTGCGACGCCGAGGCGGCGCCGACGGCTCGGCGGAGCATGCCCACCGGCGCCTCGGCGAGGTCGCCGACCGTGGTCAGGCCGAGCCGGCGGAGCGCCTCGGCGGCGCGCTCCCCCACCCCCCACAGGGCGTCCACCGGCAGCGGGTGCAGAAAATCGAGCACCTGCCCCGGAGGCACGACCAGCATGCCGTCCGGCTTGGCCCGGGTGGAACCCAGCTTGGCCACGAACTTGGTCGGCGCCACCCCGACCGAGCAGGTCAGCGCCTGCTCGTCGGAGACCCGGCGGCGGATCAGCCGAGCGATGGTGGCCGGGGAGCCGAAGAGCCGACGGGCACCTGTCACGTCGAGGAACGCCTCGTCGAGGGAGAGCGGCTCGACCAGGGGCGTGACGTCCCGGAAGATCTGCATGACGGCCCGGGAGGCGGCCGTGTAGGCGGAAAAATCCGGTGGCAGGTAGACCGCGTGGGGGCAGCGGGCCCGGGCCTGACTGGTCGGCATCGCGCTGCGGACGCCGTACCGGCGGGCCTCGTAGCTGGCCGAGCTGACCACCCCGCGCGGGCCGACACCGCCGACGACCACCGGCCGGCCGCGCAGCTCTGGGCGACGGCGCACCTCGACGGCGGCGAAGAAAGCGTCCATGTCGACGTGCAGGATCGGGCTGGCGGAGTCGTCGGCGTCCGGCCCGAAGCGCGGATCGTCGCCCCGGGGCAACGACTGGCTGCGGCCCATCCCGGCAGGTTAACCCGGAGGTACGACACCACCATCGGCCAGCGGGCCGAACCGCCGCCCGGGGTCAGCCCCGGACGACCAGCAGCGGCACTGTCAGCTCCGCGGCGGTGTCCGACCCGTGGTAGGCCACCAACTTCGACGCCATCGGCCGCTCGGTGCGACTGGCCATGACCGCGTACGTGTCGTTGCAGATCACCACCACGTCGCCGATCCGACCCAGGTGCTCCTCGGCCACCGGCCCGAACCAGCCGGTGGCCACCATCTCGTCGCGGGTGCGTACCCGGGCCGTGGCGCCCAGCACCTCCGACCAGGCGGCCCGCACGTCGTCCACCGCGCCCGGCTCGACGTGCAGGTAGCGGACCCGGGCCTCGCCGGCCACCAGCCGCACGCCAGCGCGCAGTCGCGGATCGGTGTCCAGGTCGAAGCGGTGCGCGGCAGGGATGTCGAGCTGCCCGTGGTCGGCGGTCACCAGCAGCGCCGCGTCCGGCGGCAGCCCGTCGACCAGTCGGGCGACCAGGGCGTCCACCTCGGTCGCGGCGACCCGCCAGGGTGCCGAGTCGACGCCGCTGACGTGGCCGTGCCGGTCCAGGTCGGCGTGGTAGCCGGAGACCAGTGTGGGCCCGGCCCCGGCGGCCAGCGCGGCCAGCATGGCGGTGGCCACCGCGTCCCCGCCGGCGGCGCCCCGGAAGTCGCCACCCCGGTTGGCGGCCACTGTCAACCCGCTGCCGCCGAACTCCGGCCGGCTCACCACGCTCGTCGTGACCCCGGCGGCGCGGGCCCGCTCCAACTGGGTGGGCACCGGCTGCCAGCACAGCGGCGACGGATCGGCGGCCCAGTCGGTGTGGGTCAGCACCCGATCGGTGCCGGGCACCCGCACGGTGAAGCCGAGCACGCCGTGCGCGCCCGGCGCGACACCGGTGCCCAGCGACACCAGGCTGGTCGGGGTGGTGGACGGGAAACCGGCGATGAGCGGCCGGGCCACCGTCGCGGCGAGCCCGGCGACAGTCGGCGCGTACGGCGCCGCGGTCGGCAGTTGGTACCAGCCGAGCCCGTCGACGAGCAGCACCGCGATCCGGCGTACCCCGGCCAGCGCGGGCCGGAGCCCGAGCGGGTCGGTCGAGCCGGGCACCCCGAGCACGGCCAGCGCGCTGGGCAGCACGTCGGCGAGGCGGCCGCCGCCGTGGCCCGGCCCGAGGATCTCCAGCGGCGCCGGCTGGCCACCGGCCTCGGCGATCATGCCGGCCGGCGGGCGAACAGGTGCAGTTGGGCGGCCAGGTCCCGGTACGGCGGTTGGGCGGCCAGCGCACGCTCCAGCTCGACCACGGCCGCCGACTGCCCGTCGGCGACGGCGGCCGGCAGCAGGTCGGCCAGCACGCGTACCCCGTGGATCTCCTCGACCACCAGCCCGGCGGCGCCGAGCAGCGCGGCGGCGCCGGGGGCGTCGTAGCGTCGGCGCAGCGTGTCGCGCGGGCCCGCGGTGCCGGCCGGATCGGCGGCCAGTGTGGTCGCGACGTCCAGGTGCCCGTTCATCGCGCGGCCCAGCACGGCGGCGGCCCGGCCGGCCACCAGCACACTGGCCGCGCCACCCGGGCGCAGCGCGGTGGCCAGCGCGGTCACCACCGGCGTCGGGTCGTCGACCACCTCCAGGACGGCGTGGCAGAGCACCAGGTCGACGCCGGCCGGCTCGACCAGCCCGGCGAGGGCGTCACCGTCGCCCTGCACGGCGGCGATCCGGTCGGCCACCCCGGCCTCGGCGGCGCGGCGGGTGAGCGCGGCGAGCGCGTCGGGGCTGGCGTCGACGACGGTGACCCGGTGCCCGGCGCGAGCCAGCGGAACGGCGAAACCACCGGTGCCGCCGCCCACGTCCAGCACTGTGAGCTCGGCGTCGCCGCGCCGGTCCAACTCGGCACGGAGCACCGACCAGATCACGGCGGTGCGGGGTGTCAGCGGCGGCTCGGCGAACCGGCCTCGGGTCTGCTCCACCCGGCCGAGCCTAGTCACTCGGCCCGGTGGTGGTGTGGGCGTGTGGCGGGGGGCGCCCACCACACGCCCGATCGGTGCGTGGCGCGGCGGCCGGTCAGGCCTCGGTGCCCTCGGCCTCGTCCTCCGCCCGGGACCGGCGCTCGTTGGCCACCGGACCGTTCGTCACCTCGTACTCGCGGGGGTCGGCGAGGTGCGACGGCACCCAGCCGGTGCCCAGTCGGGTCCGCCGGGCGTTGGCGATTCCACCGGTGTACGCGTGATTTCCCGTCACTGTCGTTCCCCCTCACGGATCACGGGCCGCTCTGCCCGCTCGGGACGAGTCTCCCGCTCGACGGCCCGGGAAACCGTAATGTGGATCACTGAATCAGCGGAAGTCACGGGAGGCCGGACGCACCGGTGGCTCGATGGCGTCCAGTCGGTCGGCGACCAGGTTGGTCACCCCCTCGTGCCGCTGCAACCGCCCCCGGACCACCAGCGCGGCGCTGGTCCGCGCCACCCGCCGGTAGCGCTGCCACAGCCCCGGCGAACAGGTGACGTTGAGCATCCCCGTCTCGTCCTCCAGGTTGAGGAAGGTGACCCCGCCCGCGGTCGCCGGACGTTGCCGGTGGGTGACGATGCCGCCGACCCGGATCCGTTGCCCCGGCTCCACCCGGCCGAGCCGGGCGATCGGCACCGCGCCGAGCACGTCGAGCTGACCCCTGATGAAACGGGCGGGGTGGCTCTCCGGCGACAACCCGGTGGCCCACACGTCGGCGACCAGCCGGTCCACCGCCTCCATCCCGGGCAGCGTGGGCGCCGCCGCGCCGGTCACCGTGCCGGGCAACCGGCCCGGTCGGTCCTGGGCCGCCGCACCGGCGGCCCACAGCGCCTGCCGCCGGGTCAGCCCGAAACAGGCGAAGGCGTCCGCGGTGGCCAACGCCTCCAACTGCGCGGCGGTGAGACCGAGCCGCCGGGCCACATCCGGCATGTCCCGGTACGGCCCGTCGGCGACCCGTTCGGCCTCGATTCGCTCGGCCACGTCGGCACCGAGGGTGCGCACACTGGACAGGCCGAGCCGGACGGCGGGGCCGCCCAGCCCCCAGGAGTGCGGCGGCTCCCCCGGCCCGCTGCCCCACCGGGTCTCCGGGGTGGACTCCAGCACCGCGAGTGCCCCGCTGGCGTTGATGTCCGGACGACGGACCTCCACCCCGTGCCGGCGGGCGTCGTCGACCAGGGTCTGCGGCGAGTAGAAACCCATCGGCTGGGCGTTGAGCAGCGCGGCCAGGAACGGCGCGGGGTGGTAACGCTTGAGCCAGGAGCTGGCGTAGACCAGGTAGGCGAAGCTCATCGCGTGGCTCTCCGGGAAGCCGTAGCTGGCGAACGCGGTGAGTTTGCGGTAGACGTCGTCGGCCAGCTCACCGGTGATGCCCCGCTCAGCCATCCCGGCGTAGAGCCGGTCGGCGATCCGGGTCATCCGCTCGACCGACCGTTTGGCGCCCATCGCCCGGCGCAACTGGTCGGCCTCGGCCGCGTCGAAGCCGGCCAGGTCGATGGCGAGCTGCATCAGCTGCTCCTGGAACAACGGCACACCCAGGGTCTTCTCCAGGGCGTTGCGCATCAGCGGGTGCGCGAAGGTCACCGGTTCCTGGCCGTTCTTGCGGCGGATGAACGGGTGCACCGAACCGCCCTGGATAGGGCCGGGACGGATCAGCGCCACCTCGACCACCAGGTCGTAGAACTCGCGGGGCTTGAGTCGGGGCAGGGTGGCCATCTGGGCCCGGCTCTCCACCTGGAACACCCCGACCGAGTCGGCCCGGCAGAGCATGTCGTAGACCTCCGGGTCGTCCAGGGTCATGTCGCCCAGGTCGAGGCTCTCGCCGATCATGTCGTAGCCGTAGTGCAGGGCGGAGAGCATGCCCAGGCCGAGCAGGTCGAACTTGACCAGGCCCACCGCGGCGCAGTCGTCCTTGTCCCATTGCAGGACGCTGCGCCCGGGCATCCGCCCCCACTCCACCGGGCAGACCTCGATCACCGGCCGGTCGCAGATCACCATGCCGCCGGAGTGGATCCCCAGGTGCCGCGGGAACGTCTGCAACTCGTTGGCGTACTCCACCACCTGCTCGGGGATGTTCTCGACATCGACAGTGGCGACCGAACCCCACCTGTCGATCTGCTTGCTCCAGGCGTCCTGCTGCCCCGGGGAGTAGCCGAACGCCTTGGCCACGTCCCGCACGGCCGACCGGGGCCGGTAGGAGATGACGTTGGCGACCTGGGCGGCGTGCTCCCGGCCGTAACGGGTGTAGACGTGCTGGATCACCTCCTCCCGGCGGTCGGACTCGATGTCCACGTCGATGTCGGGTGGGCCGTCCCGTTCCGGGGCGAGGAACCGCTCGAAGAGCAGTTGGTGCCGGACCGCGTCCACATTGGTGATCCGCAACGCGTAGCAGACCGCCGAGTTGGCCGCCGAACCCCGACCCTGGCAGTAGATGTCCTGGTCACGGCAGAACGTGACGATGTCGTAGACCACCAGGAAATAGCCGGGGAAACCCAGCTCCTCGATCATGTTCAGTTCGTGCTCGAGTTGCGCGTACGCCGTCGGGTGCGCCTGCGGCGGCCCGTAGCGCTCGTGCGCCCCGTCAGCTGTCAGCTTCCGCAGCCAACTCATCTCGGTGTGCCCCGGCGGCACCGGGTACGCCGGCAGCTGCGGCGCGACGAGCTGGAGGTCGAAGGCCAACTCGGCGCCGAACTCGGCGGCCCGCGCCACCGCACCCGGGTACGCGGCGAACCGGGCCGCCATCTCCGCGCCGCTGCGCAGGTGGGCGGTGGCCGCCGCGGGCAACCAGCCATCGATCTCGTCCAGGCTGCGTCGGGCCCGGACCGCGGCGACGGTGGTGGCCAGCCGACGCCGGCCGGGGCTGGCGTAGTGCACGTTGTTGCTGGCCACCGTCGGTAACCCGGCCGCGGCGGCCAGCTCGGCGAGCGCGTCGTTACGGTCGGCGTCGACGGGATGACCGTGGTCGGTCAGCTCCACGGCCACCGTCTCCGCGCCGAAGAGCGCGGTCAGCCGGTCCAACTCGCGGGCCGCCGCGTCCACCCCCTCGGTGAGCAGCGCCCCCGGCACGTGCCCCTTGCGGCAGCCGGTCAGCACCAGCACATGGTCACGCAGCTCGGCGGCGACCTCCTCCAGGTCCCCGTAATCCGGGCGGCCCTTCTCCCCGCCGCGCAGCTGGGCGCGGGCGATGGTGGTGGCCAGCCGGGCGTACCCCTCGTGGCCGTGCGCGAGCACCAGCAGGTGCGCGCCGTGCGGGTCGGGCTCGCCGTTCTGCGGGCCGGGCAGGCCGAGGGACAGCTCCGCGCCGAAGATGGTCGGCAGGCCCAGCGTACGAGCCGCCTCGGCGAAGCGGACCACCCCGTAGAAGCCGTCGTGGTCGGTGACGGCGAGCGCGGTGAGCCCCAGCCGGGCCGCCTCCTCGGCCAGCTCCTCCGGGTGGCTGGCGCCGTCGAGGAAGCTGAAGTTGGTGTGCGCGTGCAGCTCCGCGTAGGGCACCACGCCGTCGGGGCGGGTCAGCTCCGGTGGCTGGTACTGCTCGCGGCGGCGGCTCCAGGCCGGGGAGTCGCCGCCATCGGCATCCACGGCGAGCGGGTCCACCACGTGCAGGTGCCGCTCGCCCCGGCTCCCCCGCTTGTCTCCGGCCCGCCCGGAGAGCACCCGCTCCAGCTCCGACCAGGGCATCTTCGGGTTGTGGAAGCTCATCCGGCCGCTCCGGCCGCGTTGCTCGGCCCGGTACTGCTCGGCCGAGGGATGCTGGGCGACCGGGTCGACGACGAACACGACGGCGGTCGCCCCGCCGGCGGCGAGAGGTGCGATGAGCGTGATGACTCACAGGCATCTTGATGTCTGTGAGTCATCACGCTCATCAGGACATCTGCTCCCCGGCCAGCGCGGAGCCAGCCGACGCCGGGCAGGGATCGACCTGACTTAGTCATAGATCGCCTCCACCAACCACTGCCCCGACTCCACGGCCAGCAGCAGGGCAGCACCGTCGGCCAGGCTGACCTGGAACCGAGCCCGGCGGCGGGCCTCGGCCGGCGCCCACCAGCGCTCGTCCACCGGCCACGGCCCGGCCCAACCCACGATCTCCGCTGGCTGACCGGTGCCGACCACCAGTCGGGCGGGCGCGGCGCTCACCGCCAACCGCGCGCTGATCACCACCGGCTCGCCAGCGGCGTCGTGCACGGTCGCGGCGAGCGGACTGGGCAGCACCACGGCGGGCGCGGGCGGCGGCAGCCGGCCCGGCCACGGCGGAGCTTCGGGCCGGGCCGAGAGGCGTTCGTCGCCCCACGGCACCAGTCGCACCTGGTCGGCCGGGGAGCGCCCACCACCGAGCACCGCGGTGACCACCGCCTCCGGGCCGAGGATGCCCTGCACCCGGCTCAACGCCCGGTGCGCGCGTTCCCGCTCCTCGCCGGTCTCCCCCCAGAGGCCGGCCTGCAGACCGGCCTGGGCGATCACCCCGTCCGGGATCAGTCGCAGCCGGATGATGCCGGCCGTCGGCCGGGCCGGTCGGGCACCGGCGCGGCCGTTGCTGCCGGAGAGCCACCCGTCGAGCTGCCAACGCACCCGATCGGCGATGGCCGCGGCGGTGAGCAGGCCATCGTGCCGCCACACCCGGTGCAGCTCCTGCCCGTGCTCGGTGACCGCCTCGATGCCGAGCCGGGTGCAGGCCAGACCGTGCCCGGCCAGCCGTTCGTGCAGCTGCTCGGCCAGCGCCCGAGCCACGAACGCCGCCGCGTCGACCCGGTCGATCGGGTCGTCGTGCTCCGCGGTCACCGTCAGGTCGGCCGGCGGCTGCCGGACGGCGAGTGGGCGGTGGTCCCGCCCGGCTGCCAGCCGGTGAGCCAGCGCACCGTCGAACCCGAACCGGGCCAGCACGTCTCCGGACGGCAGGGCGGCGAAGTCGCCGAGGGTGCGTACTCCCAGCCGGCGCAGCAGGTCGGCGAGCGCCGACCGCCCGAGCGCCTCGACCGGCAACCCGGCCAGGAACTCCGGTGTCCCACCCGGCGCCACCACCCGGCCGGCGCGAGCGGCCAACCCGGCCGCGAACACCCCGTCGGCGATGCCGACCTGGCTCTCCACCAGGCACGACTGCGCCACATGCTCGATGATCCGCTCAGCGGCCGCCTCCTCGCCGCCGAGGTAACGGCCCGGCCCCCGGGCGGCCACCGCGCAGGCGCCCGGACGGACCACCTCGACGCCGGCGACCAACTCCTCCACCGCGGCGACCACCGGTTCGAACGCCCGGGCGTCCCGGCCCGGGTCGTACTCCACGACGGTGAGCTGCGGACAGCGCCCCTGTGCTTCCCGCTTGCGCAGCCCTCGACGCACCCCTTCGGCACGGGCCCGCTCGGAGCAGGCGACCACCCGGTTGGCGTGCAGCACGGCGACCGGGCCGGTCGCCGGCACCCCGTCGACGATCTCGGCGGCGAGCACCGGCCAGTCCGGGCACCACAGCAGCAGCGTGCGCGCCGGCGCGCCGGTCACCCCTGACCGACCAGCGCGAGTGGCGCGGCCGATCGGCCCACGGGCGACGGCAGCGTACGAGGGATCACCCGGGTCAACTCGTCACCCGGGAGCCAGACCTTGATCTCCTTGGGCCGGGCAGCCGCCCCGCGCCCGCGCGCCGAGACGGTGATCTCCCGGCGGCGCAACCGCCCTCGGCCCAGCCCGAGACCCTCCCAGACTCCCCGGACCACCTGCAGCGTCACGTCCGCGCCGTCCCACCGGCCGTACGGGACGAGCACGCTGCCGCGCTGCCGGGCCCGGGCGGCCAACCGGGTGGCGACCGAGGCGGAGACCGAGGCCGGCACGGTGGTGACCACGACGTCCACCCCGTCGATCAGCGCGGCGACCACGGTGGCCCACTCGGGGCCGGGGTTCGGTACCAGGGCCAGCCGGTCCAGGGCGATGCCCAGCTCAGCCGCCGCGCCCGCGCCGAACGTCGGCACCCCGACCACGGCGCACCACGAGCCGGCCCGGGACGCCTCGGCGAGCAGGGCCAGCATCAGCGAGGTGCCACCGCTGCGGCGGGGCTGGCCGGCGGCGACCGCGATGGTGCTGCCCCGGCGCAGGCCCCGGTTGGGCAACAGACCGGTCAGCTCGGGCACCACCGGCAGCACCCGGTGGCCACCGACCGGGTCGGGCGCGCTCGCCGGGCGCACCAGATCGGCCAGCGCGGCGGAACCAGCCACCATGCGGCCCGCCATTGGACCAACTCCCCCGTCGTTGCTGTGGATCAGATCAGGACCGGCACGCCGTGCCACCGGCCGCCCGGCTCCCCTCGCGGGGCGGCTGGTGGCACGGCGGGATCAGGCGGCGAGGCCGTCCAGGGCCGGTTGGTGGGCCACGCCGAGCGCGGTTTCCACCACCGTGACGAACTGTTCGGCAGCGCGGAGCAGATCGTCGGCCTCCCGGGCGCTGACCACCCGGGGGATGCCGGCCTCGGCGGCGGCGCGCTTGCTGGCCCCCGCGGCGAAGAACCGGGACCACTCGTCGAGCTCCGGAGCGACGGCGCAGAGGAGGACCCAGACACTGGTGATCCGGTTGCGTCGACTCGGCGCGGGGCGGGCCCGGGCGGCGAGCAGAGCTGCCGCCGCGCGCAGGGCGGCCAGGTGGGCAGCCGCGTAGCGCAGACCGTCAGGTCGGGTCTGGCCGGCCTCGACCAGCCCACGGCGGGCCAACGTGAGGAGTTGGGCGGGGGTGCGGTGCGGCAGCACGTGCGCCGGCACCGTCGGTGCCTGAGCCGGGTTGGTCGGCATGGATGTCTCTCCTCCACGTGGCCGAGACGTCACTGCGGCGGCTGATGCCACCGACGAGACGCCGAGGTCGGGGTGGTGCGGAGGAAGACGCACCGGATGTGGCCGGCCGGGTGTGGATGCTTCCCCACACCACACCCGGCCGGCGGACCGGCGGGTGCGTCGCCCGCCGCCCGGGGGTCGTGGGCGGCGAGCGACGCTCCTGCCTAATTGGGACCAGGCTCGCGACTGCCCGGAAACCCAGGTGCGGCCCGCGGAGCCGCACCGCCCGGAGGTGGCGCCGCGAAACGCCGCGCTCCGGCTGGTTGGAACGGGCGTTCGAGGCAATCGAACACTCGTTCTAACTGCTGCTGACAGTACACCTCCCCTCCGACGAAAATGCAACGTGTGACGCGCCGAGCGTGCCGGCCGACTGAACCGGCCACCAACGCACCGGGAAGAATGGCGGGATGCAGCCACACCCGAACGTACGGGCGGTGCAGGACGCGCTCACCGCCGCCGGCACCCTCGACGGCGCCGGTGAGCCCAGCGTGGTCCGTCTGCTGCCCGACGCGGTGCACACCGCCGCGGCGGCCGCCGAGGCGCTCGACGTCGAGGTCGGCCAGATCGCCAACTCACTGATCTTCGACGCGGACGACACGCCGTTGCTCGTCCTCACCTCCGGCGCACACCGGGTCGACACCGCCGGCCTGGCGGCATCGATCGGCGTCACCCGACTGCGTCGGGCCACCCCGGAGTTCGTCCGGGCCCACACCGGGCAGCCGATCGGCGGGGTCGCCCCACTCGGGCACCCGCACCCGCTGCGCACCCTGGTGGACACGGCGCTGGCGGCGTACCCGGAGATATGGGCCGCGGGCGGCGTACCCCAGGCGGTCTTCCCGACCACCTACCCCGAACTGTTGCGGGTCACCGCCGGCACCCCCGCCGAGGTGGCGTGAGCGAGCGGAGCGAGCGAACCAGCAGGCACAGCAGCGACACGTTCGCACCGCCGCGAAGCGGTGGCGCAAACGAGCGGAGCGAGCGAACCAGCAGGCACAGCAGCGACACGTTCGCACCGCCGCGAAGCGGTGGCGCAAACGAGCGGAGCGAGCGGACCAGCAGGCACAGCGGCGACGTCAGCGCGGTTCCGGAGCTGGTCACGCTGCACGTGTGGCGGACCTCCCCTGGCGCGCTGCCCCGGGCGCTGACCCGGATGGCGGTGGACCCCCGCCGGTTGCGGGCCCTCCCCGGCGTTCGTTTCGGCAAGCTGCTGGGCACCGGAACCGGCACCGACTTCGGGCCCCGGGACGCCGATCTGACCCGGTGGGCGGCGCTGACCGTCTGGGACTCCCCCGCCGCGGCGGCCGGCTTCGACGACTCTCCGGTCGGGCGGGCCTGGGCGCGCATCGCCCACGCCCAGGCACGAATCGACCTACGCCCGTTGACCAGCCGGGGCGAGTGGTCCGGCCAGCGGCCGTTCGGCGACCCGTCGGGCGGGCGGGTCACCGGCCCGGTGCTGGCACTGACCCGGGCCCGGCTGCGGGCCCGGCGGGCGGCCACCTTCTGGCGGGCGATCCCGCCGGTGGCCGCCGCTCTGCGAGACGCGCCCGGGCTGCTGGCCCGGTTCGGGGTCGGAGAGGCCCCGTTGGGTTGGCAGGGCACGGTGAGCGTGTGGCGCGACCCGACGGACCTGGTGGCGTTCGCGTACCGTCACCCGGAGCACCGGGCGGCGATCATGCGAACCCCCACCGCGGGCTGGTACGCCGAGGAACTGTTCGCCCGGTTCGAGGTGCGCGACGTGGTCGGCGACCGGTCGGTGCTCGGATGGGTCGTCGACGGCGGCCCGGAAACGGTGAAGGGTGGACGGGCATGAGGTTGGTGCGCTGGACGCCGGACGATCTCGTCCGGCGGCTGGACGACGTGGTGGCCGTCTACGGCGAGGCGATGGGATACCGCACCGACCTGCTGGAGGCCCGGCGCGGTTACATCGCCACCCACGTCCGCCGACCGGGTTTCCGGGCGGTCGCCAGCCTGACCAGTGAGGGTCACCTCGCCGGCTTCGGCTACGGCTACCTGGGCGCCTCCGGTCAGTGGTGGCACGACCAGGTGCACCGCGCGCTGAACGCCCCGACCCGCACCCGCTGGCTCACCCACTGCTTCGAGGTGGTCGAGCTGCACGTCCGGCCACCGGCGCAGGGGCACGGTCTGGGCACCGGTCAGCTGCGCGCGCTGCTCGGCATGGCGGAGGGCGACACCGTGCTGCTGTCCACCCCGGAGGCCGACGAGCAGACCTCGCGGGCCTGGCGGTTGTACCGACGGTTCGGCTTCGTCGACGTGCTGCGCGACTTCCACTTCCCCGGCGACGAGCGACCGTTCGGCGTACTCGGTCGGGATCTGCCGCTCGAGCCACCGGCGTCATGACCCGACGGATCTCCTGGACGCTGCTCGCCGTTCTGGTCCTCGCCCAGATCTGCTACCCGCTCACCACCGGCGCCACCCGGGCCGGGCTCACAGTGGCTACCGTCGTCCTCGGTTGGCTGCTCTCGGTCGGCCACGCGCTGCTCAGCCGGGGCCCACGGGTGGCGGCGGCGCTGGTCGCGGTGGCCACCGGCGGCGGGTTCGCGATCGAGGCGATCGGGGTGGCCACCGGCGTGCCGTTCGGCAGCTACGACTACTCCGGAGAGCTGGGTCCCAAGCTGGCCGGCGTGCCGCTGATCATTCCGCTGGCCTGGACCTGGATGGCCTGGCCGGCCTGGCTGGCAGCGGTCCGACTGACCGGCGGCAGGACCGTGACAGCCGGCGGCAGCGGGCCGACAGCCGGCGGCAGCGGGCCGACGGTGGGTCGATGGGTGGGACGGATCGCGCTGGCCACCGTGGGGCTGGCCGCCTGGGACCTCTTCCTCGACCCGCAGATGGTGGCCGAGGGCTACTGGGTCTGGCGCGACGCCACCCCGGCCCTGCCCGGCCTGGCCGGCATCCCGGTCAGCAACTACCTGGGCTGGCTGCTCTTCGCGGTGCTGATGATGAGCGCGCTGCGCCCGCTGGCCGGGCCGGCCGCCGAACACACCGATCGGCGGGACCACCCGATGCTCGCGCTCTACCTGTGGACGTACTTCTCCAGCATCCTGGCCCACGCCGTCTTCCTCGACCTGCCCGCCTCGGCGCTCTGGGGCGCCGCCGGCATGGCGGTGACCGCCGTACCCCTGGCGGTGACCCTCCTGCGTACCCGCCGGGGCGGTGACCCCGGTCGGGAGGCCCACCAGCCGCACCGCCCCGGCGTCGACGCGACCCGATGACCGTCCTGCTCGCCCTGCTCATCGCCGTCGCCGCGTTGACCGGGCACACCTGGCTCAACGCCACCCGGTGGCTGCGCCGACCCACCGACCGGCCCGACGACGTCGACGAGCCGGTCACCGTGCTGCTGCCGCTGCGCGACGAGGCCACCCGGGTCACGCCCTGCCTGCGCGCCCTGCTGGCCCAGCGCGGCGTACCCGGACTGCGCGTCGTGGTCCTCGACGACGGGTCCACCGACGGCACCGCCGACGTGGTCCGCGCGGTGGTCGGCGACGACCCCCGGGTCACGCTGCTCACCGGGGTCGCCCCACCACCGGGCTGGCTGGGCAAGCCGCACGCCTGCTGGCAGCTGGCCACCCGGGCCGACCCGGACGCCACCGCGCTGGTCTTCGTCGACGCCGACGTGGTGCTCGCCCCGCACGCCGTGGCCGCTGCCGTCACCGAGTTGCGCGCCGCCCGGGCGACGCTGCTGTCGCCGTACCCCCGGATCGTGGTGGCGACGGCCGGCGACCGGTTGGTGCAGCCGCTGCTGCAGTGGCTCTGGCTGACCTTCCTGCCGCTGCGCGCGATGGAGCGCTCGTCGCGACCGTCGCTGGCCGCGGCGGGCGGGCAGTTCCTGGTGGTGGACCGGCGCGGTTACAACGCCGCCAGCGGGCACGCCGCGGTCGCCGACAAGATCCTGGAGGACGTCGAGCTGGCCCGGGCGGTCAAGCGGGCCGGTGGGCGGATCGCCCTGGCCGACGGCTCCCGGCTGGCCACCTGCCGGATGTACGACGACTGGCCGCAACTGCGCGACGGGTACTCGAAGTCGCTCTGGGCGTCGTTCGGGCACCCGGGCGCGGCGGCAGCCGTGGTGGCGGCGCTGCTGCTGCTCTACACCGCCCCACCGCTGATCGCGCTGACGGGTGCGGCGGCCGGCGCACCGATGGTGGCAGCCGTGGGCCTGGCCGCGTACGTGCTCGGGGTGGCCGGACGGGTGCTCACCGCCCGCGCGACAGGTGGCCGGTGGTGGCCCGACGCGCTCGCACACCCCGTGTCGGTCGTGGTCCTCGGTTGGCTGACCCTGCGGTCGTACCATCTGCGAAAGCGACGCCGCCTGACCTGGCGGGGCCGCCCGGTCAGCTAGGGAGGACGCGGCATGGCGCGGATCGTGGTCGTGGGCGCCGGGGTGGGTGGCCTCGCCACCGCTGCCCGGCTGGCCGCCACCGGGCACCAGGTGACCGTCTTCGAGCGGGCCGACACGGTCGGCGGCAAGCTCGGCCGGTACACGCACGACACCCCGGCCGGGTCGTTCCACTTCGACACCGGGCCGAGCCTGCTCACCCTGCCCGAGGTCTTCCACGACCTGTTCGAGGCGACCGGGGCGAAGCTCGACGAATACCTGGACCTGGTTCCGCTGGACCCGATCGTCCGGCACGTCTTTCCCGATGGTGGTCCGACCCTGGACTCGTGCGCCGACCCGGAGGAGTTCACCGCCCGGATCGGGGCCGCGTTCGGTGACCGGGCGGCGGCCGACTGGCAGCGGCTGTGGCGCCGGGCGGAGCGGGTGTGGAACGCCTCCTCACGGGACATCCTGCGCCGTACCGTCGACTCTCCCCGCGACCTCGCGTCGCTGGCCTGGCGCGTCGGCGACCTGGCCGCCATCGCCCCGGGCCGCAGTCTGCGCGGCCTCGGCCGCCGGCACCTGTCCGATCCGCGGCTGCGGATGATGCTGGACCGGTACGCCACCTACACCGGCGCCGACCCACGTCGGGCACCGGCGGCGCTGGTCGCGGTCCCGTACGCCGAGCTGGCCTTCGGCGGCTGGTACCTGCGCGGTGGTCTGGGCACGCTCGCCGACGCGCTGCTGACCCGCTGCCTGGACCTCGGCGTGGTCGTGCAGACCGACGCCACCGTCACCCGGATCGACGCCACCGGCGGCCGGGTGCACGGGGTACGCCTCGCCGGCGTCACCACCCCGGTACCCGCCGACGTGGTGGTGGCCAACGTGGACGCGCTCACCGTCTACCGTGACCTGCTGCCGCACCCGCGTCGGCTGGCCACGCTGGCCGACCGCAGCCTCGCCGGCTTCGTACTGCTGCTCGGCGTCTCCGGCAGCACCGGGCTGGCCCACCACAACGTCTTCTTCCCGGACGACTACGACGCCGAGTTCGACGCGGTCTTCGGTGACCCCGGGCGCGGTGTACGGGCCCGACCGGCGGCCGACCCGGCGGTGTTCGTCACAGTGGCCGACGACCCGATGGTCCGCCCAGCCGGACACGAGGCGTGGTTCGTGCTGGTCAACGCCGCCCGACAGGGCACCGCGGCGGGCGCTGTCGACTGGCGACGCCCGGGGCTGGCCGACGCGTACGCCGACCGGCTCCTGGACGTGCTGGCGCGGCGCGGCGTGGACGTCCGCGACCGGCTGCTGTTCCGCGAGATCCGCACCCCGGCCGACCTGGACGTGGCGACCGGCGCACCGGGTGGCTCGATCTACGGCACCGCCGGTGGGCTGCTGCGCCCGGCGAACCGGGGCCCGGTTGACGGGCTGTGGCTGGTGGGTGGCTCCACCCACCCGGGCGGTGGGTTGCCGATGGTGACCCTCTCCGCGCAGATCGTCGCCGACGAGATCGGCCCCGCCTGGTAGGCCCGGCGTCAAGCCGGGCTGGCCGGCTGCTCAGTCGGCGTCGAGCCGGGCTGGCCCGGCCGCTCAGTCGGCGTCGAGCAGGGCGCGACGGATGCTGGAGAGCAGTTGCCCCAGGCCGAAACCGGCCAGCAGCACCCAGACCGCGGTCGCCATGGTGATGGTGCCAGCGGCCAGGTCCGGCTCGATCAGCCCGGCCAGCCCGGCGACCAGCAAGCCGGCCAGCGCCACCGAGACCCGGGTGGGGCGTTCGCCCACCGTCACCGCGCCGATCTCCCGCATGCCGGCGGCGACCGCCCGCGCCCGGACGTACTCGTGCAACCAGGACAGCGCGCCGCCCGCGACCACCAGCCCACCTGGCGCGCCCACCAGCCAGAAGGCCAGCAGCCACGCCACCTCACCGAGCCGGTCGGCGACCGAGTCGTAGACGTAGCCGAGCCGGGTGGTGCGGCCGGTGGCGACCGCCACCGCACCGTCCACGCTGTCCGCCACGGCGGCGAGCAGCACGAACAGCGCGCCGAGGAACGGCCCGTCCCCCGGCCGGCCCACCAGCAACGGTACGCAGAAGCAGAGCAGCACCCCGGCCACGGTGACCGCGGTGGGGCTGACCCGCAGTCGACCCAGCACGTATCCGACGTGGTACGCGAATCGCAGCCAGGCGCGCACCACCGGCGCGGCGACCCGAGGGTCGAACCCGCCGTGCAACCGCGCCCACGCCGTGGCGTACTGATCCCAGTTCAGCTGTGTGCCCACCACGGATCAACCGTCGTGCCGGGCAACAGGTGTCGCAAGCGCAGCGTTCACACGCGGGCGCCGGCCTTCAGGTTCTGCCAGACCTCGCGGGTCGCGGTGGACCGGTTGAGGGTGATGAAGTGGATTCCCGGCACGCCCTCGTCCAGCAGTCGGCGGCACATCTCGCTGGCCTGCTCGATGCCGAGCCGACGGACGGCGTCCGGGTCGTCGGCGACGCGTTCGAAGCGGGCCGCCAACGCCGGCGGGAACGGCGCACCGGACAGCTGCACGGACCGCTCGATGGTGCTGAACTGGGTCACCGGCATCACACCGGCCAGGATCGGGGTGTCACAGCCAGCAGCGGCCACCCGGTCACGTAGCCGCAGGTAGTCGTCGGCGTCGAAGAACATCTGGGTGACCGCGAACTCCGCGCCGGCCCGACACTTGCGGACGAACTGGGCGGTGTCGCTGGCCACGTCGGGCGAGCGGGGGTGCTTGTACGGGAAGGCCGCCACGCCGACGCTGAAGTCGCCGGCGTCGCGCACCAGCCGGACCAGGTCCTCGGCGTAGTCCACGCCCTCGGGGTGGCGGATCCACTCACCGCCCGGGTTGCCCGGGGGGTCACCACGAACGGCCAGCACGTTGCGCACCCCCACCCCGGCGAGCCGGCCGACCACGTGCCGCAGCTCGGCGACGGAGTGGTTGACAGCGGTCAGGTGGGCCATCGGCAGCAGTGTCGTTTCGGTGGCGATCCGCTCGGTCACCGCCACTGTGGTGTCCCGGGTCGAGCCGCCGGCGCCGTACGTGATCGACACGAACGACGGGCGCAGGGACTCCAGCTCGCGGATGGCCTGCCAGAGCAGCTGCTCCCCCGCCTCGGTCTTGGGCGGGAAGAACTCGAACGAGAAGGTCGGTTGGCGCTCACGGATGAGCTCCCCGATCGCCGGCTGCGGATTGGGGAGTGTCGAGGGAAGACCGAGCGCCACGACCCGACTCTAGCGGTCGATGGCACCAGGACCCAGGCCCTTCCCACCCAGCGGCGGTGCCACCCGGCCCGGCGGGCGGCGTCGTCCGGCCCGGTGGGCAGCGTCGTCCGGCCCGGCGGGCGGCGTCGTCCGGCCCGGGGAGCGGCGTCGTCCGGCCCGGGGAGCGGCGTCGTCTGGTCTGCCGGGAGCCGGTGAGCGGTGTCGCCGAGTCCGCCGTGAGCCGGCGGATGGTGTCGCACCGCGCGCCCCGACCTGACGGCGGAAAGGCGTCGTACCTCCGAGGTAGAAAGGGACGGTGCGGGAGGGGCGGCGGGGGTGGCCAGGTCTCGCGCGGGGGTCAGCAACCGAGCGGTGACGCCGGTCCGTCCGGTCAGACGGGTGGGTCGTCACCGCACCGACGCCCGCCAGGAGGACCCATGATCCCGCTCGCATCGCCGCGTCCCGCGCAGCTCGGGCCGCTGCTGGCCCGGTGCCGACTGGCCCGTGGCTGGAGCCAGCAGCGAGCCGCCGCCGAGTTGTGTGCCGCCGCCGGGGTGCCGACGTTGAGCCGGCACGAGGTTTCCCGGTGGGAACGACAGCGGCGCGTGCCGGGCGGGTTCTGGCTCGGCTGGCTCGCCGCCGTCCTGGACGTGCCGCTGGTGGTGCTCGCGGAGGCCGCCGCGGCCACCCGTCGGGCCGGCTCGACGCGGGCCACCGGACCGGGCCGCACCGCGGCGGCCGGCGCGCGTCCGGCCGGGCGGACGGGTCCCGGCCGCACCGGCCGCACCGGCGGGACTACGCGTGGCGGTGGAGCACGAGCACGGACGACCGGCTAGCGTCGGGGCGTGACCCACGCTGCTCCCGTGTCCCCCGTCGACCGCGCCGGCCTGCGGCAGCGGGTCGACAAGGCTCTCGCCGAGTTCCTGGCCGGCCAACGGGTCCGGCTCGCCGCCGTGGACGACGCGCTGAGTCCGGTGGCCGAGGCGATCGAGGCGTTCGTGCTCGGCGGCGGCAAGCGACTGCGTCCGGCATTCGCCTACTGGGGGTTCCGGGGGGCCGGCGGGCTGGACGGCGACCAGGTGCTGACCGCCCTGGCCGCGCTGGAGTTCGTCCAGGCCAGCGCCCTGATCCACGACGACCTGATGGACCGTTCCGACACCCGACGCGGCGAGCCCGCGGTACACCGACGGTTCGCCACCCGGCACCGGGAGGCCGGCTGGGGCGGTAACCCGGACGGTTTCGGCGACGCCGCGGCCATCCTGCTCGGTGACCTGTGTCTGGTCTGGTCCGACGAACTGCTGCACTCCGCCGGCCTGGACCTGTGGTCGTTGGCCCGGGCCCGGCCGGTCTTCGACGAGATGCGCACCGAGGTCACCGTCGGGCAGTACCTCGACGTGCTGACGCAGGTCACCGGGGACACCTCGGTGGAGCGGGCCAGCAAGGTCGCCCGGTACAAGTCCGCGAAGTACACGGTCGAGCGTCCGATGCTGCTCGGCGCCGCGCTGGCCGACGCGCCGGAGGACGTGCGGACGGCCTACTCGGCGTACGGGCTGCCGCTGGGCGAGGCGTTCCAGCTCCGCGACGACGTGCTGGGGGTCTTCGGCGACCCGGCGTTGACCGGCAAGCCGGCCGGGGACGATCTGCGCGAGGGCAAGCGCACCTACCTGGTGGCGGCGGCGGTGGAGGCCACCGACGACGCGGGCCGCGAGCTGCTGCTCGGCCACCTCGGCGACCCGGACCTGGACGAGCACGGGGTGGCCCGGCTCCGCGAGGTGATCTCGGGGAGCGGAGCGCTGGCCCGTACCGAACAGCGGATCGCCACACTCACCGACGCCGCCCTGGCCGCCCTGACCGCCGTCGACCTCGACACCGAGGCCCGCCAAGCCCTGGTCGACCTGGCCATAGCCGCAACCCGCCGAGCCGACTAACCCCACCAGCCCCCCGCCCCGCCGGGCTGCCCCGCCCCCCGCCCCGCCGGGCTGCCCCGCCGGGCTGCCCCGCCCCCCGCCCAGCCGGGTTGATCATGAGGTTGGCGACCTTCGCCTCGGCGTGTCGCGCCGCCAACCCCATGATCAACGCCGGAAGGCGCGAGGCGCGGAAGCGCGGTGGGGGTGGGGGTGGGGGTGGGGGTTAGAAGCCTTGGGCTTGGGCTCGGCGTTTCACCTCGCGGGCCTGGTCGCCGGAGAGGGCGGCGGCCGGGGTGGCGCCGGGGAGGGTGTCGTCCGGCTCGTAGAGCCAGCGCAGGACGGCCTCGTCGTCGTAGCCGTTGTCGGCGAGCAGGTTGAGCACGCCGGGCAGGTGCTTGAGCACGGTCTGGTTGGCAACCAGGTCCGCTGGGATCCGGCGGACGCCGTCGCGGCGGACCGCCAACAGCTCCCGGTCACGGATCATCTGGTGCACCTTGCTGATCGACACGTCGAGGCGTTCGGCGACGTCGGGCAGGGTCAACCAGTCGGCCGGGTCGGTGGGGCCGGCGAGCTCCAGGCCGGGCGCGGCCTGGTCGGGTACGGGTTCGGTCACCCGACCACCCTGCCACGCCGCCGCCGCGACGAGCCACCGGCACCCCGGGCGGCCCCTCCGCGTCCTCTTTCCTGATCGCCGCTGACCAGCGAACAAGGGGCCGAGAACGCGGCGGGACGGACCGGTTCGGCGTACGGCTGTAGCATCCTGTTCATCCTTCACCCTCTGGACACATAGACTGCCTGCCGATGGACACTCAGGTCGCCGACACGTTGCTGGGCTCGCTGATCGACGGGCGCTACCGCATTCGCGGTCGCGTGGCCCGTGGTGGCATGGCGACCGTGTACACCGCCACCGACGAACGCCTAGAGCGCACCGTCGCTGTCAAGATCATTCACCCGACCCAGGCGAGCGAGGCACGGGCTCGGATCGCCAACTTCGTGGCCCGGTTCACCGACGAGGCGAAGACCATCGCCCGGCTGACCCACCCGAACGTGGTGGCGGTCTACGACCAGGGCACGCACGCCGGCCTCCCCTACCTGGTGATGGAGTACGTCCGTGGCCGCACGCTGCGTGACGTGCTGGCCGAGCGACGCCGGCTCAACCCGGACGAGGCGCTGGCCATCGCCGAGCAGATGCTCGCCGCGATCGCCGCCGCGCACCGGGCCGGTCTCGTGCACCGCGACGTCAAGCCGGAGAACGTGCTGGTCGCGGAGGCGCCTACCGGTGGCGTCGCCAACCTGGTCGACAGCGTCGTGAAGGTGGCCGACTTCGGGCTGGCCCGGGCGGTCGAGGCGAGCGCCGACGAGGAGCAGGGCAACCAGCTGATGGCCACCGTGGCGTACGTCGCCCCGGAGCTGGTCACCGAGGGCCGCGCCGATCCGCGCACCGACGTCTACTCGGCCGGCATCGTGCTCTTCGAGATGCTCACCGGTCGGGTGCCGTACGACGGGGACCGCCCGGTGGACGTCGCCTGGCAGCACGTCGACCGGGACGTGCCGGCGCCCTCGACGTTGGTGCCGGGCCTGCCGTCGGCCCTCGACGACCTGGTGCAGCGGGCCACCCGCCGCGACCCGGGAGCACGGCCCGCTGACGCCGGCGCGCTGTTGACCGAGGTGCAGGTGGCCCGGGATCGTCTGGGCGACGCCAACAGCCACACCGCAGTGCTCAGCCCGGTCAGTGACGCACCGTCGCTCTCCCAGCCAACCATGATGGTCGCGACGCTCCAGCCGCCCAACCGCCCGTCGTGGGCACGCCTGCCCGAGGGCGCCAGCAGCCAGGGGCCGGGGCGGCGTCGGGCCGCCCCGGAGCCGACGGACGGCCTGGGCGCCCGGCTCGCCACGCTGCGCAGCACGCTGCTGAGCAGCCCCCGTGGCCGGCTGGCCGTCGCGGCCGTGGTCGTGACGCTGGGCCTGGTGGCCGCGCTCGGGGGTTGGTGGTTCGGCGTCGGCCGCTACACGGACGCTCCGCAGCTGGTGAGCCTGAGCAAGGCCGACGCGCAGGCGCGGGCCGACCGCGCCGGGCTTCTCGTCACGTACGCTGAGCCGCGCTTCGACGAGAAGGCCCCGAAGGACAGCGTGCTGGAGCAGAGCCCGGCCTCCGCCGCCGAGATCCTCAAGGGTGGCACGATCACCCTGACCCTCTCCCTCGGTCCGGAGCGTTTCCCCGTACCGGACGTGATCGGCAAGGAGTTCGAGCTCGCCGAGGCGGACCTGGTCAACGTGAAGCTGGTGGTGGCCAAGGGCACCCCCCGCTACGACGACAGCCTGCCGGCCGGGGTCGTGGTGGACAGCTCCCCCAAGGTCGGCACCGAGGTCAAACCCGGTGCGAAGGTCACCCTCATTCTGAGCCGGGGCAGGGCGCCGGTGACGGTGCCGAACCTGGTCGGCAAGAGCCTGACCGACGCCCGGACGACCCTGGCCCAGCTCAACCTGGTGCTGAAGGAGACCTACAAGGAATCCGACAAGCCGAGGGACGAGATCCTCGGCCAGAGCCCGGCCGATGGCGCCGGTGTGGAGAAGGGCACCGAGGTCAAGCTGGACGTCAGCAAGGGGCCACCGCTGGTCGCCATGCCGCGGGTGATCGACCTGCCGTGCCAGCAGGCCAAGCAGGCGTTGGAGGGCCAGGGCTTCCCGGTGACGATGGCGATCAACCCGAACGCCGTGGTCCGGATCCAGATCCCGGGCGAGAATTCGCAGGTGGCGCCCGGCACCCCGGTCACCCTGACGTGCTTCTGATGCCGACGATCTCCGCGCGGCCGGTAGGCACGCACACTCCGACCTCGGGTGGGCTGGCGAAGGCTGCCCTGCCGTACGCCGACGCGACCGGCGCGCAGGTGGTGCAGGTCTACGTCTCCAACTCGCGAGGCTGGGCACTGCCAGGCGGCGACCCGGTGCAGGACGCGCTGTTCCGCGACGGTTGCGCCGAGCGGGGCATTCCCGCGTTCATCCACGCCGCTCTGCTGGTCAACCTCGGCTCGCCCACCACGGCCACTGTCGAGAAGTCGGGCCAGACGCTGGCGCACGCGCTTCGTCGGGGCGTGGCGATCGGCGCGCGCGGGGTGGTGTTCCACGCGGGCAGTTCGGTAGACGAGGGGCACGCCGAGGCGGCGATGGGACAGGTCCGCGAGGTGCTGCTGCCGCTGCTCGACTGGGCTGCCGACGCCGGCGGGCCGATGTTGCTGGTCGAGCCGAGCGCCGGCGGTGGCCGCTCACTGGCCTCCCGGGTGGAGCAGCTCGGGCCCTACCTGGACGCGGTGGACGGGCACCCCATGCTCGGGGTCTGCTTCGACACCTGCCACGCCTGGGCGGCCGGCCACGACCTGGCGGCCGAGGGCGGCATGACGGCGACCCTGGACACCCTGGTGGCCACTGTCGGCGCGGACCGGCTGCGGCTGATTCACGCCAACGACTCGAAGGATCTGTGCGGCTCCACCCGGGATCGGCACGAGAACATCGGCAAGGGCAGCATCGGCGAGCCCGCCTTCGCCGAGCTGATGGCGCACCCGGCGACCGCTGGCGTCCCGATCGTCGTGGAAACCCCGAGCGAGAAGCACGTGGGCCACGCCGCCGACATCGCCACCCTCACCCGCCTGTCCCACCCCTGACCCACCCCGCTCCGCCCCCAGCGCCTCCCTCCCCCTCCCCCGGCGCCCCACCCGCCCGGTGATCATGAGGTTATTGCCATGACACGCCGATCCGAGTGGCAACAACTTCATGATCACCGGGGTGGGAGGGGCCGGGTGAGGGGCCCGCAGGGCCGGGGTGGGTGGGGTGGGGTGGGGTTTTAGGCTGCGGCGAGGATGCGGGGTAGGGCTGCCAGGGCGCGGTCGATGTCCGCGTCGCTGAGGCCCAGGTGGGTGACCAGGCGGGCGGTACGAGGGCCGAGCACGGAGATCAGTACGCCCTCGGCCCGCGCCGCGGCGGCCAGGGCCCGGGCGTCCAGGGTGTGCTTGGTGAGGTCCAGCGCGACCAGGTTGGTACGGACAGTGGTGGCCAGCACACCGAACGGCGCGACCGCCTCGGCGAGCCGGGCCGCCTTCGCGTGGTCGTCGGCCAACCGGTCGATGTGCTGCGCGAGCGCGTAGCGACCGGCGGCGGCGAGGATGCCGGCCTGGCGCATGCCACCGCCCATCCGCTTACGGATCAGCCGGCCACGTTCGATCTTGTCCGCGCTGCCCACCAGCAGCGAACCGACCGGCGCGCCGAGGCCCTTGGACAGGCACACCGACAGCGTGTCGAAGAGCCGGCCGTACTCGATCAGTGGCACCCGGTCGGCGACGTGCGCGTGCCAGATCCGGGCACCGTCACAGTGCAGCGCGACGCCCGCCTCGTCAGCCACCCCGCGCAGATCCCGCAGGGTCGCCAGCGGAATCACCCCGCCGCCGCCGCGATTGTGGGTCTGCTCGACGGCGATCGCGCGGGTGGGGACGGCGAAGTAACCGTCCGGCCGGATCATCCCGGCCACCACCTCCGGGTCGATGTCCGCGCCCACCGAGGGCCAGGTCCGCGAGGAGATCCCGCCGTACGCGGCCGCGGCGCCGATCTCGTACGTGACCACGTGCGCGTCGGCGTCACAGAGCAACTCGTCGCCGGGCGAGACCAGCAGTTGCAGGGCGATCTGGTTCGCCATCGAGCCACTCGGGGCGAACAGCGCTGCCTCGTGACCGAACAACGCGGCGACCTCGGCCTCCAGCGCGTTGACGCTCGGGTCCTCGCCGTAGACGTCGTCACCGACCTCAGCGGCGGCCATCGCCTCCCGCATCCCGGCGGTGGGTCGGGTCACCGTGTCGGACCGCAGGTCCACGAACAGATCAGGCACTGTCATCCCTTTCAACTGCCGACTGCCGGCTCGCAAGCTCACTTCTCGCGTCAGCCATGGTCATCCTCCGACTGCCGACTGCGGGCCCGCAAGCTCAGCCACGCAGCATTTCCGCTACGAGGAAGGCCAACTCCAACGACTGCTGGGTGTTCAGTCGGGGGTCGCAGGCGGTTTCGTACCGGTCGGGCAGGTCGAGATCCTCGATCCCCTGGGCGCCGCCGAGGCACTCGGTGACGTCCTCGCCGGTCAACTCGACGTGCAGGCCGCCGGGGTGGGTGTCCAGCCCACGGTGCACCTCGAAGTAGCCGAGCACCTCGTCGACGATGCGGTCGAAGTGCCGGGTCTTGTAGCCGTTGGACGACTCGTGCGTGTTGCCGTGCATCGGGTCGCACTGCCAGACCACCTTGGCCCCGGCGGCGGTGACCTTGGCGACGATCGGCGGCAGCGCGTCGCGTACCCGGTGGTTGCCCATCCGACTGATCAGGGTGAGCCGACCGGGGATGTTGTCCGGGTTGAGCTTCTCGCACAACTCGATCGCCTCGTCCGGGGAGGTGGTCGGGCCGAGCTTGACCCCGATCGGGTTGGCGATCCGGGAGATGAAGTCGATGTGCGCCCCGCTGATCTGCCGGGTGCGCTCGCCGATCCACAGGAAGTGCCCGGAGAGCCCGTACGCCCGACGGTCGGAGACCCGGGTGAGCGCCCGGTCGTACTCCAGGGCCAGGGCCTCGTGGGAGCAGTAGAGCGTGACGGTGCGCAGCGCCTCGTCGTCGGTCATGCCGCAGGCCCGGATGAAGGCCAGCGCCCGGTCGATCTCCCGGGCGATCGCCTCGTAACGCTCCCCCGCCGGGGAGTTCTTCACGAAGCCCTTGTTCCAGTCGTGCACGGCGTGCAGGTCGGCGAGCCCGCCGGCGAGGTACGCCCGGAGCATGTTCATCGCCGCCGCCGAGTTCGCGTACGCGCGGATCATGCGCTGCGGGTCGGCGACCCGGGCGGCCGGGTCGGCCTCCAGCGAGTTGATCATGTCGCCGCGGTACGCGGGCAGGCCGCGGGCGTCGGTCGGCAGCGAGCGGGGCTTCGTGTACTGCCCGGCGACCCGGGCGACCTTGACCACCGGCAGCGACGCGCCGTAGGTGAGCACGATCGCCATCTGGAGCAGGGTGCGGGCGTTGGCCAGCAGGTGGCTCTCGGTGTTGTCCACGAACGTCTCGGCGCAGTCACCACCCTGCAGCAGGAACGCCTTGCCCTCGCAGACCAGGGCGAGCTTCTGCCGGAGCTGGTCCACCTCGTAGGGCGCGACGACCGACGGCACTGTGTCGAGGACCTTGCAGACCGCGGCCACGGCGGCCGGGTCGGACCACGGCGGGACCTGCTCGCGGGGCAGTTCCCGCCATCGGTCCAGACCGAGCGCGGCGTCCTCGGCGGAATCGATCGTCGGTCGGCTGGTCTGCAGGCCCGGGCTGCCCACCGCGGGATGGCTCAGCTGATGCCACTCATGGCGCATGACAGAAAGCGTACGGCGACGGTCGGGGTGGCCGGGCGGCGAGGGGGACGGTTCCGGCAGATGGGAGATCAATCTGCCGGGCGCTGGTCAGGACGCGGGCGAGGGGACCACACCGGTCGGCGTCGGGCTGGCGACCGTAGTTGCGTCCGGCGCCTCCCCGGCGATGCACCAGTCGCTGCCGTCGCGGGTGACGGTGAAGACCAACGGCCGGACGACTGTGCGCTTGCCGACCGCGACCGAGACCGAGACGCGGACCTCCTGCCCGAGCGGACCGGACCGGATGTCCGTGATGGCCGCCTCCGGCACCTGGAAGTGGTCGGCGAAGTCACCGTTGGGGCCGGTGGCGCCACGGTCGAAGCCGTCGTGCAGCAGAGCGCAGAGCTGGCTGCGGCCGGCGGCGGCGTCCTTGGCCGTCATCGCGTCGAGGTACGCCTGCACGCGCTCACGGGAGCGGGTGGCGGCCTCCTCGGCGGGGGCCCGGGCCGGCTTGGGGGCCGACTTCTCCTCGTCCTTGTCGCCGATCCCGCAGCCGACCAGGGCAACCGGCAGCAGGATCAGCCCGGCGGCGGTCGCCGCCAGCCTGCTGTGTGTCGGTCGCATGATCACCTCCGTCGGCGGTGAGATCGAGACGTGCCGAGCCGCGAGTCTGCCACATCCGGCTGTACGAGCCCAAGGGCGGCGGCCCGGTCGACGCGCTGGGCGTCGGCCGGGCCGCTGTGTCACGGGCGGGAAGGGACGGTGCGGGTCCCTTCCCGCCGTGTGGGTGGTGCGTCGGCCCTCGGCTCAGCCGAGACCGCCCTTGATGGCGCCGATGAGTTCGCCGTTGCTCGTGTCACCGGAGAGCTCCCAGAAGAACGCGCCACCGAGGCCCTGGTTGTTCGCGTACGTCATCTTGCCGTTGATGGTCGACGGGGTGTCGTAGCTCCACCAGTTGCTGCCGCACTTGGCGTACGCGGTGCCGGCGATCGTGCCGGTGGCCGGGCAGGTGTTCTTCAGGACCTTGTAGTCCTCGATGCCGGCCTCGTAGGTGCCCGGTGCCGCGCCGGTGGCGCTGCCACCCGGAGCGGCCTGGGTGACACCGGTCCAGCCCCGACCGTAGAAGCCGATGCCGAGCAGCAGCTTGTTGGCCGGGACGCCCTTGCTCTTGAGCTTCTGGATCGCCGCGTCGGAGTTGAAGCCCTGCTGCGGGATGCCGGTGTACGAGGTGAGCGGCGAGTGCGGTGCCGTCGGACCCTGGGCCGCGAAGGCGCCGAAGTAGTCGTAGGTCATCGGCATCAGCCAGTTGAGGTTGCCGATGGCGCCGGCGTAGTCGGTGGCGTCGATCTTGCCGCCGTTGCTGCCGTCCGCGGTGATGGCGGCGGTGACAAGGGCGCTGGACCCGAACTTCGACCGCAGCGCGCCGATCACGTTCTTGAACGCGTTCGGGCCGCTGGTGTCACAGGTCAGACCGCAGGCGTTGGGGTACTCCCAGTCGACGTCGATGCCGTCGAAGACGTCCGCCCAGCGCGGGTCCTCGACCAGGTTGTAGCAGCTCTCGGCGAACGCGGCCGGGTTCTGCGCGGCCTGGGTGAAGCCGCCGGACCAGGTCCAGCCACCGAACGACCAGATCACCTTGAGGTGCGGGTTCAACTGCTTGAGCTTGCGCAGCTGGTTGAAGCTGCCCCGTAGCGGCTGGTCCCACGTGTCGGCGACGCCGTCCACGCTATCCGCCGCGGTGTACGCCTTCTCGTAGTCGGCGTAGCTGTCGCCGATGGAGCAGCGACCACCGGTGGTGTTGCCGAAGGCGTACAGGATGTGGGTCAGCTTGGCGGCGGAGCCGCTGGTCTGGATGTTCTTGACGTGGTAGTTGCGCCCGTAGACGCCCCACTCGGCGAAGTAGCCGACGACCTTCTTGCCGCCGGTGTTCGGCGGCGGAGTGGTCGGCGGTGGCGTGGTGGGCGGAGGGGTGGTGGGCGGCGTCGTCGTCGGTGGGGTGGTGGTCGGGGGCGTGGTGGTCGGCGGGGGCGTTCCGCCGCCGCACGCGGCACCGTTGATGGTGCAGTTCAGCGGCGCCTTGAAGGCGCCGGTGCCGTTGTAACCCCAGCTGAACGAGGCGCCGGGCGCGATGCCTCCGGCCCAGCTCTTCTTGACCGCGACGTAGTGGTTGCCGCTGCTGGTGACGTCGGCGTCCCACGCGCTGCTGATGGTGGTGCCCGACGGCAGGTCGAACTCGATGCGCCAGGTGGTGACAGTGGCGCTGGAGCCGTTGGTGACTGTCACCCTCGTCTCGTGACCGGTCCCCCAGTCCTGCGCCTTGGTGAAGGAGGTGGTGACCGTGCCGGCGCCGAACGCGGTGGTCACCGGCACCGCTGCGACGGTCACGGCGACCACGGCACCGGCCCAGAGGGCCCGGCGGAGCGATCTTTTCATGCGGCGTCTCCCGAACTGTTAGGAAACTTTCCAAAAGAGATGGTGAGACGGTACTCACGCCGTCATCAGTTCGTCAAGATGCGCATGTTTCGATTTCTCCTGGTGCACGGAGTGCGTACGCTGCGCCCACCCCGGGTCGACGCGCGGCCGACGCGTAACCTCGGCCCATGACCGTCTTCGACATCCCGATCGACGCCCTCAACGGCGGCCCCGCCGACCTGGCCCGCCACCGCGGCAAGGCGATGCTGGTCGTCAACGTGGCCTCCCGCTGCGGCCTCACCCCGCAGTACGCCGGCCTCCAGACGCTCGCCGACTCCTACGCCGACCGGGGCCTCGTGGTACTCGGCGTGCCGTGCAACCAGTTCGCCGGGCAGGAGCCGGGCAGCGCCGCCGAGATCAGCGACTTCTGCCAGGTCAACTACGGGGTCACCTTCCCGCTGACCGAGAAGGTCGACGTCAACGGCCCGGACCGGCACCCGCTCTACGCCGCGCTCGTGAACACCCCGGACGCCGACGGGCACACCGGCGACGTGCGCTGGAACTTCGAGAAGTTCCTGGTGGCCCCGGACGGCTCGGTCGCCGCCCGGTTCGCCCCCACTGTCGCGCCCGACGCCGACGACCTGCGCGCAGCCATCGAGAAGACCCTCCCCACCCCCTGAGCCGGGCCTCCAGACTCCGGTCCGCACCGGAGAGTGGCAGGTCCTCGGAGAGCCGGTTCGCGGTCGGCGTGAGCGGTACGTTGGGCGGGCAGGCCCGCAGCGCGACCAAGCATCCGCCGGGCCTGCGACGATCGCGAGCAGTCTGCGCAGCTACCGACAGCGGGTGGCCAGAATAACCCACCAGTCTGGTCGGGAATGCGTCGTGGGTGGACGGAGTTGGGAACGAGCATGACAACTGTGGGACTGATCGGCAGTGGCAACATCGGCGGCACCGTGGCACGGCTGGCCGTCGACGCCGGCTACGACGTGGTGCTGAGCAACTCGCGGGGCCCGGAGACCCTCACCGACCTGGTGGAGACCCTGGGCGAGCACGCCAGCGCCGGCACCGCGCAGGACGCCGCGCAGGTGGGCGACCTGGTGGTCGTCAGCGTCCCGCTGAAGGCGTACCGGGCGGTGCCCGTCAAACCGCTGGCCGGCAAGGTCGTCATCGACACCAACAACTACTACCCGCAGCGCGATGGCACCTTCCCGGAGCTGGACTCCGGCGAGACCACCAGCAGCGAGTTGCTCCAGCGGCACCTGCCAGACTCCCGAGTGGTCAAGGTCTTCAACAACATCTACTTCAAGGGCCTGGCCGCGCTCTCCCGGCCGACCGGCGCGGCCGACCGCAGCGCCCTCGCGATCGCCGGTGACGACGCCGCCGCGAAGGCCGAAGTGACCGCCTTCCTGGACCAGATCGGCTACGACGCGGTGGACGTCGGCCCGCTGGCCGAGGGGTGGCGCTACCAGCCGGACTCCCCGGCGTACGGCACGCTCTACTCCGCGAGCCCGACCGACTGGGATCACCCGGCCCCGGGCGACGCCGCGAAGGTACGCGCCGCCGTGGCCGCCGCCACCCGCTGAGCACTGCCAGCCGCCGCCCCGCCCACGACCGCCTACCTGGGCGTCGCGCGGAGGGCGGCGGCGAGCTCGTCGTCGTAGCTGGCGATCGGCCGCCCATCCGCGGCGTACGCGACGAGGCGACCGTGAGCCATCGTCGCCGAACGGAACGAAAAGGTACGCGGCCCCGGGTACGCGGCGAGCAGCGGAATGGCCCGGGGCGCTCCACCCGGTGCTGAGTAGTACTCCAGGCGGGTCACCTGCGGGGAGACCACGCCGTTGACCCGCACCTTGGTCTTCTCGGCGCGGGTGCCGAAGGTGACCGGCACGTCGGTGGCGTAGGCGGCGCATTCGGCCGGACCACGGCAGACGAAAAAGTATCGCGGGTTGACGACGTCGTCGAGGTTGTACGCCTTGAAGGTGGGGTCGGCCCCGGCCGGCAGCGGCTGCACGGCGAAGAACGCGACAGCCACGGTTGCCGTGACGCCCACCCGCAGCCAGGCCCTGCCGGCGGCCGGTCGTCTGCTTGCGCGCTGGGCGGCGACGGCGACGCCGCCGAAGCCGACGAGGCACAGGACGCACACCCCGAGGGCACGGGCGTTCTCGAGAAGGAACTGCACCCCCGGCCGCGTCGAGATCGGGCTGAGCACCGCGCCCAACGAGACGACCACGGCGGCGAGCAGCGCCGCGCCGGCGACCCGCTGGGTGACGCCGGACGCGCCGATCAGCAGCATCGCGGCGAGCACCGGCCACACCTGGTGGTGGGTCCAGGACACCGGGGACGCGGCCACTGTGGCGCAGCCGACGAGCACCGCGGCGTGCCCGGGGCAGCCCTGCCGCGTCAGCTGCCGGGCCCGCAGCAGCGCCACCACGCAGATCAGTGCCACCATGGCGGCCCAGAGCAGAGGCAGCGCCGTCTCGTCGACGCCGACGCGCAGCAACATTCCGTGCAGGGACTGATTGCCCAACGAGGACAGATTGCCGATGCGGGAGGTCTGTCGCACGGTCTCGGTCCAGTAGGACCAGCTCTCCCGGGGCAGCACGATCGCGGCGAGCCCCGCGCAGGCCCCGAACGCGGCCACCGACCGGCCGGCGTCACGGTAGCGCCCGACGGCCAGGAAGTAGACCACGAACAGCAGCGGGGTGAGCTTGACAGCCGCGGCCACCCCGACCAGCGTCCCGCGCAGTCGGGGTGGGACGACGCGCAGCCCGTCGAGCAGGGCCATCAACACGATGAAGATGCTGACCTGCCCGAAGCGTAGATTGCTCTGCACCGGCGCGGAGAGCATCAGCACCGTGGCCGCCAGCGCCACGACGAGCGGGCGTCGGGAACGTCGGGTGGTCAGCGCGACACCCACCGACCCGGCGATGGCGACGACCGCCGCGCACGTCGCCACCAGCCAGATCCCCTGGAGTACGCCCTCACTGAGGGCGGTGATCGGCCACAGCACGAGAGCGGCGAACGGCGGATAGGTGAACGGACCGCCGTTCGCCGCCACATACCCGTACAGCGGCTCGCCAGCCTGCAGGTCGGACAGCGCACCGTAGTAGATGTGCAGGTCGGAGAGGGGATGCGGACGGCGCAGAACGAGCACACAGGACACCAGCGCGACGACGACGAAGGCCGCCCACGCCAGCGCCACCCGGCGATCCCGCATCGCCCGAGAATAGGCGACCGCCGTGGTCCCGGTGAACCCGGAAACGGCCGGCGCGGGGCTTCGGACAGCCACACGTGAGCAGCCGCAAACGCCCCACTTCTGCCTCCGGAAGAACGGGTTTCCCGGGTGGGCGCCGACTCGTAGCCTCGGCGAATGGGGACGACGAGCACACCGGCGTACGACGCCCACGCGGACTGGTACGAGGGCTTCATCTCCGGCGGCGGCGACTATCTGCGCCGGGTGCACGCGACGGTGGCGGACCTGCTCGGCGCGGGCGAAGGTCCCTGCCTCGACATCTGCTGCGGCACCGGCGCGCACGCTCCGGTACTGGCGGCTCTGGGTTGGACGCCTGTGGGGGTGGACCTTTCCGGCGAGCAGTTGCGGCACGCGCGAGGGCGGCTGCCGGTGGCCAGGGGTGACGCGGGCGCCCTGCCGGTCGCCGACGCGTCGCTGCCGGCCGCGATGTGCGTGCTGGCCAGCACCGACCTGCCCGACTACCCGGCCGTGCTGCGCGAGATCGCCCGGGTGCTGCGCCCCGGCGGACGGTTCGTCCACGTGGGTGTGCACCCGTGTTTCGTGGGCGCGTTCGCCGACTGGAGTCACCATCCGCGTGTCGTCGTCGACGCCCGGTACGCCGACCCCTCACACAGCTTCGACAGTTGGAACGTCACCGGCGTGCGGGTACGGGTGGGAGCCTGGCACGTCCCCCTCGCCGACCTGGTGAACGCGACAGTGGACGCCGGCCTTCGGCTGGTCCGGGTCGTCGAAGCGGGACCGGGCGGAGTCCCCGACCTGTTCGGCCTCCTCGCCGTTCGAGAGCGGTAGACGAGCACCCGCCGCAGCAACGAGAGCCTGAACCTGCGCAACTTCGGGGATGTTGCTGCCTCAAGACGACCAGGCACAGCAACATCCCCGAAGTTGCGCGGATCTTGAGGGCGCAAAGCGCGAAGGCGGCGGCGCGGAAGCGAGGGCAGGGGTTACGGCAGGGGCGAGCGACAAAAAGATCGCTGTGGCAACTTGCGTCACAGTCCTGTTCACGGGACCCTGTTCTCTGGGTTGCCGCCCGCTCACCGAACGTGCCCCCGGAGGCGACATGCACACGCTCCGTACCGTGCCCCGCCGGCTGCTGGCCGGCTCCGGCGCGCTCCTGCTCGGCACCGCCCTCGCCACCGCCGCCATTCCGGTTCCGGCGGACGCCGCGACCGGCGCGGACACCGTCGGATACGTCCGGCTCGCGCACCTGTCCCCGGACACCCCGGCGGTGGACGTCTACCTTGCCGCGCCGGGCGCGGCGAAGCCGCAGGTCTTCCCCGGGGTCGGTTACGGCGTGGTCTCCGACTACCTCGAACTCGCGCCGGGCCGGTACGCGGTGGCCATGCGCGAGGCCGGCGCGCCCGCCAGCGACCCCCCGGTGCTCACCACCGAGGTCGCGGTGACCAGCGGGGACGCCTTCACCGTGGCCGGTGTCGGGCGGCACGCCGACCTCGGCCTGCGGGTGCTCAACGACGATCTCAGCGCCCCCACCGACGGCCGCGCGAAGGTGCGGGTCGTACAGGCCTCGGTGCGGACCCCGGTGCTCGACGTGGCCGCCGCCAACGGTCCGACGATCGCCGACGGGGTGCAGTTCGCCACCACGACCGACTACCAGCAGGTCGAGCCGGGCAGTTGGCGGCTGAAGCTGACGGGCGCCGGCGGGCCGAGCACCGACGCCGAGGTACGGCTCACCGGTGGCGCTGTCTACTCGCTGCTGGTGCTCGACGCGAAACAGGGCGGGCTCACCGCCGAGCTGCGCCGCGACGCCGAGGGCGGCACCGTCGTCCCGGCCGGCGGGGTGGACACCGGCGCCGGTGGCGCCGCCGGGGCCGGGCTCGACGCGTACCCCCTGGTGGCCGGCGGTCTGGCCGCGGCGGCCGGCGCGGTGGCCCTGCTGCTCTGGCGTCGGCGGCGGCGCACCACCTGGTGAGCGCCGAGCCGGACCCGTCGATCCGGCGGCACCGTGAGCGCCGAACACCGCTGGCCGCGCTGGTCGCGGCCGGCGCGGCGGTCTGCCTGGCCGCCGGCACCGGGGTCGGGCTGGCCACCACCGGCCCGCCACCGCCGGCGGCGAGCTGGCACCCCGGCTGCGGCGACGACTGCCCGTCGGTGGCCGCCGCGCCCACGCCACACGGTCCACCCACGCGGGTACGCGTACCGCGCATCGACGTCGACTCACCGCTCACAGTGCTCGGTCTGGACCGCGCCGGCGTGCTGATTCCGCCGACCGACTTCCACACCGCTGGCTGGTACGGCGGCGGTCCGGCCCCGGGCGACACCGGTCCGGCCGTCCTCGCCGGGCATCTGGACTCCCGACGCGGCCCGGCGGTCTTCGCCCGGCTCGGCGAGCTACGACCCGGCGACCTGGTGGAGGTGTGGCGCGGCGGGCAGCGGTTGCCGTTCCGGGTGACCGGGTCGCTGCGTACCCGCAAGGACCAGTTTCCGACAGCGGTGGTCTACGGCCCGACGCCCGGGGCGGAGCTACGCCTGGTCACCTGCGGGGGCGACTTCGACCGGCGGCGGGGCCACTACGTCGACAACGTTGTGGTGTTCGCGGTGACCGATGCCCCCGACCCGGTCCTGCCGACGTCCGCGGCAGGCTGAGTCACGCAGCCTTGATCCACTCGGGTTCACGGAAGTCGGGGCGTCCGCCGCGCTCGAATAGCGCGATTTCCATGAACCCGAGTGGATCAAGCGGGTGAGGCGCACTGTCAGAGGGGGCGGCGGCCGGCAAAGCCGCACTCTGCCCGGTGGTACCAGCGCACGTCGGAGTCGCCCTCCAGCCAGCACCAGAGCACGGCGCGGCCGGCCCGCTCGCCGGGGAAGTCGAGCAGCACCGGGGCGATGCCCTTGACCTGGATGTCGTGCTGGTGCAGCTCGTCGACGACGGCGTGCAGCCGAGCTTCCAGTGCCTTGACCTCGGCCAGCCCGCCGAGCGCGCTCATGCCGTGGTCGGCCAGGTCGGCGCGCAACTCGGCCAGGTCGGCCCGGACCCGGATCAACTCGTCGACGCGCGGTTGCAGGGTGGCCACCAGGTGCCGGGCCTGGGCAAGTGTGAACACCGAGTCAGTATGCCCGTCGCATCGCTCGGTGGTGCCCCCCTGAGCACGGTTCAGGGATGTCGCGCCTCGTTCCACTCGGGTATACAGAGTGCTCCTCGTAGAGCAGCCCTACCTTCTCCGGGAATTTCGTTGGCGTCATGGAGGCTCACTGGCATGAGCGATGGTTCCCCTCTCACCAGTTCGCCGGCTCTTCGATTCCTCTTCCGCTACCGAGATCTGGTCGCCGACACGCTGCCCGAACATCGTGTGGTCCTGCAGGAGCGGGGATGGTGCTGGTGGGGCTGGTGGAAGCGGCCCAACGAACCCGGTCGGCTGGAGATATGGCAGGCGCTCGAACGAGAGACGCTTGCTGGGCAACGGGTTCTGATCGGACTGTTCCACTCGGGAACGGGCGCCGTGCATCCGGCGGTCGTCGAGCGGGTCATTGTGCCGCAGGCCGATGAGCTCGGCAGCTTCACATCCCTCAATCCGCCCAGCTCGGAGCGGGATGGCGTTCCCCCCTACTACCGATCCAGTCGGCACAGTCGGGGCTGGTTGCGCTTGGTGGCCCTGGCCGATGAGCCGATCGAGTTCTTTGGGAAGTTCTCCTTCGCCTCTGCCCCGCCGTTACCGCATCACCCCAAGAGCCAGCTGGAGCGGTTGGTGGGCAAGCGGATCCTGGACGCCGACGAGCTACGAGCGATGGACACCACCATCTGGGAAATACGGCCGTTCCAACCGGCTGACTCCAGCGAAAGATTCCTCACCGCGTCACAGCGCCAGGACGACGCGCTCTCCGCAGAGCCGATCGCCTGCCCAGGGCCGTGGCTACTGCACCTCACCGATCCGCACTACGCGACCGGACGCTTCCGACAGGAGCATCAGTGGCGTTTGGAGACCGAGGACGGGGCGACGCGGCCCACAATGGTCGACGCGATCTCCAACGCGCTTGCTCATCACCAGCGGTCCGTGGGAGCGGTCCTCGTCACCGGCGACCTCACCTATGTCGCCGCCCCTGAGGAGTTCGACGCGGCACGAGCGGGTCTCTTCAAGCTGACCAACGGTCTGCTCGGACTGGGCATGGAGCATCTCGTGGTCATTCCCGGCAATCACGACATAGCGTGGACGCGGGGTGAGGCTTACGAATATGGCGCGCCCGTCGAGGTGGCACCGGCAGAGGCCACTGCCAGCTATCGAAATTTCTTCCGCGCACTCTACGGATACCCCGCCTCTCCTCACCTCTCTATGGCTCGTCGTTTTGTCTTCCCCGGTGGCAATCTCCTCGACATCGCCGCAGTCAACTCCAGCTCACTGGAGCAGGGACAATCTTTCCTCGCCGGCATGGGCCGGGTGCAGGAGTCCGCATACCGCGAGGTGGCGAGCGCCCTCACCTGGTCGAGCCCTGGCTCAGCCCTACGAGTGCTCGCGTTGCACCATCATCTCGCGCTGACCGAGGACCTCGAATCGCCGGACGAGTATGCCACCGGCTTCGGGATCGCCATCGATGCGCCCAGGATCCAGCGCATGGGTGCGCGTGACGGTGTACACCTCGTAGTGCACGGCCACAAGCACCGTGCGTTCGTCTGGCGTGCCGAGGCGTACCACCTCCCGGAGTACAGCAACGAGCGCTGGGAGTTGGGACGCTTCAACATTGTCGGTGGCGGGAGCAGCGGCTCGAGATCGTCAGACGGGCGGCGTAACTTTTTCAACCTGATCAGGGTGGTAGGTTCCGTTGTGGAGTTGGAGATGTACCGAAGTCATCAGCAAGGCGCGTTCGAGCGCTTCATGACCTGGCGGGCACCGTTGGCCACCGGAGCGGACGGTCGACTGGAGATCGCTGCGTGGCAGGTCGTTCCGAATGGCTGACAAACGCCCGATCATAAACGCGCTCATCCTCGACATGGACAACACGTTGTACGACTGGGTGGCGTACTTCGTACCTGCGGTCCGAGCGATGGTGACCGTGGCTGCCAAGCTCCTAGGCGTGCCCGATGACGAGGTGCGTAGCGATCTCCAATTCGTGCACCGCTTACGCGGCAACACCGAACATCCCTTCGCGTTGCTCGAGACCGCGACGGTCGAGCGACATCTGCCCGCGATGAGCCAGCGGGCGCGACACGAGTACATGCTGCCAGCTTTCGCCGCCTTTAACGAAGTCCGGCGACACCATCTCCACCTCTACAGGGACGTAGAGAGCACCCTCCAGGCTGTCAAGGCCACGGGTTGTCGCATAGTGGGCCACACCGAAGCCAAGGACGTGAACATCAGCAGCCGAGCACGAGCTCTCGGATTGGAGTCGATGCTGGAAGCGGTCTACGCGCCTCGTTTCGTTGGACCGCCGCACCCGCTCGGCGTCGACCGGCGGTCGGCTCCGGCGGCGATCGAGGTTCGCGTCCTCCCGCCGACGGCACGCAAGCCCAACCCAGACATCGCACGGCGGATCGCTGAGCAACTCGACGTTCCGCCCGCCCGCTGCCTCTACGTGGGCGACAACCTGAGCAAGGACGTGGTTATGGCCAAGCGAGCGGGAATGGTGGCAGCGTGGGCGCGCTACGGCACCCACCACGACCCCGAGCTCTGGCGCGAGCTGGTGGCGCTGTCCCATTGGGATCCTGCGGCCGTCAGCGCAGCAGAGAGCACGGACGACGACTCAACACGGTTTGCGCCAGACGTCACGCTCGACGCCTTTCATGAGTTGCGGGATCACTACGCCTTCGGCCCAGCTCCAGGCTCAGGGCGATCTCAGGTTGGATCCGACTGCCTGACCGCCGGTTCGACGGAGTGAGGGAAGCCGGCGGAGGGCTGGGCCGCTGGGGCCGACCACCCGCTCCTCCGACTCAAATCACCGATGTTGCTTCGGAACTCGCTCAGCCACTCATCAGTCTCCGCTTCCACCAACTCGGCGGTGCGCATCACCAACACGCGGATCAGTTTCTCGCGCCGTTGTACCACTAAATCGACGTCGTGGTCTTCGCTCGCCGTGCGAAGCTCTGCGGTTGCCCAATCCAACCGAAACTCGGTGAGCACCCGCTGGAGTGCCTGCGCGGTGGCGATATCGCGCATCCATGCGGACGACAGCCCGAAGAAGTGGTCGAAGGCCAAGCACCCACCGGCCATAGCCAGTAGGACATACCCCCAACTGGCACCACTGCCGGCGCTGGCCGCGCTGACCAGGGGGACGACCCCTCCTGCGACTCCCAGCAGAATGGCGCAACCGCGCAACACGCGCGAGATTCTGCGGCGGACCGCCTTGTCACGTAGATACCAGGCAATCGAGTCCTCGGCCTGTGCCTCTGCCCACTCGCGCAGGCGGTGCAGGACAACGTCAGGCGACTGTTGCCCTTCGGCCGGCAGAGGGAACGGGCGGATGGTCATGTCCCGCCGTGGGATCCGATGATGTGCCCCATCTACGTTGCCATTACCGATGACCACGAATCCTCCGATGGCAGTTCATGGCGGGGCCGTGATTTAGCACAGGTTGGAGAACCGGAGGGAGACCTCTCGCCCCACAACAGCCTGCATGGTCAAGTTGCAACGGTCAAAGAACAGTCGCTTCATCGCGCCCCGATCGCTCAGTCGGCCTGTGCGGCCAACTCGCGGGCGCGGTCCCGAGCGGCCTCCAGCGCGGCGAGCAGCGCCGCGCGTACGCCGTGCTTCTCCAGCTCGCGAATCGCGGAGATGGTGGTGCCGGCCGGCGAGGTGACCGCCTCGCGCAGCTTGACCGGGTGCTCACCGGAGTCGCGCAGCATCACCGCCGACCCGATCGCGGTCTGCACGATCAACTCGTGCGCCACCTGACGGGGCAGCCCGAGCAGGATCCCCGCGTCGATCATGGCTTCGACCAGCAGGTAGAAGTAGGCCGGGCCGGAACCGGAGAGCGCGGTGACAGCGTCCTGCTGCGATTCGGGCACCCGGATCGTCTGGCCGAGCGGCTTGAACATCTCCTCGGCCAGCGTGAGGTGCGCCCCGGTGGCGTGCTCGCCGGCCGAGATCGCGGTCATCGCCTCGTCCACCAGCGCCGGGGTGTTGGTCATCACCCGCACCACCGGGGTGCCCTCGGGCAACCGGCGGCTGAAGAAGCTGGTGGGCAGACCGGCGCAGAGCGAGATGACGAGCTTGTCGGCCGGCACCTTGGGGCCGATCTCGTCGAGGAGCGCGGCGGCGTCCTGCGGCTTGACCGAGACCGCGAGCACAGCGGCCTCGTCCACCGCGGTCAGGTTGTCGACCACCCGTACGCCGTACCGGGCGGTCAACTCCTCCGCGCGAGCGGGTTGGCGGGCGGTGGCCAGCAGCCGGTCCACCGGCCATCCCGAGCGCAGCAGCCCGGAGAGCATCAGCTCACCGATCTTGCCCGCGCCGATCACCGCGACCGTGTGCACTCCGGCTGACATGTCGGCCCGTACCCCCTCGCATCGGGTCGCGGCGCGGCGGACCCGCAGGCCCGCCGCGCCGCCGACGATCTGATCAGCTGCCGAAGAAGACCTCGGCCTCGGCGTACCGCTCCAGCGGCACGGTCTTCAGCTCGCGGGTGGCCTCGGCGAGGGGCACCCGGACGATGTCGGTGCTCTGCATCGCGACCATCTTGCCCCAGTCGCCGTCGTTGACGGCGTCGATGGCCTGCAGGCCCAGGCGGGTGGCGAGCACCCGGTCGAAGGCCGTCGGGGTGCCACCGCGCTGGATGTGGCCCAGCACCACGGTGCGGGCCTCCTTGCCGGTCTTGGCCTCCAGCTGCTCGGCGAGCCACTGGCCGATGCCGCCGAGGCGGACGTGGCCGAACGAGTCGAGCTCCTGGTTGGCGAGCACCATCTGGCCGTCGAGCGGCTGGGCGCCCTCGGCGACCACGACGATCGGGGCGTACTGGTGCTGGAAACGCTTCTCGACGTAGCCGGCCACCTGGTCGACGTCGAACTGACGCTCGGGCAGCAGGATCACGTTGGCGCCACCGGCCAGGCCGGCGTGCAGGGCGATCCAGCCGGCGTGCCGGCCCATCACCTCGACGACCAGGGTGCGGTGGTGGCTCTCCGCAGTGGTGTGCAGCCGGTCGATGGCCTCCATCGCGATGTTGACCGCGGTGTCGAAGCCGAAGGTGTAGTCGGTGGCGCCGAGGTCGTTGTCGATCGTCTTCGGCACGCCGACGACGTGCACGCCCAGCTCGTAGAGCTTGGTGGCCACGCCGAGGGTGTCCTCGCCGCCGATCGCGATCAGCGCGTCCACGCCCTGGGCGGCAAGGTTGTCCTTGATCCGCTCGACGCCGTTCTCGATCTTGAACGGGTTGGTTCGGGACGAGCCGAGGATGGTGCCGCCGCGGGGCAGAATGCCGCGAACGTCGGCGATGTCCAAGGGGCGGGACAGACCCTCGAGCGGGCCCTTCCAGCCGTCCCGGAAGCCCACGAACTCGTGACCGTAAGTGGCGACGCCCTTGCGGACCACCGCCCGGATGACCGCGTTGAGACCGGGGCAGTCGCCGCCGCCGGTGAGCACGCCGATACGCATGATCCGCTCATCCTCCTGGAGCATCAGGTAAAGCCCGATATGCCCCAGGGTATGTGTCAGGTCAGACCATCGGCGCCGTTGCCGGCCCGGGGCGGGCCGTCACTGCGAACTGTAGTCGGCCCGCCGGTACGACGACAGCGCGCCCCGGGCACCCGCCCCCGGTCAGTAGGTCACCTCATGGTTCTCGCCGGCCTGCGGCGGCCGGCCGGTGACCGCGGCCCTGGCGTAGTCGAGCAGGTTCACCACGGTGCTGTTCGGCGAGTCCCAGTACTCGGCGGAGCTGGCGTGCACCTTGATCAGCGTCAGACCGGGGGTGTCCAGCCCGTCGGGGAACCACGCCTTGAGCAGCGGGTTCCACAGCCGCTCGGCCCGGGCCCGGTCGAACCCCTCGGTGGCGGTGCCGGAGATCGACACCCACACGTTGTGCTTCTGGTCGGAAAAGGCCACGTTGACCTCCGGGTTCACCCGGAGCTGGCGGACCTTGGCCGAGTCGGCGTAGGCGAAGAACCACAGCTCGCCGTCGAACTCGACCTCCTGGAGCCCCATCGGACGACTCACCTGCCGCCCGTCCAGAGCAGTCGTGGTGAGCATGCAGATCCGCGCGGCCCGGGCCAGGCCGGTGACACGGGCGCGTGCCTCCGCGGCGCTGCTCGGCTGGTGGCTCATGGCAATCTCCCTCGGCTCGGCTGGTCGAACCGTTGCCCGGGACAGAACCGGTCAAACCTCCGGCGGCGCGGCCACCACTCAACGGGCGGTCATCGCCCGCCAGCGGGCCAGATTGTGCCGGGCATCGACCAGAGCGTCGTGCCGGGCCGCATCCGCGTCCGGCAGGGGCGGCCGACCCCGGTCGTCCCAGAGCTGCCGCAGCTCCTTGGTGTAGCGGGGGATCTCCCGGGGCAGCGCCGGCATCGCGCCCCAGAGCTGGGCGAGCACCACGTGGTCGTACGCGGCGAACCAGGCCCACAGCTCCAGCTGCTCCCCCGGCCGGTCCCGGATCGGCTCCATCAGGAAGTCGTACAGGTCGTCGCGGATGCGCTCACGCGAGCGCCAGGCCCGGTCCGCCGGGGAGGGCAGCTTGTCGAGCACGTTGCGTCGAACCCAGGGCACGGCGCGGGAGTCGTCGAACTCGGTGGAGACCGCGTAGAACTCGCGGCCGTACTCGTCGACGACACCGATCGAGACGAGGTCGACGGTCGTGCCGTCCTCGATGAACTCGCAGTCGTAGAAGTAGCGGTAGACCATTCCGGGCATCCTCGCCCACCGCCGCCCGGCCGCGTCCGGCGGGGCCCGTCCGACGGTGAGCCCACCGTCGCGACACCTCGTGTACGGCACGTCGCAGGCCGTGACGGTCACGGAAGTGCTTCGAGGGGTGTACAGCAAGCGACCGGACCGTCATGATCTGATGTGTACCGCTACCGGACGCCGAATCGGTGTCAGTTCACCTTGTCGGGGCCCATCAGGTTCGCCCGGTGAGCGAATTGTGGTCCATGACCGGGGGAGGGGTTGGGCCGTGGAGGTTCGCCTGCCGGAGCCGGGTGACGCGCTCACGGGTGTCGAGATGTTCGCTGGGCTGGAGCCCGAGGTGCGGCAGCGCGTCATCGCGGCCGCCGTCCCGCGCACCTACCGCAAGGGCCAACTGCTCTTCGTGGAAAACGATCCCGGCGAGTCCCTGATCGTGCTGCGCCGCGGCGCGGTGGCGGTCTTTCGCACCGCACCCACCGGCGAGCGGGCCGTGCTGTCGGTTATCCGTCCACCGGACGTGCTCGGTGAGGTCTCCCTGCTCGACGCGTCCACCCGGTCCGCCTCGGCGGAGGCCATCGAGGACTGCGCGGCGCTCGCGCTCTCGCGGGGCGCGTTCATGGAGTTGGTGCACTCCAACCCCCGCATCCTGGACGCGGTGATGCGCTCACTGGGCGGGCTGATCCGCCGGCTCACCGAGCAGAACGCCGACCATGTCTTCCTCGACCTGCCCGGTCGGGTGGCGAAGACGCTGGTGCGGCTGGCGGGCGAGAGCCAGGCACCGATGATCACGATCGAGCTCAACCAGAGCCAACTGGCCGAGATGGCCGGTGGTTCCCGGCAGAGCGTCAACCAGGCGATCGGCTCGTTCGCCAGCCGTGGCTGGCTGCGCACCGAGGGCCGCCGGATCGTGGTGACCGACGTGGCCGCGCTGCGCCGCCGCGCCGGCATGGCCGACCGCTGACCGACCGGCACGTCGCTCGGGCATCCGATCTGGACAGGCCCTATCCGTCGCCACCCACTCTCCTACCCGTACGCACGGCTGCGCCGGCTGCCAGTGGCAGCCGGCGTCACCGTGCTCGCGGTTCAGCGGGTGGGGTTCAGCGGGTCGGGCCGATTCAGCGGGTCGCGACCGGCTGGTAGCCGGGGCCCGCCCAGAAGCCCGGTCCGGCCCAGAAGCCCGGTCCGGCCCAGAAGCCCGGTCCGGCCCAGCCGCTCGCGGTGGTGGTGGTGGTGGTCGTCGTCGTCGCCATGTCGCCCTCCTGGTCGGTGTGTGGTGCTCGTTGCGCTTGTCTTGCCGAGGACGCTACGGCGTAGAGCGGTGGGACGAAATAGGACAAATCGACATCAATCACTGGCTGAAGAGCGGTTGTTGGCCCCCACACCGCGCTGACAAGGTTGCCGCGCCCGCCCCTGTTCCAGGGCCCGTGCCGACATACCCGCAGCAGTGAGGAGCCACCGGTCATGTCATTACTCCGCGGCAATGTCGCATTTCGTCGGTACTGGTCGGCACGCCTGGTGTCGTACACCGGTGACCAACTCGCCCGGACGGCGCTGCTGATCGCCGTCTACGACCGGCACGGCGGCGGCGCGGTCGCCCTGCTGCTGCTGGCCTCGACGGTGCCCCGGCTGCTCGGACCGTTGCTCGGCGCCCTGGCCGACCGCTTCGACCAACGCCGGCTGATGATCGGTTGCGACACCGCCCAGGCGTTGACGTACGTCGCCGTCGCGCTGCTCGCGCCACCCCTGCCCGTCCTGTTGGCGCTGATCACCGCGGCTACCACGGCCGCTACCGCGTTCACTCCCGCCGGGCGCAGCCTGCTCCCCCGTCTGGTCGAACGCGAGCAGCTACCGGCGGCGAACGCGCAACTCGCGACAGGCGTCAACATCGGGCTCGCTGCCGGGCCAGCCGTCGGCGGCCTCCTGCTGGCGACCCTCGGGCTGACCGCGACGCTGCTCGTGGACGCGGCGACATTCGTTCTCTCCGCGTTGCTGATCGGCGGAGTCAGGGCGCTTTCGACGACCGGCGCGACCCGCCGGCCCGAGCCACTGCAGACGGTGCTGCGCGACGGGCTGCGGGTGGTCCGAGGGCACAGCGTCGTCCGTGCGGTCTCGGTCGGGTTCCTGGTGATGGTGATGTTCGCCGCGTTGGACAACCTCGCCATCGTCCCTCTCGGACGCGCCGAACTGGGCGCCACCGAGGTCACGATCGGTCTGCTGGGCACCGCCTACGGCGTCGGCATGGTGCTCGGTCCGATGTGCCTGGCGAGAACCGGCGTACGCATCCGGATGGACCTGGTCCTCTACGGTGCGCTGCTCGCGCTCGGCGCCGGAACGCTTGTCACCGGCATCAGCCCGGTGATCGCGCTCGCCATTGCCGGTCAGGCGGTGGCCGGCGTCGGCGCGGGCTGGCACAACGTCGCCGCCGACACCCTCATCCAGCAGAACGTGCCGGCCGAGCGGCTCGGCGTGGTGTTCGGCACCGTCTACATGTTCCCGTACGCGGCGGAGGCACTGGCCTACGCCGTCGGCGCACCGCTGTTGGCGATGGTCGGGCCACGATGGGTGCTGGTCATCTCGGGGTTGGGTGTGCTGGCCACCCTGGCGCTGATCGCTCCCCTGCTCACCCGGGCCCTCGGGCTACGCCTGCCGACGCCGGGCAGGTTCGCAGCGGCCAACGGGTGAGACCGCCCGACGGGTGCGGCCGGTGGACTCAAGGCCCGCCGACCGCACCCGGGCGATCAGTTCTCCGTGCTGTCGGCCGGCGGCGCACCCGGCCCCGGCCCGATCTTCTTCGGATCGGTCGGCTTACCAGCCGTGGACGTGCTCGACGAGGTGGTCGTGGTCTCCCCCGACCCGCCCGACTGACCCTCAGGCTCTTCCACCATGCCCTGCTCCTCCAGTTCGGCGAGAGTGACCGCATCGACGTCGACCGTGTCGCCCGGCGCCCAAAGCGTGCCACCCGGATCGGTCCACGAGGCGGACAGTCGTACCTGCACGGGACTCTCCCTGACATGAAACTTCCTGGTACGGAACACTAACCCCGACCGATCGATGCCGTTGCCCGCCCGCACGTCGGGTACCCGACTGGCCGACCGGCCGCGATACTGACCTCTTTCGCCCACGGAGCTGAACATCGACCTCAAGTGTGGACACTGCGCACGCGCGGCCGGGCCGGACGACCGCTTCTGCGGCGGGTGCGGCCAGCCGCTGGGGGTCAACTGTGCGCACTGCGGGCACGCCAACAGCACCGAGGTCAACTTCTGCACCAGCTGTGGTCAACCGCTGCGCGACCATGCCGTAGCGGTGCAGGAGGACCGGCGTCAGGTAAGCGTGCTCTTCGTCGACATCGTGGACTTCACCAGCTACGCGGAGCGGGCCGACCCGGAGCAGGCCCGCAGTCTGCAGCAGACCTACTTCGCCACGGTGCGCCGGATCGTGCACCAGTACGGCGGGGTGGTCGAGAAGTACATCGGCGACGCGGCGATGGCGCTGTTCGGCGCGCCGGTGGCCACCGACAACGACGCGTTGCGGTGCGTCCGCGCCGGCCTGGAGCTGCAACGGAACCTGGCCCGCCAGCCCGCCGGTCCGCAGCCCCCGCTGAGCTTCCGGGTCGGCATCGCGACCGGCGAGGCCCTGGTCGACCTCTCCGCCACCCGCGACGGCGGGCAGGCCTTCGTGACCGGAGACGTGGTCAACACGGCCTCCCGCCTGCAGGGGTTCGCCCCACCGGGCGGTGTCGTGGTCGACGAGAGCACCTGGTCGGCCACCCGACACGAGATGGAGTACGCGGACCAACCACCGGTCACCCTGCGCGGCCGGTCCGCGGTGAGCCGGATCTGGCTGGCCGTCCAGGTGCGACCACACCGGGATCCGCGCGGCGCCGAGCTGACCCCGATGGTGGACCGGGAGCACGAGCGAGGCCTGCTGGTCAACGCGCTGCACCGGATGGTGACCGAACGGACGTCCCAGTTGGTGACCGTGTTCGGCCCGGCCGGGGTGGGCAAGAGTCGGCTGTTGCGCGAGCTGGCCCGGCACGCCGGCAGCCTGCCCGGCCCGCCGATCACCTGGCTCGTCGGGCAGTGCCCGCCGTTCGGCGAGAACGTCACCTGGGCCGCCCTGTCCGACATCGTGAAGACCTGGGTGGGCGTGCCGGAGGTCGACGGCCCGACCGCGCTGCGCGAACGGCTACGGTCCCGGCTGGGACAGCTCGCCGACCCGCACGCGACCCGGCTGGCAGAGGCGCTCGGCCCGCTGATCGGCGTACCCGGTGAACGGCTCACCCCCGGTGAGACCGAGGCCGCCTGGCGGCGGTTCCTGATCACCCTGGCGACGACCGGCCCGACCGTGCTGGTCTTCGAGGACATGCACTGGGCGGACCAGCAGATGCTCGCCTTCGTCGAGCAGTTGGGCGCGTCAGCCCGCGGCGTACCGCTGCTGGTCGTGGCGACCGCCCGGCCGGAGCTGCGGGAACGGCACCCGGCCTGGACCGGCACGATCAGTGGCGCGATGTCCATCTCGGTGCCGCCCATGCACGACACCGACATCGACACGCTCTACTCGCTGCTCCTCGGGCAGGCGACGCTGCCGTCCAGCTCGCGTACCCCGCTGATCGAGTTTGCCGACGGCAACCCGCTCTACGCCCAGGAGTACGCCCGGATGCTGCTGGACGGCGGCCTGCTCGACGCGGTCGGTACGACCGCCCACCCCGACCTCGACGGCGGCGCGGAGATGCCCCGCACCGTGCAGGCGGTCATCGCCAACCGGCTCGACCTGCTGGACCCGGCCGACCGGGCGGTGCTCCAGGCCGCCGCCGTGGTCGGCGTGGTGTTCTGGGCCGCGCCGGTCGCGATGGCGTTGGGACGGCCGGTGGAGTGGGTGGAGCGCGCGCTGGACCGCCTGCAACGTCGCGACCTGGTGTACGAGCAGAGCACGTCGACGATGCCCGGAAAGTCCGAGTACCGGTTCCGGCACATCCTGGTACGCGACGTCTGCTACCAGCGACTGCCCAGGGCCGAACGGGTGCTGCGCCACCAACGCACCGCCGACTGGATGGCACAGCTCACCGACGACCGGCAGTACGACCTGGCCGAGGTGCTTGCCAACCATCGCTGGGCGGCCCACGAGATCGCCCGTACGGTCGGGCTGGACACCGCCCCCTACGCCCCGTCGGCGCGGGACGCGCTGCATCAGGCGGCCCGCCGCGCGTACGAGCTGCACGCGCTGGACACCGCCGCGGCGCTGGTCGGCCGGGCGCTGGCCCTGGACGTCGGGCCGGACCCGGCGCTGGAGCTGTTCGACGCCGAGCTGGCGTTCTATCGGGACGGGGACGCCTTCCTGGTGGCGGGGGGCACGGACCTCCTCTCCCGGCTCGCCGCGCGGCTCACCACGAGCGGCGACCGGACGGGGGCGGCGCGCGCCTGGACGCTGCTCGCCACCGCCGCCTGGAGTCGGGCCGACCGGTCGGCGACCCTGCACTGCCTGGACCAGGCGATCGGCATCTACGGCGACCTGCCGGACAGTCAGGAGAAGGCGGGCGCGCTGCTGGAGCTGGCCCGGGTGCACATGCTCAACGCGGAGACCGAGCCGGCGTGCACCGCGGCACGGGCGGCGGCGTCCCTCGCCGAGCGGCTCCAGCTGCGCGAGGTCCAGGCCAACGCGCGGATCACCCTGGCCGTGGCGCGCTACCTGGCCGGCTCCGCCGAGGCGTTCCCGGAGCTGGCGGAGGTGACCGAGCACTGTCGGGTGGAGCGGCTGACCAGTCGCCGCCGGGCGGTGCAGAACCTGGCCTGGGCGTTGCAGGAGGAGGGCGACCTGGCCGGCTCGGCCCGGTTGGTCGACGAGCAGCTCACCCTCGACCTGGGCGGCGAGCACAGCCTGGCCACCAGCTTCGCCGACCAGTGGGCGCGGTCGTACTACGCGGGTGACTGGACGGCGGCGCTGGCGATGGCGGCGGAGTCGACCCGGCGGCCGACAGCGGAGTGGGATCTGCACATCGTGGCGGTCTCGGGTTGGATGCGCGGTCTGGCCGGAGCCGAGATGGTCGGACCCGACGGGCCTGACGACACCGCGGGGTCGGACGCGCCGGGTGGGGATCTGGTCGAGCAGGCGCTGGTCGCGGCGCGGCGTACCGGATTCCACCGGGTGCTGCGCTCCACCCTGGCGCACGCCGCCCTCTGCCGGGCGGCGCAGGGCCGCCGTGACGAGGCGATGGCGCTGCTCACGGAGCTGGACGAGGACTGGCAACGGACCCGGATGATTCCGTTCGCGGAGTGGGTGCCGGCCGTCGGGCACGTCGCCGGGGTGCTCGGCGCGGACGCGGCCCGGCTGGTCCGACAGTTGCTCGACCGGGCGCCCCGGACGACCCCGTGGGCTCACGCGGCCGGTCAGGTCGCCGACGCCACGTTGGCCCGGCACGCCGGGGACTCATCGACGGCGGCGAACCTGCTCCGCTCGGCGGCGGCGAGCTACGCCCGGATGAGCGACGTGACCGACGAGATCATCACGCTGGCGCTGGCCATCGGCCCGCTTGCCGAGACGGACCCGCCCGCCGCCGAGGCGACCCGGGCCCGCCTGCACGACTTCGCCAGCCGCCACCACGCCCCCGCCCTGCTCCACCTGCCCTGACCGCCGACCGGGGCCGACAGCGGCGGCTCAGGCGGCCAGCGGCGTCGGGACGGGCTGCTTGAGCTTCTGGGCGTAGACGTCCACGTACTCCCGGCCGGAGAGTTCCATCAACTCGTACATGATCTCGTCGGTGACCGCGCGCTCGACGAACCGGTCGCCGGCCAGCCCGGCGTAGCGGGAGAAGTCCAGCGGCGCCCCGAACCGGATCCGCACCCTATCGATCTTGGGGATGAGCTTGCCCGGGGGCTGGATCTCGTCGGCGTTGAGCATCGCCACCGGCACCACCACCGCGCCGCTCTCCAGTGCGAGCCGGGCCACCCCGGTCTTGCCTCGGTAGAGCCGTCCGTCCGGGGAGCGGGTGCCCTCGGGGTAGATGCCGGCCACTCCCCCGGCCCGCAGCACCTGCAACTGGGTGTCCAGGGCGGCGCGCGCGGCCCGGCCGCCGGAGCGGTCCACCGGAATCGTGCCGGTGCCCACGAAGAACATCTTGGTCAGCCAGCCCTTGATTCCCTTGCCGGTGAAGTACTCGGCCTTGGCGACGAAGGTGACCTTCCGGGCGGTGATCAACGGCGTGAAGATCGAGTCGGAGAAGGAGAGGTGGTTGCTCGCCAGGATCACCGGACCGGTCGCCGGGACGTTGCGCAGGCCCTCCACCTGCGGGCGGAAGATCAGCTTGAGCAGCGGACCGAGGATGACGTACTTCAGCAGCCAGTAGAGCACCGGCGTCCCTTCCCATGGTGTGCTCGCGACAGCGCCAGCCGTCGTCGCCGACGAGCCTACGAAGCGAGCGCTCTCACCACAACGGACCAAGCTCGTAGCGGACGTATCGCCTCGACTTTCCTACCCCTTGCATGCCGCGGGCGGCTTTGAGGAACCGCGCGACGGGGCCGGCCGGGCAGCGGGCTGATGCCCGGGGCAGATTCATCTCGACCACTCAATGCGTGGCAGGCCCATGTGCCACGCATTCATTGCGCCGTAGATGTTCGCGGTCGAGCCCGGGCCAAGGCAGGGCGCTCTTCCGAGTGGGACGCCCGGACGGAACTGTTCGATCACTTGTTCCGAATGGTTCCGAACAGGCTTTCGCTTGTCCGACTGCGCCGCCTCCGCAAAAGCTGATTGCGACAGCCGCCGTCCCGCCGCGGAGGCTGTCGCAGTAATCGGCGGAGATCACAGATTGGATCTGGAATGAAGCTAAGAACTCTCGGCGCTGCCGCCACACTGACGCTCGGCTTGGCCGTACTGGCGCCCGCACCGGCACTGGCCTCGGCACATACGCCAACCGCGACGGTCAGCATGTCCGTGAATTCGGCGGCGGCGCAGGCCGCCGGCCCTGACGTCGACTGCCCGCGCATCCACACGACCGGCCAGTACGCCTACACCTGGTGCCGCGTCTACGGGGGACAGGTCCGACTGCGGGCGGACTGCAACGGCGCGCCCGACAAGTACTCCGGATGGGCGGCGCCGAAGGCCGGCAACCCGACCCAACGGCTTCAAGCCGGTCCTTGCATCTTCGGCGTCGGTGGAGCCAGCAGCATCGAATGGCGTCCGTGATGCAGTCGTTCAGCCCGCATCCCAGGCGTCAAAACATTGAAGGAGATGTTCCATGAACCGTACGCCAAAGCTAGCTGCGGCCTTGCTTCCTATCGTGGCGTCAGCCGCCATGGCGTTCGCCGGCGGCCCAGCATCAGCCGCTGAACCGATCACGGCGGCCCATGCGGACCGTGCAGGAACATCGACCACCGCGGTCTCGGAAACCCTGGCCCGATACACCGTCACCGTCCGCTGCCACGTGGTCCGCATCAAGGACACCACCGTCGTGGACGTCATTTACGGCACTGGCACCGGAACGACGTACAACAGCGCCAAACTGAACGCCGAGAAGGACGCCAACCGCAAGGTGCCGCCGGGTCACTACAAGCGCCACTGTCACCCGGTCTGACCCGGTAGCCTGGCTCCTCGGCGGTAACTCCCCCAAAGGAGGCGGTATGGTCGGGCAACCGTCCATCTGGGAACTTCGCGTCGGCATCTATGCAAGCGCAGAAGACGCCCGCGCCTTGGTGGACCAGATCGCGGCCCTGCTGTGCCCTGATGACGTCCACCCGGGCCCGTGTCCGGTGCCGTGGTCCATCGACCTGCTCAGGGATACCGATCTCCCTGCTGGCCTGCACGACGGTCTCGTGGAGCAGTACCGCGTCGAACGACAATGACACCGGGTAGAGCACCAGGACGCCGGGCAGAGCCGACTGGCGGGGGTCGGAAGGGGCTGCCGCAGTTGGGCACCTGCTCGAAGGGGCCGAGCCGTTCCGACGGCTCGGCCCCGCTGCGGTCCATGATCCGCCAATACGGGGTCGGGGTCTGCGTCGGTTGGGCCATTTGACGGCGGCTTCGACTCCCACTCCGGCCCCGGCGGTCCCGCTCCAGAACCTGACCTGACGTCGCGGTCACAGCGAGATCATGCGGGCGGTCGGCGAGTCGGCGAGAAGCGCCATCCCCGGAGACCTCCGGTTGGCAAGGATTAGCAAAAACGGACAAAGAAGCCCCGCCGCGACCTGCGGGAGCAGCCGTGACTTTGGAAGACGCGACACAACGCACTCCCGGAACCATGCCCTGACGTGTCACGATTCAGAGCACGGCGTGCGGACTGGCGCCGAAGGGCAGCGGTGGCCGCGCCGAAAGGCGCGTTAAGGGGGATGTCCGGGTGTCAGCGGGTGGGGCCCGCCGGGGACGGCGGGACAACGGGCTCGACGCGAACGAGTACGCCGTCGTCGGCGACGTCGATCCGCGCGTCGGTGAGCACCTGCTCGACGTGCTGGCCGCCGGTGGGATCGCCGCCTACCTCCAGCCCTCCGCCGATCTCAATCCGGTCACCCGCACCACCACGGTGCCGGCCCGGCCGGTCGACCGGCTATACGTCGACCGCTCGCACCTGACCACCGCCCGGGACTACCTGACCCAGCTCGCCGACGAGACCGCTCCGGAGCAGCCACCGGCTCGCGACGAACCGGACATCGACGCCGAGTGGGCGCGGATCGTGGCGGGCTTCCACACCACCTCCACGCCCGGTGACAACCCGTGGCCGGCCTCGGAGGACGTGGACGAGCGGGACAACCGGGACGAGTCGACCTCCGGGCCGCTGACCCGCTCCGGCACCGACGAACCGGGTCCGACCGCCACCGACGTTCGTCGGCTGCCGTACGCGACGGACATCTCCGGAATCTCGCTGGGGCGCGGCACCCGACCGGACGAGCCGTCGCTGCTGGACGGGTTGGACACCTTCGGCGCCGACCTGCCCGACGACGAGGACGACGAGGGCTACCACCCGCCACCACCGCCGCCGCTGCCGCGGGTCAGCAAGTACGCGGTGATCGGCGTACTCGGGGTGGTCGTCGGGTTCGTGCTGTTCCTCTTCCCGTGGCTGCTCCCGATCGACCGCTCGGCGGTCACGCTGTTCGGGTTCACCGGCATCCTGGCCGGTTTCGTCACGCTGATCTGGCGGCTGCGCCCCGGCGACGAGGACGAGGACGACCCGGACAACGGCGCCGTCGTCTGACGGTCGGCCCGCATCCCGAGACAGCAGCGCCCCGCCGGGCGCGTAACAGTGGTGTAACTTACTGTCAGTAGGAATACCGCTGTACGTCACTTCCCCCGCTGACTGACCGGTTTTTCCTTGCTCGCGGCGGTCAGTCCTCTGCTGATCGGAATGCCCGAGATGCGACAGAGTTCTCTCGTGGTGGTGGCCAACCGCCTCCCCATCGACGACAACCAGGCCCCCGACGGGGCCTGCGAGTGGCGGCGCAGCCCGGGTGGGTTGGTCAGCGCGCTGCTTCCGCTCCTGCGACACACCCCGGCCACCTGGGTCGGCTGGGCCGGTGGCACCGGGCCGGCCCCCGCCCTGCCGGACGTGGACGGCGTGCGGATGCACACCGTCGCGCTCACCCCGGAAGACCTGCGCGACCACTACGAGGGGTTCGCCAACGCCACCCTCTGGCCGCTCTACCACGACTCGGTGGAGCAGCCGCAACACCACCGCCGGTGGTGGGAGGCGTACCAGCGGGTCAACCAGCGCTTCGCCGAGGCGACCGCGGAGGTGGCCGAGCCGGGCGGGGTGGTCTGGGTCCAGGACTACCACCTGCAACTGGTCCCCGGTCTGCTGCGCGCCCTCCGCCCGGACCTGCGCATCGGGTTCTTCCTGCACGTCCCGTTCCCGCCGCCGGAGTTGTTCATGCAACTGCCCCGCCGGGCCGAACTGCTGCGCGGCATGCTCGGCGCCGACCTGGTCGGCTTCCAGCGGGGGCAGGCGGCGCACAACTTCGCCCAGTTGGTGACCCGGGTGCTGGAGTTGCCGGCCACCGACCGGCGGATCGGCGTCGACGACCGGGTCGTCCGCATCGGCGCTTTCCCGGTCTCCATCGACACCGCCGAGATGGCCGCGCTCGCCGACCGCCCGGACGTTGCCGCCCGGGCCCACCGGCTCCGTCAGGACCTCGGCGATCCCCGGCAGGTCGTCCTCAGCGTGGACCGGATGGACTACACCAAGGGCATCGAGCAGCGCCTCAAGGCGTACAGCGAGTTGCTCGCCAGCGGCGACGTCAAGGTCCGCGACACGGTTCTGGTGCAGGTCGCCATGCCGAGCCGGGAACGCGTCGGCCAGTACCAGATCCTGCGCGAACGCATCGAACGCGAAGTCGGCCGGATCAACGGCGAGTTCGGCCGGGTCGGTGAGCCGGCGATCCACTACCTCACCCAGCCCTTCGACCGGGCCGAGCTGGCCGCGCTCTACCGGGTCGCCGACGTGATGGCGGTGACCCCGCTACGCGACGGGATGAACCTGGTCGCCAAGGAGTACGTGGCCGCGCGGGTCGACGACACCGGCGCACTGCTGCTCAGTGAGTTCGCCGGCACCGCCGCCGAGCTGTCCCAGGCGTACCTGGTCAACCCGCACGACCTGGAAGGGCTCAAACAAGGGCTGCGCGAGGCGCTGCGGGCCGACCCGGCCGACACCATGCAGCGGATGCGGGCCATGCGCGCCCACCTGCACCAGCACGACATCCGAGCCTGGGCCCGCTCCTACCTGCGTGCCCTGGACGAGGGCGGCGCCCTGATCAGTCGCCTGACCGGCACCGACACCGACACCGACGGCGCCGCTCGGGTGCCCCGACCGGCCACCCCGACCGGCAGCCCGGCCGGCCACCAGGCCGGCGGCTGACCGCCGGCGGCCTGGCTGCTCAGTGCGCCGCCGGCTCCTTCTCCAGCCAGTCCAGGATCGCGTCGATCGGCTCCGCCCATCGCGCGTCCAGCATCAGGTCGTGGCCCATCCCGGGAAAGAGCAGCGGGGCCGACCCGTAGCGGCGGGCCACCCGGGTCAACGCCGACGCCGGCACCACCCGGTCGTCCGGGCTGCCCAGCACCAACACCGGGGGCGTGCCCACGGCCGGCTCAGCCTCCGGCTCGCCCAGCAGCGCCCACTGGGCCCGCCGGCCCGCCCGACCGAGGCGTCCCACATACCGCCGGGCATCCTCGTCGGGCAACTCGCGGCTGAACAACTGCCCCCGGTTGAGCCGCAACGGCCCGCCGAACACCGCCGGCAACGTACCCGCCGGGTTGCGGCGCAACGCCGCGCCCAGCACTCCCCAGCCGCCGAAGACCGGCGCCACCAGCACCGCGCCCCGCGCCGGGTAGCGGGCCAACGCGTGTGCCACCACCAGCGCCCCGGCGCCGTGCCCCACCAGCACCGCCTGCCGCGGCAGGCTCGCGGCCACCTGGACCACGTCGTGGGCGTACGCCCGCAGCGTCGCCTCCGGCGCCGGCTCGCTGCCACCGTGCCCGCGCAGGCTCACCGCGTACGCCGGGAACCCCCGCGACGCCACGTGACCCAACCAGTGCTCGGCGAACGCCCACGCGCCGTGCCCGAACCCGGGTACGAACAGCAGCGGTGGCCGCCCCTGCTCCAGTTCGGGGACCGCGCTGAGCACCTCCCGCCGGGCCGGCCGGACCGGCCGGGACCACTCCCGACCCCGCATGATCCGCAGCTCGCTACTCGCGCTCACTTGCCCTCCAGCTCGACCAGGGCGCGTTGGATGGCGCGCAGATAGTCGGCGTGCCCGACCTCGAACCAGTGCCGGCTGCTGTCCTTGACCGGGCCGGAGTACCGCTCCCCCGCCCGGTCCCGCACCCGGGCCGCGAACGCAGTGGCCCGTTCCGGCCGGTCCCGGCGGGCCTGGAGCAGCCGGGCGAAGAGCACCGTCTGCCAGTGCGACAGGGTGAACAACCCGGAGTCCGGTTGCAGCAGGCCGGCGACGGCCAGGGTCGGGTGCCCCGGCGTGAACGCGTTGAGCCACAGCGTGGGCCGGCCCGCGCCCGCGCTGTCACCGAACACCGACGCGTCGAGGAACTCGAAGCGCGGCAGGTAACCGGTGGCGAAGACGACCACCTCGGGGTCGATCTCGCGGCCGTCGGCCAACTCCACCGCGTACGGGTGGAACCGGGCGACGTCCGGCACGGGGCCGATCCCGCCGTGGCCCACGTAGTACACGAGCTGACTGTTCGCGATCGGGTGCGTCTCGTACACCCGGTGGTCGGGCTTGGGCAGGCCGAAGCGGGTCAGGTCGCCGACGGTCAGCCGCAGCGTCCAGTGGTAGAGCCACTGCCGTACCCGCAGCGGCACCCGCAGCGCCAAGAGGGTGTCGTTCACCTGGTCGGCGGGGCGACCGAGCACGTACTTCGGCGCGTACCAGTAGCCCCGGCGGGTGGAGTGCCAGCAGCGCGACGCCTGCTGGGCGGCCTCGACGGCGATGTCGCAGCCGGTGTTGCCGGCGCCGACCACCAGCACCCGCTTACCGCGCAGCTGCGCCGGGTCCTTGTAGGACGAGGCGTGCATGATCTCGCCGCGGAACTCCTCCAGGCCCTCGTAGCGGGGCAGCTTCGGCGACCAGTTGTGGCCGTTGGCGATCACCACGGCGGCGTACCGGGCGGTGCGCTCGGGGCCGTACCCGCCGGTGGAGCGGGTGGTCACGTCCCACCGGTCCCCCTCGACGGGCTCGACCCGGATCACCTCGGTGCCGAACCAGATGTGCGAACGCAGGTCGAAGTGGTCGGCGTACCGCTCGAAGTAGGACAGCAGCTGGCCGTGGTGCGGGTAGTCCGGCCAGGAGTCCGGCATCGGGAAGTCGGGGAACTGGGTGAACGGCTTCGACGAGATCAGGTGGGTGCTGGCGTACACGGGGCTGCGGTCGTGCCGCCAGTTCCAGGCGCCGCCGACGCCCGTCTCCCGCTCGTAGCAGTCCACGCCGAACCCGTGCTCACGCAGGTTCTTGATGGCGGTCAGCCCGCTGGCCCCGGCCCCGATGACGCAGACCGTGTCGCCCCGGTCGGAGACCGGGCGCCCGTCGCTGTTCGCCGTGGGCGAGGTCGCCTCCGGGTCGGGCCGGCCGTGGTCGGTGGAGGTGGACACCGGGGACATCTCCTTTTGGTACGGCAGGCGTGCCGGTCGCCGCGAAATCCTCTCCACAACCGGGCCGGATGTCCAGTCCTGAACCGGAGACGCCGACGGTCGAGCCGGGGTCGGGGGTCAGCCGGTGGCAGGCAGCAGCAGGTCGACCAGGACCGGGAAGTGGTCGCTGGCCCGGCGGGTCTGCGGGGTGTCCACCACGTCGTAGTCGACCACTGTGATCCTCGGGTCGACGAAGAGCGCGTCGATGCGTCGGCGCGGGTCGGCGCAGGAGTAGGTGAGCCGCTCGGCCCGGTCGGCCGCCACCGCCGCGTCGGTCAACCCGCGCGACACGGTGGCCCAGGCCGGCCCGTCCGGACCCTCGTTGAGGTCCGCCCCGGCCAGCACCGGGCTGGTCGCCGCGTCCAGACCGCGCTTGAACTCCGTGGCCTGCGAGGGCCGCTCGGCCGGGTCGGTGGACAGGTGCGAGCCGGCGAGGGTGAACCGGGCGTCACCGACGCGGCAGTCGGCGTACGCGGCGCCGCGCAGGTGCCGGCCCGGGGTCAGCGGAAAGCGCTGGCAGCGGGTGCCCAGCACCTGGACCCGCAGGCTGGTCAGGAGCAGGTTGCCCAGCGCGGGCAGCCCACCGGCGGCCACCACCAGACCGAACGACTCGGCCAACGTGGCGGACTTCTGCCGCCACCGGAACCGGCGCGGCCCCTCCTGCACGATCACCACGTCCGGCGTCGCGGCCCGGACCACGGCCGCCAGCGCGGCGGTGTCGTCGCGCTGGCTGTGGACGTTGTACGACACCACGCGCAGCGGCACGCCCATCGGTGGACCGCCTCAGATCCGGCGGGCCAGGTCGGCGGCGCCGATCACCCCGGCGCTGTTGCCCAACTCCGCCGGGAGCACCTCGGCCACCGGCAGGCGACCCCGCTGGGCGAGCGCGTCGAGGTACGAGCGGCGGGTGGGGCCGAGCAGCAGGTCACCGGCGTCGATCACGCCGCCGCCGACCACCAGGGTCTGCGGGTCGAGGATCTGCGCCATGTCGGCGAGGCTGGTGCCCAGCCACCGGCCGATCTGGGCGAACGCCTCGGCGGAGACCGGGTCGCCGCCCTGCGCCGCGGCGGTCACCATCGGGCCGGTGATCGCCTCGGCCTCACCGCCGGCCAGCTTCAGCAGTGCGGTGGCCCGGTTGGGTTCCTGCCGGGCGCCGGCCCGGGCGAAGCGGACCAGGGCGCTGCCGCTGGCGTACTGCTCGATGCAGCCCAGCCGACCGCAGCCACACTGGTGCCCGTCCGGCACGGCCAGCATGTGGCCCAGTTCCGCGGCGATGCCGTGCGCGCCGCGCATCAGGTCGCCACCGAGGACGACGCCGCCGCCCACACCGGTGCCGATGGTGAACATGATCATCGAGTCGTCGGCGTCGCGGGCCGCGCCGTAGCGGAACTCGGCCCACGCGGCGACGTTCCCGTCGTTCTCCACGATCACGGGCAGCCCGATTGCCTCGCTGACGTACTCGCGCAGCGGTTCGTCACGCCAGGCCAGGTTGGGCGCGAAGAGCACAGTCGAACGGCTGGCGTCGATCCAACCGGCCGCGCCGATGCCGACGGCCTCGATGGTCCGCCCGGCAGCCAGTTCGCCGACCAACTCGATGATGACGTCGCGGGTCTTGGCCACGTCATCGGCGGGAGTGTCCCGTCGGGTCTGCACGAGGACCGTGCCGGTGTCGTCCACGACACCGCCGGCCACCTTCGTGCCACCGACGTCGACTCCGATGGTCAGCGTCACCGCTACCGCCCCCCTCTGCTGCTGTCCGGCCCGGGTCCCGGCCCAGTGCCGGTCCGGGTCGGAAGGTCCCGCGCTCAGGCGCCGTCGCCCGATGCTTCCGCGTCGGCGTCGTCGGGCACCCGCGATGCGGGCACCACGGGACGGGTGGTCGGCGCCGGTACGGTCGCCGTCCCGGCCTCGTCGACGGGTGGTACGGCGGCCGGGGCGAGTGGGTCCGCCGTCCGGGTGGCGACCGACCAGACATCCCGTTCCGGCGCCGGCTGAGAATCATGCCCGGTACGGGTGGCATCGCGCCACACGTGCTCGTCGAGGGTCGCGGTGGGCCGGCCGCTCGGGGGTGGCTCGGGGAGCACGTCGTCGGTGCTCGCGGCGGGTGCCGGTGAGGACGGGGTGGCCTGCTCGGCGGCCGGCTCGGCGGTCCCCGCCGCGGATGGTTCCGCCGGGGAGAACGCGCGGAGCAGGCTGGCGACACCCGCGGCGAGGTCACCGGCGCCAGTCGCGAGCCGTTCGGCGAATTCCGGACTCGGGTCCCGCAACGCGGCGATGCCCCGACAGACCGGGCAGACGCAGCATTCGGCCGAACCGGTGGCGAAAGCACCACCGGTGCCGGAGCGGGCGTCCGGACCCGCGCTGTGACCGAGGACACCGGACAGCATCCCGCCCAACGAGCCGAACGCGCCGCCCGCCGAGCCGGCGGAGGCCAGTCGCGCCCCTGCCAGCAGGGTGGCTACCAGCCGCTCCGCCTCTTCCCGGGCCGAACCCGGATCCGTTCCGCCCACCGTCGGCTCCTCTACCGTGCCACCGGACACGTCACTGCGCCGCACCGGTTGCTTCTACCCGGCGCTTGAGCTGCTTCAACGCGGTGTCCATGATCATCTTCTCGGCTTTGCGCCGAAACATCCCGAGCATGCCGACCGACAGGTCGACCTCCAGCGTGTAGGTCACCGTCGTGCCGCCGTCCGGGTTACCCACCAGGTCGTACGAGCCACGCTGGGCCTTCTGCATCTTCGAGGGGGCGACAAGGTGCCACTCGATCCGGGACAGGTCCTCGGCGTACTCGTAGGCGAGCACGTACTCGTCGGCCATCACCCCGGCGTCGATGGTGAAACGCACCTGACTGGCGTAACCGTCCTCGTACTCCTCGATCACCTCGGCGCGACGCACCGCGTCGGTCCACTCCGGGTAGCGCGCGAAGTCGCAGATGACCGCCGTCACCCGATCCGGTGCGGCGCCGATGATGATCGACTGGGTGGAGGAGTCCGCCATGGGGGGCAGGCTACCCGGCGAGTACCGCCCGGCACGCTGCGCCGCCCCCGGCGCTCGGCAGGACCCATACCCGCTGGCCGTTAGCAGGGTGCCCTTCCTCACCGGGTAGGTTTCGACACAACCGACGCCCAGCCCGACCAGCCCGACCAGCCCCACCAGTGCGAGCACGAAGGAGTGCAGGTGCGCGAGTTCTCCGTCCCACCGATCGTCACCGTTGGCGACGCGGCCAACCTCACCGATCCGGTCTGGGACAACGCCGAAGTCGCGCCCGACGCCGTCCAGTTCGCCCGCCCCACTCCGCGCGCCGACGGCACCGTCACCGAATGGACCGAGGTGACCTGCCTCCAGTTCCGCGACGAGGTGGCCGCCGTGGCCCGCGGGTTGATCGCCGCCGGCATCGAACCGGGCGTCCGGGTCGGGCTGATGAGCCGCACCCGTTACGAGTGGACGCTGCTGGACTACGCCATCTGGGCCGTCGGCGCGGTGACAGTGCCGATCTACGAGACGTCCAGCGCCGAGCAGGCCGCGTGGATCCTCGAGGACTCCAACGCGGTGGCAGTCGTGGTGGAGAGCGAGGCGCACGCCGCCCTGATCGCCGGTGTCCGGCACCGGCTGCCCGAGCTGGGTCAGGTCTGGCAGATCGACAGCGGCGGAGTCGACGAGCTGGTCACCACCGGTGCCACCGTCGAACTGGCCGAGGTCGAGCTGCGGCGCAAGGCCGTCCGCGCCGGCGACCTGGCCACGATCATCTACACCAGCGGCACCACCGGCCGGCCCAAGGGTTGCGTGCTCACCCACCGCAACATGTACGCCGACATCGCCAACGCGGTACCGGTGCTGCCGAACCTGTTCAACGCCGGCGCGAGCACCCTGCTCTTCCTCCCGCTGGCGCACGCCTTCGCCCGGCTCATCCAGATCGGCGTCGTGCAGGCGCGAGCCACCATGGCGCACTGCGCCGACACCAAGAACCTGGTCGCCGAGCTGCAGGCGTTCCGGCCGACCTTCGTGCTCTCCGTACCCCGGGTCTTCGAGAAGGTCTACAACGCCGCCAAGCAGAAGGCCGAGGCGGACGGCAAGGGCGGCATCTTCGCCCGCGCCGAGCAGGTCGCCATCGCGTACAGCGAGGCGCTGGAGACCCCGGGCGGGCCCGGCCTGGCGCTGCGCGCCCAGCACGTGGTCTTCGACCGGCTGGTCTACCGCAAGCTGCGCGCCGCGCTCGGCGGACGGTGCCGGGACGCGATCTCCGGCGGCGCGCCACTCGGCGCCCGGCTCGGCCACTTCTTCCGGGGCATCGGCGTGACGGTGCTGGAGGGCTACGGCCTCACCGAGACCTCGCCCGCCGCCGCCGCGAACCTGCCCAGCGGCACCCGGATGGGCACCGTCGGCCGTCCGTTCCCGGGCGTGGCAGTGCGGATCGAGGACGACGGCGAGATCCTGATCTCCGGCGAGTTGATCTTCCAGGGTTACTGGCGCAACGAGACCGCGACCGCCGAGGCGATCAGCGCCGACGGTTGGCTCCGCACCGGCGACCTGGGCCAGCTCGACTCCGACGGCTACCTGAGCATCACCGGCCGCAAGAAGGAGCTGATCGTCACCGCCGGCGGCAAGAACGTCGCCCCGGCGGTGCTCGAGGACCTGGTCCGCGCGCACCCGTTGATCAGCCAGTGTGTCGTGGTCGGTGACGCCAAGCCGTTCATCGCGGCGCTGGTCACCGTCGACGAGGAGGCGCTGCCGACCTGGTTGGAGAACGCCGGGTTGCCCCTCGACACCACCGTCGAGCAACTGCGCGAGCACGAGGGCCTCCGCAAGGAGATCCAGGCCGCGGTCGACGCCGCGAACCAGGCCGTGTCGAAGGCCGAGGCGATCAAGGTGTTCCGGGTCCTGCCGCACGACTTCACCGAGGCGACCGGCGAGCTGACCCCGTCGCTCAAGGTCAAGCGCCAGGTTGTCCACAAGACGTACGCGGCGGAGATCGCCGATATCTACCGAGGCTGACTACCATCCGTCACGTGTCCGCATCCACAGCCACCGCCCCGCACCCGCATCCCCTCGCCGCGGCCGCCCGCGTGGTGATGCTGGCCCTGGTCGCCATCCTGACCCTGTTCGCCACCCGCGACGTCACCCAGCTGTGGTGGATCGCGCTGCTGGCGGTGGCCGGGCTGCCGTCGCTGCTGGCACCGCAGCACCGGCGGGTCGGCCCGCTGAGCCGGGTGGCCGAGGTGGTGGTGCTGGGGCTGGCCGCGAGCCACGTCGCCGCGGTGGCGTCCATCGGTGGCACCGTCGACGGCCTGGGCGCCTCGGCGGTGCTGCCGTACCTGGCGGTCCCGGTGACCGTCACCGCGCTGCGCCGCCGCTTCCCGGAGGGTGCCGCGCTGCTCGTGATCACCGCCGCCACCCTGCTGCTCAGCGGCGCGCTGACCCGGGTCGACGGTGATCTTCAGCTCGGCCAGCCGGGTTACCTCGCGGTCTGCGCGCAGTGGCTGATCCTGGCGGCGTTGGGGCTCTACGCCGCCGGCACTCTGCACCGGGTGATGGCGGTGCGCGGTGAGGGCAAACCCCAGCCGTACGCCGAGGCGACCAGGCTGCTGACCCAACTGCGGACGGTGGCCCGGCAGCTGCCCGGAGCGACCCTGGACCCCGGCGGCATCTCCGAGCACCTGCTGGAGGAGCTGCGGACGGTGGCCCGCGCGGACCGGGGCGCGGTGTTGTCGGCCAGCGGCGGCGGTCGCCTCGTGGTGCTCGCCCAGGCCGGCGTCGACCGGGTGGACTGGGAGACGACGCTGGACGCGGACTCGGCGATCGCCGACGCCTGGGCCACCCAGCAGGCCACCACGGCCGCCCGGTCGCAGTCCCGCTCGCACCGCGGCGGCGACGTGTCCGCGCTGATCGTCCCGCTGGTCGCCGGGGTCCGGACGGTGGGGCTCGTGGTGCTGGAGGCCGACGCCACGCAGGCGTACCCACCGCCGGTGGTGTCCCGGGTGACCGCGCTGACCCGCCCGGCCGCGCTGCGGCTGGAGGCGGCGCTGCTCTTCGACGAGGTGCGCTCGCTGGCCACCAACGAGGAGCGGCAGCGGCTGGCCCGGGAGATCCACGACGGGGTGGCCCAGGAACTGGTGATGGTCGGCTACGGCATCGACAACGCCCTGGCCACCGTCTTCGACGACGCCGACGAGACCGCCGAGGCCCTGCGTACGCTGCGCGGCGAGGTCACCCGGGTGATTCAGGAGCTGCGGCTGAGCCTCTTCGAGCTGCGCAGCGAGGTGGACCGGCAGGGTGGGTTGGCCGCGGCGATCGCCGAGTACGCGCGCACCGTTGGCGCGTCCGGGGGGCTGCGGGTGCACCTCTCGCTGGACGAGTCCACCGCCCGGCTGCCGGCCGCCACCGAAGCCGAGTTGCTGCGCATCGCGCAGGAGGCGGTGACCAACGCGCGCAAGCACGCCGGGGCGTCGAATTTGTGGGTCACGTGCGAGATCGACCCCCCGTACGCGCAAATAGAAGTGTCGGATGACGGTCAGGGGATGGCTGACCAGCGCCCGGACGGACGGTACGGTCTTGCGATCATGGCCGAGAGGGCGGAACGTATCCGGGGCCGGTTGGAGATCAGGCCGCGGCAACCCAGCGGCACGACCGTGGCGGTGGTTCTCGGCACCTCGGCCCGGCGCGATAACGTGCGCGGCAGCGCAGCACCAGAAGGGGAGTAACCCGAGGATGACCACAAGTCCGATACCGGCCACCCGTACCAAGGTCCTCCTTGTCGACGATCATGACCTGATTCGCAAGGGTTTGCGGCACGCCTTCGAGCGCGACCGCCAGTTCGAGGTCGTCGGTGAGGCGGCCACGGCGGCGGAGGGAGTACGCCAGGCCGGCGCCTTGCAGCCGGACGTGGTGATCATGGATCTGCGGCTGCCCGACGGCAGCGGCCTGGAGGCCACCCGCGCACTGCGTAAGTCCAGCGCGTCGATGGGCATCGTGGTCCTGACCATGTATGCCGGCGACGACCAGCTCTTCGGCGCCCTGGAGGCCGGCGCGAGCGCCTTCGTGCCGAAGACCGCCCCGGCCGACGAGGTGGTGGCTGCCGCACGGCACGCCGCCTCCTCCCCCAGCGCGTTCACCGCGGCCGACCTGGCCGAGGCGATGAAGCGCCGGCTCGCCCCGTCCGGCCCGCAGCTGTCTCCCCGGGAGGGGCAGGTGCTGCGGCTACTCGCGGACGGCATGAGCGTGGCGGGCATCGCCAAGCAGCTGTTCGTCAGCGAGTCCACGGCGAAGACGCACATCTCGAAGCTCTACGAGAAGCTCGGCGCGGCCAACCGGGCTCAGGCCCTGATGACCGCGTTGCGGCTGGGCCTGCTCGAGGCACCGGACGCGCCGAAGTTCTGACCTGCCTCCCGCTCGTCGAGCGGGATGACGCGACCGACGGTCCGCGCCAGCTCTTGCCGGCGCGGACCGTCGCGCATCGACCGACGTCGGCGGGCAACCTTCGGCGCGCTATGGTCTGGCGTGCGTGGCGGGTGCACAATACCCGCGCGGGCGCTGATGCTCGCGTCGCGGATTCGAGGGGTGAAACGCATGCAGCGGCCGGACTGGGCACCCGAGACCATCGACATCGAGCGCCCGAGCGTCGCGCGGATGTACGACTACTACCTCGGCGGCTCGCACAACTTCGCCGCCGACCGGGCCGCGGCGCAGGCCATGGTCGCCGCGGTGCCCGAGGCACCGTTGATGGCCCAGGCCAACCGGGCGTTCCTGCGCCGCGCCGTGCACCACCTCGCCGACGCCGGCATCCGGCAGTTCCTGGACATCGGTTCGGGCATCCCGACGGTCGGCAACGTGCACGAGATCGCCCAGCAGCTCGACCCGCGGTCGCGGGTGGTCTATGTGGACGTCGACCCGGTGGCGGTGGCGCACAGCCGCGAGATCCTCGCCGGCAACGAGCAGGCCGCAGTCGTGCAGGAGGACCTGCGCAACCCGGAGGCGATCCTGGCCCATCCGGACGTCCACAAGCTGCTCGACCTGAGCCAACCGGTGGCCGTGATGATCGTGGCCGTCCTGCACTTCGTCCCCGACGACGACCGGCCGGCGGAGCTGCTGCGGACGCTGCGCGACGCGTTGGCGCCCGGCAGCTACCTGGTGCTGTCGCAGGCCAGCGACGACGGGCGCAGCGAGGACGAACGCGCCGAGGCGGAGCGGGTCTACCGGCGTACCGACAACCCGCTGTCGGTACGCAGCCGCGCCGAGCTGACCGCGCTCTTCGACGGCTTCGAGCTGCTCGACCCCGGCGTGGTCTGGGTGCCCCAGTGGCGACCGGACACCCCGGAGAGCGCGGAGGACGCCGAGCGCGCGGTCTTCATGGGCGGCGTCGGGCGCCTCGGTGACTGAGTCGCCCGGGGCGACCTCCCGCCCGGGGACCTTCGCCCGGGCCTGGGCGAAGGCGGTCTCCGGCACCAGCTACCTACCGATGACCCAGGCCCAGTTGGAGTCCCTGCTGGACCGGCTCACCGGGCAACTGGCCGGCGCGTTGCTCACCGAGCCGTTCGACCTGCGTGCCGGGCACCGGGTCGGCGCCGAGTTGGTCGCCGCGCACATCGCTTCCGCCGAGGGGCTGGGTCGTACCGTCGAGGTCATCCAGCTCCGCCTGGTGCGCGACCTGGGCCTGGTGGCCGAGGACGTCGAGGACCGGATGGCCCGGCTGTTGGCGGCCGTGGCAACCGGCTACGCCCGCGCGCTGCGCGACCGGACGCTCGACGAGCAGGAGTCGATCCGCCGCGCCGCCATGCGGGCTCGCACCCAGGCCGAGCGGGCGCTGCGGGCCAGCGAGGCCCGTTTCCGGCATCAGGCCACCCACGACCCGCTGACCGGCCTGCCCAACCGGACGCTGTTCACCGAACGGCTCGCCGCCGCGCTCAACGAACCGGGCCGGGGCGCGCAGCGGGTCGGGGTGTGCTTCCTGGATCTGGACCGCTTCAAGGTGGTCAACGACACGCTGGGGCACCAGATCGGTGACCTGCTGCTGGCCACGGTGGCCGAGCGGCTGCGCAAGGCCATGGGTGAGCACCTGGTGGCCCGGCTCGGCGGCGACGAGTTCGTCATCCTGGTGGAACACACCGCCGGCACCGACGACATGGTGGCGGTGGCCGAGACCGCGCTCGCCGCGGTAGGCACACCGGCCCTGGTCGACGGGCACGAGTTGCAGATCTCCGCGAGCATCGGCATCGTCGAGCGCCAGGTTGCCGGGGCCAACCCCACGGACTTGATGCGGGCCGCCGGCAGCACCCTGCACTGGGCGAAGTCCGCCGGTGGGGCCCGCTGGGCGCTCTACGACGCCGAGCGCAACCAGCGTGAACTGGCCCGCTACGCGCTCTCCGCGGCGATCCCGGCGGCGTTGGAGCGCGGCGAGTTCTACCTCGACTACCAGCCGCTGACCTCACTGCGCGACGGCAGCCTGGTCGGCGTGGAGGCGCTGGTCCGCTGGCGGCACCCCGAGTTGGGGGTGCTGCGCCCGGACAGCTTCATCGGGTTGGCCGAGGAGACCGGCCTGATCGTCCAGCTGGGCGGTTGGGTGTTGGCCGAGGCGTGCCGCGAGGCCGAGGCGTGGTCGGCCGGGGGCGCCGCCGCGCCCTTCGTCAGCGTCAACCTGGCGGTACGCCAGGTGCACCGGCCCGGGTTGGTGCAGGAGGTCCGGGCGCTGCTGCGGCAGACCGGCCTGCCACCGGAGCGGCTCCAACTGGAGATCACCGAGAGCACGATGATGAGCACCGCCGAGGAGCCCGTCCGCGCCCTGCGGGTCCTTGCCGACCTCGGGGTGCGCATCGCCATCGACGACTTCGGCACCGGCTACAGCAACCTGGCCTACCTGCGGGACCTGCCGGTGACCGAATTGAAGGTGGCCGGGGAGTTCGTGGCCGGCCTGCGGTCGCCCTCCGTCGGCCGCACCGACGAGCGGATCCTCGCCTCCCTGGTCTCGCTGGCGCACGCGCTGGACCTGACCGTCACCGCCGAGGGGGTGGAGACCGCCGGGCAGGCCGAACGGCTACGCGCGATCGGCTGCGACGCGGCCCAGGGCTGGCACTTCGGCCGCCCGGCCCCCGCCGATCGCATCCTGGCCCGCATCCGCTGACCCTCGGCCCCCACGCCCCCATCCGTTCCCGCCTACTTCCCACACTGCGGCTCACCAGTTGGGCGCTTCACGAAACCCGCAGGGGAGCAACCGAGGCCGGGGGTCGAGCGGACGACGCGGGCGGACAGAGCTGGCCCGGATACTGCGTTGAGTGTGATGTCTGTGAGTCATCAGGATGACTCACAGACATCACACTGATCCCAACAAGACACGGCAGGACGACCTCGCACCCCGAGGTAGACACCGTCTACGGCGGCTGGTAGACAGTGTCTATGGACGCGGACGAGACGGGGCTGCGGGCTCGGCTGGTGGCCGTCGGGGTGGACCTTGTGCTGCGCGAGGGCCAGTCGGCGGTGTCACTGCGGGAGATCGCCCGGCGCGCCGGGGTCTCGCACGGCGCACCGCGCCGCTACTTCCCCACCCACGTCGACCTGCTCTCCGCCATCGCCCGGGAGGGCTTCGCCGACCTCACCGCCCAGATCGAGCGAACGTTGCGCGACGTCGATCCGGACCCCCGTACCCGATTGACCGCGCTGGCCCGGACGTACCTGGACTTCGCGGCGGCCCACCGCGGCATGTTCGAGCTGATGTTCCGCCACGACCTGCTGGACAGTGGCCGACTTCGGCTGCGCGAGACGAGCCTGCCGTTGTTCGCCATGCTGGCCGACCTGGTGGCGCAGGCACGCCGGCCCACCGACGCGCCCGCGGCGGTGCTGGCCGGTGCGCTCTGGGCGAACCTGCACGGCATCGCCCAACTCTGGGCCTGGGGCAGCCTGCCGCTGGCCACCGGCGCCACCAACGACGATGCCCTGCTGCACTCCGCGTTGGACGCGCACCTCGGCCCGACGCCCGCCTGAAAAACGACCCGGAGGACACGTGCCCCTGCTGTACGACGTCACCAAGCTGACCGTCGGCACCGCGCTGCGGTTTGGCTGGCAGCCCCGGGTGGAAGGGCTGGAGCACCTGCCCCGGGACGGCGGCGCGATCCTCGCCGGCAACCACCTGTCCGTCGCCGACGAATTGTTCCTCGTCTGTTCGACGCCCCGACACGTCACCTTCTGGGCGAAGGTCGAGTACTTCAACGGCCGGGGTCCGGGCGGCTGGCTCAACCGGCGGATCGTCGCCGGCATGGGCGCCATCCCGGTCGACCGCGCCGACGGCCGGGCCGCCCTGCGCGCCCTCGACGCCGCCGTCCCGGTACTCCGCTCCGGCGGCCTGGTCGCCGTCTACCCGGAGGGCACCCGCTCCCCGGACGGGCGGCTCTACCGGGGCCGGGTCGGCATGACCCGGCTGGCCCGCGACGCCGGGGTGCCGATCATCCCGGTCGGCGTGCTCGGCACCGCGGAGGTGCTGCCGGTCGACGCGCGGCTGCCCCGCCGCCACCCGATCACCCTGCGGTTCGGCCCGCCGATCCCGGTCGCGGAGCGGATCAACGGGCCGCGGGACATCCGGACGGTCACCGACGAGGTGATGGCGGCGATCCAGCAGCTCACCGGCCAGGAGTACGTGCCGCACTACGCGCCCGCCCGGGAGAGCTGAACGCGGGCGGCGATCAGTCGGCGAGCAGTGCCGCCATGCGGTCCGCCTGCGCCTCCCAGCGCCACTCCCGTTCCACCCAGGCCCGGCCGGCCGCGCCCAGCTGACGGGCCAGGTCCCGGTCGGCGAGCAGCCGGGCGACCCGGTCGGCGAGCTGGGCGACGTCCCGGCCGCCCACGACGTAGCCGGTCTCCCCCTCCCGGACGGCGTCCGGCGCTCCCCCGGAGTCACCGGCCACCACCGGCAGGCCGGTCGCGGATGCCTCCAGGTAGACGATGCCCAGCCCTTCGACGTCGAGGCCACGGTTGCGGGTGCGGCACGGCATCGCGTAGACGTCACCGGCCGCGTAGTGCGCCGGCAACTCGACCGACGGCACAGTGCCGGTGAACACCACATCCCGTTCCACACCGGCCTGGCGGGCCAGCTTCTCCAGGGTCGCCCGGTACGGCCCGCCACCGACGATCAGCAGCGCCGCGTCGGGCACCCGGCGGCGGATCTCCGGCAGGGCCCGGATCAGGGTGTCCTGACCCTTGCGCGGCACCAGCCGGGACACACAGACGACCACCGGCCGGTCGGTCAAACCGAGCCGGGCCCGGACCTGTTCACCGTCCACGCTCGGGTGGTAGGTGTCCACGTCGACCCCGGGCGCGAGGCGGCGCAGCTCGGTCACCCCGTCCAGCACCCGGGCCAACCGGCTGCGGGTGTACTCGCCCAGATAGGTGGTCACGTCCACACCCCGACCGATGCGCCGCAGCGCCGGCCGGGCGGCCGGCACAGCCGCCCAACCGACCTCGTGGCCATGGGTCTGCGCCACCACCCGACGGATGCCGGCCCGCCGCCGCAGGCCGGCCGCGAGCAGGCCCAACGGGGCCGCCGCGCCGAACCACACCGTGTCGCAGTCGTACGCGCGAGCCAACCGGGCCGCCCTGCGGGCGATCAACGGGGTGGGCAGCAACACCCGCGTGCGCTCCCGGATCACCTCGTACGGCTGGTCGGCGTCGAACTTCGCCGCCCCGCGCCAGCTCGACGCGTAGACGACCACCGAGCCGGCCGGTTGACGGACCGCGAGGTTGTGCACGAACGACTGGATCCCACCCGGGCGGGGCGGAAAGTCATTGGTGATCAGCAGGGTGCGGTTCATCGGCCGGCCTCCCGGGCGTACGCGCGGGCGGCGGCCATCCGCTCCACTGTGGACGGGTGTGAGGCCGAGTAGAGATATTCCCAGCGGGGCGGGTCGGGGTCACCGAGGTTGACCGAGCCGAGCCGGCGCTGCATCGACTCGAAGGACTCCGGGTCGTTGGTGAGCGCGAGCGCGTGCGCGTCGGCCCGCGCCTCCACCCGTCGGGACATCAGCGCCTGCACCGGAGCGACAACCAGCCCGGCCACCGTGACCAGGGCGACCAGCAGCGGGAACGCGCGCGGTTGGGCCACCGAGTCGACACCGGCCAGCCGTAGCAGTGGCCCCCACGAGCCGAGCAGGTAGAGCGCCACCACGGCGGCCGCGGCACCCAGCGCCCCGGTCAGCGTGCCGGCCGCCACGTCGGAGTCCTTCGCGTGCCCCAATTCGTGCGCCACGACGGCGGTCACCTCGGCCGGGGTCGCCTCGCGCAGCAGCGTGTCGTAGACGACCACCCGTCGGGTCGGCCCGAGACCGGAGACGTACGCGTTGACCGCCCTGGTGCGCCGGGAGGCATCGGCGACCAGCACGTCACGCACCGGCACCCCGTCGCGGGCGGCCATGCTCATCAGCTCGGTGCGCAACGGACCCTGCTCCATCGGGGTGAACCGGTTGAACACCGGCTCCACCAGCACCGGCAGCACGAACGACAGCAGCACCACGAGCACGGCGGCGCCGGCCGCACCGAACGCCCACCACCAGCGGGGCGCGAGCCGGATGACCGCGTAGAAGCCGAACAGCGCCACCGCGCCGATCACCGCGCTGACGGCGTACGACTTGAGCAGGTCGACAGCCCAGCCGCTCCAGCCGTTGGTGCTCAACCCGTAGCGGGTGAGCACGCTCTGCCGCCAGGCAGCGAACGGGAGCGTCACCAGGTCGGCGACGAGCACCACCGCCAGCCCGCCGAGCACGGCCTGCGCTGCCCAGTGCCCACCGAACGGCCGGCCGACCAGCTCGACCAGGCGACTGCCCAGCGGGGTCAACCCGAGCGCGAGGGCGATCAGCAGCCCGACGGCGAGCGCGGTGTAGCCACCGGGACGCAGCGCGGCCCGGAACTCTCGCCCCTTGGCCACCTGCTCGGCCGGCAGGTCGCCCAGCGCGGCGAGCTGGTCGGCCCGGGGTGCCGGCGGGCGGTGCCACGGGATGAGCAGCGCGGCCAGCACGACCAGCACGAGGGCCAGCCCGGCCAGGGTCAGCAGCGCCCAACCCCGCGGGGTCACCGCGTCACCGCCCGGTGGGCCGGATCGCCGCCACCGGACGCAGCGCCACCGGACGCAGCGCCACCGGACGCAGCGCCGCCGACGAGCCCGCCGTCGTCCCGCCGTACCTCGCTCATCGCGCCGCTCCTCCCGCCGTGACCGCTCATCCTATGGCCCGCGAGAAGGTTGCTTCCGGGCGCGGTGTAAGGCTCAGGCCACCCGGCGGGCGGGACGGCGGGGAGCGACCTCCGGGCGCGCGGGCGCGGTCAGCACGTCCACGTCGAAGCCGGCCCGGGCGAGCACCTCGATGGCCTCGACCTCGGCGGCGACCAACCCGGCCGCCGGGGACGTCTCGTCGAACAGGGCGGTCAGCGGGCAGCCGGAACAGCCGTCGGCCCGCTTCGCGCACCCGTCGCAGTCGATGAGCATCACGCCTCCTGATCGGCTCGCGGCGCACGGGCGACTCCTGTTGTCGCCGACCGGGCACCGTCGGTGACATCGACACTAACCACCGGGTACGACAGCAACCCGATCCGACCGCCTGTTTCAGGGCTAGATCCACTCCAGATCAGCGATATCGGGGTATCCCACCCGACCGGGAGCCCTTGACATCGACGAACCCGACGAACTCATGCCGACCGAGCGAAGGAGGGGCATCGTTTGGCCGACCGACCACTCGGGCACTGGGCGACCGTGGCCGATCTCGATGCGTCGTCAGTCGTGGAGTTCCGGTACTCCCCGCGCCGACATCGCCTCGCCATGGTTCTCGCCGTGCTGGTCGCCGCGGCTCTCCTCACCTTCTACACGGTGGTGTTCGACGAGGCGTGGTGGAAGGTGCTGCTGCGCTTCGGCATGATCGGCGCCGCCGTCGGGCTGACCACCAACTGGCAGCTGCGTCATCAGCCGCGCCTGCCGCTGCGGTTGACCGACGAAACGCTGCACCTGAGCGGACCGAAGGGGACCACACTCAGCATCGACTGGGTCAACGTGGCCAGCGCCCAGGTGCGGGGACGCCTGGATCCGCGGCTGGTGGTCGTGACCCGCGACCCGCAGCAGACTCGTCCGCCCATGCGAGCCGGACAGTGGTCGACTCCCGGGCGCGGTCCCTACGAACTGGTCGTCCGGCTCACCTGGATGGAGCCGCGCACCGACGCGCTGCGTCGCGAGCTGACCCGGCGACTACCGGCCACCGGACAGCGGCCCTAGCGGCAGTGAGGGGCAGGTGTCAGCGCTGCGCGTCGAGGTCACGCAGCGCGAAGCGCAGGTGCTGCCACTCCTCGTTCAGGATCACGTGAAGGCAGTGCCGGACGGACACGATGTGCTCGGGCGACCACGCGCTCGGCCGAGACTCGGCCAGCACGTCCGGCGTGACGGTAGCGAGGAAATCGCGCACCATCGCCTGCCGCTCGGCCCGCACCCGGAGGACCACCTCGAAGGTCGGCTGCTCCGTGGCGAAGACCGACATGTCGAAGCCGTCGGTCTCGTACTCGACATGCGACTGGCCGAGCGGATGGAACGGCCGCGGCAGGCGCAGGATCGCCTTGCCCAGCCACGCGTCGGCGGCGAACACGAGGTGACGCAGCGTCTGCGCGAACGACCACTCGCCGTGGATCGAGACGTCGACAGCGCCCTCGGGCATGCCGAGGACCCGGTCGACCGCCGCCGCCCAGGCTCGCTCGGCCGCCGCCCACCCCGCCCTCAGATCGGCGGGTTCGCTGGCCCGCCTGAGATCGCGGCCGGGGAACCGCCGGTCGAGTTCAGCCTCGACGAGCGGCACCACATCGACACCGTTGACCAGCAGCGCGGTCTCGGCCAACCACGGCGCGTCGATGTCCAGGCCACTCACGTCGACGCCGCGCATCACCGCGCCGGCCAGCGTCGATCTGTCGAAACGCGCACCCCGCAGATCCTCGTCGACGAAGACCTTGACCTCATCCCGAGCCATCACGACTCCCGTCCCTCGGCGGTCGCGGCGATGCTAACGCCCCGGTGCGACAGCCTGCGCGGCCACGCAGCGGTGCGGCAGCAGGACGTGTCCCCCTCAGGAGCGGGCGAGCCGCCGCAGCAGCGAGTCCGCGCCCAGCGGGTACGCGCCGTGGCGGCGTACCCCGTCGGCGACCTCGCGGTCCGACGAGACCACGACCACCGGCCGGCCCGCCGGCTCGGCACGGACCAGTCGCCGGATCAGCTCGTCGGCGGTCTCACCCTTACGGGAGAAGAGCACCCGTACGCCGCGCGGCGCGGGCGGTAGCCCGTGCATCCGCTCGGCGCCGTCGAAGACCACAGTGACCTCGTCGCCGGTCTGCGCGGCGATCCCGCCCAGCCCGGTGATCAGGCGTTTGCGCTGCTGCTCAAGGGACATCTCGCCGAAGCCACGCTTGGTGACGTTGTAGCCGTCCACCACGAGGTGCGCCCGGGGCAGGGCGAGCAACTGGTCGAGCCGGGCCGGGTCGTCGGTGTCGCGGGCGCGGGCGGCGGGGCCGGCCGGGGCGGTGCCCGGCTGCTCGGCGAACGCGTCGGCGACGAAGTCGGCCGGGAGTTTGTCCACCGGGTCGAGCGCCAGCTCCCGGCGCAGCCCGACGGCGGCCTGGCCGATGGTCTCCAGGAGCAGCCAGAGCCGGGCGTCGTCGACCGAGCGCGCCTCCTTGGCGCTGGCGCGGGCCACCCCGGCGGAGGCCTCGGCCTCAGCCAGCCGGGCCCGGGCGCGACGGAGTTCGGCATCCACGTCGGCGCTGGCGCGGGCCGCGCGGCCGCGCTCGGTGGCCAACAGCTCGGTGGCCTTGCGCTCGCGGGCCTGGGTCTCGCGCAGGGTGCGGGCCACCTGTCGGGACTCCTCGCGGAGCTGACCCAGCTCCTCCCGGACGCGGGCCAACTCGTCGCGCAGCTTCTCGGCCTCGACCCGGGCCACCGCACGGTCGTGCTCGGCCCGGGTTGCCCGCTGCTCGGCCTCGCGGACCAACTCGGCGACGACGGCGCTGTCCGCCTCGGCGCGCACTGCCGCGCCGCTGGCGTCGATCAGCTCCCGCCAGCCACGGGGCCGGGCCAGGTAGGCCAACGCGGCCACCTCGACCGGGTCGGCGGCGGCCGGCGCGGTGCCCTCGACCACCGCCGCACCGAGGTCACCGGCGTCGGCCAGGACCCGCGCGGTGACCCGCTGCCGGAACAGCGGGTCTGCGGTGAGCTGGGCGGCGATGACCGGCGCGCCGAGCCGGGCGCGTCGGTTGGGGGCGAACTTGGCCACCCGGCGCAACGGCACCGGGACCTCGTCGGTGGGGAGGGTGGGCAGCACCGCGGCGGTCAGCGTCACGATCCGCTGCCGGACCGGCTCGGGCAGGGTCGGCTCCGGCTCGGCGGCGGGGCCGTCGACCATTGTCGGGTCCGACGCGTCCAATGTGCCGTTGACTACGTTGTCGTCCGGGTTGCCCAGAGCACCGTCGAGCGCGACCGGATCCTCCTGCGGGAGGTGGTCGTCGTACGGCTCGGTGAGGGGCATGTGGCAAGTCTCCCACCGCGACCGGGCCCACCGCCCGGTGAGTGAGCCGATCTCTCATCCTAGCCCCATGGTGACGGATGGGACGGCTGCGACGGGAGTGTCGGACCGGGGCGCTAGCGTGCCGCCGATGGCACAGGCGGAGTACGTCCAGGAGTCACTGGCCGGTCTCGACCCGGCGGTGGGCGGGGTGGACCCGGCGCTGCCGCTCTACGCGACGACCTTCGTGGTGGTCGACCTGGAGACCACCGGCGGCGCACCGGACGGCGGCGGCATCACCGAGATCGGCGCGGTCAAGGTGCGCGGTGGCGAGCAGTTGGGGGTGCTGGCGACCCTGGTCAACCCGGGCCAGCCGATTCCGCCGTTCATCACGGTGCTGACCGGCATCACCCAGGCCATGCTGGTGCCGGCGCCACCGATCGAGCAGGTGCTGCCGAGCTTCCTGGAGTTCATCGACGACGCGGTGCTGGTGGCCCACAACGCCCCGTACGACGTGGGCTTCCTCAAGGCCGCCTGCGCCAGGCACGGCTACCGCTGGCCCAACCCCCGGGTCCTGGACACGGCGGCGCTCGCCCGCCGGGTGCTGACCCGCGACGAGGTGCCCAACCGCAAGCTGGGCACCCTGGCCGCCTACTTCCGCACCGCCACCCAGCCCACCCACCGGGCGTTGGACGACGCGAAGGCCACCGTCGACGTGCTGCACGGGCTGATCGGTCGGCTCGGCGGGCACCGGGTGGACACGGTCGGCGACGCCATCGAGTTCGCCCGCGCGGTCACCCCGACCCAGCGCCGCAAGCGGCACCTGGCCGAGGGGTTGCCCAAGGTCCCCGGCGTCTACATCTTCCGGGCCGCCGACGACCGACCGCTCTACGTGGGCACCTCTGTCGACATCGCCACCCGGGTGCGCAGCTACTTCACCGCCGGCGAGAAGCGCGCCCGGATCTCGGAGATGCTGGGCGCCGCCGAACGGGTCGAGGCGGTGGAGTGCGCCCACTCGTTGGAGGCGGAGGTCCGTGAGCTGCGGTTGATCGCCGCGCACGCGCCGCCGTACAACCGCCGGTCCAAATACCCGGAACGGATGGTCTGGCTCAAGCTGACCGACGGTCCGTACCCTCGGTTGTCGATCGTCCGCGACCTCTCCCCCACCGACACCGCGTACCTCGGGCCGTTCACCTCCCGACGGGCCGCCGAGCTGGCCGCCGCCGGTTTCCACGACGCGGTGCCACTGCGCCAGTGCACGCACCGGCTCTCGCTGCGCACCGTCACGCCGGCCTGCGCGCTGGCCGAGCTGGGTCGCTGCCCGGCGCCCTGCGAACACAAGATCACCCCCGAGGAGTACGACGACAGCGCCGCCGCGCCCTTCCGCACCGCGACGGCCAGCGACCCTCAGCCGGTGGTGGACGCGCTGCTCGCGCGGATCGACGTGCTCTCGGCCGACCAGCGCTACGAGGAGGCCGCCGTGGTGCGGTCCCGGCTGGCCGCGGTGCTACGGGCCACGGTGCGGATGCAGCGGCTGGCCGCGCTGACCGGGATCGTCGAGCTGGCCGCGGCCCGACCGGCCGCCCGGGGCGGCTGGGAGTTGGCGTTGGTCCGGCACGGCCGACTGGCCGGTGCGGGGGTGTCCCCGCCGGGCGTGCACCCGCGTCCCACGTTGACCACGATCCGGGCCACCGCCGAGACGGTGTCCGGCGGGCATGGTCCGGTGCCGGCGGCGACCGCCGAGGAGTCCGAGCGCATCCTGTCCTGGTTGGAGCGACCGGAGACCCGACTCGTCGAGATGTCCTCCGGTTGGTCCTCACCGGCGAGTGGCGCGGCCCGGTTCCGTGACCTGCTGGCGAAGGCCGAGAGCGGTGCGTCCCACCAACTCTCGACCGAACGCTCATGACCAACTGACCGATCGGACTACGTCGACTCGCTTAGGCTGTTAGAGAAGTGCAGTCCTGCCCGATTCGTGGGCCTGCTCCCCCGCCGGGATCCGGCGGTGTGGAGCCGGGGTGAGGAGGTGTCCCTCGTGGACGTCGACGCCGGACACGGCGCCGCCCTGGGGGGCGCCCTGCCGACACAGCCGGTTGAGCTGCCGCTCGCCCGCCGGCTGCGGTCGCTGCTCAGCTGGCCGACCACCGACTCGGACCCGGTCACCCAACTGGTCCGCACCCACCGGGGCATCCACGCCGGCACCGACCCCGCGGTGCTGCGCCGTGCCTACACGATCGCGGAGAACATGCACCGCGGGCAGTTCCGCAAGAGCGGGGAACCGTACATCACCCATCCCCTCGCGGTGGCGCAGATCTGCGCCGAGCTGGGGATGGACACCACCACCCTGGTCGCGGCGCTGCTGCACGACACCGTGGAGGACACCCGCTACACCCTCCAGGCGCTCTCCGAGGACTTCGGCGGCGAGGTGGCCCACCTGGTCGACGGGGTGACCAAGTTCGACAAGGCGTTCTACGGCAAGGCCGCCGAGGCGGAGACGGTCCGCAAGATGATCGTCGCGGCCGCCAAGGACGTCCGGGTGCTGATCATCAAACTGGCCGACCGGCTGCACAACATGCGGACGCTCGGGGTGCGCTCCGCGTCGTCGCGGGAACGGATCGCCCGCAAGACCCAGGAGGTGCTGGTCCCGCTCTGCGACCGGCTGGGCATCCAGACCCTCAAACGCGAGCTGGACGACGTGGTGCTGCTGCACCTCGAGCCCGACGAGCACGCCCGGCTGGCCCGGCACGTGCACGATCGGCCGGGTTGGGATTCGTACCTCGACTCGGTGGTCACCCGGGCCCGGGTGGCGCTGCGCCGCAGCCGGGTCGACGCCGAGGTGAGCCCCCGTCCCCGGCACCTCTACTCGATCTGGAAGGACACCATCGCCGGCGGCCACACCGCCCCGTACGACCTGCCCCGCATCGTGGTGGTGGTCGACGGCCCGGCCACCGACTGTTACGCCGCGCTGGGCGCGATCCACGGCACCTGGCGACCGGTGCCCGGCCGCTTCAAGGACTTCATCGCCTCGCCGAAGAACAACCTCTACCGTTCGCTGCACACCAGCGTCTGCGGCCCCCAGGACCGCACCGTGGAGGTGCTGATCCGCACCGAGGAGATGCACCGCTCGGCCGAGTACGGCATCGCCGCCGACTTCCGGTTCCCCAACTCCGGCAGCAACACCGCGGGGGCCCGCGCCGAGCAGTTGGACTGGCTGCGCCGGGTGCTCGACTGGGAGCCGGACGCCGCCGACCCGGCACAGTTCTACGAGTCGCTGCGCTGCGACCTGGCCGAGGGGCAGATCCAGGTCTTCGCCGACGGGCGGCAGGTCGTGCTGCCGGCCGGTGCCACGCCTGTCGACCTCGCGTACGAGCTGGGCAACGACCGGGGCGACCACTGCCTCGCCGCACGCATCAACGGTCGGCTGGCCCCGCTCAGTTCGGAGCTGGACGAGGGCGACGTCGTGGAGATCTTCACCGAGAACGACGGCGACAACGGCTTCGAGGCCGGTGTGGCGCCGCGCGGCCCCCGGCGGGAGTGGCTGACCTTCGTCAAGTCGCCGCACGCGCAGATGCAGATCAACAGATGGTTCGCCGAGCACACCGAGCCGGGCATCACGATCAGCGACAAGGTGCGCCTCGGTCGGGCCACCATCGGGCTCGCACTGCGCCAGCACAACCGTGGCCTCGCCAGTGACCTGCCATTACTGCGCCTCTCCGAGGAGTTGGGCTACCCCGACCTGGAAACCCTGTTGGTCGCGGTCTTCGACCGGGTGATCGAACCGGACACCGTGGTCCGCCAGCTCATCGACCTGGTCGACCATCGACAGTGACCCGGCGGGCCCCAGCGCGTACGAAGGACATTCGTGACCACTAGCCTGGAGTCATGATCCCCCGCTCCCGCGCCACCGCTCGGGCCCTCTTCTACCAGGCCTTCTACCGGCTGCCGCTGCCGGTGCGTCGGCGCCTGGTCCGGTTGGCGGTGCCCAAGTACATCGTCGGCGCGGTGACCCTGGTCCGGGACACCGAGGCGACGGGCGCGGGTCGGTTGCTCATGCTCCGCCAGCCTCCCGGCAAGGGTTGGTCACTCCCCGCCGGCCTGCTCAACCGGGGTGAGGCCCCGGTGGTGGGCGCGGCCCGTGAGCTGTTCGAGGAGTCCGGCGTCCGGCTTCCACCGTCCCGGCTGCGCCCGGCGGTGCCGAACGCGATAGTGCACGCCAAGGGCTGGGTGGACATGGTCTTCGAGGCCGAGGTGCCGGCGTCCAGCACCCAGCTGACCGTCGACGGCGGGGAGGTCTTCGAGGCCGCCTGGCACCCCCTGGACGACCTGCCCAAGCTGACCTGGCCGACGGCCCGGCTGCTCGCCTACTACGACATCGGGCCACTCGCCGGGCAGTTCCCGCCGCCGGTGCCCGACGAGACCCCGTGACCGGCGCGGTCGCTGTGCCGGCCGAGTTGTGCGCGGTGGTGCTGGCCGCCGGCGAGGGCACGCGGCTGCGCCCGCTCACCGAACGGCTGCCCAAGGCGCTCTGCCCGGTGGGCAACGTGCCTCTGCTGGATCGGGCGTTGGCGCGGCTGGCCGGCCTGGGCCTGACCGGTGCCGATCGGGTCGCTGTGAACGCCTGCTACCTCGGCGACCAGGTGGTGGCGCACGTCGGCGACCGCGCACACCTGTCGGTGGAGCCGGGCGACCCGCTGGGCACCGCCGGCGGCGTGGCCAACCTGCGGGACTGGATCGACGGGCGTTCGGTGCTGGTCGGCAACGCCGACGCGTACCTCGCCGATCCGGCTGCTCCCCCGGGCCCGGACGTGGCCGCCCTGCTCGACGCCTGGGACGGGCACACCGTACGCCTGCTCGGCCAGCCCGCCGCGGACCCGGCGGCGCCGGGCACCTTCGCCGGGCACTGCTTCACCGGCTTCTCGCTGCTGCCCTGGCGGCTGGTCCGGGACCTGCCGGTGGTCTTCTCGGACCTGGTTCGCGCCGTGTGGCGTCCGGCCGAGGCCGCGGGCGCCCTGACCGTGGTGCCCTACCCGGGCACCTTCTTCGACACCGGCACCCCGGCCGACTACCTGGCGGCCAACCTGCACGCCGCGGCCGGCGGCGTTCTCGTCGAGGAGTCCGCGACGGTGACCGGCCACTGCGTGGAGTCGGTCGTCGGCGCGGGAGCGCGGGTGGACGGTGACGTGTCCCGCACCGTGGTGTGGCCGGGCGCGACAGTGCGGGCCGGCGAGCGGCTGCGAAACGTCATCCGGGCCGGCAGCAACCTGACCGTGCCCTGCCCCGCCCAGGGCTGAGCACCGACGGCTCCCGCCTCCGGTCCCGGACCGGAACATGCTCCCGCCTCCGGTCCCGGACCGGAACATGCTCCCGCCTCCGGTCCCGGACCGGAACATCTAGCATGGGCGACGACGCCGACGAACGGAGAAATGCCCCGTGATCACCGCCATCGTGCTGATCGACTGCGCCACCGATGCGATCCCCGAGGTGGCGGAGAACCTGGCCAACCTTCCCGGTGTCAGCGAGGTCTACTCGGTGGCCGGGCACGTCGACCTCATCGCCATCGTCCGGGTCCGCGAGTTCGACCAGATCGCCCAGGTCATCGCGGGCAGCATCTCCAAGGCCCCGGGGGTGCTCAACACCGAGTCCCACATCGCCTTCCGGGCGTACTCCCAGCACGACCTGGAGGAGACGTTCGCGATCGGTCTGGCCAGCGCCGACTGACCCGCTCGCCGTTTCGGGGCCGGTGCCGGCAGCACGGCGGCGCGTGGCGCGCACAGGGCGGCCGGCCCACCGCGAGGGTGGGCCGGCCGTCTGCTTGTGGCTACGTCAGCTCTCGCTGGGAGCCGGTACCTCGGTGCTGCCACCGCCCGGAGCCGGCGACTCGGTGCCGGTGCCGCCCGGAGCCGGCGACTCGGTGCCGGTGCCGCCCGGGCTGGGCGTACCGCTGGCGCTGGTCTGCGGAACCGGGATGCCCAGCTTGTTGGCGAGCGCCACCAACTCGTCGTAGTGCGTCTGCAGCGTCGGAAGCGCCGTCTGCGCCAACTGCACCACCGACTGCTCGGAGCCCTGCGAGATCTCCGTCTGGGTGGCCTGGATGGCCTGGACGTGACCGGCCAGCTCACTGGTCACCCAGAGCCGGTCGAACTCCGCGCCGCTGGCGTTGTTCAGCTTGTCGATGACCGCCTGCTGATCGGCGCTGGGCTCGTTCGGCAGTTCCACCCCGAGCTGCGACGCGGTCTGCTGCACCGTCTGGTCGAGCTGGGTGTGGTCGGTCTTCAGCATCGCGCCCAGGTCCTTGACCCCCTGGTCCTGACCCTTCTGCTGAGCCAGGTCACCAGCGGTGATCTCGAACAGGTTGACCTGGTGTACCGCCTGCAGGTACTGGGTGTCCTGCGTTGACGGCTGTGCCGCGGCCTGCGCGGCCGCGGCCGGCGCGACACCGACAAGTACCAGCGCGGCCAACAGGCCGAGGCGTTTGATACCCAACATGCTTCCCCCCCTTGAGACGTTGGACCGCACGCATACCCGGCTGACCGGGGTTATTCCTGCGATCGCCCGTCGCGCGGCGTCGACCGGTCCCGTCAGAGCCGTCCGACTCCTGGCCGGATGGGTCGGGAGGGGTGGATACGTTGGGGCGCCCGCCGGAATCCGGCGGGCGCCCCTCAATGGTGTGACTGGGCGGTCAGCGGCGGCTCTCGCCGCTGCCGATCTCCTCGCGCTCGGGTCGGGCCTCGACCGGCGGGTGCCCCGGCGAGACCGGTGCCTCGACCGGCTTCTCGATCGGGTAGAAGAAGCCCCGGATGGCCGGGCCGAGGGCCCCCAGCCGGTTCATCTTCTTGGGTACGACCCAGCCGACGTAGTCGAGTTGGCCGTGACCGTCCGCGTGCCCGTTGGACGCGCTGAGCGGCTGGTGCACCTCGACGAACCGGCCGTCCGGCAGGCGCCGGATGATGCCGGTCTCCACGCCGTGCGCGAGCACCTCCCGGTCGTGCTGCTGCAGACCCAGGCAGAGCCGGTAGGTGACGTAGTACGCCAGCGGCGGGACCACCAGCAGGCCGATGCGGCCCGCCCAGGTCATCGCGTTCAAACTGATCTGGAACTTGTCAGCGATCACGTCGTTGGCGCCGGAGAGCGTCAGCACGATGTAGAACGAGACGGCCATGGCGCCGACGGCGGTCCGGGCCGGGACGTCCCGAGGCCGCTGGAGCAGGTTGTGGCTCTTGCGGTCCTTGAGGTGCCGGGCTTCCAGGAACGGGTACATCGTCGACAGGCCCACCAGGATGCCGGGCAGCACGACAGTCGGCCAGAACAGCGGCGGGATGACGTACCCGTCGCCGAGCGGGATGTTGATTTCCCAGGCCGGCATGAGTCGGGTCGACCCGTCGAGGAACATGACGTACCAGTCGGGCTGGCTGGCGGCCGAGACCACCCACGCCTCGTACGGGCCGAACAACCAGATCGGGTTGATCTGGAACAGACCGCCCATCAGCGCGATGACGCCGAAGACGACCATGAAGAAGCCGCCCTGCTTCAGCGCGTACCGCGGGAACATCCGCTCGCCGACCACGTTGTTGTTGGTCCGGCCGGGGCCGGGCCACTGGGTGTGCTTCTGCTTGAAGACCAGACCCAGGTGGACGCTGATCAGCGCGACCAGCAGACCCGGGATGAGCAGCACGTGGGCGATGAAGAACCGGCTGATGATGATCGTGCCCGGGAACTCGCCGCCGAAGATCGACGAGGTGACCCACGAACCGACGACCGGGATGGACAGCATGATCGCCGAGGCGATCCGCAGACCGGTGCCGGACAGACCGTCGTCCGGCAGCGAGTAGCCGCTGAAGCCGGCCAGGAAGCCCACCCAGAAGAGCAGCGAACCGATGATCCAGTTGGTCTCACGCGGCTTGCGGAAGGCACCGGTGAAGAAGACCCGCAGCATGTGCACGACGATCGCGGCCATGAACAGCAGCGCCGACCAGTGGTGCATCTGCCGCATCACCAGACCGCCCCGGACATCGAACGAGATGTCCAGGCTGGAGGCGTACGCGGCGGACATCGGGGTGCCCTGCAACGGCGCATAGCTGCCGTCGTAGACCACCTCGGTCATAGCCGGCTCGAAGAAGAAGGTGAGGAACACACCGGTCAGCAGCAGCACGACGAACGAGAACAGCGCGATCTCGCCGAGCAGGAAGGACCAGTGGTCCGGGAAGACCTTGTTCAGCAGCTTGCGCAGCGGGGTGGCCACCTGGAAGCGGTCGTCCACTCCCACCGCTGCCTTGCCCGGCGTCGCCGCAAGGTCAAACTTTCGACGCTTCATGGCCGCTCCCAGAAATCAGGCCCGACGGTCTCGGTGAAGTCGGACTTCGCCACGAAGAAGCCCTCGGAGTCCACCTCGATCGGCAGCTGCGGCAGCCGCCGGCTGGCGGGGCCGAAGACTGGCCGGGCGTTGTCGGTGATCAGGAACTGGGACTGGTGGCACGGGCAGAGCAGCCGGTTCGTCTGCTGCTCGTACAGGCTGGCCGGGCATCCCGCGTGCGTGCAGATCTTGGAGAACGCCGCGTAGTTGCCCCACATGTAGTCGCCGTGGCCGATCTTCTCGTTGGCCCGGCGCGACTCCTGCGCGTCCGAGTCGCGGAGGTGGATCAACAGCGTCGGCGAGTCGGCGTGCTTGTTGCTCACACCGTGGTCGATGCCGGGGAAGACGGTGATCTGCCCACCGGTGCTGACGTCCGCCGGACGGACCGGACGGCCGTCCTCGCGGACCAGGCGGATCCGCTCGCCGCCCTCGGCCGTGGCGAACCCGGTGGTGAACATCTGGTTGTTCTTGTGCGGCTGCGAGATCAGGCCGCCGACCAGCGGCGCCGCGGCGACCGCGGCGACCGGCGCGAGACCGGCCAGCAGCGAGATGCCGAGCAGGGGCCGACGCTTCACGCCCAGCTCGTCCGCCATGTAGAGCATGGTCTGGCCGGTGATGGTGCGGCCTTCGGAGTCCACCTGGCCCTCGTGCCGGTCCTGGATCGAGACCTCCTTGGGCAGCAACTTCTTGCCCCAGGTCAGGATGCCGAAGCCGACGGCGAGCAGGGCTACGCCGAGGGTGAAGCCGAGCAGCGGAGTGTAGAACTTGTCGCCGCCCCGTCCCGCCTCGTACTGCCACGGCCACCAGATGTAGATGGCCAGGAAGGCGGTCGCGGCCAGGCCGGTGATCAGGAAGAAGCCGGCGACCACTCGGGTCAGCCGACGCTCCGCCTTGGTGCCCGGCAGCACCTGCGGCTCGTAGTGGACGATCTCGATGTCGTCCCGGCGAGCGCCCTCACGAACGATGTCGAACCGGGTCAGCCTGGGGTCGTTCACATCGAGCGGCTCCGGGCCCTCTGAGGCCTGGTGCTCGGGGTGGGTGCTCATGCCGTCACCTCGCTACGGGTGGCGCCGAGCGGCACCACAGCACTGAATCGGATGGCCTGCTCGATCACGACTTCCCCGCGATCCACAGGCTGGCGAAGACGAGCGCGACGATGCCGACCAGGAAGATCGCCAAACCCTCGGTGGACGGGCCGTACCGTCCGAGGTTCAACCCACCCGGGTCCTGGTCGTGCTTCAGCGACTCCTGGATGTAGGCGATGATGTCGGCCTTCTGCTCCGGCCGGAGCTGGTTGTCGCCGAACACCGGCATGTTCTGCGGGCCGCTCAACATCGCCGCGTAGATCTGGCGGTCGGTCGCGGGGTGCAGGCTCGGGGCGAACTTGCCCGAGGAGAGCGCACCACCGCCGCCACCGAAGGCGTGGCACTGCGAGCAGTTGATCCGGAACAGCTCACCGCCGGCGGCGATGTTGCCGTCCTCGCGGAGGTCGTCGCCCTCGGGCACGACCGGGCCGCCGCCAAGCTCCTGGATGTACTGGGCCAGCTGACGGGTCTGCTCGTCGGTGAAGACCGGGGGCTTGCGGTGCGCCTGGGCCTCCTGGCGGGCCAGCGGCATCCGCCCGGAGCTGACCTGGAACTCGACCGATGCCGCGCCGACGCCGATCAGGCTCGGCCCGCGGCCCTCGACGCCCTGGGCGTTGCGGCCGTGGCAGGTCACGCAGCTCACGTCGAACAGCGCCTTGCCCTCGGCGGCGGCGCCGGTCAGCTGCGGGTTGTCCTGCGCCTGGGCGCCCGGAGCGAAGACGGTGTACGCGCCACCGGCGAGCATCAACGCGGCGATCAGCCGGACCGCGGCGCCCAGCCGGCGGCGGCCCCTGCTGCGCGCGGCGGGCCGCTCGCGCAACCGCGCGAGCAGACCGCGTCGGCGGTCGTTGTCAGAAGTCATGAGCGGTGTCCTTAACCGGTTGGACCTGTCTCAGGGGACGGAGCAGCAGCGCGGAATGTGACGCGCAAGATCACTGGAGCCAGTAGATCATGGCGTACAGCCCGATCCACACGACGTCGACGAAGTGCCAGTAGTACGACACGACGATCGCCGAGGTCGCCTGCGCCGGAGTGAACCGGCCCATGGTCGTACGGACCATGAAGATGATGAAGGCGATCAGACCGCCGGTCACGTGCAGGCCGTGGAAGCCGGTGGTCAGGTAGAACACCGACCCGTACCCGTCTCCGTTGATCTTGATGCCGTCGGCGACCAGGTGCCGGTACTCGTTCAGCTGGCCGAGGACGAAGATCAGGCCCATCACGAAGGTGACGGTGAACCAGCGCCGCAGCGCGTGCACGTCACCCTTTTCCGCCGCGAAGACGCCGAGCTGGCACGTCACCGAGGACAGCACCAGGATCACCGTGAAGGTGGTCGCGTACGGGATGTTCAGCGCTTCGGTGTGCTTCTCCCATTGCTCCGGCGCAGCCGCGCGGATGGAGAAGTACATCGCGAACAACGCCGCGAAGAACATGAGTTCACTGGAGAGCCACACGATCGTCCCGACGCTGACCATGTTTGGTCGCGTCAGAGAGTGGATCCGGCTCTTGTCAATGGCTGGGGCCGCAGTCACGCCGTCATTATTGCCCCTGACCGGGGCCGCCGATCAGCGGGGTGGCAAACCTGCGCCTTCCGTGGCCCGAGCGTCAGGGTCCGGTTCGCCTGGCCTAGCCTGAAAAGCGTGCTGCACGTCGATCCGATCTTCGCCGCCACCTCGGCCCCGCCGCCGTTCACCGTCGGCGCGGTGCTGACCGAGACCCGGCTGGACAGCTGGCTGGCCCTCGGCCTGGTGCTCGCCGCCGGCCTGTACCTCTACGGGGTGTACCGGCTGCGCCTACGCGGCGACCGCTGGCCGATCACCCGTACCGTGTTCTTCCTCGGCCCCGGCCTGGGCGGCATCGCGCTCGTCACGGTCAGCGGACTGCACGCGTACGACACCGCGCTGCTGTCCGTGCACATGATCCAGCACATGGTGCTGTCCATGGTGGCGCCGATCTTCCTGGCCCTGGGCGCGCCGATGACCCTGGCCCTGCGCACCCTGCCGGTCGGGCCGCGCAAGCGCCTGCTCGCGATCGTGCACAGCCGTGTCGCCCGGGTCTACAGCTTCCCGCTGGTGGCGTTCGCCATCTTCGTGGTCAACCCGTTCGTGCTGTACTTCAGTGACCTGTACCGCTACACCCTCGAACACGCCTGGGCGCACGAGCTGGTGCACGCGCACTTCATCATGACCGGCTGCGTGTTCTTCTGGCCGCTGCTCGGCCTCGACCCGCTGCCCGGCCGCTGGCCGTACCCGGCGCGTGCGCTGCTGATGCTGCTCTCCGTGCCGTTCCACACAGTGCTCGGCCTCACCATCATGCAGAGCAGCACGCTCTTCGGCGGCGACTGGTACCCGTCGCTCAACCTCGGTTGGTCCGACCCGTGGCAGGACCAGGTGGTCGCCGGCGGCATCCTCTGGGCCGGTGGCGAATTCGTCAGTGTGACCATGCTCGCGGTGCTGGTGGTGCAGTGGGTCAAGCAGTCCGAGCGGGAGGCCCGGCGGGTGGACCGCGAGCTGGACCGCCAGGAGGCCCGCGAACGCGCCGCCGACGCCGCGCCCGCCTGAGCTGCCCGGACGGTACGCCCGACGCGCGACGTCGGGCGGGATGTCGGCTACGTCACGCCGACCGGTACGATCTGCGGGCAGCTACGAGGTGGGAGTTCCGGCATGACCGATCGTCTTTGCACCGTGTTGCTCTACAGCGACGACCCGCAGGTCCGTGATCGGATGCGGATGGCCGTCGGCACCCGGCCCGCTCCCGGTCTGCAGATCGAGTTCGTCGAGGCGTCGACCTACGCGGAGACCATCCGACTGGTCGACGACTACGAGATCGACCTGCTGCTGCTCGACGGTGAGGCGAGCCCGGGCGGCGGCATCGGCATCGCCCGGCAGGTCAAGGACGACCGGGACGACGCTCCCCCGACCTGCCTGGTGATCGCCCGCGCCGCCGACCGATGGCTCGCCGCGTACGCCGAGGTCGACGCGACGCTGGTGCACCCGCTCGACCCGGTGACCACCGGCGGCACGGTGGCCGAGCTGCTGCGGACGCACGCACCCGCCTGACGTCCCCCGCTCCTCCGGCACCCCCACGGCGCCGGATCTCGTCGGCGCCGGTTCCAGCCCACCCGCACTTCGCATGCTCGGGAGGCCCGCCATGGGCGATCGGACCTGGCCGCACCTGCTCAACGCGCTGCTGCGCGGTGACGAACTCTCCACCGCCGACACCGCCTGGGCGATGGACGAGATCATGACCGGCTCGGCGAGCGCGGCGCAGATCGCCGCCTTCGCCGTAGCGCTGCGGGCCAAGGGTGAGACGCCCGCCGAGCTGGCCGGCCTGGTGGAGGCGATGCTCGGTCGCGCGGTCCCGGTGGCGCTCCCCGAGGAGCTGCGCCGCACCGCGCTCGACGTGGTCGGCACCGGCGGTGACCTCGCCCACACGGTGAACATCTCCACGATGACGGCGCTGGTGGTCGCCGGCACGGGCGTCCGTGTCGTGAAGCACGGCAACCGGGCCGCCTCCTCCCTGTGCGGCACCGCCGACCTGCTGGAGTTCCTCGGCATCCCGCTGGATCTCGGCCCGGAGCAGGTCGCCCGCTGTGTCGAGGAGGCCGGCATCGGGTTCTGCTTCGCGGCCCGCTTCCACCCCGGGATGCGGCACGCCGGCCCGGTCCGCCGCGAGGTGGGCGTGCCCACCTTCTTCAACTTCCTCGGCCCGCTGACCAACCCGGCCCGCCCCCGGGCCGGCGCGGTCGGTTGCTTCGACCTGCGGATGGCCCCGGTCATGGCCAGCGTGTTCGCGGCCCGTGGCGACTCGGCGATCGTGATGCGCGGCGAGGACGGGCTGGACGAGTTCACCACTGCCGCCCCCACCCGGATCTGGGCGGCCCAGGGCGGCACCGTACGCGAGGTCGTGCTGGACGCGACGGAGCTGGGGGTACCCCGGTCCACCCTGGCGGACCTGCGCGGCGGTGACGCCGCGTACAACGCGGGCGTGGCTCGTCGCCTGCTGGCCGGCGAGAAGGGCCCGGTCCGGGACGCGGTGCTGGTCAACGCGGCGGCGGCGCTGGCCACCCAGGGCCCGCTGGACGGCGACCTGACCGAGGCGTTGGGCGCCGGCCTGGCCCGTGCCGCCGAGTCGATCGACTCCGGCGCGGCCGCCGCCACCCTGGACCGATGGATCGCCACCGCCAACGCCGCCGTCTGACCTCAGCACCACCGGACCCGGCGGCGCCGTCCGCAGGCGGAGCCTTGGGCGTGATCAACTCGGATTCCTCGAATCCGTGGTGTCAGGGCCGCTCCAATGCCCCGACTTCATCGAAGTCGTGTGGATCACGCGCGGATGCTGGCTAGCGGACGACGGTGCGCGGAGATTTGTCGGACCCGTCTGGGAAACTACAGCTGAGTAGTTTTCTGCTGCCGTCGGTGTGTCACTGTCGCATCCGGGGGCGGTTCGCCTGACGTGAGAGGAGACGCCCGTGTCGCACCGCGATCTCTACTGCGACGTCTGTGAGGGCGTGGCGCCGTTCGAGCCGCCGCCCTGCGTCGACGGCCACGGCACCGACTGTCCCGAGCTGATCTGCACCGGCTGCGGCAGCGCCGTGGTGGTCAGCGCGTTCGCCGTCCCGGTCACCCGGTTGGCCGCCCGCCGCCGCCAGCCCGTCCACCGCCGCGCCGCCTGACCGCAGGCACCGCCCGAGCGCAGCACCGCAGGCCCACCCCGGGCGGGGTGGCGCATGACCGAAGGCCCGCTCCCCCACTCGGGGAACGGGCCTTCGTCGTGCGGGTCGGTCGCGACGGCGACCGGGTGGGTCAGTGCTCGGCGGTACGCCGGGTGCCGCTGTAGTACTCGAACAGGAGCCCACAGGCGGAGAAGACGACGGCCAGCAGGCCGGCACCGATCAGCCAGTACTGCCAGAACACCAAGCCGAGCGCGGCGATCGCGGCGGCCAGCGCCAGACCGAACGGCCAGTAGCTGCCCGGGCTGAAGAAACCGACCTCACCAGCGCCGTCGGCGATCTCGGCGTCCGGGCGGTCCTCCGGGCGCAGGTCGATGCGGCGGGAGACGAACCAGAAGAAGCCACCGCACATCGAGCAGAGCAGGAACGACAGCAGCAGGGCGACGGTGCCGACCCACTCGATGCCGCCCGACGCACCGTTAGTCCAGGCACCGTAGAGGATCGTGGCGCCGAAGAGGAACCCGGCGATGATCAGGAAGATACGCCACTCGGTCTTCATGCGGCTGCCTCAGCTTCCCGTGCGGGCCGGAACGTCGTCCGGGTTGAAGTTGTCCTGCGTCCGCCGCGTGTCGAACGGCTGCGTGGTCGTCGCGTACGGCTGCTCACCGATCGCCGACAGCGCATCCTGGGTGGACTTGCCGCTCTGCTTGGCCGCGAGGAACTGGTCGTACTTCTCCGGCGAGACCACCCGCAGCTCGAAGTTCATGAACGCGTGGTAGCTGCCGCACAGTTCGGCGCAGCGCCCGACGTAGGCGCCCTCGGCGTCCAGGCTCGAGACCTCGAACACGTTGCGGATCTTGCCCGGCATGACGTCCCGCTTGAAGAGCAGCTCCGGCACCCAGAACGAGTGGATGACGTCGCGGCTGGTCTCCTCGAACCGGATGGACCGGTTGGTCGGCAGCACCAGCACCGGGATGACCTCGCTGGTGCCGAGCGTCGACGCGGTGGTGCGGGCTTCCGTGCCCTGGCCGTCCCGGTAGTTGAACTGCCAGTTCCACTTGAACGCGACGACCTCGACCGTGACGTCCGGGTTCTTCGACAACTTGTCGACGTCGGTCTGCACGATCGCCGTGTAGTAGAAGAGCACGGAGACGATCAGGATCGGCGCGATGGTGTAGAGGAACTCCATCGGCATGTTGTAACGGGTCTGCACCGGCAGCGCGTTGCCACGCTTGCGGTAGCGCACGACGCACCAGAAGATCAGGCCCCACACGAAGACGCCGACCGCGAGCGCGGCGATGCAGGAGGCGATCCACAGGTCGTACATCCGCTTGGACTCCGGCGAGATGCCGCCCTGCGGCCAGCCGAAGCCGTGGAACGTCTGACCGACGTCACAGCCCGTGAGCAGAACCAGCAACGCCACGCCACCGAGACCGAGCCCGGCCAGGCGACCAGCACCACGCCCCCGGCGTCCACCAACCCCTGGGGAAGCGCTGTGCCGTACGGCCGACGGCCGTACCTCCGAACTCCTTGCGACCACCTGGTCCTGCCTCCCTAGCGCGCCGCGGTGCGTCTTTCCTCAGCACCCGCGGCAAAGGCGTCACCGACGGTCGCAGATTACTCGACCATGACGGACTCGGCCGTGGTGGGGTCACTGTCCGACCCCCATCGGGGGGATCCTAGGCATACCGCCGCGATAGCGTCTTGGTCTGTGAGCGCGAGGAGTGAGCCGGGGTTGCGAGCCCCGCAGCCGCGAACGAAGGCGGGTCTGTGAGCGCGAGGAGCGAGCCGGGGTCGCGAGCCCCGCAGTCGCGAACGAAGGCGGGTCTGTGAGCGCGAGGAGTGAGCCGGGGTTGCGAGCCCCGCAGTCGCGAACGAAGGCGGGTCTGTGAGCGCATCCCCGGTCTACCTGGACGCGGCGACCGCCGCGCCGATGCATCCGGTCGCGCGGCAGGCTCTGCTGGCCGCGCTCGACGACGGCTGGGCCGATCCGGGCAAGCTGTATACGCAGGCCCGCCGGGCCCGGCAACTGCTCGACGCCGCCCGCGAGGCCACCGCGGTGACGCTCGGCGTCCGCGCCGATGAGGTCTCCTTCACCCCCAGCGGTACGACCGCGGCCCACGGCGCGGTCCTCGGCGGCCTGGCGGGGCGACGCCGGGTCGGGTCGACGCTGGTGCACTCGGCGATCGAGCACTCGGCGGTGTTGCACGCTGCGGAACGGCACGTCGGCGCTGGCGGGACGGCCGCCGCGGTGCCGGTCGACCGGTTGGGCCGGCTGGACCTGACCGCGTGGTCGACCGCCGTTCGGGCCCCTGGGGTCGCGCTGGCCGTGTTGATCAGCGCCAGTCACGAGGTGGGGACGGTGCAGCCGGTCGCCGAGGCGGCGGCGGCCTGCGCCGACGTGGGTGTGCCGCTGTACGTGGACGCGGCACAGTCGGTGGGCCGGGTGCCTCTGCCGACCGGCTGGTCGGTGCTCACGGCGAGCGCACACAAGTGGGGTGGCCCACCCGGCGTGGGGGTGCTGGCGGTCCGGAAGGGCACTCGCTGGGAGTCACCCTGGCCGGCCGACGAGCGGGAGAGCGGACGTACCCCCGGGGTGGTGAATTTGCCGGCGGTCGTGGCGGCGGCGGCGAGCCTGCGGGCGGCGGCGGCCGACGCGGCGGCCGAGGCGACCCGGTTGACGGCCCTGGTGGAGCGGGTCCGGGAGCGGGTCGCGGCGGAGGTGCCCGACGTGGAGGTGGTCGGCGATCCGGTGCTCCGGCTCCCGCACCTGGTCACCTTCTCCTGCCTGTACGTGGACGGGGAGGCGTTGCTGCACGCCCTGGACCGGCGGGGCTTCGCCGTGTCGTCCGGTTCGTCCTGCACCTCGTCCACGTTGCGTCCGTCGCACGTGTTGGAGGCGATGGGAGTGCTCTCGCACGGCAACGTGCGGGTCAGCCTGCACCGGGAGACGACCGAGGCGGACGTGGAGCGGTTCCTTACCGAGCTGCCGGGGATCGTCGCCGGGCTGCGCGCCGAGGCCGGGGTGATGGGGCTGTGACACCGCCCGACGAGGTGATCGACTGCCGGGGGCAACGCTGCCCGCTGCCGGTGATCGCTGCGGCGCGACGGATGCCCGAGGTGCCGGTCGGCACTGTGGTCCGCGTACTGGCCGACGACCCGGCGGCGGCTGTCGACATCCCCGCCTGGTGCCGGATGCGCGGCCAGGAGTTCCTCGGCTCGGTCACCGGCCCGGACGGCCCCGCCTACGACATCCGCCGAACCCAGTAACCCCACCCTCCGCCGCACCCCTACCCCGCTCCCCCACACCCGGCACCCCGCACCCGGCACCGGCACCCGGCACCCGGCGTCGATCATGGAGTTGTGGTGGTGGACAAAAGCCACATAAGGCGACTATCCAGCCACCGCAACTCCATGATCGACGCCGGGTAACGGCGGGGCGGCGCGGGCTGAGGCTTCGTCCCTACACCCCGCCCTACCTCACCCTCGCGATCTTGCAGTTTCTGCGCGGACAAACGCGCACCGAAGCCGCGAAACGGCAACAGAAAGTGCAAGATCGCGGGGCCGAGGGCCGGGGCGAGGGGGCGAGGGCGGGGCGGCTAGGCCGGGAGGAGGTGGGGGCGGACCTCTTCTGCCGCAGCGTCGCCGTAGGACTCGGCGAGGCGCTTGACGAACAGGTCACGGCGGACGTCGTACTCCTGGGTGCCGACGGTCTCCAGGACCAGCGTGGCCAGCAGCGAGCCGACCTGGGCGGCGCGTTCCAGGCCCAGGCCCCAGGAGAGCGCGGTGAAGAAGCCGGCCCGGAAGCCGTCGCCGACGCCGGTCGGGTCGACCGCCCGGATCTCCCGCGCGATCGGTACGTGGATCGGGTCGATGCCGCGCCCGGCGATCTCCACACCGTGCTTGCCCAGCGTGGTGACCCGCACCTTGACCAGGTCCAGCAGTTGGTCGTCGCTGAGCTGCGCCTTGCTCTGCAGCAGCGACTTCTCGTAGTCGTTGGTCATCAGGTACTCGGCGCCTTCGATCAGCGCCACCACGTCCTCGCCGGGCATCCGGGCGAGCTGCTGGGACGGGTCGGCGGCGAAGGCGTACCCGCGGGTGCGGCACTCGGCCGAGTGGCGCAGCATCGCCTCGGGGTCGTTCGCGCCGACCAGCACCAGGTCCAGACCGCCGAGCCGGTCGGCGACCGGGGCCAGCTCGATGTTGCGGGCCTCGCTCATCGCACCTGCGTAGAACGACGCGATCTGGCACATGTCGGTGTCGGTGGTGCAGACGAAGCGGGCGGTGTGCGCCACCTCGCTGATGTGCACCGAGTCGCAGTCCACACCGTGGCGCTCCAGCCAGGAGCGGTAGTCGGCGAAGTCGGCGCCGACCGCGCCGAGCAGCACCGGGCGCAGCCCGAGCTGACCCATCCCGAAGGAGATGTTCGCCGCCACGCCGCCGCGGCGGAGCACCAGGTCGTCCACCAGGAAGGAGAGGGACACCTTGTGCAGTTGATCGGCGATGAGCTGGTCGGCGAAGCGACCGGGGAAACTCATCAGGTGATCGGTGGCGATCGAGCCGGTGACGGCGATCTTCATGTCAACCCTCAGGGTCGGGAGCAGGGCGCGGTCAGCCTACCGGGACGGCAGCGCGATGGTCACCGGCAACCAGCCCGCCACGGCCCGCTCCCGGACCGGTGCGACAGCCGACCGGTACGGCGATGGGGCCGTCCCGAAGAACGGCCCCATCGTCGCTGACGTGTGGTGTGACTCAGTTGAACGAGTCACCGCAGGCGCAGGAGCTGCCCGCGTTGGGGTTGTCGATGGTGAAGCCCTGGGCGTCGATCCGGTCGGCGAAGTCGATCGTCGCGCCGGAAAGGTACGGGGCGCTCATCCGGTCGACGACGACCTCGACACCACCGAAGTCGGTCACGACGTCACCGTCGAGCGAACGCTCGTCGAAGAAGAGCTGGTACCGCAGGCCGGAGCAGCCGCCCGGCTGCACGGCGACGCGGAGCCGCAGGTCGTCGCGGCCCTCCTGCTCGATCAGGGCCTTGACCTTCTGCGCTGCGACGTCGGTGAGGACGACGGAAGTAGGGGCCTTGGCCTCGGTCGACTCGGTCTGCGCTGGCGTGGTCACGTGGAAGTCTCCCTGCGCGGTTTGGGTCCGGACGCACTGGCCAACGTCGCGCGCCGTCCAGTGATTCCCGGTTGTGGTCCTCAACCGATCGTACGCCGCCTTGGCCGGGCCCACCCGCGTGGCGTGACCCCCGCCGCAGGTCGGCCCCGGTCGAGGCGGGCGCACGGGCGGCCGGAACGCTCAGCGGCTCCACTGCCGGGCCAGCCGGGCCCCCAGCTCGCGCAGCCCCTCGGCGGGCCGGCTCAGCGCCGCGTCGAGCCCGCCGGTCTCCTCGCCGCCGAAGTGCTCCACCAGGCTGTACGCGTCGGTCACCCCGGCCGAGGCAGCCTCCCGCCGGCCGGTGCTCACCTGCCCGGCCACCACCACGCAGGGCACTCCCCGGTCGCGGGCGGCGCCGGCCACCCCGGCGACGACCTTGCCACGCAGCGACTGGTGGTCGAACGACCCCTCGCCGGTGATCACCAGGTCGGCGGTGTCCAGCGCGGCGTCGAGACGGGTGGCCCGGGTGACCAGGCCGATCCCCGACTCGCAGTCGCCGCCCAGGGCGAGGAGCGCCGCGCCGATGCCGCCGGCGGCCCCGCCCCCGGGCAGCGCGCCGAGCCCCGCCGGGCAGCCGGCCAGGTCCTCTTCCAGCACCGCCGCGAAACGCTCCAGGGCCGCGTCGAGCAGTAGAACGTCGGCGCGGTCGGCGCCCTTCTGCGGGCCGAACACGTTGCTGGCGCCGTGCAGGCCGAGCAGGGGGTTGTCCACGTCGGTGGCCGCGACCAGCCGGACGCCACGCAGCCGGGGCGCGCCGTCCAGCGCGTCGACGGCGGCGAGCGCCGCCCCGCCGTACGGCAGAGCGGTGCCACCCTGGTCGAGGGGGGTCACGCCCAGCGCGGCGAGCATTCCCGCTCCGGCATCGTTGGTGGCGGAGCCACCCAGCCCGATCACCACGGTGCGGGCACCGCTCTCCACGGCGGCGGCCACCAACAGACCCAGCCCGTACGAGGTGGTGGTCTTCGGGTCGCGCTCGGCCGGGGAGAGCAGGTGCAGCCCGCACGCCTGCGCGCTCTCCAGGTAGGCGGTCGAGCCGTCGGCGGTGAGCAGGATCTCACCGGCCGCCGGCCGGCCCAGCGGATCGACCGTCGACACCGGTACCCGCCGGCCACCGAGGGCCTCGGCGAGCACCTCCACGAAGCCCGGTCCGCCGTCGGCGAGCGGTCGGATCAGCAGATCGTCTCCGTCGGTGACGGTGCGCCAACCGGCGGCGACGGCGGCGGCCACCTCCGGTGCGGACAGGGTGCCGGCGAACTTGTCCGGGCAGAGCAGCACGCGCATGCCGAGCAGTGTGGCAGCCCACACCGAGCGAGCCTGCGTCGCGCTCGCGCTGTGGGACCATGGGCTACGTGACTTCGACCTGGGTGGAACCCTCCAACACGGCGACGGCTCTGCTGCTGCTCGGCCGGGGCAGCGACCCCGACACCGAGCGCGGTGTCGAGTGTCCGGGCGACCTGCCGGCGCCCAGCGATCCGGATCTGGTGGCCCGTGCCACAGCCGCGAAGGCGAAGCTGGGCAGCAAGGTCTTCGTGCTGGGGCACCACTACCAGCGCGACGAGGTGATCCAGTTCGCCGATGTGACGGGCGACTCGTTCAAGCTGGCCCGGGAGGCCGCGGCCCGCCCGGACGCGGATTACATCGTCTTCTGCGGCGTGCACTTCATGGCCGAGAGCGCGGACATCCTCACCACGAGCACCCAGCGGGTGATCCTGCCGGACCTCGCGGCGGGTTGCTCGATGGCCGACATGGCCGTGCTGGGCCAGGTAGAGGCCGCGTGGGACACGCTGACCGAGCTGGGCATCGCCGGCGACACGGTCCCGGTGACGTACATGAACTCCTCGGCCGACATCAAGGGTTTCGTGGGCCGCAACGGCGGCGTGGTCTGCACCTCCTCCAACGCCAAGCGCGCCCTGGACTGGGCCTTCGAGCAGGGGTCGAAGGTGCTCTTCCTGCCGGATCAGCACCTGGGCCGTAACACCGCTGTGCTGGAGATGGGCCTGTCGCTGGACGACTGCGTGCTCTACGACCCGCACAAGCCCGGTGGTGGGCTCACCCCGGAGCAGCTGCGCGACGCCAAGATGATCCTGTGGCGGGGGCACTGCTCGGTGCACGGCCGGTTCACCCTGGAGAGCGTCAACGACGTACGGGAGCGGGTGCCCGGGGTCAACGTCCTGGTCCACCCGGAGTGCCGGCACGAGGTGGTCACAGCCTCCGACTACGTCGGGTCCACCGAATACATCATCAAGACCATCGAGGCGGCTCCGGCCGGCTCGGCGTGGGCGCTCGGCACCGAGCTCAACCTGGTCCGCCGGCTCGCGCTGGCGCACCCGGACAAGCAGATCATGTTCCTGGACAAGGCCGTCTGCTACTGCTCGACGATGAACCGGATCGATCTGCCGCACCTGGTCTGGGCCCTGGAGGAGCTGGTCGCGGGCCGGGTGGTCAACCAGATCACGGTGGACGCCGACACCGCTCACCACGCCCGGGTGGCGCTTGATCAGATGCTCGCGTTGCCCGGCGCGGACACCCCGCCGCCGACGGTGTCCTGATCACGATCCGTAGCGCTCTTGGTACGCAAAAGTGCCGGATCACCGATTAATGCCACACACGCCGATGTGACCGAGTCCTTTTTCGTCACCGAGGGCTATGCTGCCCAAGCGACGACACACGCGAGCCGTTTCGATGTGGCCGCATTCGGGGTAGCGACGACGTTCAGGCACCCCACCATCAACACAGCAGCACCGACGCGCTGGAGGTTGCGTTGACCGACGACGTCCTGGTTGTGCACGGAGGTACTCCGCTCGAAGGGCGGATCCGCGTGCGCGGCGCGAAGAACCTCGTTTCGAAGGCGATGGTCGCCGCGTTGCTCGGCGACAGCCCGAGCCGGCTGTTCGACGTGCCGAAGATCCGCGATGTCGAGGTGGTGCGAGGGCTGCTCGGCCTGCACGGCGTCAAGGTCACCGACGGCGCCGAGGACGGCGAGCTCGTCTTCGACCCGGCGAACGTGGAGAGCGCCAGCACCGACCAGATCAACGTGCACGCCGGTTCCAGCCGGATCCCGATCCTGTTCTGCGGCCCGCTGCTGCACCGCCTCGGGCACGCGTTCATCCCGGATCTGGGCGGCTGCCACATCGGCCCGCGTCCGATCGACTTCCACCTCCAGGCGCTGCGCGAGTTCGGCGCCACTGTCGAGAAGCGGCCCGAGGGGTTGCACCTCTCCGCGCCGAACGGGCTGCACGGCACCAAGTTCGCCCTGCCGTACCCGAGCGTCGGCGCCACCGAGCAGGTGCTGCTGACCGCCGTGATGGCCGAGGGCGTCACCGAGCTGCGTAACGCCGCGGTGGAGCCGGAGATCATCGACCTGATCTGCATCCTGCAGAAGATGGGCGCGATCATCAAGGTCCACACCGACCGGGTGATCGAGATTCAGGGCGTGCCCAAGCTGCACGGCTACACCCACCGGCCGATCCCGGACCGGATCGAGGCGGCGAGCTGGGCCGCCGCCGCCCTGGCCACCCGTGGTCACGTCGAGGTGCTGGGCGCTCAGCAGGCCGACATGATGACCTTCCTGAACATCTTCCGCTCGGTCGGCGGCGAGTACGAGGTCACCGACGCCCGCGCGCCGAAGCTGGGCGACCCGGGTCAGGAGGGCGGCATCCGCTTCTGGCACCCGGGTGGCGAGCTGAACGCGGTGGCGCTGGAGACCGACGTGCACCCCGGCTTCATGACCGACTGGCAGCAGCCGCTGGTCGTGGCGCTGACCCAGGCGCGCGGCCTGTCGATCGTCCACGAGACGGTCTACGAGCAGCGGTTGGGCTACACCGAGGCGCTCAACTCGATGGGCGCCAACATCCAGGTCTACCGGGACTGCCTCGGCGGCACGCCGTGCCGCTTCGGCCGGCGCAACTTCAAGCACTCCGCGGTGATCGCCGGGCCGAGCAAGCTGCACGCCGCCGACCTGGTCATCCCGGACCTGCGGGCCGGGTTCAGCCACCTGATCGCGGCGCTCGCGGCCGAGGGCACCTCCCGGGTGTACGGCGTGGACCTGATCAACCGGGGCTACGAGGACTTCGAGGCGAAGCTCGCCGACCTGGGCGCGCACGCCGAGCGTCCGTAACGTCGCTCACCCATCGTTCGGCTACGACGGCTCCAGGTCGCGCTGCGACCTGGAGCCGTCGGTCGCTGTACCGCGATGTGCACCGGGCGCGGACCGTTGGCTACCCTTGCCGCGTGCCGTCGCTCTTTCGCCGCAAGTCCACCGACCTCGTCGACGAGGCCGTCACCTCGGTGACCCCCGAGGAGACCGCTGAGCGCTCCCGGGGTTACACCCCGGCCAAGGGTCGGGAGACGCCCAAGCGGCCGACCGTCGGCCGTCGGCCGGCCGGCCCCACGCGTCCCCTCACCAAGGAGGAGGAGCGGGAGCGCCGCCGGCAACTGCGCGCCGAGGCGGCGTCGGAGTTCCGCCGCGAGGGTGGCCCCCGCGACCGTGGCCCGGAGCGGCTGCTGGCCCGCAACGTGGTCGACTCCCGGCGTACCGTCGGCACCTGGTTCTTCGGCGGCGCGCTGATCGTGCTGGTCGGGTCGAACGCGGCCATGCCGCCGGTGGTCCGGCTGATCTCCAACGTGCTCTGGGGAGCGCTGGCGCTGGGTGTGGTCGTCGACTCGGTGCTGATCTGCCGCAAGATCAGCAAGTTGGTCCGGGAGCGCTTCCCGAAGACCGACCAGCGGATGGGCTCGCTCTTCCTCTACGCGGTCATGCGGTCGATCACCTTCCGCCGGATGCGCGCTCCGGCGCCCCAGGTCAAGCTGGGCGACAAGGTCTGACCCGAAGGCGGGCTGTCCCACACCTCCAAGATCTGCGCACCATCAGCGAAACTGCTGCCTCAGATATCTGCGAGGCAGCAGTTTCGCCGTAACTGCGCGGATCTTGTCGTGCGTTCTTCATGCTGAACGGGTCGTTGTTCGACAGACCGAACATGTGACCAATGGAGCGAAGGCATGCCTTCGGAACCGGCTGCCCCCCTGGCCACCATCGCCGCCGCCCTGCGCCGGGAGCGGGAACGGGTCGGCATCTCGCTGACCGAGCTGGCCCGCCGAGCGGGGGTGGCCAAGTCCACCCTCTCCCAACTGGAGTCGGGCACCGGAAACCCGAGTGTGGAGACACTCTGGGCGCTGGGCGTCGCCCTCGGTGTGCCGTTCAGCCGGCTGGTGGAGCCCGTCGACGACGGCGTACGGGTCATCCGGGCCGGGGACGGGCCGGACGTCCGCTCGGAGCAGGCCGACTTCAGCGGAACGCTGCTCAGCGCCGGTGCGGCGCACCTGCGCCGGGACGTCTACCTGATCAGGCTCGAACCCGGCGCGGTGCGGGCCGGGCCCGGACACACCCCGCGCAGTATCGAGCACGTGGTGGTCGCCGCCGGCCGGCTGCGGGTGGGGCCCGAGGCGGCACCTGTCGAACTCGAACCCGGCGACTACGCCACGTTCCCCGGCGACGCCCCGCACCGTTACGAGGCGCTCGCTCCCGGTACGTTCGCCGTCCTCGTCATGGAGCACCCCTGAGCGACGTGGGCGATCCCGCCGCAGCCAGGTGATCCTTGAGTGCGGTAAGGTCGGAGTCCAGATTCGCTTATAGGACCAAATGTCCGAAACCAATGGGATAACGTTTGCGCCGGTGGGCGGCAGCACAGTGGCGGTGAGCGAGCCCACGCCGTTACCCTCCATCCGCAGCCACGGCCTGCCGGAGCGGCGATCTGACCGGCGCGTGCGGCCCCAGCGCGACAATTTGCAACGAGGTGACAACGCGTGAGCGAGCGGACGCGAGCCGGCCACCGGGGCGTGGCAGGCGGCGACCGGACGCCCAGCGGTCACCCGACGGCGGCTGCGGACACCTCACCCCCGGCGAGGATCGGCCGAGCGGCCGGGTGTGGCGACGGGCTCGACGGATGAACGGCCGCTACACCGACCGGTGGTCAGACCCGAACGAACCGTCCTGGGTGGTCGAGCCGACCACCGAGTGGCACCCCCAGTTCCCCGGCCAGCGTTACGCCGGCGACATCGGCATGCCGCACCAGCCACCACCGCGCGGACGCGCGACGGTGTCCGGTCGCGCCGAGGTGCCGCCGCTGGCGCCCACCCGCCCGGACGGCACCTACCTCGGCCGGTCCTGGTCCGATGAATCACCGGCGGAACAGGCACCTCACGGCCGTTCCTGGGCCGACGACGAGCCGGGCGAGGCGTCGGCCTACAGCCGACTCCGCAGCGACGAACTCGCGGCCGACGCGTCCGCCTACGGCCGGCCCGACAGCGCTGACTCCCGCCACTACGACCACGAGCCGTACCGTCGTCCGCTGCCCGAGCCACCCCGCCGCGACGACCGCCGCTCGCCCGAGTCGGACCGACGTACCGCCTGGTCCGACCGACGCCCCGCCGACGAGCGAGGTCCCGCTCGGGAAGCCGCCTGGCATCGGGACCAGCCCCACCCCGAGCGGTACGACAGCCGCGGCCCCCGGCAGGAGCCCGCCGAGCGGGATCGGGGTTACCGGGGATCCCCGCCGGTCTCCCCCGCGCCCCGACCCGAACCCGGCTGGGTGCCCGAGCCGGACGACACACCACGTCGGCGCGGCACGCCGGAACGGCCCGCCGCTGGTCACGAACGGCACACCGCCGACGGGTACGGCGTCCGACCCACGCGCGACCACGACGGCCGCGTCGCCGACGGGGTCGACCCGTGGGCATCAGTGGACGGCCGCACGCGATACCGCGCCGACGGGTACCCGGACCGGGCCGCCGACGACCTGCGCCGCCCGGAGTTGCGCTACCGCGCGGACGAGGGGATCGGCGCAGCGCCCTCACCCAACGGTGGGCGACGGCGTCGTCCCGAGCCGGACCTGACCGACCAACCGCGCCTCGACGACGACCGGCGGCGGCCCGACGACGACCGGCGGCGGCCCGACGACGACCGGCGGCGGCCCGACACCGACCCGCACCGGCAGCAGCCCCGTGAGGCGGCGGCCCGGGCCGAGGCGTACCCGGACCGGCGACCCCGCGAGCAGGCCCGCCCGGACGGGTACCGCGACAACGGGTACCGCGAGGACGCCCCCCGTGAGGACGCGTACCGCGAGTTCCGGCCGCAGCCGGGCCAACGGTCGGACGGCAGTCTGCCCTGGCCAGCACCGGGTCCGGTGCGCCAGGACCGCACCTCGGACCGCACCCGGGAGCCCGGCCACCGCACCACGGACCCGCACCGCACCGACCCACACCGCACCACGGAGCCGCACCGCACCACGGACCCGTACCGCGGCGCCGACCCGTACCGCGGCACCGAGCCGGGCGTCTCGTCGCGCCCGGCCGCCCGGCCCGACCGGCCGGCGGCCACGCCGTCCCGGCCTGACGAACGCCCGGCGGCCACTCCGGCACGGTACGACGAACGACAGGTACGCCCGGCCGCCACGGCGCCGCCCGCCTCCGACCGCGCCATGCCGGTCTCCCCGGAGCGGCCCGTGTCGCCAGCACCCGTCTCCCCCGCTTGGGACCGACCGGTGTCAGCCGCCCCAGCTTCCCCGCAACGACCCGTGTCGCCAGCACCCGACTCCCCCACCAGCCGCGGTTGGGACCGACCGGTGTCGGCCGTCCCGGTCTCTCCCGCCTCCGACCGGCCGGTCTCGGGGCCACCCGCCGCGCGCCTGCGGTTGGAGTACCTGCCCGCGCCGGTGGACCCGCCCGGTGCCGACGAGCGCTCGGACGCCCCGTCGGCATCGGGACGCCGGCCGCTGGCCGAACCGCCACCGGCATCCGGACCGCATCCCGCTCCGCCGCCGCGTTACTCCGGCCCGGACAGCCGGGACCGTCCGGCGGACCAGCGGCGCGGCGAGGAGCCCGGCCCGGACCGCCGTCGGGTCGGCGACCCGTTGGCCGGCGCCCCACCGACCGACCGCCGCCCGACCTCCCCGGACCGCTCGCCCTCGGCGGAGCGGCCGCACCCCGCCGATCGACCGGCCGCGCCGGATCGACCGGCCGCGCAGCAGCGCCCGTACCCACCGGAGCGACTGGCACCGACGGCGGACGCCCGCCCGTCGGTGGCCCCGCCACCCACCTGGCAGGCACCGCCGCCGCCGGCGACCCGGTCCGACCCACCCCCGGCCGACCCGCCCCCGGCCGACCCGAGCCCGGTGGCTCCGCCTCCGGCGGCCCCGCAGCCACCGGCGGCGGAGGTCGAGCCGGTGCTCCCGCCGGCCCCCGGTACGCCGCGCCGCTACGTACCCCCGCCGCCTGCGGAAGAGCCGGTGGCGCCCGTTCACGAGCCGGACGACGTCCCGGGCACCCGCGGACCGGAGGCGTGGTTCAGCCCCGCTCAGCCCGCCGAATCCGACCAGGCCGAGCCTGCGACGGACCAGCGTCCGTTCGACCCGGTCGACGACGAGGCCGGCGACCCCGACCGCTCCGCGACACCGGACGCGCACACGTCGACGCCGGCAGCCGACACCCATCTCGGTGTGGCCGACGAGCACGCCAGCGGGTCGGCACCAGATGACGCGTTCGACCCGGTCTCCGCGCCGCCCGCCCACCCGGTCTCCGGTGCCCCGCGGCTCTGGGCGGACGACCTGGACGACGACCCGCAGCCCGGCTTCGACACGGAAACTGTGGATGGCGACCAGCCGGTCTCCGGCGTACCTGTCGTCGCGATGCCCCACCAGCGGACCGAAGCCGACGTCGACGCCGACCAGCAGCCCTTTGCCGCGTCGCCCAGCGCGGACACCGAGCCGGTCGAGCACGACCCGACGGACGAACTCGTGCCACCCGCCGAGCCGACGGACGCGATCGACAACCCGAGCGCGAGCCCGGCGGACGGCTCGCCAGTCGACGAGTGGCGGGGCGACGCGGCGACGCATGTCACGGCTGCGGACGACACGAGCCCGCCCGTCTCGGCACCTCCCGTCCCGGCACCGCCGTTTTCCGCACCGCCCGCCTCGGTCACACCGGTCTCCGCACCACCCGCCTCGGTCACGCCGGTCTCCGTTCCTCCGGCCCCGCCGGTATCGGCGCCACCCGCGGCACCCGTCTCCGCACCGCCTCTCTCCTCCGCGCCCGTCTCCGCACCGCCGGCATCGACCGCAGCTCCGGTGTCCGCACCACCCGCCTCACCGCAGCAGTACTCCGTAGCGCCCGTATCCGCGCCACCCGCGCCGGCACAGCCGTACTCCGGAGAACCGGTCTCCGCACCGCCGGCACCCGCAGCAGAGCCCGCCTCCGCGCCACCGGCCTCGACACCACCGCCCGTCGCAGCGCCGGTCTCCGGACCGCCGGCGTCGGTGGCACCGACCTCCGGACCGCCAGCGTCGGTGGCACCGACGTCCGCGCCGCCAGCGTCGGCCGTACCCGGCCCGAGGAACGGCTCGGACGGGGAGCACGAGCAGGCGTCCGTACCACCCGAAGAAGCACCGCCGGTGGTGACCCGCCCGTCGCTGGCGGACCCGGGCGACCCGGAGCAGGTGCTGGCCGCGTACCGGTGGCGGTTGGACCCGGTCACCCTGCGCGAGGAGCTGACGGAGCCGGACGACCTGCGGGCCATCCGTCGGCGGCTGACCGAGAAGTTGGGCTCGGCGGTCGACAACCGTGCCCGGGCCCGGCTGCTCAGCCTGCGGGCGGTGGCCTCGCGGATCCTCGGCGACCTGGACGACGCGCTGGCCGACGGTCGACTCGCCCTCACCTACGCCGAGGCCACCGGCGAGCTGCGCCGGACCGCGCTGGCCCAGGCCCGGCTGGCCCACGTGCTGCGATGGCGTGGCAATTTCGCCGAGGCCGACCAGCTCTTCGCCCAGGCCAACTCGGTCGAGTTGCCCGACCGGCTACGGGCCGCGCTGCACGAGCACGCCGGGCGGTCCTGTTACGACCAGGGGCGGCTCATGGAGGCGTGCGAGCACTTCGAGAAGGCGCTCGACCTGCGCGGCGCGGGCGACGCCGAACTGCTGGCCCGGGTCCGGGTCGCCCTCGACGCGGTCACCGTCCGGGCCGAGGCGGATGGCTTCGGGGCGTACCCCCGGGGTCGGGACGAGGTGCTCGACCGGGACCGGCCCCCGTTGCCGGACCGGGACGGGTCGCTGTGGGGTTACACCAGCCAGGACGGCGACGTGGTCGTCCCCGCCCGGTACGCCGAGGCGCAGCCCTTCCACGACGGGCTGGCCTGGGTCCGCCGGCCGGACAGCGACCGCTGGTCGCTGATCAACCTGCTCGGTACGACGGTGATCCCGCCGTCCTTCCGGGCCGCGCAGCCGTTCAGCGACGGCCTGGCGTGGGTGGTCAGCGAGGGTGGTTGGACGGCGATCGACGCGACCGGGGCGGTGCAGGTCGCGCCGAACTTCGCCGAGGTACGACCGTTCCGGCGTGGGCTGGCCGCGGTGCGGCGCGAGGGTTGGGGGGCGGTCGACCGGACCGGTCGGGTCATCGTGCCCACCCGCTACCACGGCTTCGTCACCGAGTTGGCCGACGGCCAGAAGATCGACGGTTTCACCGACGAGGGGCTCGCCGTGGTCGACGTGGCGGGTCGGCGGGGCGTGGTGGACCGTACCGGCACGGTGCTGGTCCCGCCGGCGCACCCGATGCTGGTCATCCACCCGGTGGCGTTCCTGGTCGAGAGCGACAACGGGCGGTGGGGCGCGCTGGACCGGCGCGGTGTGCCGCTCATCGATCCGGTGCACCGCGATCGCGCCGAGGTGCTGGAGGAGATCGACCGGCTACTCACCGACGCCAACCCGGTGCTCTGAGTCGCCGGTCGCCGGTGTTGATCCACTGGGGCTAGGGTCGGTACATGGAATTCCGACACCTGGGCCGTTCCGGCCTGATGGTCAGCGAGATCTCGTACGGCAACTGGATCACCCACGGTTCGCAGGTCGAGGAGGACGCGGCGTTCGCCTGCGTCCGGGCCGCTCTCGACGCGGGGATCACCACCTTCGACACCGCCGACGTGTACGCCGGCACCCGGGCCGAGGACGTGCTCGGCCGGGCGTTGCAGAACGAGCGCCGTGAGGGCCTGGAGATCTTCACCAAGGTCTACTGGCCGACCGGGCCCGGCCGCAACGACCGTGGCCTGTCCCGCAAGCACATCATGGAGTCGATCAACGGCTCGCTGCGCCGACTGCGCACCGACTACGTGGACCTCTACCAGGCCCACCGCTACGACTACAGCACCCCGCTGGAGGAGACGATGGAGGCGTTCGCCGACGTCGTCCACTCCGGCAAGGCGCACTACATCGGCGTCTCCGAGTGGACCGCCGCCCAGCTGCGCGCCGCTCACCCGCTCGCCCGGGAGCTGCACGTCCCGCTGGTGTCCAACCAGCCGCAGTACTCGCTGCTCTGGCGGGTCATCGAGACCGAGGTCGTGCCGGCCAGCGAGGAGCTGGGCATCGGGCAGATCGTCTGGTCGCCGATGGCGCAGGGCGTGCTCTCCGGCAAGTACCTGCCGGGCCAGCCGCCGCCGGCCGGTTCCCGGGCCACCGACGAGAAGTCGGGCGCGGGCTTCATCTCCCGGTTCATGAACGACGACGTGCTGACCCGGGTCCAGCAGCTCAAGCCCCTCGCCGAGCAGGCCGGGCTCAGCATGGCCCAGCTCGCCGTGGCGTGGGTGCTGCAGAACCCGAACGTCTCGTCGGCGATCATCGGCGCGTCCCGCCCCGAGCAGGTGCACGACAACGTGAAGGCCGCCGGGGTGAAGCTCGACGCCGACCTGCTCACGGCGATCGACGACATCGTCGAGCCGATCGTCGAGCGGGACGCGGCGAAGACCGAGTCCCCCGCGCAGCGTCCCTGACGTTGTTCCGGCCCGGCCGGCGCGAATCCCTCGCGCCGACCGGGCCGGGTCAGCTCCGCCCGGTCGCCGGGCCGGGTCAGCTTCGCCCGGTCGCCGGGCCGGGTCAGCTTCGCCCGGTCGCCGGGCCGGGTCAGCTTCGCCCGGTCGCCGGGCCGGGTCAGGTCTGCCAGAAGCGGATCAGCTCCAGGCCGGTGGCGTAGAGCCACGACGGCAGACCGAGCAGGTCACCGACCGCGAAGACGGCGTCGAAGAACCAGCCGCCGATGCGCGGGTTCCATAGCAGCGCGAAGAGCAGGATGAAGCCGTACGGCGCGAACAGGTCGTACATCTTGCGCCACTGCGGGGTGAGCCACGGCTGGATCATGTTGCCGCCGTCCAGGCCGGGCACCGGCAGCAGGTTCAGCACACTGGCGGTGAGCTGGAGGAAGGCGAGCAGCGCCACCCCGGCCCAGAACTCCACCGGACCATCCGACCGGGTGCCGACCTGCACCGCCGCCACCAACACCAGCGTGAACAGCACGTTCGTCGCCGGGCCGGCGAGACTGACCAGGGTGTGCCGCAGTCGACCCGGGATGGCGTGCCGGTCCACCCAGACCGCGCCACCCGGCAGGCCGATGCCGCCGAGCAGCACCACCACCACCGGCAGCACGATCGACAGCAACGGGTGGGTGTACTTCAACGGGTTGAGCGTCAGGTAGCCGCGATGGGCGATGTCCCGGTCGCCGGCCCGGTAGGCCACCACCGCGTGGGCGTACTCGTGCAGGCAGAGCGACACCAGCCAGCCGGACACCACGAAGAGGAACACGTTGAACCGGACGTTGCCGTACCCGTTCCAGGTCAGCACCCCGCTGACCGCGAAGAGCGCGACCAGACCGAGGAAGACCGGGCTGGGCCGGAACGCCGCTTTGGGCACGCCGAGGACCAGCCCGTCACCGCCCGGGCGGTCGTAGGCCATCACTCGGCCGTGGGCAGCAGGCTCATCCGGTAGTCCACCCGGTCGTCCTCCAAGAGCGCGACCGAGGTGACGCCGGACGCCGCGAGCTCCCGCCAGGTCTGACCGATCCAGGATTCGGCGTCGGCCTGGCTGCCGAACGACTCCGCCGGTCCCTCGACCGTCTGGCCGTCCGTGCCCTCGTACCGCCAGCTCCACGCCATGCCGCGTCTCCCCTCGCCGCTGAAGTCCCCGTGGGACGAACCCTCGCCAGCGTAGTCGGCCCGGCGCGCAACGGCCGCTCGCTCGCCCCCGCGCCGACGGGGTGGATCAATCCGATCGACGTCGGCCGGTACGGTGGCTCGGTGCTGACACGGGGAGTGCTGCTCGACGGCCGGTACCGGCTGGGCGAGCGGGTGGCGACGGGTGGGATGGGAGCGGTCTGGCGCGGCACCGACGTCCTGCTGGAACGCGAGGTCGCCGTGAAGGTGCTGCTGCCGTCGCTGGTCGCCGATCCGGAGTTCACCGCCCGGTTCCGGGCCGAGGCGCGGATGCTGGCCGCGCTGCGGCACCCCGGCGTGGTGCCGGTGCACGACGTCGGGCAGGCAGTGCTCGACGACGGCAGCCAGGTCGACTACCTGGTGATGGAGTACGTCGAGGGCGAGCCGTTGTCCGCCCGGGTGCGCGCGGTGGGGCGGCTGGATCCGGCCACCACCATGTCGGTGCTGGCCCAGGCCGCCGACGCGCTGCACACCGCACACCTCGCCGGCATCGTGCACCGGGACGTGAAGCCGGGCAACCTGCTGGTCAAGGGCGATGGCACCGTGGTGCTCGTCGACTTCGGCATCGCCCGGTCCCGCGACATGGCCGGGCTCACCGCCGCGAACATGGTGCTCGGCACAGCCTCGTACATGTCTCCGGAGCAGGCCACCGGGCAGCCGGTCTCGGCCGCCACCGACATCTACGCGCTCGGCGCGGTGGCGTACTTCTGCCTCTCCGGGCAGCCGCCCTTCCACGGTGACAACCCGCTCGCGGTGGCGCTGCGGCACGCCCAGGAGGACCCGGCGGCGCTGCCGGCGGACACCCCACCGGCGGTTGCCGCAGTGGTGGCCCGCGCGCTGGCCAAGCGTCCGGAGGATCGGTTCGGCAGCGCCGCTGAGTTGGCCGCTGCCGCCGCCGATGCCCGCGACGCGACAGTGGCGAGCATTCCGGTCTCTGCCCGCCCACCGTGGGCGCTGGCCGCTCCCACCCCGGGCGTCGCGGCTCCCGCCGTCCCGACTTCCGTACCGCCGGCCGGCCCGACTCCTTTTCCGGCAGCCGGCCTGGCTTCCGCACCGTCGGTCGCGGCGACGCCGCCCGCCGGGTCGATGTCGGCTCTACGCCCACCGGCGAGCGTGGCGGTCGAAGCGACGACCGAGCCGAAGCCGACCCGGGAGGACGCGCTCGGGAGCGGGCCGCCGGGCCGACGCCGTCCGCTGCTGGTCGGGGCAGGTGCTGTCGTTCTCGTCGCGCTCGTCGTCGCGGTGGCTGTGGTGGCGCTTCGACCCGAAGCGAAGCCTGGTTCGGCGGACCAGCCACCCGCGCTGGCCGGCGAGTCGGCGGCGGTCACCGACGCACCGCTGCCGCCCGGGGACGCGACCACCACCGGGCCCGGGCCCAGCGCAACGCCGCGGGTCGATCGCACCGCGACGGCCGACCCGACCGGGTCTCCCGCCGACGCGACGACCAGCGGCGAACCCACCGGCGCCGCAATGCCGGGCGGTACGCCGACCGGTACGACCAGCAGCCGACCGACGCCCAGCCGCACCCCGTCCAGCCGGCCCAACCCGTACACGGCCGCCCAGGCGTGCGGCAGCGGCTACCAGGTGATCGACTCGGCGACGCTGACCGGCGGGGACGGGCAGCGCAAGGGCCGGGTCTTCCTGCTGTACCACGGGGGCACCGGGACCAACTGTGTGGTCACCCTCAAGGACACCGCGGTCGGCGCGAAGTCCGCCGCGTCGGCGTACCTGGAGGTGCAGGGCAGGGCCCGCAGCACTGACAGCGGGTCCTTCGACTATTACGCCGGGCCGGTGCGGGCCACCGCCGCCGGGACGTGCGTCAAGTGGGGCGGCACCACCGGCGGCGTCAGTTACGGCAGCGGGTTCGAACACTGCGACTGACCGCCGTGGCGGCGGGTGCAGCGGACCGGGGTCGTGCCGCATTCGGGTGGGGGAACTGGGCGCTTCCCCGCAATGAAGGCGGAACGGACTTTCGATCTTCGGCAGGGTCGGGGCGACGTGCCCGGGCCCGAAGGATGAGAACTAAGGTACGGGCATGTCCGTAGACGGGTGGAACACGGTCCTGGTGCTCGGCGGTATCCGGTCCGGCAAGTCCGAGTTCGCCGAGTCCCTGGTCAGCGACGCGCCGGTGGTCCGCTACGTCGCCACCGCGCCCGAGGGCGACCCGGAGGACACCGAGTGGGCGACCCGGCTGGCGGCGCACCGCGCCCGACGGCCGGGCAGCTGGACCACCGAGGAGACCACCGAGGACCCGCGCCGGCTGGCCGACGTGCTCGAGTCCGCCGAGCCCAACGAGTTGTTGCTGGTCGACGACCTGGGCGGCTGGGTGACGGTGCTGCTCGACCCGGACCACCAGCCCGCCGACGACGTGGCGACCATCGCCGAGCTGGCCGAGGCGATCCGCGGGTGTGCCGCGCGGGTGGTGCTGGTGAGCCCCGAGGTGGGGCTGTCGCTGGTGCCGACCACCCCGCTGGGCCGGGCGTTCACCGACGCGTTGGGCGCGGCCAACCGTGCGGTCGCGGACGCCTGCGACGCGGTCGTACTGGTCGTCGCCGGTCAGCCGGTCTGGCTCAAGTCGCCCGTCACCGAACCGTCCGCTCCCGCCCCCGTGACCGCGTCGCCGGCCGCCGCCGCAGCACCGGTCGTGGCGAGCCTGGCCGACACCGAGCCCACCCCCGAGGTGCAGCTCCCCGACGTGCTGACCCCCACGCCGCCGGCCGCCCCGACCGCGGAACCGGGCAACCCGTGGGCCGCGCCGACAATGGCGCTGCCGATGGTGTCCACCGGGCTGGTCATCCAGCCCGGCATGGAGCTGCCGATGCCCGACGAGTACGCCGGCCCACAGGCGGTCGACCGGCTGGCCACGCTGGACGTACCGGGCGCCGGGCTGGGCGTGTTGGACCGGGTGGTGGGCTTCGCCGCCGCCACCCAGGGCACCTCGACCCCCGCCGCCTGGGGCTCAGCGCGGGTGCTGCTGCTGCACGGCGACCACGCCGGCGGGGCGGCGGCCGGCACCGTCGCCGGTGAGTCGGCACGCCGCGCCGCACAGGCCCGCGCCGGTCAGGGCGCGTTGGCACGGCTGGCCGCCGAGAGCGGCGCGAGTCTCCAGGTGGTGGACACCCCGGCCTCCGCGCCGATCGAAGACCAGCAGGCCCTCGCGCCTGAGCAGGTGGAGTCCGCGCTGCGTTACGGCTGGCGGTTGGCCGAGCAGGCCGCCGACGCCGGCGTACAACTGCTGGTGCTCGCCGCGTGCGGTGCCGGCACCGAGGCGGCGGCCGCGGCGGTGCTCGCGGCGACCGCGGGCGCTGAGCCGCCCGCCGTGCTGGGTCGGGTGATCACCGACTCCGGCGAGATCGACGACGCGGCGTGGATGATCCGCTGCGCGGCGGTGCGCGACGCGCTGCACCGCACCCGACGCTCGTCTCGCGGCGCCAAGGACATCCTGGCCGAGCTGGGCGGCGGCGACGTGGCGGTGGCCACCGGCGTGCTGCTCGGCGCCACCGCCCGCCGGGTGCCGGTGCTGCTCGACGGTCCGGTCGGGTTGGCCGCCGCCATGGTGAGCCGTGACCTGGCCGGGCAGGCCCGGCACTGGTGCCTGCTGGCCGACCACGGTGGGCACCCGGCCGTGCGGCTCGCCGCCGACGTGCTGGGCCTCACCCCGCTGCTCGACCTGCGGATGGATCTCGGCGAGGGCGCCAACGCGCTGGTCGCGCTGCCGCTGCTGCGCTCGGTGCTGGCGTTGTCCGCCGCGTTGCCGGTGCACCCGTCGCTGGGCGGCACCGACGACACCGACCCGCCCGCCGACGAGCCGGAGTCCACCGACCCGAGCTACGCGGACCCGGATCTCACCGAGCCCGACTCGACCGAGCCCGACTTCGCCGAGCCGGTGCCGGCCGGGCCGGGCCCGGCCAGCACCGGGGTGGACGAGCAGCCGGCGTCGGGCTGGCGTGCCGGCTGAGCCACGGCTGCTCGCGGGAGTCCGGCTGGCGGTCACCACGTTCACCACGCTGCCGGTGCGGGCCGGGCGCATCGACCGACCCGTCGCGGGCACGGCGATGGCCCTCGCCCCGGTGGTCGGTGCGCTGCTCGGCGCCCTGCTGGCCGGTGTGCTGCTGCTGGCCGGGGCGCTCGCACCGCCGCTGGTGGCGGCCGGTGTGACCGTCGGCGTCGCCGCGCTGCTCACCCGAGGACTGCACCTGGACGGGCTGGCCGACACAGTTGACGCGCTCGGCTCCTACCGGCGGGGCGCGGCGGCCCTGGAGATCATGAAGAAGCCGGACGTCGGCCCGTTCGGGGTGGTCGCCCTGGTGGTCGTACTCCTGGTGCAGGCGGCGGCGCTCGCCGACCTCGCCGGGCGGTCCTGGCCGGCTTGCCTCGCGGCGGTGGTCGCGGCGACCGCGGCCGGGCGGCTCGGTGTCACGATGGCTTGCCGGCGGGGCGTGCCGGCGGCCCGGCCCGACGGGCTGGGCGCGCTGGTCGCCGGCACAGTCGGCCCGGTGGCGTTGGCCGCCGGCGCGGTCGCCGTCGTGCTGCTGGCGGTGCCCGCGGTGCCGGGCCGTCCATGGCAGGGGCCGCTGGCCGTCGTCGCCGCGACCGCCGTCGCGCTACCGCTGCTCAACCACGTGGTACGCCGCCTCGGCGGGATCACCGGCGACGTCCTCGGCGCGACCGTCGAGGTGGTCACCACGCTGGTCTACCTGGGTCTGGTGCTGTCCGGCTGAACCGGGCCCGGCGGGCCGGGTAGCGTTCGGCTCGACAACACCGGCGCGGCCACCGGGGGAACCCACAATGCTCATCACGGACGACTTCCTGCCCGTTCCGGTGCCGGAGTCGCTCAGCGCGACCTACCTGGTGCCGATGGCGGGGCTACCGAAGGTCAGTGCGAAGACCGCGGTGGCGGCCCTGACCGGCCGGCTGGCCGAGCCGGTGCACGGGCTGGCCCGGCAGATGCTCGACAGCCCGCTGATGAGCGTCGACACCCGGCCGATCGCCGAGTTCCCCGAACTGCCACCGGACCTGCTCACCGCGTTCGGTGCCACCAAGGAGCAACTGGACCGGCTGGCGGCGGCGACGCACCTGGTGGTCGTACAGGCCGAGTACCGGCCCGGTTGGCCACCCGCGCACGAGTGGGCCGCGCGGGCGGTCGCGGCAGCCGTGGCGGAATCCGTCGACAGCGACGTGGTGGACGTCTTCGGCCTCCAGTTCCTCGACCCGGCGACCGCGCTGCGCTCCCTCCCCGACGAGCAGGGCCGGATCCGACTTGTCGACTGGGTGCTGGTGCCGTACTCGTCGGACACCGAGGGCCTGTGGTTCACCACCAAGGGGCTGCGCCGCTTCGGTCTGCTGGAGTTGCAGACCCAGGGGGTGCCCGACCACCTCACCCGGGCCTGGGGTGCGGTGATGACCGGGGCGGCCCGCCGACTGCTGCGGGACTGGACCGACGGGCTCACCGGCGAGGAGGTGCCGGCGTTCGTGCAGCTCCCGGTGCTGGCCACGGTCACCGGGCACGACATCGCTGTGGCGTACGGCAACCCGGAGCAGCACGGCGCCACCGCCCCGGTGCTGCTGCGCCTCGAACTGGACCCGGCGACCGACCCGGAGGCCGACTCGTTCCTCAGCCTGCGCCCGCCGGCCGGGCACCCCGGCCCGGACGGGCGCTACTACGCCGCCGCCTGCGCGACCCTGTTCTCCGGCATCCAGCCGGACGTGCGTTACGCCCGCTCCGGTGACGCGATGAGCCGTGCGGTCGCCACCGCCCGGGCCGCGCTGGATGACGCTCGGGCCCGGTTCGTCGCAGGGCAACTCCCCACCGAGTCGCAACTGGTGGTGAAGTACGGCCTGCCCGGAGACGACGGCCCGGAGTACGTCTGGGCGGGCGTCACCTCGTGGGAGACCCCGGAACGCATCGTCGGCGTGAGCGCCAGCGACGCCAACACCGACCAGAGCGTCCGCATCGGCGCCCCCGTGGTCGTGGAGACGTCCGACGTGGTCGACTGGGCCGTCCTGGACGCCACAGGCGTCATCGAAGGCGGCTGGACCCAGGCAGTCCTGGACTCCGGCGAACCCCCAACCCCCAAAACCCCCTAACCCCAACCCCCCTCCGGGCCCCTCCGGGCGCGTTGATCATGAAGTTATTGCCACCGCCGTCGGCGTGTCGTGGCAATAACTTCATGATCAACCAGGGCTGGGGCCCCGGGCGGGGGGTTACTTCACTGAGGGGGTTACGAAGGGGGGTTTGGTCAGGGTCAGGGGGGCTCGGCGGCCTCGGATGTCGATCTCGACCTCGTCGCCGTCGGTCAGGTTGGCGTCGGTGTTCAGCAGGGCCAGCGCGATGCCCTGCTTCCTCGTCGGGCTGAAGGTGCCGCTGGTCACGGTGCCGACCTGGGTGTCGCCCACGTGCAGGGTCATGCCGGGCCGCGGGATCGCCCGGTCGACGGCCACCAGGCCGCGCAGCGTACGCCGGGGGCCGGCGGCCTTCTCGGCGAGCAGCGCGTCGCGGCCCCAGAAGGCCGGCTTGTCCCAGCCGACCGCCCAGCCGGAGCGGGCCTGCACCGGGCTGATGTCCAGGGAGAGGTCCTGCCCGTGCAGCGGGTACCCCATCTCGGTCCGCAGCGTGTCCCGGGCGGCCAGCCCGCAGGCCCGCAGCTCGAACGCCGCACCGGCGGCGAAGAGCGCATCCCAGACGCTGACCGCGTCCTCCGCCGGCACCACCAGTTCGTAGCCCAGCTCACCCGTGTAGCCGGTGCGGCAGACGGTCAGCTCCACCCCGGCGAGGGTCGCGGCGGAGAAGCTCATGTAGCCGTGCTCGGTGGGCAGGTCCAGGGCGGCCAGCAACTCGGCCGAGCGGGGACCCTGCACGGCCAGCACCGCGTACGCCTCGTGCTCGTCGGTGACTGTCACCTGTGCGGGAGCGGCGGCGCGCAACCGGCGCACCACCTCGGCGGTGTTCGCCGCGTTCGGAATGAGGAAGACGTGGTCGTCGGCGTAGAGGTAGGCGATGATGTCGTCCACCACACCGCCGGTGGCGTCGTCGCAGCAGAGCGTGTACTGCGCCCGGCCCGGGCCGATCCGGCCCAGGTCGTTGCTGAGGCAGGAGTTGACGAAGTCGGCCGCTCCGGGGCCGCTCACCCGGGCCTTGCCCAGGTGTGACACGTCGAAGACCCCGACCGCCGTACGCACAGCGGTGTGCTCCTTGAGCACCCCGCCGCCGGCGTACTCCAGGGGCATTTCCCAGCCCCCGAAGGGGGCGAACTTGGCTCCGGCGGCGGTGTGCCGCTCGTGCAGCGGGGAACGGCGCAGCCGGGTCGCGGCAGCGTCGGAGGTCACGTCGGTCATGGGTGGCAACTTACCGGGGGCAACGTCGCTGGTTAGCATCGGCGGGAGCCCGCTGGCGCTGTCGGCGGGACAGCCATGACGTCCGGCGGGTAGGTTCCGCCGGAGACCTTCACCGCTGGTACGCGACGCCGCGACCGGCCCGGCCCGCCCGGAGTAGCTTCAGTGACTTCACCCCGCACCACCAACCTGAGCCTGGTCGACACCGACCCGGCGGAGCTCGCCGTCGACGCGATCGTGATCGGCGTGCACAGCCAGACCGGAGAGCAGGGCGCCACCAGCGGCCTCGCCGGCACCCTGCTGCTCGCCAGCGGCGCCGAGAGCATCGCTGCCGCGTTCGACGGCAAGCTGACCGAGACCCTCGCGCTGCTCGGCGCGACCGGCGGGCCGGGTGAGGTGATCAAGCTGGCCACGCTGGGCACCGTGACCGCCCCGCTGGTCACCGCGGTCGGGCTCGGCCCGGAGCCGTCGGGTGCCGCCCCGGCCCCGGAGACGCTGCGCCGGGCCGCGGGTGCGGCGATCCGTGCCCTGGCGGGCGCACCCACTGTCGCGCTGGCGCTGCCGCTGCCGGACGACGCGGACGCGTCGGCCGAGCTGCGCGCGGTCGCCGAGGGCGCGCTGCTGGGTGGGTACCGGTTCCCCGGTTACAAGACCCGGCCCCAGCCGACCCGGCGCGAGCCGGTGGCCGAGGTGCTCATCGCGGTGCCGGACGCCACCGACGCGGCAGCCCAGGCGGAGGTCGTCCGGGCGCAGGCGGTGGCGGGCGCGGTCCGGCTCAGCCGGGACTGGGTGAACACCGCGCCGAACGAGCTGCGTCCGCCGTCGTTCGCCGACGCGGTCGCCAGCGCGGCGCGCGAGGCGGGCCTCGGCGTCGAGGTGCTCGACGAGGCGGCGCTGGCCGCTGGCGGGTACGGCGGCATCGTCGCGGTCGGGCAGGGCTCGGAGGCCCCGCCGCGGCTGGTGAAGCTGACCTACACCCCGCAGGGCGGCGGCAACGGCAAGCGGGTCGCGCTAGTCGGTAAGGGCATCACCTTCGACACCGGCGGCATCTCGATCAAGCCGGCGCAGGGCATGTGGGAGATGAAGTCCGACATGGCGGGCGCCGCCGCGGTGGGCGCGGCCATGCTGGCGATCGCCGCGCTGAAGCCGACGGTGGCGGTCAGCGCGTACCTGCCGATGGCGGAGAACATGCCGTCGGGCACCAGCTACCGGCCGGGTGACGTGATCACCATGTTCAACGGCAAGCGGGTCGAGGTGCTCAACACCGACGCCGAGGGCCGGATGATCCTGGGCGACGCCATGGCCCGTGCCTGCGCGGACGGCACCGACTACCTGTTCGAGACCTCCACCCTGACCGGCGGCCAGGTCATCTCGCTGGGCAAGCGGATGGCCGGCGTGATGGGCACCCCGCAGCTGTGCGACCGGGTGAAGGTGGCCGGCGACGCCGTCGGCGAGCCGGCCTGGCCGATGCCGCTGCCCGACGACGTCCGTAAGGGCATGGAGTCGGATGTGGCGGACATCTCGCAGGTCAACGCCGGGATGGACCGGGCCGGTCACATGCTGCAGGGCGGCGTGTTCCTGCGCGAGTTCGTGACCGACGACGTGGCGTGGGCGCACATCGACATCGCTGGGCCGGGCTACCACTCGGGCGAGCCGACCGGCTACTGGACCAAGGGCGGCACCGGCGTTCCGGTCCGCACGCTGGTGCAGCTCGTCGAGGATGTCGCCGCCAACGGCTGACGGAACGGAAAGCGAGGGGCCCCCGGTCGCCGCCGGGGGCCCCTTTCGCGTTGCTCACTACCGCTCGGGGCGACGTTTGCGGCGTTCGTTGAAGTCGCGCATCCGCTGCGGGTAGCCCATCAGCCGGACGTCGTAGACCGGGATGCCCATCCGGTACGCGAAGCGCCGGGCTCCGTCCGGGCCGTCGATGCGCCGACGGGTCCACTCCCCGTCGTCGGCGATCAGGATGACGGTGGTCTCGGTCACCGTCGTACGGGGTTCGATGTACGCCTCGACGCCGCGCCGACTCCGGATGAAGTTCTCCAAATGGTCCAGATCCCCACGACTGGCAGCACGGTCATGGCTCGGCACAGCCGCCTGTTTGCGGCGCCGGAACAAGCCCACCGGTTCTCTCCCCCACCGAGCGTCATCGACAACGGTGCCAAGGGTACGTGTCGATGACGTGTCGTTGGGCACCTCGGTACGCACCCTGTGCCCAGTGGTGACAAGATGACCGAGGTGGGGTGTGTCCGTGTTACACCTCTGTGACCCCCGATGCAGCGACGCGACCTGGGAGTTGGACGTGAGCGAGCCGAACGAAGCGACCTTCGACATTGTCATTCTCGGAGGTGGCAGCGGCGGCTACGCGACCGCGCTGCGCGCCGTCCAGCTGGGCCTGAAGGTCGCGCTGGTCGAGAAGGGCAAACTCGGCGGCACCTGCCTGCACAACGGCTGCATCCCGACGAAGGCTCTGCTGCACGCCGCCGAGATCGCCGACCAGGCCCGCGAGTCGGAGCAGTTCGGGGTCAAGGCCGAGCTGATCGGCATCGACATGGCCGGGGTCAACTCGTACAAGGACGGCGTGATCGCCCGCCTGTACAAGGGCCTGCAGGGCATGTTGAAGGGCAACAAGGGCATCACGATCGTCGAGGGTGCCGGCAAGCTGGTCGGCAAGAACGTGGTCGAGGTGGACGGCAAGCGCTACACCGGCCGCAACATCGTCCTGGCCTCCGGCTCGTACGCGAAGAGCCTGCCCGGCCTGGAGGTCGACGGCGAGCGGATCATCACCAGCGACCACGCCCTCACGATGGACCGGGTGCCGTCGTCGGTGATCGTGCTCGGTGGCGGCGTGATCGGCGTCGAGTTCGCCAGCGTGTGGAAGTCCTTCGGCGTGGACGTGACGATCGTCGAGGCGCTGCCCCGGCTGGTCGCCGCCGAGGACGAGGAGTCGTCCAAGGCGCTGGAGCGGGCGTTCCGCAAGCGGAAGATCAACTTCAAGGTCGGCAAGCCGTTCGAGAAGGTCGAGAAGACCGAGGGCGGCGTCAAGCTGACCATCCAGGGCGGCGAGACCGTCGAGGCGGAGCTGCTGCTGGTCGCCGTGGGTCGCGGCCCGAACACCGCCAACCTCGGGTACGAGGAGCAGGGCGTCAAGATGGACCGCGGCTTCGTGCTGACCGACGAGCGGCTGCGCACCAGCGTGCCGAACGTCTACGCGGTCGGCGACATCGTGCCCGGCCTCCAGCTCGCGCACCGCGGCTTCCAGCAGGGCATCTTCGTCGCCGAGGAGATCGCCGGCCAGAACCCCGCCGTGATCGACGAGGTCGGCATCCCGCGCGTCACGTACTGCGACCCGGAGCTGGCGTCGGTGGGCCTCACCGAGGCCAAGGCCAAGGAGCAGTACGGCGCTGACAAGGTCAAGACGTACAACTACAACCTGGGTGGCAACGGAAAGAGCCAGATCCTCAAGACCACCGGCTTCGTGAAGCTGGTCCGGGTCGAGGACGGCCCGGTCGTCGGCGTACACATGATCGGCGCCCGGGTGGGTGAGCTGATCGGTGAGGCGCAGCTCATCTACAACTGGGAGGCGTACCCGGCGGAGGTCGCCCAGCTCGTGCACGCCCACCCGACCCAGAACGAGGCCCTGGGCGAGGCGCACCTGGCCCTCGCCGGCAAGCCGCTGCACGCGCACGCCTGATCATCCAAAACCGCGGCGTCCGGCGACGGGCGAAGATCCCACCAGGGGAATGAAGGAGTCTCAGAACATGCCGGTATCGGTCACCATGCCCCGGCTCGGCGAGAGCGTCACCGAGGGCACCGTCACTCGCTGGCTCAAGCAGGAGGGCGACACGGTCGAGGTCGACGAGCCCCTGCTTGAGGTCTCCACCGACAAGGTCGACACCGAGATCCCGTCACCCGCTGCCGGCGTGCTGAGCCGGATCGTGGTCGGCGAGGACGAGACCGCCGAGGTCGGCAGCGAGCTGGCCGTCATCGCCGGTGAGGGCGAGTCGACCGGCGGCGGCGAGGCGGCCCCGCAGGAGCAGGCCCCGGCCGAGTCGGTCGAGCCGGCCGCCGAGCCGACGGCCGCCGCCGAGGGCACCGCCGACGAGGTGGCCCAGGACGAGGCCCCGGCCGAGGCGCCGGCTCCGGCCGCCGCCTCGTCGGGCGAGGGCACCGCGGTGAAGATGCCCGCCCTGGGCGAGAGCGTCACCGAGGGTACGGTCACCCGCTGGCTGAAGCAGGTCGGCGAGACCATCGACGTCGACGAGCCGCTGCTGGAGGTCTCCACCGACAAGGTGGACACCGAGATCCCGTCGCCGGTCGCCGGCACGGTGCTGGAGATCAAGGTCGCCGAGGACGAGACCGCAGCGGTCGGCGCCGACCTGGCGATCATCGGCGCTGCCGGCGGGGCCCCCGCCCAGGCGCAGCCCGAGCCGAAGCCCGAGCCGAAGGCGGAGGCCAAGCCGGCGCCGAAGGCCGAGCCGAAGCCGGAGCCGAAGGTCGAGGAGCCGACGCAGGGCGCCTCGTACAGCGAGCCCGCCGCGGAGACCGAGAGCTCGGCGCAGCCGGCGAAGACCGAGCAGGCCGCGCAGCCTGCCGCGTCGACCTCGGCGCCGGCACGTCCGTCCGCTCCGGCGCCGGGTGCCGGCGAGGAGGCCGCCGGGTACGTGACCCCGCTGGTGCGCAAGCTGGCCAGTGAGCACGGCGTCGACCTGGCCGCGCTCAACGGCACCGGCGTGGGAGGTCGGATCCGCAAGCAGGACGTGCTGGAGGCGGCCGAGAAGGTGAAGGCCGCCAAGGCCGCGCCGGCCCAGGCTGCTCAGCCGAGTGCCGCGCCGTCGGCCGCTGCGGCGAAGCCGGCCGTCAAGCCGGAGCCCAGCGCGAAGCGGGGCACCACGGAGAAGCTGCCGCGGATCCGGGCGACCATCGCCAAGCGGATGCAGCAGTCGCTGCACGAGACGGCGCAGCTGACCACTGTCGTCGAGGTCGACGTCACCAAGGTCGCCAAGCTGCGGACGAAGGCCAAGGACTCGTTCCTGGCCAAGCACGGCGTGAAGCTGTCCTTCCTGCCGTTCTTCGCCCTCGCCGCCATCGAGGCGCTGCAGACCCACCCGATCATCCAGGCCAGCATGGACCTGGAGGGCGGCACGATCACCTACCCGGCTGCCGAGCACCTCGGCATCGCTGTGGACACCGAGCGCGGTCTGCTCGTGCCGGTCATCCACAACGCCGGTGACCTCAACATGGGCGGCATCGCCAAGCGGATCGCCGACCTTGCCGAGCGCACCCGGGCCAACAAGATCACCCCGGACGAGATGGCCGGGGCGACCTTCACGCTGACCAACACCGGCAGCCGTGGTGCCCTCTTCGACACCCCGATCGTGCCGTCGCCGCAGTCGGCGATGCTCGGCACGGGTGCCGTGGTGAAGCGTCCGGTCGTGGTGAACGACCCGGAGCTGGGCGAGGTCATCGCGGTTCGGTCGATGGTCTACCTGGCCATGTCGTACGACCACCGGCTGATCGACGGTGCCGACGCGGCCCGCTTCCTGACCGCGGTCAAGGAGCGGCTGGAGGGCGGCAACTTCGAGTCGGAGCTGGGCCTGGCCTGATCCGCTGAACGACGAGAGGGCGCCCCGGTCATCGACCGGGGCGCCCTTCCCGTTCTGGTACTCAGCTCTTGAGCAGGGCGGTGGAGACCTGCCAGAGTCGCTCGGCGGCCTCCGGGTCCAGCGCGTAGTCGGCGACCCCGGTCCGCTGGCCCGGTTGGGCGGGGGCGGCCTCCTGGCAGTCCTCGAAGTAGCGCCCACCCACCTCGTCGAGCAGCGGTGACGCGGCGACCAGCACGGAGGTGGCGGCGCCCTGCTCGACGGTCTTCCAGGCCGCCGCGTTGCCCGACCGCATCCGGTCCAGCTCCTCCTTGCTCACGTAGCGCTGCAGGTTGGTCTGGATCGCGCCGGGCATCAGCGAGTTGGTGTAGATGCCGTCGTCGGACCAGCGCCGGGTCGCTTCCACGGCGAACAGCACGTTTGCCGTCTTGGACTGCCCGTACGCCTGCCACGGCTCGTACTCCCGCTTGTCGTACTGGATGTCCTCGAAGACCACCGGCGAGCGCAGGTGGGCGGCGGAGCTGACCGAGACGATCCTGGCCCCGTCGCCGGCGGCGAGTGCCGGGCGGAGCCCGTTGGCGAGCGCGAAGTGCCCCAGGTGGTTGGTGGCGAACTGCATCTCCCAGCCCTGCGGTGTGCGGGACAGCGGTGCCGCCATGATCCCGGCGTTGTTGACCAGGATGTGCAGGGGGCCGTCCCAGTTGGCCACGAAGTCGGCGATCGAACCCTGGTCGGCGAGGTCGAGCGGGGCGACCAGGACCCGGTCGTTGCCGGTGGTGCCGGTGATGTCGTTGGCGGCCTGCTGACCCGCGTCCGGGTTCCGGACGGCCACTGTGACCTCCGCGCCTGCGCTGGCCAGGGCGCGGGCGGTCTCCACGCCGATTCCGGAGGACCCGCCGGTGACGATTGCCCGCCGCCCGGCGAGGTCCACGCCCCGGATCACGTCCATCGCGGTGGAGTGATGGGCAAACGAAGTGGTGATCGGGTTGTTGGTCGTCATTGTCCATCCTTGTCCGGGGTGGGCGGACCGACCGGCCCGCTGCGGGAGGCCGTGGCCCCGGTGTTTCCCCGACCCGGGCCGGAGGTAACGCCGAGCCCGTCGCCATCGCCGTTCGGGCCTCCGACCAGCCCGGACGCTGCCAGAGTGGGATCGTGGGCGGCTACCGGCGGGGTGGACAGCTGGGACCGGCCGTCCCGATCGCCCCGGGCGCCCGGGTGGACAAGTTCGAGGTCTTCTTCGACCTGGTCTTCGTCTTCTCGTTCTTCATCATCACCCGGGCCACCGCCGCGAACATCTCCAGCCGGCAACTGCTGCACGCCGGCCTGGTGCTCGCCGTGCTCTGGTGGATCTGGGTGGTACACAGCCTGGTCGCCACCCGGGTCCGGCTGGGCGAGGGTTACGTCCCGGTGCTCATGGTGATCGCGATGGTCGCCCTGTTCGCGTTCGCGCTGGCGCTGCCACAGGCGTTCACCGACCCGAAGGGGAGCGCTGCCGGCCCGATGCTGGTGGCGATCAGTTACGTCGTGGTCCGCGGCATCCACTGGATCCTCTATCAGCACGTGGTGCGGGACAGCCCGCAGGAGCGGCGGCAACTGCGGCGCTTCGCTCCGGAGCTGGCGGTGAGCATCGTGCTGCTGCTGGCCGCCGCGCTCATCCCGCCGCAGATCACCGACCCCGACCGGGCCGCCCTGGTCCGCGACGGGCTGTGGATCGCCGTGGTGGTGGTGCAGTACGCCACCGGCTTCATCGTTGGGACCTGGGGCTGGGGGGTGACCAGCGCCGAGCACTGGACCGAGCGCTACGACCTCATCCTGATCATCGCTCTGGGCGAGTCGATCATTTCGACGGGGGTGGGCGGCAACCTGCTCGGCAAGCCGGTCACCTGGCCGGCGGTGGCCGCCGCCGCGCTCGGCATCGTGGTCACCGCAGCCCTCTGGTGGGCGCACTTCGACTTCATCGGGCCGGCCGCCCGGATCGCCCTGCACGCGGCGGAGGGCGGCCCCCGGGTGGCGATGGCCCGCGACGCGTACGCGTACGCGTACCTGCCGATGATCGCCGGGGTGATCCTCTTCTCGATCGGCAACGAGGAGATCCTCCACAAGATCACCGACCCGGCCGGCGGGATCGCCGAGAAGATCGAGGGACCGGCGATACCGATGTTCTTCGGCGGTCTGATCTGCTACTTCGCCGTCAACCTGCTCTTCCAGTTGCGCACCCTGCACACCGTCACCTGGACCCGCATCGGCGTCATAGTGGTTCTCACAGCGGCCCTTCCGGTCGGCCAGCACCTGCCGGCGCTGGGCGCGCTCATCCTCGCGACAGTGATCTGCGTGGCGCTGGTGGCCGTGGAGGTGGTGGTGATGGCACAGTCCCGGCACGCCCTGCGGGCCGCCGTCTTCCAGGAGCGGACCAGCCACGAGGCCCATGAGGCCGCCTGGCGGGCGCGCTGGCACGACGTCCGGGAGACCGACGAACCGACCACTCCGTGATTCCCGCGTTTGGGGGCGCGACCGGCCGGCCCTAGACTTCGGCCCAGCGTCGCAGTGCACCCGGCCCGAAGGCCGCCGTGGGCATGGAGGCGCGGGGACAGCATGGGACGACACGTGCACCCAACCGGTTCACCGGCCGGCCGGCTCGCCGCCGTCGGCAATCAGATGATCGAGATCCACCTCTGGCTCAGCGCGGAGCTGGCCCGGCTGCAGGCAAGCCTCGACACCCCGTCGCGGGACCTGCGGGCACACTGCCTCACCTTCTGCGCCGCGCTCGGCCGACACCACACCGGTGAGGACGCTGGCGCGTTCCGGCTGCTGGCCGAGGAGGCCCCCGAGCTGCGCCCAGTCATCGACAACCTGATCACCGATCACGAGGTGGTGGCGGGGATCCTGGAACGGGTCGAGGCACTGCTGGGCGGCGACGCGGCGGTGCCGGTCGCCGAGGTACGCGCCGAGCTGGCCGGGCTCGCCGCCCTGCTGGAGTCGCACTTCCGCTACGAGGAGAAGCGGCTGGTCACCGCCCTGAACGCGCTCACCGGTCGACCCGGAACGACAGAGGACCTGCTCGGCCTGTCCGCGCCCGGTCCCCCCTAACCGGCCCGCTCAGGTCGAGCGCGCACGGTTCCGGCCCGCTCGGCCTGAGCGCGCACGGTTCCCCCTAGCCGGCCTGCTCGGCCTCCGAGCCCGGGGCGTCAGGGGGTAGTCGCTCGTAGAAGCGGATCTTCTCCCGGAGGTGGTCGTACTGGCGCTGGAGCAGGCGCATCTGCTCCTCGACCCGCGCCGCGTGGTGGCACAGCAACTCGTGCCGCTCGTCGGTGGTGTGCTCGCCGTCGCGGGCCAGTTGCGCGTAGCGGCGCATCTGCGCGATCGGCATCCCGGTGTCCCGCAGGCAGCGGAACAGCACCAGCCAGCCGAGGTCGTCGTCGGTGAAGACCCGCTGCCCGCCCGCCGTGCGCTCAACGTCCGCGAGCAGGCCGATCTTCTCGTAGTACCGCAGGGTGTCCAGGCTGAAGCCGCTGCGGCGGGCGGCCTCCGAAGGGGCGTAACCGCTCATCTCGCGAGATGGTAGCGCTTGACCTGGAGCGCGCTCCAGGTTGGAGGCTGGTGACCATGACGACGACACGGACGCTGGGACGCAGCGGCATCGCGGTGAGCGCGATCGGAATGGGGTGCTGGGCCATCGGCGGCCCGCTCTGGGGTGACGACGGGCAGCCGTTCGGCTGGGGCGAGGTGGACGACGACGAGTCGATCCGCACCATCCACCGGGCGCTCGATCTCGGGGTGACCCTGTTCGACACCGCCAGCAACTACGGCGCCGGGCACAGCGAGCGGATCCTCGGTCGAGCCCTGGACGGGCGGCGGGACAGCGTGGTGATCGCCACCAAGTTCGGCAACGTCAGCGAGGAGAGCACCCGGCGGGCGCTCGGCACCGACGCCAGCCCGGCCTTCGCGGTGCGCAGCCTGGAAGACTCGCTGCGCCGGCTCGGCACCGACCACGTCGACCTCTATCAACTGCACATCAACGCACTGCCGGTGCCCGCCGCGCTCGATCTGGTCGACACCCTGGAGGCCCTGGTCGACCAGGGCAAGATCCGGGCGTACGGCTGGAGCACCGACGACCCAGCCTCGGCGGAGGCGTTCGCGGCCGCCGGACCGCACTGCGCCGCGATCCAGCACGACGAGTCGGTGCTGCGCGACAACGCGGCGGTGCTGGCGGTCTGCGACAAGCACGACCTGGCCAGCCTCAACCGCGGCCCGCTGGCGATGGGGCTGCTCACCGGGTCGACCCGGGCGGTCGGGGCGGACGATGTGCGCGGACGGGCACCGGAGTGGCTGGAATGGTTCACCGACGGCCGGCCGACGCCACGCTGGGCGGCCCGGGTCGACCAGGTCCGCGCGGCGCTCACCGCCGATGGGCGCACCCTGGCCCAGGGCGCGCTGGGCTGGCTGCTGGCGCGCAGCCCCCGTACCGTGCCGATCCCCGGCCTGCGCACGGTCGCCCAGGCCGACGAGAACCTGGCCACCCTGGAGCTGGGACCCCTGAGCCCCGAGTCCTACGCCGAGGTGGAGCGCCTCCTAACCGACCTCCGCACCCCCTAACCCCGCCCTCGCCCCCGGCCCGCCCTCGCCCCGTCGATCTTGCACTTCCTGTCCCGACAAAAGGGGCGTAGCGGGGTAGAACGGCGACCGGAAGTGCAAGATCGGCGAGGGGTGGGGGACGGCAGGTGCGTCCGAGGGCGGGGGTTTGGGCGAAGATGGGGGTATGCGGATCCTTCTGGCCGGCGCGTCCGGCTTCCTTGGCACCCGGCTGGCCGACCTGCTCGTCCGCGACGGACACGAGGTCACCCGGCTGGTCCGTCGAGCGCCGGGCGGGCCGCAGGAGCAGCGATGGGACCCGGCCGCCGGGCAACTCGACCCGGCCGTGGTCGCCGAGGCCGACGCCGTGGTCAACCTGGCCGGCGCGGGCGTCGGCGACAAACGCTGGAACGACGACTACCGGCGGTTGATCCGCACCAGCCGGGTGGACACCACCACCACGCTGGCGACCACAATCGCCGGGCTGCCCGCCACGGGCCGACCCCGGGTGCTGCTCAACTCGTCCGCCGTCGGCTGGTACGGCAACACGGGCGACCGGGCGGTCGAGGAGGACGCCCCGGCCGGCGAAGGTTTCCTGGCCGACGTCTGCCGGGTGTGGGAGGCCGCGACCCGTCCGGCCGAGGACGCCGGCGTACGCGTGGTCCGGCTGCGTACCGGACTGCCGCTGCACCGCGATGGCGGCCTGCTCAAGCCGCAGCTGCTGCCGTTCAAGCTCGGCATCGCCGGCCGGCTGGGCAGTGGCCGGCAGTGGCTGCCGTGGATCTCGATGGCCGACTGGCTGGACGCGATCCGCTTCCTGCTCGACAGCGACGACATCGCCGGCCCGGTCAACGTGGTGGGGCCGAACCCGGTCACCAACGCCGAGTTCACCCGCGAGCTGGCCCGGCAACTGCACCGGCCGGCGGTCATCCCGATTCCCGCGCTGGCGCTCAAGGTGGCCCTCGGCGGCTTCTCCCACGAGGCCCTCACCAGCACCCGGGTCCTCCCCGGAGTCCTGACCAGAGCCGCCTACCCCTACCAGCACCCCACCCTCGACACTGCCCTGAAAGCGGCCCTAACCCCCTGACCCCCCTTCCTCGCGGTTCGGCCGTTGGCAGAATCGGCGGTCGGCGGGTCGTCGGTGGACCAGCGTGGGCCGATGCTGGACCGATGGCGACCTTCTCCCTTCAGGCCACCCCGACCGACGCGGCGAGCTGGGCCGAGCTCGCCCGGCGGGCCGAGACCGCCGGCTTCGACGCCCTGCTCGCCGCCGACCATCCCGGCGACGTGACGTCACCGTTCGTGGCGCTGGCCGCCGCCGCCCCGGTCACCTCGACGATCGGGCTCGGTTCGTACGTGTCGAACCTCGGTGTTCGAGAACCGATGCTGCTCGCGGCCGACGTGGCCACCCTCGACCTGATCTCCGGTGGACGGGCCCGGCTCGGTGTCGGCGCCGGTCACACCCCGGCGGAGTGGCGCGCGATCGGCCGGGAACGCCCCGACGTGGCCGGCCGGGTCCGCCGTTGCGTGGCCGTCGCCGAGGCGGTCCGCGCCCTGCTCGACGGCGCCTCGGTCACTGTCGACTCGGCCGAGCTGACGATGCGCGAGGCGGTGCTGCACGAACCCCGGCCGGTGCAGGACCGGATCCCGCTGACGATGGGTACGGCGAACTCGACGCTGCTGCGCTGGGCCGGCGCGCACGCCGACGTGGTCGGGCTGACCGGGTTCGGACGTACCCTCGCCGACGGCCACCAGCACGAGGCCCGCTGGCGGGCCGACCAGATCGAGGCGCAACTGGCCTGCGTGGCCGCCGGCGCGGCCGGCCGGACCGACCCGCCGGCGCTGGAGGCGCTGGTGCAGACGGTGGCGGTCACCGACGACGCCGAGTCTGCCGCCGCGGAACAGGCCCGGCGCAACGGCATGACCGCCGCCGAACTCCTGGCCACCCCGTTCGTGCTGATCGGCACGGTGGACGAGATCATCACGGCGGTAGCCGAGCACGAACGGCGCTGGGGAGTGACCCGGTTCGTGGTCCGCAGCGACGCGCTGGATCCGCTTGTGCCAGTCCTGGCCCGCCTGACCTGAGCCCTCGCCCACCGCAATGTTGATCAAGAGGTTTGCGTCAGGATCCGGCTTCCGGATGACGCAAACCTCTTGATCAACAGAGGCGGGTGGGTGGGTGGGGTCAGCAGCCGATTACCCAGTGGTTGGGGGCGGTCTGCTTGAGGGTGCTGGTGTAGAACGTGTTGTAGAGGCCCATCCGCTGGTTGGAGCCGTTGGCGTAGGCGTAGCCGCCGGACTGGTACGCCCGACCGGCCGCCACGTGCGCGTAGTTGCTGGCCGTCACGCAGGTCGGCGGCGTGGTCGGGGTGGCCGTCGGGGTCGGCGTGGGCGTGGCGGTCGGCGTCGGCGTGGGGGTGGCCGTCGGGGTCGGGGTCGGGTTGGTCCCGCCGCCGTTCAGACCGAAGAAGAGCGCGTCACGGTACGTCGAGCAGATGGTGTCCAGGAAGTACGCGCCCGCGGTGCCGCACTGCTCGGCCGCCGAGCCCGGGTCGACCGGGGTGCCGTGGCCCATACCGGAGATCCGGTAGAGGCGTACGTCGTCGTTGCCGTACACCTCCAGGCTGGTGTTGCCGGGCAGCGACGAGGTGCTGGTCGGGGTCTGCGACACGCCTCGCACGTTGGTCCACTGGTCGCGGGACTCGGTGCCGTTGAGCGGGGTGACTGTGGTGTCCGAGGTCCCGTGCCAGATCGCCACCCGGGGGCGCGGGCCGGTGTAACCGGAGTACGCGCCCCGCACCAGGTCGCCCCACGCGGCCGGGGTCTTGTCCGCACCCGGGTTCATGCAGCTGAACGCGTTGACCATGCTGGTGGCGCAGCGGTACGGGATCCCCGCGATGATCGATCCGGCGGCGAAGACGTCCGGGTAGGTGGCCAGCATGACCGCGCTCATCGCCCCGCCCGCGGAGAGCCCGCTGACGTAGACCCGGGAGCCGTTAACCCCGAAGTTCGCCTTGGCGTGGTCGACCATCTGCTTGATCGACAGCGCCTCACCCTGACCGCGGGTGGTGTCGCCCGACTCGAAGAAGTTGAAGCAGGAGTTGGCGTTGTTGCCGGACGGCTGCTGGGCGACGATCAGGGAGAACTTCCACTGGTCGGCGTACTTCTGCCAACCGGAGTTGGCGAAGTAGCCGGACGCGTTCTGGGTGCACCCGTGCAGGAGGACGACCGCCGGGGAGTTGGCCGGCAGGTTGTCCGGCCGGTAGGCGTACATGGCGAGGTTGCCGGGGTTGGAGCCGAACCCGGTGACCTGGGTGAGGGTGGCGGCCTGGGCGGGTGCGGCGACGGCGACCGCGCCCGTGACGGCGAGGGCGAGCCCGGCGACCGCACCGAGCAGCCTGGTGAGGGTGGACGAGGAGCGGCGCACGGCGGCCTCCTGGAAGGGGCAGACTGTGAACTGGGTCACTGTCGAGTTGCCGAGACGTTACGACGATGTGTCGCCGCTATGACATGGGGCGGACTCACACATTCACGACGGACGCTGTGTACGCCGAACCCCGTCCGCCGCCGCCGTACCGGAACCGACGACAACCGCCGGTCTGACCGGACCGTCCAGGTCCGGTTGGTAACGTCCGCTGCGTGCCGTCCTCCCCGTCGCTGGCCACCGGGCCCGCTCCCGCGTCACCGCAGCGCACCGTCCGGGACCGCCGGGCCGACCTGATCGTCGTGCTGGTGGCGCTCGCGCTCGCCGTCTGGGTGACCAGTGGGCTGTGGCGGGACCCGAACACCCGGACCATCACCGTCAACTCCAGTGACCAGGCGCTGTTCGAGTGGCTGCTGGCCTTCGGCGGGCACGCGGTCACCCACTGGGACAACCCGCTCTTCACGTACCTGATCAACGTCCCGGACGGCGTGAACCTCGCGGTCAACACCTCGATCACTGTGTACGCGGTGGCCTTCGCCCCCCTCACGTACCTGATCGGGCCACCGGCGACGTTCCTGGTGATCCTCACCCTGAACCTGCTCGCCACCGCGCTGGTCTGGTACTGGCTGCTCTCCCGCCACCTGGTCCGCAGCCGCCTGGCCGCCGGGATCGGCGCCCTGTTCATCGCCTACTCCCCCGGCATGGTCTCGCACGCCAACGCGCACCTGAACTGGACCGCCGGCTGGCTGGTGCCGTTGCTGATCTGGCGGCTGTTCGCGCTGCGCCGAGCCGGGCACTGGCTCCGCGACGGGGTGATCCTCGGCGTGCTGGTGGCGGTGGCCTTCTCGATCGCCGCCGAAGGGCTCTTCTTCACCGCGCTGGCGCTGGGGGTGTTCGTCGCCATCTGGGCGCTGCACCCGGCCAACCGGTCGGAGGCACGCGCCGCGCTGCCCAATTTCCTGCGCGGGCTCGGGGTGACCGCCGTGGTCGCCGGCGTGCTGCTGTCGTACCCCCTGTGGTTGCACTTCGCCGGGCCGCAGCGGTTCCACGGCACCGGCTTCGACCCGGCGATTCACTCCGAGGACATCGCGGCGTTCGCCGCCTTCCCACGCCGCTCGCTGGCCGGCGAGGCCGGGTTGGGCACCTCGTTGGCGCCGAACCCGACCGAGGAGAACTCGTTCTTCGGCATTCCGCTGCTGGTGCTCACTGTGGTCTGTTTCGTCGTGCTCTGGCGGCGGGCCGACCCGCACCGCCGGGCCACCCTCTGGGCGCTGGGCGCCCTCGCGCTGATCTTCTCGGTGCTCTCCTTCGGCCCGATCGCCAAGGTCGACGGGCGACGCACCGACCTCCCCATGCCGTTCGACCTGCTCGGACAACTGCCGGTGGTGAACGCCGCGCTGCCCGCCCGGCTGGCGCTGGTGGTCGCGCCGGTGATCGGGCTGGTGCTGGCGTACACCGTCGACCAGTTGCGCGCCGCGCCACCCCGGTACCGCCCCACGGAGCTGGCCTGGGTGCTCGGCTTCGCGGCGGCCCTGGTGCCGCTGCTGCCCACCCCGCTGCTGACCGACGAGCGGGAGCCGATCCCGCGTTTCATCACCTCCGGCACCTGGCGGGACTACGTCTCGCCCGACGGGGTGCTGACCCCGGTGCCGCTGACCGTGGACATCTACCCGGACGGTCAGCGGTGGCAGGCGTACGCGCTGTCGCACCGGCAGGGCGAGTTCGAGATCCCCGGCGGCTTCTTTCTCGGCCCCGGTGGGCCGGACGGGAGGGGCCGGATCGGTCCGGTGCCGCGCACGCTCAGCGCGTTGATGGACCAGGCCGGCCGCACCGGGCTGGTCCCCATCATCACCGACGGCACGATCCGGGAGGTCCGGTCGGACCTGCGGCACTGGCGCATCGAGACGGTGGTGCTCGCCGACCAGGTGCACGGCGCGAAGTTCGAGGTCGACGAGGAGGCGCTGCGGCGTACCGGCACCGCCCTGTTCGGCGAGCCGGAACGGGTCGACGACGTCTGGCTCTGGCGCATCCCGCCCACCGATCGGTAGTCCCCGACACGGCCGGTCGGGGCATCACGACCGGCCGTCATCGCGTGTAATGGGCCGATGGAATCGACCGGCGGGCGACTGCGGCGTGCCACCGTTGTCGGGCTCGCGCTGGGGCTCGTCGCGCTCAGCGCGCCAGCGGCCACGGCCGCTGACAGCGTGGCGCTCGGCGCGCCGGCCGCCACGGCCGCGAGCAGCGCTCTCACCGACAGCACGGCTGGCGGAGGCGCTGTCACCGACGGCACGGCCGGGGTGGTGCCGAGCCGGGTGCGCGATCCGTGGCTGTGGCAGGCCACCGTGGGGCAACGCCCGGCCGGTCCGGCCGCGTTGGTGTTCTTCACCGACCGCACCCGCTATTTCGAGTCGACCGGCGTGCTGGTCGCCCGGGACGGCGCCTACCGGCTCATTCCGATCGGGATCGCGGAGGGGCACGGACTGCTCTCCCCGGATGGACGGCACTACCTGCGGCCGGACTCCGGCGAGCTGCTGGACCTCACCACCGGACGGCAGCGCCGCACGATGAGCACCGGCGTCTACCCGATGGCCTGGTCTTCGGACGGGCAGCAGGTGCTGGGCACCCGCAGCAACGATGACAGTGTGATCAGTTACGGACCGGACAATCAGCAGCTCAACGATCCGGAGAAGCCCGACGACCTGCTCGTCGTCGACCCGTTCCGGGGCACCGAGCGGACGCTCGACGTGGGCACTTTCGCCGCCCACACCGGGGCGGCCTGGTCACCCGGTGGCGACCTGGTGGCGGTCACCGGCTCGCCGGACGTGCCTGCCCTGCTCGCCGAGCGCCAGCGACTTGTGGTCCTGGACCCGACCGGCGGCGGTCCTCGCTGGCAGGTCGACCTGGGCGACCGGCGGATGCTGGCCGGCCCCGCCGCCTGGCATCCCGACGGCCGGCGGCTCGCGCTGCTCGCCTTCGACGGCTGCGCCGGGCCCAGGTGCACGTCCGAGCAGCTGGCGGCGCGCAGCTGGCGAATCGAGTTCCTGGACGCGGCCACCGGTCAGGCGGTCGGCCAGGCCCTGCCGGCCGGCACCTCGGTCAGCGGGATCGTCGGCTGGCGCGGCGACGACCCGCTCCTGCGCTATGTCAGCAGAACGGAGGCGGACACGGACCGGCAGGCCACTCTCGCCGCGCTGTCGCCCGAGGGCGGTCGGGAGGTGCTGGTGACCACGCCGGTCGGGTCGACCGACCTGATGGTGCCGGGCGACCTGCTGACCCGGGCCGCGTTCGGTGGGTCAGAGCCCCGGCCGTCACCGTTCGCCGCCCCGCTCTGGGTCTACCTGACGCTGGCCGTGCCGGCGCTGCTCGTGATCGCTCTCGTCGTCCGCCGGGTCCGCCGCCACCGCGCTGCGACGGGCCCTGCTCCGGCGTGACAACGAGCCGCCGAGCGGCACCGACGTGGTCCTCGTGAGGCGGCTCACCAGGGATGATCGCCCCGGACGGGACTAGGCTTGTTGCCGTGACAACGACGACCCCCGGCCTAACGGCCGTCCGTGCCGGTCTGCTCGACTACCAGGCCGCCTGGGACGAGCAGCGGAGCCTGCACGAGTCGGTGGTGGCTGGCGAGCGCGGCGACACAGTGCTGCTGCTGGAGCACCCGAGCGTCTACACGGCGGGCAAGCGCACCGAACCGTGGGACCGGCCCATGGACGGCACCCCGGTCGTCGACGTGGACCGTGGCGGCAAGATCACCTGGCATGGGCCGGGGCAGCTCGTCGGTTACCCGATCCTGCGCCTGCCCGACCCGGTGGACGTGGTCGCCTACGTGCGCCGGACCGAAGAGCTGCTCATCGACGTGTGCGCAGAGTTCGGGCTGACCGCCGGCCGGGTCGAGGGGCGCAGCGGGGTCTGGGTGCCCGAGGACGACCGGGGGCCGGCCCGCAAGGTGGCGGCCATCGGCATCCGGGTGGCGCGGGGCGTCACCCTGCACGGCTTCTCGATCAACTGCGACTGCGACCTGACGTACTTCGACCGGATCGTGCCGTGCGGCATCCGGGACGCGGGCGTCACCTCGCTCACCGCCGAGCTTGGTCGGCCGATCAGCGTCGCCGACGTGCTGCCGGTGGTCGAGCGCCGGCTCTCCACCCTTGTCACGATCTGAGAGTCGGCCGCGCGTCGGGTGACCGGCGGACGGCTTACCCTCGGTCGGTGCAGATTGATCTCGTCACCGTCGTCGTCACCGAGTACGACCCGGCCATCGCCTTCTTCACCGGGGTGCTCGGCTTCGAACTGGCCGAGGACGCCCCGTCGCTGACCAATGACGGGCGGCCGAAGCGTTGGGTGGTGGTCCGTCCGCCGGGCGGTGGAACCGGCTTGCTGCTGGCCCGTGCCGACGGCGAGCGGCAGGAGGCCGCGGTGGGCGACCAGACCCACGGCCGGGTGGGGTTCTTCCTCCAGGTCGACGACTTCGACGCCACCTACCGCCGGATGGTCGAAAAGCGCGTCGAGTTCGTCAAACCGCCGCGCACCGAACCGTACGGTCGGGTCGCCGTCTTCCGCGACGTCGCCGGCAACCTCTGGGACCTCCTCGGCCCCGCCTGAGCGCTGCCGGCCCGCTCCACGGATCGAGTGGGCCGGCAGAACTCCCACCTACGGGGTCAGCCGGTGCAGGTCACGGGGGAACGCGGTGACCTCGCGGACGTTCGCCGCGCCGACCAGCCGGGCCACGAACCGTTCCAGGCCGATGGCGAAGCCACCGTGCGGCGGCATGCCGTGCCGGAACGCATCCAGGTAGCCGGCGTACGGCTCGACCGGCTCACCCCGGGCCGCCAACGCCGCCAGGTAGTCGGCGTGCCGGTGCAACCGCTGCCCGCCGGTGACCAGCTCCAGACCCCGAAAAAGCAGGTCAAACCCGTTCGAGTACGCGGGCCGCGCCGGGTCCGGGTGGGTGTAGAAGGGTCGCTTCGCCATCGGGTAGCCGGTGACGAAGAGGAAGTCCGACCCGTGTTCGCGCCGGGCCCACTCCCCCAGCGCCCGTTCGTGGGCGGGCGCGAGGTCCGGCTCGTCGGCGGGCGCGCCGGCGATCGTCAGCGCCTCGGTGAAGTGCACCGCCGGGATCTCCGCCGGCACCTGCGGCGGCGTGACGCCGAGCGTCGCCAGTGCGCCGGCGGCCCGCTCGTCCACGGTGCCGAGCATCCCGGCCACCGTGTCGCGTAGTACGCGCATCACGTCCCGGTGGTCGGCGATGAAGCCCAGCTCCGCGTCGAGCGACGTGTACTGGGCGAGGTGCCGGACCGTGTCGTGGGGCTCGGCCCGGAAGACCGGCCCGACCTCGTAGACACGTTCGAAGACACCGACCATCAACTGCTTGTAGAACTGCGGTGACTGGGCCAGGTAGGCGGGTCGACCGAACCAGTCCAGCGCGAACACGTTCGCACCGCTCTCGGTGCTGGAGCTGACCACCTTCGGCGTGTGGACCTCCACGAAGTGCTGGGCGTCGAGTGCCGCCCGGAACCCGGCCACCGCGGCCGCCGAGATCCGCAGAGCGGCCGAACGGGTGGGGTGCCGCAGCGCGGTGGGCGCGTTGTCGAGCTGGGTGGGCAGGCTCGCGGTGAGTGCCGGCCGGTACAGGTCGAACGGCGGGGACTCGGCGGGCGACCCGAGGAGACGTACCGTCGGGTCGGTCAGCTCGACCCCGGCGGACGCCGTGCCGTTCGCGGTGGCCGTCGCGGTGACCTCGACGACCGTCTCTTCGGTGAGTTTCTCCAGCTCGGCGCGGACGGCCGGGTCGGTGACGACCACCTGGGCCAGGCCGGTGGCGTCCCGCACGATCAGAAAGGCCACCGACTTGAGCAGTCGGCGGCGGTGCACCCAGCCGGCGATCCGCACTGTCGTGCCGATCCTGGCGGGCAGTTGCTGGGACAGGGTTCGTTGCATGGCGGGCTGCTCCTCGGTCGATCGCCACGCTGTCGCCGCCTGGGGTGGCGAAAGCGTCGCATCAGCCCCAGGGAGGTGTGGGCGAGCGGGAACCTCGCGGTGCCACCACACCTTCGCCCCCGCCGGAGCGGGGGCCTCGTTCGTCGCCTGATGACCGGGGCCAGCCGGGCGGGCTCTACTGGGCGCGGGGGACCCGCGGCCGTTCTTCCCGCAGCTCGGGAGGGTCTTCGCGCCCCGGTGCCAGACCGCCTCTCAGCACCGGCGGCTCTCTGCACTGGCGGGCCGGGGGCTACTCGGCTCCGTCGTCGCTGTTGGCGGTGACCGTAGCACCCGAATCCCGCTCGTGTGACGCACATTTTCGACACCCCGGTGTCCGGCGTCACAACGTTCGGGGCGTGACGCCGGTCGCCTGACGCACATAGACACCCGCCGTCCGGCGTAGGCTCATTTTCGTGACGATCGAGCACTCCGCGCCGACGACCGGCCAGGCAGCGCGCACCGCAACGGCGGCCCCCGAGGGGCGGCGCCTGCTGCGGATCGAGGCGCGTAACGCCGAGACGCCGATCGAGCGCAAACCGCCATGGATCAAGGTCAAGGCCAAGATGGGCCCGGAGTACACCCAGTTGCGCGGGCTCGTCTCGCGCGAAGGGCTGCACACCGTCTGCCAGGAGGCCGGCTGCCCCAACATCTACGAATGTTGGGAAGACCGGGAGGCCACCTTCCTCATCGGTGGTGACCAGTGCACCCGGCGCTGCGACTTCTGCCAGATCGACACCGGCAAGCCGGCCGAGTTCGACGCCGACGAGCCGCGTCGGGTCGCCGAGTCGGTGGTCTCGATGGGGCTGCGTTACGCCACCATCACCGGTGTCGCCCGTGACGACCTGCCAGACGGCGGTGCCTGGCTGTACGCCGAGACCGTCCGACAGATCCACGCCCTGCAGCCCGGCTGCGGCGTCGAGCTGCTGATCCCGGACTTCAACGCCGTCCCCGAGCAGTTGGCCGAGGTCTTCAGCTCCCGTCCCGAGGTGCTGGCCCACAACGTGGAGACGGTGCCGCGCATCTTCAAGCGCATCAGGCCGGCGTTCCGCTACGACCGCTCGCTGGACGTGATCCGGCAGGCCCGCGCCGACGGCCTGGTCACCAAGAGCAACCTGATCCTGGGCATGGGCGAGGAGCGGGCCGAGGTTTCGCAGGCGCTGCGTGACCTGCACGAGTCCGGCTGCGAGCTGATCACCATCACCCAGTACCTGCGCCCCTCGCCCCGGCACCACCCGGTGACCCGCTGGGTCAAGCCGGAGGAGTTCGTGGAGCTGCGCGAGGAGGCCGAGGAGATCGGCTTCGCCGGGGTGATGAGCGGGCCGCTGGTGCGTTCGTCGTACCGGGCCGGCCGGCTCTACAAGCAGGCCATCGACGCCCGCGCCGCCGCCTCGGTCGCCACCGCCAGCTGACTCCGCCGGCAGCGCCGCACGGCCGTTCGGCGTCCGGGTGTCATGATCCTGTGATGACCGTCGGCGTACGCGAGCAGCCGCGCGGCGCGGACTCGCCGCGCCCGCGATCCGGCGCGCGTCCCGGCCTGGTCGGGTGGCTCACCGGGTTGGCGGTGCTCGCCGGGGTGGGTTACCGGCTCTGGCTTCTGCTGCACGCCGCCCCGCCGACGAACAGCGACGAGGCCACCATGGGGCTGGCCGCGCTGCACATCGCCCGGGGCGAGGGCTTCCCGGTCTGGTTCTACGGCCAGCAGTACATGGGCACGCTGGAGGCGTACCTGGCCGCGCCGGTGTTCGCCCTTGCCGGTGGGCCGTCGCTGCTCGGTCTGCGGTTGCCCACGCTGGCCCTGTACGCGCTGTTCCTGCTGCTGGCCTGGCGGTTGACGCTGCGGCTGACCGGGGACCGGTGGTTCGGGTTGCTGATGGTGGCGCTGCTGGCCCTCGGCTCCGACCGGATCGTCAAGAACCAGCTGATCGCCGGCGGCGGTTACCCCGAGATGAACACGGCCGGGGCGGCGCTGGCCCTGCTCGCAGTGGATCTCGCCACCGGTCGACCGGGGCGGCGGACGGCCGACACCTGGCGGCCCGACGGGCGGACGGCCGACGCCGGGCGACCCGGTTGGCGGCTGGCGCGCTGGGCAGCGTGGGGGTTCCTGGCCGGGCTGATGGTCTGGGTCGACCCGCTCGTGCTGCCGTACGTCGCGGCGACCGGCGCGGTCCTCGTCGGGTTCTGCCGCCGGGAGCTGTGGGGTGCCGCCGGGACGCTGCTCGGAGCGGCGGCCGTGCTGGGAGCGGCCCCACTGCTGCTGCACAGCCTGCTGACCGGGCGTAACCCGCTGCACGCCGTGCTCGCGGCCAGCGGTACGAACGCCAGCGCGGGCTGGCCGGACCGGCTGCACGGTGGCCTGGTGCTCGGCCCCGGGCTGGGCATGGGCTTCTGCGCTCCCGGGCAGTGCGCCACCTGGCAACTGTGGTGGGCGCTCGCCCTGCCGCTGCTGCTGGCCATCGCCGCCGCGACCGCCTGGCGGGCCCTGGGCACCTGCGAACCCGATCCTGCTGGCTCTGCCGCTGCGGGCAACGACGCGGTGTCGCCTCGGGTGGCCGCGGCGGCACGGCTGGCGCTCGTGCTGGCCGCGGTGGCCACCCTCGGGGCGTACACGGTAAGCAGTTCCGCCGGGCTCACCCCCGTGGAGAGCTCCCGCTACCTGTCCTGCCTGCTCATCTCCCTGCCGGCGCTGCTCTGGCCGGTGTGGACGGTGGCCCGGCACGGGCTGCGTCGGGCGGCGACCGGCCGACGCGGCGTCGGGTCGACGCTGGCCCGGTCGGTCGCTGTGGCGGTGCTCGCTGCCACGCTGGGCACCGCGGCCCACGCCACCTGGCGGGCAGCGGAGACCGTCCCGGCCACCCGGGCCGACGAGGCCCGGCAGACCGAGCTGGTGAGCACCCTGCGCCAGCTCGGCGTACGGCACGTGCGCGCCGGCTACTGGACCTGCAACCGGCTCACCTTCGCCAGCGCGGAGCAGGTGGTCTGCGCGGTCGTCGACGACACCCTGCGCCCCGGTTTCGACCGCTACCCCGCGTACCGGCGGGAGGTGGACAGAGCGGCGGCACCGGCCTGGGTCGCGCCGGCCGGCTCACCCCTGGCGGAGGTGCTTGACGAGCGGCAGCGAGTCACGCCGGGCAGCCTCGACCTGGTCACCATCGAGGGCTGGCGCATCTACCTGCCGCGCTGACCTCAGCTGCCCACGTCAGCCCGGCGGCCTCGGTGCGCGCCAGCGCGGCCGACCGGGGCCGCCGGTGTGCGGCCCGGCGGCCTCGATGCGCGTCAGCGCGGCCCGGCGGCCTCGATGCGCGTCAGCGCGGCCCGGCGGCCTCGGTGAGCAGGCCGAGGCGGTGGGCCAGGGCGGCGGCCTCCACCCGGTTGGTCACACCCAGCTTCGCGATGATACGGGAGACGTGCACGCTCGCCGTCTTCGGCGAGATGAACAGCCGCTCGGCGATCCGGCTGTTGCTGTGCCCCTCAGCGACCAGGCGCAGCACCTCCCGCTCCCGGGCGGTCAAGAGGTCCGCTCCGGCCCCGCCCCCGGCGCGCAGGCCGACCCGCCGCGCAAGGGTGGCGGCCGCCTCGACCAGCGGGGTCGCGCCCAGCCGCCGGCCGATCTCGGTGGCCTCGGTGACCGCCGTCGCCGCCTCGTCGCGTTCCCCGGCTGCGGCCGTCGCCTCGCCCAGCGCCAGCAGTGCCCTGCCCAACGGGTAGGGCTGCCCGTCGGCCCGCCACGCGTCGACCGCCGCACGCCACGCCGGCAGCGCCTGGTCGCCGACCGCGAGCAGCGCGGTGACCTGGGCGGCGTGCGCGCGGGCCGCCGGGTGCCGCGCCGGCAGGTCGGTGGCGAGCGCCGCCACCGCTGTGGCCAACTCCCGGTCACCCACCCTCGCCGCGGTACGCGCGGCGGCGCTGAGCACCGGCCAACCCTCCCGGGGCAGGCGCGGCAGGCTCTCGTCGGCCACCGCGACGCGGGCCGCCCGTACCGCCTCGACCTTGTCGTCGGCGGCCAGCGCCGCCTCGATCGCCAGCTCGTGCAGGGGCAGGCGGTGGTTCGGCCACAGGTACGGTCGGTTGAGGAAGGTGAGCGCCCGGTCGACCAGCTCGTCGGCGCCCGGGTGGGCGCGGGCCAGCCGCAGCCCGGCGCCCAACTGGATCCAGTGCAGACTGGTGACACCGGACAGGTCGATCCGGGCGGCCTCCCCGCAGACCGCCTCGGCCTCGTCCCACCGACCCAACGCGATGAGCGCCTCGGCCCGGTTGGAGAGCAGGTACGCCCCGGTGGAGCGGCTGATCCCCACCCGTCGCGCCTCGGCCACGCCGGCCTCGGCGGCCTCCGCGGACTCGGCGTAGCGGCCCAACTCGCAGAGCACGTCCGACTGGTACACCCGGGCGAGCACCAGGGCCGTGGAGTCCCCGGACTCGCGGACGACGGCCTCAGCCTGGCTCAGCTCGGCCAACCCCCGCTCCAGGTCCCGCTCGCCGTGGCAGAGCAGGGCGATCCGCGTGTGCAGCAGCGCCAGGTCCTCACCGAGTGCCTTGCCGTCCACGGCAGCCTCGGCAGCCACCCGGGCCGCCTGTCCGGGGTCGATCTTGACCATGTGCGCGGCGATGTCGGCGAGCAGCCGGACCCGCGCCACGTCACGGGGGCCGCCGGCGGCCAGCCGGTACGCCTCATCCAGCTCCCGGCGGCCGTCACTCTTGCCGAGCAGGGCCATCAGGCGACCCCGCTGGTTGAGCAGGCGGGCGGCGCGCAGCGGTGCGGCGTCGGTGTCCACCTCGGCCAGGCCGGCCCGGGTCAACGTGATGGCCCGGCTGAAGTCGCCGGCCGTGACCGCCGCGGCCAAAGTCTGCTCCAGCAACGCCAGATGGTCCATGCCGAGCAGGTCGGCGGCGTCCGGCACCAGTTCCCACAACTCCAGCGCCCGCTCCAGCAGTCGACGCTGCTCGGCGTACGCGTAGCGGTCGGCGGCGGCGCACGCGGCGGCTCGCGCGGCGACGAGGGCGCGCGGGTGGTCGTGCGCGGCGTACCAGTGGTGGGCGATCTCGGCCGGGGCCCGGCCGGCGGCGACCAGATGCGGCTGGGCCTCGATGGCGGCGGCGAAGCGGGCGTGCATCCGGGCGTGCTCACCGGGCAACAACTCGTCGTGGACGGCCTCGCGGACCAGCGCGTGTCGGAACTCGTAGTCACCGTCCCGGTCGGCCACCACCAACTGGGCGGCGACGGCGGCGCGTAAGGCGTCCTCCAGCTCGGTTTCGGGCAGCCCGGCGACCTCGGCGAGCAGGTCGTGGGCGAACCGGGTGCCGCCGGCGGCCGCGATCCGCAACACCCGCTGCGCCGGCTCCGGAAGCCGGTCCACCCGGGCCAGCAGCAGGTCACGCAGCGTCTCGGGCAGCGCCGCGCAGCCGATCGGGTCACCGGCGACGGCCAGCTCCTCGATGAAGAATGGGTTGCCCTGGGTACGGCCATGGACATCGTCGACGGCGCGGGCGGGCGGCTCGGCGCCGAGCAGGTCGGTGAGGATCGCGGCGGTGCCGTCGCGGTCCAGACGAGCCAGCTCGACCCGCTCCACACCCCGGGCCCGATCCAGCTCGGCGAGGAACGGGCGCAGCGGGTGCCCGCGCTGCAACTCGTCGGTGCGGTAGGTGCAGACCAGCAGCAGCCGGCCCGGCCTCGCCGCCCGGACGAGGAAACCGATGAGGTCGCGGGTGGAACGGTCGGCCCAGTGCAGGTCCTCGATGATCAGGACCAGCGGGCGGGCATCAGCCAGCCGCTGGAACAGCTCGGCGACCAGGTCGAACAGGTAGCCGCGCGGGGCGTCGCTGAGCAGGACCGCGCGGGGGGTGGTCAGCGCCGCGGAGGCGCGGCCCAGCTCCGGCAGGAGCGGAGCGAACTCCGCCTCGTAACCGGCGAAGACCTCGGGGCCGTCGGCGCGGAGCACCGACCGCAACGCGGCGGCGAACGGCGCGAACGGCAGACCCGCCTCGCCCAGCTCCAGACACTGGCCGACGAGCACCCGCGCCGCGCCCTCGGTGGCCCAGCCCGCGAACTCCTCCAGCAGCCGGGTCTTACCCACCCCCGCCTCGCCGCCGACCAGCACGGCGGTCGGCTCCCCGGCCCGCGCCCGACCCAGCGCGTCCCGTAGTGCCACGGTCTCGCGGTGGCGCCCGACGAGGACGGAGCTGGCGGCGCGTACGGTCACGTGTTCGAGCATGCCATGGCGGCCCACCCCGCCGGCCCCGCCGATCGGCCGGCGGCCGGGCGGCGGGGTCGGATCGGGTCGAGCGGCCAGCCCGCCGGGCGCGGTAGCCGTGAGGGCCACACCGGGTGCGGTGGACGTGGCAGCCCCGCCGGGCGCGGTGGACGTGGCGGCCACTACGGGCGCCATGGACGTGGCGGCCACTACGGGCGCGGTGGACGTGGCGGCCACGCTGAGCGCGGTCACCGGCGGGCGTCGCCGGTGCGACCGGCCTGCCTGCGCCGGCCCAACCACCCGCGGCTGACCGGACGGGACAGGGACCGGGCGAGCCGGTCCGCGGCAGCGTCGGCGCGCAGCTCGGCGGCGTGGGTACGGTGCAGGGTGAGCAGGAAATCTGCGTCGTTGCCGAACATGTCGGGCTCCTTCGTGGCGTCGTCGTCTTCTGCTGACGACTCTTCGCGCGAAGGCCCCACCCGGGCATGGGCACGGTGCCTCATCTTCCGCGCCCACAGCCTCCTTACCCGGCCACTCAGGGCGCTCACGGCGACGTAAGGTACTCAGCTGCCCCGGCACCCGGACGCGGATCAACCGGGCCGGCGGCGACCACTAGACTCTGCGGCATGGCAAAGCCCCAGGAGAAGGTCTCGTTCGGCCAGCGGCTGAAGCAGATCGGGATGGTGTTCCAGTTCACCGCCAAGCAGGACCGGTGGTTCGCGCCGTTGGTCGCCGCAGCGGTGCTGCTCCCGCTCGCGCTCACCGTGGTCGCGGTCATCCTCTGGGGCTGGATCTGGCTGCCGCTGGGCATCCTGTTCATCCTGCTCGCGGTGCTGATCGTGCTCAACCTGCGGTCCAACAAGGCGATGATGAACGCCGCCGAGGGGCAACCCGGCGCGGCGGCGCAGATCATGGAGAACATGCGCGGCGACTGGCGGGTCACCCCGGCGGTCAGCTCGACCACCCAGATGGACATGGTCCACCTGGTGATCGGCCGCCCGGGCGTGATCCTGCTGGCCGAGGGCAACCCGCAGCGGGTGCGCGGCCTGCTCGGCCAGGAGAAGCGGCGGCTGTCCAAGGTGATCGGCTCCGCTCCCCTGCACGACTACGTGATCGGGCAGGAGGAGGGCGAGCTGCCGATCCGCAAGCTGCGGACCACGCTGCTGCGCCTGCCCCGCGCCCTCTCCGGCAAGGACGTCAACTCGCTGGACAAGCGACTCAAGGCGCTCACCGCCCGGCCACAGATGCCCAAGGGCGCGATCCCGAAGAACATGCGGCCGCCAGGCGCCTTCCGCCAGTCGCGGGGCCGCTGACCCCCTTCGACGTACGCCGACAAGAGCCGGGCTCGCACGGGCCCGGCTCTTTCGCGTCGTGGCGTCGAACGCGCCCCGCGCCCCGCGCCCCGCGCCCCGCGCCCCGCGCCCCGCGCCCCGCGCCCCGCGCCCCGCGCCCAAGAGCTTCACAACATCCCCGATGTTGCTGCCTCCGCCATGCGGGGAGACACCAACATCCCCGATGTTGCGCCGATCTTGGCGACGACGCGCCTGGCGCGGGCGGCTCGGGCTCGAGCAGCGCCAAGATCGTGCTCGAACCTGGATGTAGTGGTCTCCGGGCGCGTCGATGCCACTACATCAATGATCGAGCACGATCTTGGGATCGCTGAGGCGGGCTCAGCCACCTTCGGGGGCGCAGAGGGTTGGGTCAGGCGCGGGGGGCGTCGACGATGACCGAGCCGGCGATCCGGTCGTGCAGGCCGCGTCGGTGCTCGTCCATGATCAGCGCGGGGACGACGAGGGCCAGTAGGAGGCCACGGATCAGCCCCCGGAGCACGCCGATCCGGCCGCCGTCGTTCCAGCTCACACAGCGAATCTTGGTGATGAACATGCCCGGAGTCTGGGCGAACAGGCCGAGGAAGATGCCGTACACCAGGACCAACACCAGCACCGGGGCCCAGCCGTCGCGTACCGGGTCGGCGAAGAAGTTGGACACCAGCAGGCAGAGCACCCAGTCGATGATCAGCGCCCCGAACCGCCGACCGAGGCTCGGCGGGGTGAAGGTGGGGTCGGTGGCCGGCGCTGCCGGGAGGTGCGGATTGGTCACAGCGGTCAAGGGTATCCGCGCCGGGATGGGGGCTTGCCGGGCGCCGCCGCCACTGCGTGCCGATTCAGGCCAAAGCGATCAGATGTCATTACACTGGCACAGTCGGTACGGCGTCCCTGGCGGGCCGGAGGCGTGGACGGGGCGCCACTGACGCTCCGCGAGGGACGTAACACGGCAGAAACAACGGAGACACGGCCGGGCAACCCCCCGGCCCTAGCGTCGCCAGAAGCCTAGCCACCCCGTGGACGTGCCAGGAGGATGTGTGTTCGCCAATCCCGAGGAACTGCTGCGATACCTCAAGAACGAGGACGTGAAGTTCGTCGACGTTCGTTTCTGTGACCTGCCCGGCGTGATGCAGCACTTCAACCTGCCGGTCGAGTCCGTCAACGACGACCTCTTCACCGACGGCCTCGCGTTCGACGGTTCGTCGATCCGCGGTTTCCAGGCGATCCACGAGTCGGACATGCTCCTGCTCCCGGATGTCGCCACCGCGTTCATCGACCCGTTCCGCGCGCAGAAGACGCTCGCGCTCAACTTCTTCATCCACGACCCGTTCACCCGCGAGGCCTACAGCCGCGACCCGCGCAACGTGGCGAAGAAGGCCGAGGCGTACCTGGCGGCGAGCGGCATCGCCGACACCGCCTACTTCGGCGCCGAGGCGGAGTTCTACATCTTCGACTCGATCCGCCACGAGACCTCGGCGCACCAGTCGTTCTACTACATCGACTCGATCGAGGGCGCCTGGAACACCGGTCGCGAAGAGCCGGGCGGCAACCGCGGTTACAAGACCGCGTACAAGGGCGGCTACTTCCCCGTCCCGCCGGTCGACCACTACGCCGACCTGCGTGACTCGATCGTGCGCCGCCTGGTCGACACCGGCTTCAACGTGGAGCGCTCGCACCACGAGGTGGGCACCGCCGGCCAGTCCGAGATCAACTACCGGTTCTCCACCCTGCTGCACGCCGGTGACCAGCTTCAGCTCTTCAAGTACATCGTGAAGAACGAGGCCTGGGCCAACGGCAAGACCGCGACGTTCATGCCCAAGCCGCTGTTCGGCGACAACGGCTCCGGCATGCACACCCACCAGAGCCTCTGGCTCAACGGTGAGCCGCTGTTCTACGACGAGACCGGCTACGCCGGCCTGTCCGACATGGCCCGCTGGTACATCGGCGGTCTGCTGCACCACGCGCCGTCGCTGCTGGCCTTCACCAACCCGACGATCAACTCGTACCGTCGCCTGGTGCCGGGCTACGAGGCGCCGGTCAACCTGGTCTACTCGCAGCGCAACCGCTCCGCCTGCACCCGCATCCCGGTGACCGGCAGCAACGCCAAGGCCAAGCGCGTCGAGTTCCGCGTCCCGGACCCGTCGGCCAACGTCTACCTGGCCTTCTCGGCCATGATGATGGCCGGCCTGGACGGCATCAAGAGCAAGATGGAGCCGCCGACGCCGATCGACAAGGACCTCTACGACCTCCCGCCGGAGGAGTGGGGCGACGTCAAGCAGGTGCCGGGCTCGCTGTCGGCAGTGCTCGACTCGCTGGAGGCCGACCACGACTACCTGCTCGACGGCGGCGTCTTCACCCCCGACCTGATCTCCACCTGGGTCGACTGGAAGCGCGCCAACGAGGTCGACCCGGTGCGTCTGCGCCCGACCCCGCACGAGTTCGCCATGTACTACGACTGCTGAGCAGTCGCTCGAAACACCGGCCGGGCCGGCTCCGCTCACCGCGGAGCCGGCCCGGCTCGCTGTGCGCCACCCCCGGCATACCTTCGCGTCCGATATATTGCTCCGGTGGACACACCTCTACGCGAACCGACCTTCCTGATCCTGACCGCGCTGGCCGCCCAGCCGATGCACGGATACGGGCTGATCGGTGAGGTCGCCGCCCTCTCCGACAACCGCGTGTCGCTACGCCCCGGGACGCTCTACGGGGCGCTCGACCGGCTGGTCGACGCCGGCCTCGTCGAGGTCGACCGGGAGGAGGTGGTGGACGGCCGACTGCGCCGCTACTACCGCCTCTCCCCCGGCGGTGAGACCACGTTGAGCACCGAGACCGAGCGGCTGCGCCGCAACGTCGAAGCCGCCACCGCTCGGCTGTCCAAGCGGACTCGCGCCGCCCTCCCGACCACCCCACGCACGGCCGGAGGCTTGGCATGAACGACCTGGAACGCCGCTACCTCCGGCTGCTGCGCGCGTACCCCGCCGACTACCGGCGTGCCCGCAGCGCCGAAATCGTCGGCACCTACCTCGACCTGGCCGCCCTTGACCAACGCTGGCCGACGCCGGCGGACGCCGCGGACCTGGTGCGCGGCGGCCTCCGCCAGCGGTTGCGGGCCGCGGGCGTCACCGGCCTGATCCCCGGGGTACGCCTCGCGGCGCTGCTGGCCCTGGTCACCGCGAGCGCGCTCGCCGGAGTCTGGGGTACGGCAGAGCTGCACCCACCGCCCGCCGAGTGGGGCGTCCCCCACGTCGGCCCGTTCGTCTCGCTCGGTGTCGTCGCGTGGGCGGCATGGCTGCTGGCGGCGGTGGTGATCGCCGTCGCGCCGAGTCGGGTCGCCCGGCCGGCCATCACCTTCGCGCTGGTGCTCACGATCGCGCTGCCACCGGTGGCCGCGGCGCTCGACACACTGCGACCGCCGCTGATGGTGCTGCTGCCGCAGGTGGTCCTGGGCCTGCTGGGGCTCGCCCTGCCCGATCGACCCTCGCGGGCGATTCGCCTCGCGCCGGCGCTGTCCGCACTGTTGGCGGTGCTGGCGACGCAATTCCTCGTGGGCTTGGACCCGAGCTTCATCTACTACGGCGACACCATGGAAGTTTTCCTGCCCACCGTCGGCGGACTGTTGCTGGTCGTCGGGGCCCTGTTGGCCATGGGGCTGGCACTGGGCGGGGACACCCGCGGCGGCTGGGCGCTCGTCACACTGCTCACTCCCGCCGGCTTCCTGGCGGTGCCCGGCCTGGCTGACAACTTCGGCGCGGCACAGGGCGCCATCACCTTCGCGGAGCTGGCAGTGACCGCTGTCGTCGTCGCGTTCGCCGGTCCCGCCGTACTGTTCCTGACCGTCCTGCTCCGCTCCCGCTGGGCCTCCACCCCCAGCCCTCAACCCAGCCCTGCCCCACCTGCGGCGCGCGAGCCTAACCCCCACCTTCTCAGCCCGCCCCGCCCCGCCCCCGCTGACGGCGGGCGCGGAGGGTGCGGATGAGCACGGTCAGGAGCAGGGCGGTCATCGCCAGGGCACCGGGTGCCTTCGTGACGCGGGCCAGGTTGGTGCCGTCGGGCAGGGCGAGGAAGGCTGCCGCAGCGGTGGGCAGCACGAACCACGTCGTGCGGGCCGCGGTGAGCGCGAGCAGCGCCAGCGGCCAGGTCGCATACCAGGGGTGGAAGACCGGGGACAGGACGACGGTGGCGACCAGTGCCAACGCCGCGCCGTGCAGCGCCACCCGGGACCGCACCACCGGAGGACACCCGACCTCAGGGCGCGCGAGCCCCGAGGGTGTGCCAGCGGGAGACGCCCCCATGCCAGCAGCCACCTCGTGACCCGCGACCCCGGAACGTCCCGCCTCGGGACACTGGAACTCGTCGACGGAACCACCCCGATGAGCTGCGACGTCGTTCAGTCCGCGCAGGGTCTGCCAGGCCCGCCACCAGAGCACCAGCAGCACCCCGACGAGCAGCAGCAGCGCGACCGCTCGGACCACCGGCACCGCCTGCGGGTCCCGGCCGACCAGCGCGCCGGCGTAGTCGACCACGAAGCCCACGGCAGTGGGTGGCGACGTCCACTGTTCCGAGTCGCCACTGTGGGTCAGCCCGCCCACCCAGCCGAAGCCGAGGCCGGACACCGCGGAGGTGACGAGCAGTGCGGCGAGCAGCCCTCCGGCCAGCCATCCAGCGTGGCGCAGCAGTGCCCGAACGGTGTGCTGGTCGGGCATTCCGGCCAGCACCGCGAACGGCACCACCACCGCGGCGCTGGCCTTCACCGTGACGGCCAGCCCGAGCAGCGCTCCGGCCAGCAGCAGCGCCGCCGGCCGACCTGGTCGCCGGACCACTACCAGCAGTCCACACAGCAGCAGGCCCAGCATCACGGCGTCGTTGTGCGCGCCGGCCACCAGGTGCACGCCGACCAGCGGACCGGCCAGCGCCAACCAGACCGCCCGCCGGGCCGGCACCCCGGCCGCCCGGGCCAGTTTGGGCAGGCAGAGCGCGGCCAGCAGCAGCCCTGCCACGGCGATCACGCGCAGCGCCACGATGGTTCCGGTGAGCCCGCCGCCGAGGCCGACGGCGAGGGCCGCGAGCAGGACGAAGACCGGACCGTACGGTGCCGGGGTGTCCCGCCAGATCGGTGCCACGGTGTCCAGCCAGGGGCAGCCCGCCGCCGCCACCCCCACTGTGTACGGGTCGACGCCGTGCGCGTACGTCCAGCCCTGGCAGGCGTACGAGTAGACGTCCCGGCTGCCCAGCGGTGGCGCGAGCAGCAGCGGTAGCGCCCACAGCCCGGCGGTGACGTACGCCCAACGGGTCGACGGCGCACCCTCGCGCAGTGACCACCATGCCCCGACCAGCAGCACGGTGCCGATCAGCCAGCAGGTGAGCGTCGCCGGGCCGTCCGGGGTCCGCCAGATCGACGCGGGTGTCACGCCCAGCGGGGCGTCGGGCAGTGCCCCGCCGAGGTATCCGGCCACGGCGAGCAGAACCGCCCCGACCAGGCCGGCGTACCGGGAGAGAGAGGCACCGGGAGCGGTCACCGGCGCACCTTCCCTCAGTCGGCGGCGACCGGCTGGCGGGCCGCCCGAGCCGACCGTACCAACCGGATGACCAGCACGATCACCAACAGCGTCATCAGCGGCGCCCCGACCGTCTTGGTGTACCGGGGCAGCCCGGTGCCGTCGGGCAGCACCAGGAAGGACGCGACCAGTGCGACCACTGTGAACCATCTGGTCCGCTGGGCGGTGGCCGCGAGCACGAACAGCGGCCAGGTCCAGTACCAGGGGTGCACGACGGGGGCGAGCGCGACGGTGAGGGCGAGCGCGAGGCCGGCGTGGTACAGCGGGTCGCGGGTGCGGGCCCGCCACCAGAGCCAGACGAGTAGTACCGCCAGGAGGACCACGGCGATTCCGCGGGTGACCGGAAGCGCGTCGATGTGACCACCGAACAGCGCCGCGACGTAGCCGACAGTCTGTCCCACGGCGGTCGACGGGGACGTCCAGGCGATGGCGGCGCCACCCTGGGACAGCCCGCCGATCCAACCGAAGTCCAGCCCACCGACGACTGTCACGCCGACCACTGTGGCGAGGGTGCCGCCGACCACCCAGCCGCCGTCGCGGATCAGCGTGCGGATCCGGTACGGCCCGGCGGTGGCCGCCAGCGCGGCGAACGGCACCACCACCACGGCGGTCACCTTGATCGCCACCGCGACCCCGAGGAGCAACCCGCCGACCAGCAGCATTCCGCGCCGGCCCGGGTGCGCCGCCACCACGGCCAGCCCACCGACCAACGCGGCGAGCATCAGCACGTCGTTGTGCGGGCCACCGATCAGGTGCGCGGCGACCAGCGGGGAACCCAACGCCAGCCACACCGCCCGCTTCGCCGGCACACCGGCCCGACGCGCCAGCGCCGGCAGTGCCCACGCGGTGAGGACGACGCCGACCAGCGACAGGGCACGGAACAGCACGATGCTGGCGGTCAGCGACCCGGTGGCCTTCACCACGGCGCCCGCCACGAGCACGAACAGCGGCCCGTACGGCGCCGGGGTGTCGCGCCAGATGACCGAGACCGTGTCCAGCCAGGGGCACGGCAGCGCGGAGACACCCTGCTCGTACGGGCTGATGCCGCCGACGAAGCTGGCGCCCTGGCAGGCGTACGCGTACACGTCCCGGCTGCCGAAAGGCGGTGCGATCAGCAACGGCAGCAGCCAGAGCCCGACGGTGACCAGGGCCCAGCGCGTCGAGGGTCCCCCGTCACGTAGCGCCCACCAGGCGTACGCCATCAGGCCGGTGCCGACCAGCCAGGCGGCGAGGATCAGCGGGCCGTTGGGCCCCTGCCAGATGCTGACCGGGGTGCTGCGCAGGGGGCCGCCGGGAAACGCGCCGCCGAGGAAGGCGGACAGCGCGAGCAGCATCGAGCCGGCCAGGCCGGTCCAGCGCGCGAGGTGGGAAGGCACGCCGGACATGCTGCCAGCCCGTCGGTGGGAGGCCGACGGCAGGCACGGTCAGCAGTGGCGCGTCGGTGCCAGCCCACTGGAGATCGAGTAGTCGCCGGCGGCGCGGATTCGCACCTCGGTCCACCCGTCCGCGCCCGGTCGCAGACAGCCGTCCGGGCCGCTCAGTGTGAGCCAGCGCGACCAGCGCACCCGGACCGGCACGTCCCCGGGTGTGGCGGTCAGCCGGACCGCGCCACGGTCGGCGGTGACGAGTCGACCCGGGGCACCGACCAGCGGGGTCGGATCGACCACTGCGTACATCCGCCAGGTCGGGTCACGCCAGACCTCCCGCAGGTACGGCAGGCCGGCACGGATCAGCGCGGCCTCGTCGCGGCCCCACCGGTCGGCGGGTGCGTCCGGGGCGAGCACCACGTAGCTCACCGCCTCGTGCCGTAGCCATTTCTCGTACGTCTGCGCGCTCAGGCTGCCGTCGTAGAACAGCGCGTTGCGGTCGCTGTCGACCTGGCGTTCCCAACCCCGGGCCAGTGGCACGGTCGGCGGCAGGTACGCGGACTCCCAGTGGTCGCGCAGCGGCACCACCTCGACCCGCCCGGCCGGCTGCCGCCTGTCGAGTTCGGCGACGAGCGGTTGGTAGAAACTCTCGGCGCTCTCCGGGGCGCCGGCCCGGGTCACGTCGCTGATCATCACCGGCGACTGCCACCACACGGTCGCGGCGAGCAAACCGGCCAGCCACGGCCCCGGCAGGGCGGCGTACCCGGCCAGCACGGGCAGGGCGAACAGCATCGGCAGTCGCAGCGCGTTGGAACCGATCGGGCTGGGCACGTAGTACGCCCCGATCAGCAGCAGCACGGTGAGCGCCGCGCCGATGCGCAGCACCCGACGGCGACGCGGCAGCACGACCGCCACCAGCACCGCGAGCGCGACGTTGATGCGCATCGACTCGGCCGAGTACGGCTGGGTGCCGCCGTTGCCGAAGAGGAACGCCATCGGGGCGAGCGTGACGGCGGGCGCTACAGCCAGGACGAACCCCTCGACCAGTGGTCGGTCGGCTCGCCAGCCTCCGGGCAGCGGGCGGCCCGGCCCGTCACCGGTGCGCAGGGCGCTGAGCAGCAGCGCCGCGCCGGCCAGCCCGGTGAACAGGCCGGCGACCGGGCTGGCCGCCGTCGCCAGGGCGGCGCAGACGGCGGCAAGCGTCAGCCGGAGCCAGCGCGGTGGGCGTTCCGCGCTGACCGCGCAGAGCGCCAGCAGCCCGAACGCCAGCCCGACCGCGAAGGTGATCCGGCCGCTGGCCAGGTTGCCGACCAGCACCACCGCGCCGAGGACGCCGGCCAGCAGCGGTCGTCGGGCCCGGTTGCGGCTGAACAGCCAACCCAGCGCGGCCGCGCCGACCACGGCGGCGACCGCCCCCAGCGGACGCACCCCGATCAGCGTGCCCAACCTGGCCGTGAAGAGGCTGTAGCCGTACTGGTTGACGCCGCCGTACCAGCCGAAATCGACCGGCGCGGCCCCGTACCGCTCGGTGAACCCGGCACGCGCCACCTGGGCGGCGAGGTCGGTGCCCATCGGTGGAGCGAGGAGGAACGCGACGGCGAGCAGCACCGCCACCCCGGTCGCCGCCGCCCAGCCCGCGACGCTCCGCCCGGTCGGGGGCGGCGACGCGTCAGGCATCGAGGACCCGTTCGGCAGCGGCGCGGGAGCGGCGGCCGGTGCGCAGGTACTCGTCGAGGAACTCCCCCGGGTCGTCGCGGCCGAGCAGCCGGGCCACCCCGGCCAACTCCACCCCGTGCCGGGGCAGTTGGTCGCCGGCCCGACCCCGGACCAGCATCAACGCGTTGCGGACCTGCGCGGCAAGGGCCCAACCGGCGGCCATCTCCGCGGCCTCCGCCGGGTCGATCAGGCCGGCCCGCTCGGCCGCCGCGAGGGCGTCGAGGGTACGCGTGCCGCGCAGCTCCGGGATCGCGCCGGCGTGCCGGAGCTGGACGAGTTGCACAGCCCACTCCACGTCGGCGAGCCCACCGCGCCCCAGCTTGGTGTGGGTGGCCGGGTCGGCGCCACGGGGCAGCCGTTCGGTCTCCACCCGGGCCTTGATCCGCCGGATCTCGACGACCTGCTCGCGGGTCAGCCCGTCGGCCGGGTAGCGCACCGGCTCGATCATCGCCTCGAACTCGGCGCCCAGGTCGGCGTCGCCGCAGACGAACCGGGCGCGCAGCAGTGCCTGCGCCTCCCACACCCGCGACCAGCGGGCGTAGTACGCGGCGTACGCGGCGAGGCTGCGGACCAGCGGGCCCTGGCGGCCCTCCGGGCGCAGGTCGGCGTCGACGCCCAGCGGCGGGTCGGGGGCGGGTACGCCGAGCAGCCGGCGCAGCTCCTCGGCGACGGCGTGCGCGGCAGCGCTGGCGGCGCTCTCGCTGGTGCCCGGCGGGGGGTCGTAGACGAAGAGCACGTCGGCGTCGGAGAGGTAGTTCGACTCGTACCCGCCGAGCCGACCCATGCCGATCACCGCGAACCGCAGCCCCGCTGGTGCCGGCTGACTTGCCTGAGCGGCCCGCAGCGCGGCGGCCAGGGTGGCGTCGGTGACGTCGGCGAGCGCCGTACCCACCTCGGTGATGTCGGACAGTTTGCGGGCGGGCCGGTTCGCGCCGTCCGCCCGGGTGGGGCTGGGCGCGAGCGCGCCGGCCCGGCAGAGCAGATCGGCGCAGGCCACCCGGACCAGCTCGCGACGTCGCAGCGCGCGCACCGCGCTGGTGGCCTCGACTGGATCGGTGTGCCGGGCCGCCGCCGCCAGGAACCCCTCCCGCAGCACCTCGGACGCGCGGGGCGCCAGCTCGTTCTCCTCGGCCAGCAGCCGCAGCGCCTCCGGGTCGCGGGCGAGCAGGTCGGCGACGTACCGGGACAGGGCGAGGACCCGGGCCAGCCGACGGGCGACCGGGCCGCCGTCGCGCAGCAGCCGCAGATACCAGGGGGTGCTGCCCAGCTTGTCGGAGACCTTGCGGTAGTTCAGCAGCCCCCGGTCCGGCTCCGGCGCGTCGGCGAACTCGCTGAGCAGCACCGGCAGCAGTGTGCGCTGGATGGCCGCCGTACGGCTCACCCCGCCGGTGAGCGCCTGGAGGTGGCGCAACGCCCCGGCCGGGTCGGCGAAGCCGAGGATCTCCAGGCGGTTCCTGGCCGCCTCCGGGGTGAGCCGCAACCCGTCGGCCGGCACCCGGGCCACCGACTCCAGCAGCGGCCGGTAGAGCAGTTTGGCGTGCAGTCGGCGTACCTCGGTGGCGTGGGTGACCCACTCCGCCCGGAAGCTCTCCACGGCGCTGCGCCCCGGCGCGGCAGTGAAACCCAGCGCGGCGGCGAGCCAGCGCAGCGCGCCCGGCTCGGCGGGCACCGTGTGCGTACGGCGCAGGCCCTGGAGTTGCAACCGGTGCTCGACGCTGCGCAGGAAGCGGTAGCCGCGCAGCAGGGCCTCGCCGTCGGCCCGCCCGACGTAGCCGCCGGCGACGAGCGCGCGCAACGCCGGGATGGTGCCGGGCGGACGCAGCGTCTCGTCGCCGCGACCGTGCACGAGTTGCAGCAACTGGACGGCGAACTCGATGTCGCGCAGCCCGCCCGGACCGCGCTTGATCTCGCGCTCCAGCTCCTTTGGCGGGATGTGGTCGATGATCCGGCGGCGCATGGCGCGGACGTCCTCGACCGCCTCGGGCCGCTCGGCCGCCCGCCAGACCAGCGGCGCGAGCTGGTCGATCCACTCCTGGGCCAGCGGCAGGTCCCCGGCGGCCGGGCGGGCCTTGAGCAGCGCCTGGAACTCCCAGGTGCGCGCCCACCGCCGGTAGTAGGCCAGGTGGCTGGCGAGGGTCCGCACCAGCGGGCCGCGGCTGCCCTCGGGGCGCAGCGCGGCGTCCACCGGCCAGGCGACCAGCCCGCAGATGTAGATCAGTCGGGTCGCCACCTGGGTCGCGGCGGGCAGGTCGGCGTCCTCGGCGGCCACGAAGATGACGTCCACGTCGGAGACGTAGTTCAGTTCGCCGCCGCCGCACTTGCCCATCGCCACTACCGCGAGTCGGGGCCGCTCGGTCCCCTCCGCCAGCTCCGCGACCGCGATCTCGTACGCCGCGGACAGCGTCGCGTCGGCCAGCGCGGAGAGCGCGGCCATCGTCTGCTCCAGGCCGCGACCGCCGGTCAGGTCGGCCGCCGCGATCCGCAACAACGCCAGGCGGTACGCGGTCCGCAGCGCCGCCACCGGGTTACCGCCGTCGGCCGGCTCCAGCCGCCCCTCGGCGATCGGGGCGAGCCCGTCCGCTGCGGTCCGCAGGGCCCGGTAGTGCTCGGGGTGGGCCACCAGGTGGTCGCCGAGCGCCGCCGACGCGCCGAGCACCGCGATCAGCCGCCGCCGCAGCCCGGGATCGGCGTGCACGTCCGCGAGCAGCGGCGATTCAGTGCCGCCTTCGGTGGTACTGGCCTCGGCACCGCCTGCGGGCGTGCGGCCCTCGGCGCTGCCTGCTGGCGTGCGGCCTGCGGCACCGCCTGCGGGCGTGCGGCGGTCGGTGCCCCCTGCGGGCGTGGGGCGGTCGGCGCCGCCTGCGGGTGTACGGCCCTCGGCCTCCACGATGCGGTGCAGTTGGCGCAGCGCCAGGTCCGGGTCGGCGGCCCGGGACAGCGCGGAGAGCAGCTCCGCTGCGGCCTCGTCGACCGGCTCCTGCTCGACCGGCCGCCACAGTCGCAGCCCTTCCGGGCCGAGCAGGTCCGCGGCGCGCGCGCCACCATCGCCTTCGGCGGTGCCGAAGCCGTACCGGGCCAGTCGGCCCGATGCCCTGGTCGGCCGGCTCATCAGTGCCCGAGCAGCGGCAGGCCGCGCCGCGTCGTGCTGTCGTCCAACTCGCCGAGGGCCAGCGCGGCGAACCGCGCGGCGAACGGCTGCCAGACCTCCTCGACGTCGGCCAGCACCGAGGCGCAGGCCGCGACGACCAGCTCCGGGTCGTAGCCCAGCTCGGCGAGTTGGACCGAGTCGGTGGCCCATCCGGCGATCATCGCGGCGTCGCACTCGATGTGGAACTGCAACCCCCACGCCCGGTCACCGAGGCGGAACGCCTGATGCGGGTAGCGGGTGGAGGCGGCCAGCAGGGTAGCGCCCCGAGGCAGCTCGGTGATCTCGTCGGCGTGCCACTGGAGCACGTCCGGGATCAACGGCACGTACCGGAACAACGGGTCGTTCTCGGCGGCGTCGCGCCGCCCGACCACGCCGGGGCCGATCTCCGGCCCGGACGGGCTGCGCTCCACCAACCCGGCGTGTGCGGTGGCGAGCAGCTGCGCGCCCAGGCAGACCGCCAGGGTCGGCACCCGGTACCGGACCGCCTTGCGCAGCAGGCCCTCCACCGCGGGAAACCACTGCGCGCCGGGCGAGCCGTCCGGCAACGGGTACGCCTGTTGGTCGCCGCCGAGCACCACCAGCGCCGCGTACCCCTCCAGGTCGGCGGGGAGTTCGTCGCCGGCGTGCGGACGCACCACCCACAGCTCCAGCCCAGCCTCGGTCAGCCACTCACCCAGCCGGCGCGCGTCGTCCGTCGGGTCGTTCTCGATCACCAGCGCGGTTGCCACCCGTCGAGGCTAGCCGGTACGCCGCACGGCATCACGCCCCGGCACGGGCCGCGCGGCCGGGTGGCGTTCCCGCCTCGGCCGGGTCGTTAGGCTCTGCGGTTGTGATCAGCGAGGACACCGCCGCCGTACGCCCGCCCGTGCTGCGCCCGGGTGACACGGTGCTGCTGGTGTCGCCGTCCGGGCCGACCTCGCCGGAGCGGGTGGCCAGGGGCATGGAACTGCTCACCGGCTGGGGCCTGCGCCCGGTGCCGGCACCGAACGCGTACGCCCGTCACGGCTATCTCGCCGGCACCGACGACCTGCGTGCCGCCGACCTGAACGCAGCCTTCGCCGACCCTGACGTGCGGGGAGTGATCTGCACGCGCGGCGGCTACGGGGCCCAACGGATCGTGGACGCCATCGACATGGCAGCCGTCCGCCGCGACCCGAAGGTGGTGGCCGGCTTCTCGGACATCACCGCGTTGCAGTTCGCACTGTGGCGGGGCGCCCGCCTGGCCGGGGTGCACGGCCCCGGGGCGGCCTGGCGCGACGAGCGGACGCCGCTGCGCTCCGCCGAATCCCTGCACGCGGCGCTGATGACCACCGAACCAGTGTCGATCACCGCGGTGCCCACCGAGGAGACCTTCGGCGTACGCGTCCCGGGTCGCGCCACCGGCACCCTGCTCGGCGGCAACCTGTGCATGATCGCCGCGTCGATCGGCACGCCCGACCTGCCCGACCTGACCGGTGCGGTGCTGCTGATCGAGGACGTGCAGGAACCCCCGTACAAGGTCGACCGGATGCTCACCCACCTGCGCCGGGCCGGCGCACTGAACGGACTGGCCGGGGTGGCGGTCGGACAGTTCACCGACTGCGGCGACGGGTGGGACACCACAATCGTCGACGTACTCACCGAACGCCTCGGCGACCTGGGCGTACCGGTCCTCGGCGGCCTCCCCATCGGCCACGGCCCCAACCAACTCACAGTCCCCATCGGCACCGAGGCAACCCTCGACACCACCACAGCCACCCTCACCGCAACCCCCGCAGTCCACTAACCCCGGGGCGCGGCCGGGACGCTCCCAGGGCACTCCCCGGTGCACTCCCCGGTGCACTCACCGGCGCACTCCCTGGTGCACTCCCCGGTGCACTCCCCGGTGATCATGAAGTTGTTGTCACTCGCCACGGCGTGTCGCGGCGATAACTTCATGATCACCGGGGGTCAGAGGGGTAGGTAGGCTACTGCTCCGATTTCCAGGGCGGCCCAGATGCCGGTGGGGGTGCGGGTGATGCCGTGCGGTTCGGCGTTGGGGGTAGGTAGGGCGTAGCCCTCGAACCGTCCGGTGGGATCGAGGTGACCGATCCGGTTGGCACCCCACTCGGTGAACCACACGCCGCCGTCCGGGTCGCCGACGATCGCGTGCGGGCGGGCCGCCCGGTCCGGCAGCGGAAACTCGACGATCTCGCCATCCGGGTCGAGGCGACCGAGCTGACCGGCGGCGATCTCCACGAACCAGATGGCGCCGTCAACGCCCACGGTGATGCCGACCGGGCCCGCCTTCACTGTGGGCAGCGGATGCAGCGTCACCCTGCCATCGAGATCGATCCGGCCGACAGCGTTCGCCTGGTTGAGGGTGAACCAGAGAGCCTGGTCCGCGCCCGCAGTGATCATCGAGGCGAACCCGCCGGTCACCGGCAGCGGGAAGGCGGTGTGGCTGCCGTCGATCCCCACCCGGCCGATGGTGTCGGAGGTCATCCCGGCGTACCAGAGCCCGCCATCAGGCCCAGCCGCGATGCCGCCCGGCCCGGTGCCGGCCGGCAGGGCGATGGTGCGCTGCTCACCGTCGACGGTGATCCGACCGATCCGGTCGTCCCCTGAGCGGGTGAACCAGAGCGCCCCGTCCGGCCCTGCCGTAATGATCAACGGACGACCGCCGGCCGGATCCAGCGGGTAGGTCCGGACCGCGCCGTCGGGCGACAACCGGGCGATGCCACCGGCATGGGCCAACGTCAGCCACAACGCGCCGTCCGGGCCAGGCGTGATGCCGTACGGCCCGGCGTCCGGCCCGACGAGTGGAATCTCCCGCATTTCGACGGTCATGCCGCAGTGTCCTTTCCGTCGGTGGATCGTCCACCCTGACCGCTCGGCCAGCGACCACACAACCGATTTCGCCCACCGCCGCCCGGGATTTTCAGCTCGCTGACAGGTTCGCCACGGCTTCCGCCCAGACGGCCCGGTCACTGTCGGTGATGACAGCGCAGGATGACCGAACCTCTGGAGGACAGCATGTCCCGCACCATCCGCAGGAAGCACCTGCTGGCCGGCCTGGCCACCGCCGGCGTCCTCGGCGTCGGGATCGCGGCCCCGACGATCGCGTTCGCCGCCGACACCCCCACACCGACACCGAGCGCCAGCACCGCCCCGGCTCCCGACACGGCTCCAGGTGCGAAGGCCGACCGGCAGGGCGCGTTCGCCGAGGAGCTCGCCAAGGAGCTTGGCGTGCCCACCGACAAGGTGACCGCCGCACTGGAGAAGATCCGCGAGCAGCACCGGCCGGCCGACCGACCGCAGCGCCCGTCCGCCGAGGACCGTCAGGCCGCGATCAAGCAGCGCCTGGACCAGGCGGTCAAGGACGGCAAGCTCACCCAGGAGCAGGCCGACGCCATCACCAAGGCCGTCGAGGCCGGCGTCTTCCCCGGCCCCGGCGGGCACCGCGGCATGGGCGGCCACCACGGCGCTGGTACGCCCGGCAAGTAGTCCGAAGAGCCCGGCCCCGGCAGGCATCAGCGGCCGGGGCCGGGCTCGGTACGCCACTGGCAGGCCGGTCTGGCCCCGGTCCGACCTGCCGTGCCCGGCCCGACCCGCCACCCTGTCGTGCGGATCACGCGCGTGGGTGCTGCCAGGCTGGCCCGGCCATCGCACCCGCCCGGGAGGAAGGCCAAACCCGGGGACAAGGCCAACCCCGGGGCATCAGCGGGACCTTGGAAGGGGTCAGGGCTGCGGGGGCGGGGGCGTGAAAACGCCCAGGTGGTTGCCGGCCGGGTCGAGTAGGTGGGCCAACCGGAGACCGCTCGGTGCCGTACGGGCTGGTACCAGGACCCGGCCGCCGGCAGCTTCGGCCTGTCGGCAGGTCTCTGCCACGTCGGCGACTTCGGCGTAGAACACCGCGTAGTTCGGCGACGTTCCGTCGGTCGCCCGGATCGCTCCACCGATCCCGGTGTCCCCGCCGGCCCCGGTCACGCGGTAGGACCCGCCGTTGGGCGAGCCCTGCTCCTCGAAGGTCCAGCCGAACAGCTCTCCGTAGAACCGCTCCGCGTCCTCGGGCCGGTCGGTGCCGATCTCAAACCAGGTGATGGGCGTGGTGGAACTGGACATCTACTGCCTCCAGAATGATTCGTGCCGGCCGCTCTGCCGCCGTCTGGAGCAGTCTCAGGGCCGTTGGCGACAGCGTCCTGTCGGTGTTTCCGGATCACCCGGCGGGTTTCTCGGTGACGAGACCCACCCAGCCCGCCGCGCTGCGGACGGGTCTCGGACCAGCCGCCACGCCGAGCCCATTCCAGACCAGGCCGCCACGCCGAGCCCGCTTCAGACCAGGCCGCCGAGCGCCGAGCCGGTTCCAGACCAGGCCGAAGCGCCGAGCCCCCTTCAGACCAGGCTCAGCGGGCGGACCCGCTCGTGCGGGATGTCGAGATCCGTCAGGCGTAGCTCCCGGGCCACCACGTCGGGCAGCGCCCAGACGCTCCGGATCCGGTCGGTACGAAAGCACCGCAGCTCGTCGCGCAGACGGCACCAGGCGACCAGGTACCAGTGTCGGGAGTTGCCGAGGTAGCCGAGTGGCTCGACGTCACGGGTCGAGTCGGCGCCGGCGCGGTCGGCGTACCGGATGCGCAGCACCCGCCGCGCGGTGACCGCGTCGGCGACGGTGGCCGGGACGGGCGCGGCCGGCCCGTCGCCGATCAGGTGCACCCGGTCGGCGAGGCGGTGTGCCTCGGCGGCATCGGCAGCCGGCAGCACCGCCACCAGCTTGCGCAGCGCGGTGGCGGCCGGCCCGGCGAACGGCGAGCCGGCAAGCCGGTGCAGCGCCACGGCCATCGCCACCGCCTCGGCGGCGGTCAGGTTGACCGGCGGCAGGGTGCGGGCGCGGTCCAGGACGTAGCCGCCGGTGCGCCCGGGCTCAGCCCAGATCGGCACCCCGGCCTCCTGCAACGCGGCGAGGTCCCGTTCGATGGTCCGGCTGCTCACCTCGAAACGCGCGGCCAGCCAGCGGGCGCTACGCGGCCGTGGTGACACCGCCCGCAGCTCCTCGACCAGCGCGTAGAGGCGATCGGTGCGGTTCATACCCGGCACGCTACGGCCGAGGTACGACGCCCGCGGCGACTGACCGCAGACGCGAGCGGCCCACCGGCCAGAGATCTTGGACACTTTCCGTCAGGTCGTGACTGTCGTGTCCCGAGACATGTGTCAAGGGGAAGTCCCGATAGATGTGTCATGTGTTGTTGATCAGGCTGCTCGGGTGAGGGTGGTGTAGGTCCG